>NZ_DATMRB010000037.1:0-50637 GCF_035566555.1 Collimonas sp.
GGTACACCAGCGTACCGTCGGCCTGCCAGCGCGCCAGGTCGCCGCTCTTGTACAAGCGTGCACCGGGCTGCTGCGAAAAACGGTCGGCGACGAAGCGCTGCTCGGTCAGTTCCGGCTGGTTCAGGTAGCCGCGCGCTACGCTGGCGCCGCCCACGTACAGTTCGCCAGGTATGCCTACCGGCACCGGTTCTCCCTTGCTGTCCAACAGATAGACCTGGGTATTGGCAATCGGCCTGCCTATGTGCAAGATCTGATCCTCGGCCGTCAGGCGGCCCGAGGTCGCTACTACCGCAGTCTCGGTCGGCCCGTAGTTATTGACCAGGGAGAACGGCATGTCGCTTTGCAGGCCTAACCGCAGGCGGTCGCCGCCGGTCAGCAGATGGCGCAAATGCGGGTTGACGATGCCGTTGCGCATAGCATGTTCCGCCATCGGCGTCGGCAGGAAACTCACGTCCAGCGCCTGCTCGCGCCACCATGCCAGCACCGTTGCCGCGTCGTGGTCCTGCGGCGGCAGCAGCAAGCTGGCGCCGGCACTCAGGGTGGGCCAGATTTCCCACACCGCGGCGTCGAAGCCCAGCCGCGCCACGCACGAAGTACGCTGGCCGGCCCGCACATCGAATGCCGCGCAATGCCAGTGCACCAGATTGAGCAGATTGCGATGCTCGACCATCACGCCTTTTGGCGTACCGGTCGAACCCGAGGTATAGATCACGTAGGCCAGGCTGGATGGCAGAAGATGGCCGCTGTCGGGATTGTGCTCCGGGTATCCGGACCAGTTTGGCGTTTGCAGGTCCAGCAGGGGTAAATCGGCTGCGATTGCCGCCCTCACCTGCTGCCAGCTTCCTGCGATTCCTGCCTGCGTCATCACTACCCGCGGCGCGCTGTCATGCAGCATGTGCGCCAGACGGTCCGCCGGATAAGCCGGATCCAGCGGCACATAGGCCGCGCCTGCCTTCAATACCGCCAGCAAACCCACTACCATCGGCAGACCGCGCTCGACGCAGACCGCCACCCTGTCGTCAGGCTGGACGCCGAGTTCGCGCAGGTAATGCGCCAATTGATTGGCCTGGCGATTGAGTTCGGCGTAGCTCAGCTGTGCCGCACCCTGTTCCACTGCCAGCGCCTGCGGCGTCCGTTCCGCTTGCGCCTCGAACAGCTGCGGCAGCAAAGTGGCAGGATAGCTGGCCTCGGTCGCGTTCCAGGTAGAGACAATCTGATGGCGTTCGGCCGCGCTGAGCAGGGGCAGCTGATCAAGCGGGCAGTCGGCGCCAGACAGGATCGCATCCATCAGCAAAGCCATGCGGCTTTGGATGCGGACGATTTCATCGCGCGTGAAATGGCGCGTGTTGTAATCGAACACCACCAGCACATCCTGGTCCTCGTGGAAATTCCGCACCGACATGGCCAGCGGCGTCTGTTCGTAGCCGTGGTCCAGCTTGACGCCGCTGGCCAGTCCGCCCCCCATGGGGAAATCGGTATTGAAGACTTCAAAGGACAGCGAAACATCGAACAACTGGCGATAGCCGCTCTGCACCACGTTATGCAGGCGGTTGATTTCTGCGATCGGAAAACGCTGGTGCCGGTAGCAGCGCCGCAATTCCTTGGCGACCGCCGCCATCGCCTGCGCAAACGGTTGTTGCCGGTCCAGCGCAAAGCCGACCGGAATGATCGACGAAAACATGCCGATGGTGTTTTTTTCACGGGCATTGCTGCGATTGTGTATCGGTACGCCGATCACCACTTCTTCCAGGTCGACGGCGCGGGCGAAATAGACGCTGGTCAGCGCCAGCATGAAATCCGAAGCGGAAAACCCATGTCCGGATGCATACGCTGTCATCTTTTCAAACTGAGCACGCGCGATCGGCCAGTACACCTGCTCGCTGGGCGCCAGCGTCTTGGCGGCAAGCGCACTGTCGCCCGCCACCAGCCGCGCCGGCAGCTGCGCAAAGCGATGGCGCCAGAATTCCTTGTCGGCCGCAAAGCGCGCTGAAGAGAAATAGTCCTGGTCCTTGGCCAGGAAATCCAGATACGTTGGCGCCGTTTCCGCTACCGTGCTATCCAGTCCCAGCAGCCGATTGTATGCGCTGGCAATGCCTGCGAAACTCTGCGAGGTGCTGATGCCGTCCGCGACCAGATGGTGATAGCACAGCAGCCAGTAGTAACGCACAGGACTGACGCGTATCAGCACCGTTTTCCATAACAGTCCGCCGTACAGATCAAAGCTTTGCTTGAACATCTGCTCCATGTGCTGACGCGCACGCTGGTCGCCATCGGCTTCACCTGAAAAATCCAGTACCGGCAAGACAAAATCCACCGACGGCAGCACCTGCTGCCGCGCCACGCCGCCGGCTTTGACCAAGCTCAGCCGGGATGCATCGTTGGCCATGGCAAAGTCACGGATGGCTTGCTCCAGCAGCTGCGGATCGATCGCGGCGTCGATCTGCACCGCCAGGCCGATGTTGTAGTAAGGGATGTCCGGATTGAGCATCTGGTCCAGCCAGACCACCTGCTGTACCGAAGAGAGTTCGTGGATGCCGGCCGGAGCGCCGTTGGACAAGGAGTTTGATGCAGCGTTTGTTTCAAGCGAATTCGACATGGAAACCCTCTAAGCAGTGTGCTGGTAGCAATTGGAAACGAGGAGCGCAGTCCGCTCCCCAAAAGCCTCGCGCCTGTCGGCGCCGTGGATATGGCGTCAAGCCTTGATTCGAGACGGATTCTTAAGACGTAGCGTCAGAAGTGACAGTCTCAGCGAAGAGACGGGATGGACAAGACTGTGGATGGGTGAGCGTGCACATGAAATTCTCTTGGAGTAGGAAACAAGATGGTTATGGACATCCATTGCGGCGGACCGCCCTCGAAGGCGCAATCGGGAATGGCGCCAATCGCCGTACTTCTCCGACTGCGAGGCAAAAGCCATCACGGCGCTGCAGCTTGGATACGGTGCAACATAGTTACTTTACAGAAAGCAATAAGCGCCGAAACTGTCACTTTTCACAGGGTGTTGCAATGCGGAAAATCCAAGTAGACTGTTCTGTCTTTTATCTCGCCGTTCCGGCTGGAGCGGCGGCCACGGCGCGCCCGTTCGTTCCAACACATACACTCCCGCCATGACCGAGATGAGCAAAGAACTTGGATTGGAAAATACGGCTGCCGCCGATCATGCCGGGCTGCCGCCGGTGTTGCTGCACCGCGGCTTCCTGCTGTTGCTGACAGGTTCTTTCGCTGCCTTCCTGGGAGAGCAGTTGACTACGGTGGCATTGCCATGGCTGGTGCTGAAGCTGAGCAACGACAGCGCGGCGCTGGGCCTGGTGCTGGCGCTGATGGCGGTCCCTAAGATCTTTTTTCTGGTGGTCGCCGGCGTGCTGGTGGACCGCCATTCGCCGCGCGCCGTGCTGCTATGCGCGCTGACCGGCGGCATCATCCTGCTCACAGGGGTAGGCACGCTGCTGCTGTACGACATGCTGGCGCTGTGGATGATGTATCTGTTCGCTTGCGGCATGGGACTGGTGGGCGCCTTCGCCATTCCGGCGCGGGTCGCCATGCTGCCCCGGCTGATCCACCCGCAGCAGCTGCAATCGGCGAATGCGGTGCTGATGGGGATCACACAGGTTTCTCTGCTGGGCGGCCCGCTGCTGGCCGGCCTGCTGGCGACCTCCGCGGATGGACTGGGACTGGTTTTCCTGCTGAATGCAGCTTGTTTCCTGGTCGCGGCCGTCACTGTGCCGCGCCTGCTGCCGCGCACGCAGCCTGTCGCAACCGCGCAACAGGCCGACATGCCGCTGCTGGCTACCATCGTTCCGGCGGCGAAATGGCTGTGGTCGGATGGCGTGCTGCGGACGCTGATCAGTTACTGGGCAGTGGTCACCTTGCTGGTAGCCGGACCGGTGCAAGTCGGGCTGCCGCTGTGGGTGGATCGCCAGCTGGGCGGCGGCGCTTCGGCCTTCGGCATACTGATTGCAGCCAACGGCCTGGGGCAGCTGATCGGCATCGTCTGCGCCGGGCTGCGCGCCAGGAAAGTGGTGCATCTGGGCGTCGCGGTCTGCCTGATCGACGGCTTGACCGGCATGGCCGTGCTTGGCATGGGTTTCACGCACGTGCTGGAGATCGGCCTGGCGCTGATGGTAGCGGTCGGCATCGGCGCCGGCTATGTTCAGGTCGGCTTGTTTACGTGGATACAACGGCGCATTCCGACCGCACTGCACGGCCGGGTGCTCAGCATACTGATGCTGATCCTGATCACCAGTGCACCGCTGTCTGCCTTGATCGCCGGCTATCTGATCCGCTATGTCACGCCGTCCCAGCTGTTCATCTACGGTGGCGCCGCCTTGTCGCTGTTTGCCATGCTGATGCTGCTGCATCCGAAATTGCGGCAACTGCGCAATTAGCCAACCCGCTGATTAATCCTGTGTGTCGGCTTCGCTCAGCGTGTCCACGGCAGGCTCCGGCTCAGGCATATCGTCATCGACTAGCCTGTCCATCCGGATATATTCGATGTTGAGGGTAATCGCTTCGCTATAACGCAGCACAAAGTAGTCGCCCTCGACCACGTAGAAGCGCTCCAGCTCTTCCGCAATGCTGGCGCCGTCCGGCTTGTCGGCCGACAGCGGACGCCGCATTACCTTCTCCAGGATCAGGCGGTCCAGGCTGCCATTGGCGTCGACAAAGAAATTGTCCAGGATACCGGTGAACAGCACCGCCTGCCCGGCGACGTTGACGATGGCCGATACCGAGATCAGGTCCGGCCGCTGCTCTTCGTCGAAATCGGCGCCGGTCAGCAGGTAGTACCAGGGCGCCTGGTTGAAACGCAGCCAGGGAACATACCAGCCGGCGTTGGCGCGGTCCAGGCGATAGTGCGTGATCATCAGGCGGAAACCGTTCGGCACGATCCAGGCGCCGGCATACAGGCTCAGAAAATAGGCGCAGATCCAGGAAAACTGCAAGGCGATGCCCTGGATCGCCTTGGCCTGGCTGGCGGCGTCGGACGACAGCAGCTCCAGCAGCAGCAAGGGTTGCAGGGTGTGGCCGAACAGCCAGGCCGCGGCCAGCAGCCAGAGCGGATGGAAAACGCAGTTCCACAGCATGGCCTCGGTGACAATCTGTCCGAACGGCGAATAATCGAGAGAAATGCGCTCAGCCCGCTTGAAGCGCGAACGAGCGATGAAACCGGGAAGCAATAGCAGGAAGACGATGAGAGCAGGTAGTGCTACGTTCATCGCACCGCTCAGGCGGCCTTGGGGACTACGGTAAGACGGTACAGGACAGTGCCCTCTTGCGCGGAATGCAAGCTGATCACGTCGTCAGTGGCGACCGTGGTGGACAATGAAGGCTGGGAATTCTTGCTGGCCAGATAGGCGCGCAGCTGCAGCGTCGCGCTCGGATCAGCGAGAACTCTTTTGGCCAGTGCGCTCTTGAGTGCTTTCATAGTGTGTCCACTATGCCATAAAAAAGCATTTTTTGCATGTTGTCGCCACGCCATCCTCATGCCGCAGCAACAAGTCCTAACAACAGGATTGTTATATATACATAACGAGATATAACTTTGGCGTATATAGAGTCGCTGCTAAAATTGCACGCCTGACTGACCAATCTGAAGCAAATCCGTGATCCGCATCGAGCAACTGCATAAAACCTATCCGCTGGAACGCAATGCAAAAAGCCAGGCGCCCGCCGTCGCCGCATTGTCCGACATCAATCTGCACATCAAAAAAGGCGAAATATTCGGCATCATCGGCCGCTCCGGCGCCGGCAAAAGCACCCTGATCCGTACCCTTAACATGCTGGAACGTCCTTCCAGCGGCAAAGTGCTGGTCGAGGGCGAAGACATTACCGCGCTGGACAACAGCGGCCTGCACCGGCTGCGCCAGCGCATCGGCATGATTTTCCAGCATTTCAACCTGCTCGGCGCCAAGACCGTGGCCGCCAATATCGACTGGCCGCTGAAGATCACCGGCAAGTACACGCCGCAGGAGCGCGCCGCCCGGGTGACCGAGCTGCTGGCGCTGGTCGGCCTGAGCGAGCAGCGCGACAAATACCCGGCGCAGCTGTCCGGCGGCCAGAAACAGCGCGTCGGCATCGCCCGCGCCCTGGCCAATACGCCGCATCTGCTGCTGTGCGATGAAGCCACTTCGGCGCTTGATCCGGAAACCACCCAGGCCATCTTGCGCCTGCTGCTCGACATCAACCGCAAGCTGGGCCTGACCATCGTGCTGATCACGCACGAGATGCAGGTGATCCGCAATATCTGCGACCGCGTGGCGGTGATCGAAGGCGGCCGCATCGTTGAAAGTGGCGAAGTCGCGGAAGTGTTCCTCCATCCGCAGCATGCGGTGACGCAAAGCATGGTGGCGGAAAGCACGCCGTTTGCTGCCGAAAGCGTCCTGCTGCCACCGGCGACGCCTGGCGCCAGCCATCTGCGCGGCCTGCTGGTGCGCTTGACTTATGTCGGCGACATCACCTACCAGCCGATCCTGAGCAGCATTGCCGCTGCCACCCCCGCGCTGATCACCATCCTGCAAGGCACCATCGCCCGCATCAAGGACACGCCCTATGGCCAGCTGCTGGTGGAAATCCGCGGCGAAGCCGCCGACGTCGCCCAAGTGTTTACCACGCTGGACCAGCACAACATCCGCCATGAGGTACTCGCATGATCCTAGCTTCCTCAGTTGACCGCTTGCTTCACTCTACAATTCAGATGGACACAAACTTATTTTCGTTCGATAACCGCCGCCAGGTAAATGACCAGCGCTACAGGCGCGATTGTGCATTTTTCCGGCCTTCTCGCGTCGTTGCTCCTCCTAGCGGAATACAGTCCGCGTCGTCGTCGCGCCTAGCCAGAAGGCCGGAAAAATGCACACTCGCGCCTGTCCAACTGAGGAAGCTAGGATAATGGATTTCTCTCTGATCGACTGGGCCGATATCTGGCAAGCCACCTGGGAAACCCTGGCCATGACCGGCTTTTCCCTGCTGTTCACCATCCTGCTCGGGCTGCCGCTCGGGATCCTGCTGTTCATCACCGGCAAGCGCCAGCTGCTGGAACAGCGCGGCATCTACCGCGCGCTGTCGCTGGTCGTCAATGTACTGCGTTCAGTGCCATTCCTGATCCTGCTGATCGTGATGATCCCGGTCACCGTGCTGCTGGTCGGCACCTCGCTTGGCGTGCTGGGTGCGATTCCGCCGCTGGTGCTGGGCACTGCGCCGTTCTTTGCGCGGCTGGTGGAAAACGTCTTGCGTGAAATCGACCGCGGCGTGGTCGAAGCCTGCCAGGCGATGGGCGCCAGCAAACGCCAGATCATTTTCGGCGCCTTGCTGCCGGAAGCCCTGCCCGGCCTGATCGCCGCCACCACCGTCACCGCGATTGCCCTGATGTCGTATGCCGCCATGTCCGGCGTGATCGGCGGCGGCGGCCTCGGCGACCTGGCGATCCGCTTCGGCTACCAGCGCTTCCAGACCGAAGTGATGGTCACTACCGTGGCCGTGCTGGTGGTGCTGGTGCAGGTGTTGCAGTTCTCCGGCGACCGCCTGGTGCAGCACTTCACGCGCAAATAATTTTTACAGCTTAGTTCACAAGTTATGCAGTTTTTTTGTTTTTAAAATCCAAAAAGGGAGTTTCTATGTCACGCAAATTTTCACTGTCGCTGGGCCTGGCCGCAGCGGTATTCTCGACCTTCAGCCTGATCGCCGCAGCGCCGGCGCAAGCCGCCGACAAGCTGGTGATCGCCGCCACCCCGGTGCCGCATGCGGAGATCCTGGAATTCGTCAAGCCGATCCTGGCCAAGGAAGGCGTCGACCTGCAGGTCAAGGTGTTCACCGACTACATCCAGCCGGCGGTGCAAACCAATGAAAAGCGGGTAGACGGCAATTTCTTCCTGCACCTGCCCTACCTGAATGAGTTCAAGAAAAACCACAAGGGCGATCTGGAAGTCGTGGTCACCAAGGTGCACGTGGAACCGTTCGCCGGTTATTCCACCAAGTACAAGAAAGTGGCTGACCTGCCGGACGGCGCCACCATCGCCATTCCTAACGATCCATCCAATTCAGGCCGCGCCTTGCTGCTGTTGTCGCGCCAGGGCTTGCTGAAGCTGAAAGACCCGAGCAATATCTCGGCGACGCAGAAAGACATCGTCGAAAATCCCAAGCACCTGAAGTTCAAGGAACTGGAAGCCGCCACCTTGCCGCGCGTGCTGAACCAGGTCGACCTGGCCCTGATCAACACCAACTACGCGATCGAAGCCAAGCTCAATCCGGTCAAGGATTCGCTGTTCATCGAAGATGCCAATTCGCCTTACGCCAACCTGCTGGTGGCGCGCGCCGACAACAAGGACAGCCCGGCCGTGAAGAAGCTGGCGGCAGCGCTGAACTCGCCGGAAGTGAAGAAATTCATCGAAGAAAAATATAAAGGCGCGGTGGTTCCGGCGTTCTGATCGCTTTGTCGACTCTGCCTGGCTGCCAGGCAGCAATAACAAAACAAGCCCTCGCGATTTGCGGGGGCTTTTTGGTTTACACTGGCTCTTTTGCAGTTAATGAATTCCCCAACACCTTAGAGGCACATCATGGAAGAAAAAGTGGAAACGACCAATGCATCCCAGCGCGACGCCTTCCTGGAAGAGAAAGCGTTCAAGTCACGCACCGTGCTGCTGTTCGGCCAGATCAACGATACCGTGGCGCGCGACATCGTGCGCCAGCTGATCGCCCTCTCCGGCGAATCCAAGGCGCCGATCAATTTCCTGGTCTGCTCGCCGGGCGGCCATGTGGAATCGGGCGATGTGATCCATGACGTAATCCGTTTCATCGACGCCCCGGTCAACATGATCGGCAGCGGCTGGGTCGGCAGCGCCGCGGTCAACGTTTTCCTGTCGGTGCCGAAAGAACGCCGCTTCTGCCTGCAGAACACCCGCTTCCTGATCCATCAGCCAAGCGGCGGCGTCGGCGGCCAGGCTTCCGATATCGCCATCCAGGCGCGTGAAATCATCCGCGTGCGCGAAAGAATCGGCGCCTTGATCGCCAAGGAAACCGGCCAGAAGCTGGAAAAAGTGACGGCCGACATCGACCGCGATTTCTGGATGTCGGCGCCGGAAGCAATCGAATACGGCCTGGTGTCGAAATCCATCGTCAGCGCCAAGGAAGTTTCCTGAGCGCGTCAAGGTAATCGGTAAGCGGCAGAGGGGGCGAGTAGATAAACTACTCGCCCCCTCTTTCATTCCACCTGAAATTACGTAGCGCGGGCACAGGTGCCCACGCTACTTGTTACGCTGCCTTGCGTTCCTGTTCCACAGTTTCGCGCAAACGCTTGGCCGCCAGCACCATGTTTTCCAGCGCTTCGTATGTTTCCGGCCAGCCGCGTGTCTTCAGGCCGCAATCCGGATTGACCCACAGCCGCGCATCAGGAATCACGCCGCGCGCCTTGCGCAACAGGCGTTCCATCTCGTCGACTTGCGGCACCCGTGGCGAGTGGATGTCGTAGACGCCCGGGCCGATATCGTTGGGGTAGGCAAACTCGCCGAAGCCGTCCAGCAGCTCCATGTCCGAACGCGAGGTCTCGATGGTGATGACGTCGGCATCCATCGCTGCGATCCACGGCAGGATGTCGTTGAACTCGGAATAGCACATGTGGGTGTGAATCTGAGTTTCGTCGCCGACGCCGGCAGCGCTGATCTTGAATGCGCGCACCGCCCAGTCGAGGTAATGCGGCCAGTCGCGCGATTTCAGCGGCAAGCCTTCGCGGAAAGCCGGCTCGTCGATCTGGATCATGCCGATGTTGGCTTTTTCCAGGTCGCAGACTTCGTCGCGCAGGGCCAGGGCGATTTGCAGCGCCGTGGTTTCGCGCGGCTGGTCGTCGCGCACGAAAGACCATTGCAGCATCGTCACCGGACCGGTCAGCATGCCCTTCATCGGCTTCGCTGTCAGGGTCTGGGCAAACTGGCTCCAGCCGACTGTCATGGCTTCAGGACGATACACATCGCCGTAAATCACCGGCGGCTTGACGCAGCGCGAGCCGTAGCTTTGCACCCAGCCGTTGGCGGTGAAGGCATAGCCCCACAACTGTTCGCCGAAATATTCGACCATGTCGTTGCGCTCCGGCTCGCCATGCACCAGCACGTCGAGGCCGAGCTGTTCCTGCTTTTCGACCACGACGCGGATTTCTTCGCGCATCTTGTCCAGGTAGTCCAGGTGACCGATGTCGCCGCGCTTGTAGGCGGCGCGCGCCTGACGGATTTCAGCGGTTTGCGGGAAAGAGCCGATGGTGGTGGTGGGGAAAGCCGGCAACTGCCATTTTGCTTGCTGCTTGGCGATGCGCGCTTCGAAGCCGGCAGAGCGTTCGGCATCGGCAGCCGTTACTGCCGCCAGGCGCTTTTGCACCAGCGGATTGTGGATGCGGCTGGAACTGCGGCGGCTGGCCTGAGCTGCGCGCGAGGCGACGAATTGCGCTTCCACTGCGGCAGCCTTGCCGTTCAGCGCCTGCTTGAGGGCGACGATTTCCGCCAGTTTCTGGGTGGCGAACGCCAGCCAGCTTTTCAATTCTTCATCGAGCTTGGGCTCATTGGCGAGATCGACCGGCACGTGCAGCAGCGAGCAGCTGGAAGCCACCCACAGGCGGTCGCCCAGTTGCGCCTGCAGCGGCTTGAGCCTGGTCAGCACCTGATCGAGATCGGTACGCCACAGGTTGCGGCCATCGACCACGCCCAGCGACAGCACTTTGTCTTGCGGCCAGCCGGCCGCAAACTGCTCCAGCTGACCGGCGCCGCGCACCAAGTCCAGATGGACGCCTGCCACCGGCAGCGAGCGCAGCAGCTCAGCGTGTTCGCTGACTTCGCCGAAGTACGTCGTCAGCAGCAAGGCCGGCGCCGAACCTTGCAAATTCGCATTCAATTGCGCATAGACCGGTGCAAACGCGTTGCGCCAGGCGGCGTCCAGTTCCAGCGCCAGGATCGGTTCGTCGATCTGCACCGACTCGATACCGGCCGCATGCAGGCGCTGCAGCAGCTGCTGGTAACCAGCCACCACTTTAGGCAGCAGGTCCAGCTTGTGGCCCAGGCCGGACTTGATCTTGCCCTGGTACAGCAAGGTCAGCGGACCGACCAGCGCGACTTTCACCTTGTGGCCAAGGGCGCGCGCTTCCGCGATTTCATCGTGCAGCCAGTCGACGCCGCCGTTGAACTGCACATCGGCAGTCCATTCCGGCACCAGGTAGTGATAGTTGGTGTCGAACCATTTGGTCATTTCCATCGCGAAGTGCTGCTTGCTGCCGCGCGCCAGGATGAAATAGTCAGCCAGGCTCAGTTGTTTCGGATCAAACCCGAAACGGCTAGGAATTGCACCCAGCAAGGCCAGGGTACCCAGGACCTGGTCGTACCAGGCGAAGTCGCCGACGGTTACGAAGTCCAGGCCGGCGTCGGCCTGGGCTTGCCAGTGGCGGGCGCGCAAGGTGGCGCCGGTGGCGCGCAAGGCGGCCTCGTCGGAGGCGCCCTTCCAGAACGATTCCTGGGCAAACTTCAGTTCGCGGTGAGCGCCGATGCGCGGAAACCCTAATACGTGTGCCAATGCCATCTCTGTCTCCAATAAAAACATGTTCGATGACTCGCATCTTGGGCCAGCTTGGATTATGATTCAAACGATAAATATTAAGAATCAACTTGAATTCTACTCATACACCTGTTTTTTGATCAATTCGGCAACTTATTGGCAAGCTCATGCAATCCATCCTTGAATTACGTCACCTGAAAACCCTGCATGCCCTGCGCGAGGCCGGCAATCTGCTGCGCGCGGCGACCCTGCTGAATGTCACGCAGTCGGCGCTATCGCACCAGATCAAGCAGCTGGAAGATCATCACGGCGCCACCTTGTTTGAACGCAAATCGGTGCCGGTGCGGTTTACCCCGGCCGGCGAACGGCTGCTGAAGCTGGCCGATGCGGTGCTGCCGCAAGTGGCGGAAAGCGAGCGCGACCTGGTGCGCATGGCGCAAGGCGTCGCCGGCCAGCTGCGGATCGCGGTCGAATGCCACACCTGCTTCGACTGGCTGATGCCGGCCATGGATATTTTCCGCAAGCGCTGGCCGGAGGTGGAACTGGATATCGTTTCGGGTTTCCAGGCCGATCCGGTCGGCCTGCTGTATGAACATCGCGCCGATGTGGCGATCGTGGCGGAAGTCGATCCTGATGAAAAGGTCGATTATCACGCACTCTTCAGCTTTGAAATCGTGGCGCTGGTAGCGCACGACCACCCGCTGGCGGCAAAGGAATATCTGGTGGCGGAAGATTTTGCCGGCGACACCCTGATTACCTATCCGGTGCCGGACGACATGCTGGACGTGGTCCGCCAGGTGCTCAAGCCGGCCGGCATCCAGACTGCCCGCCGCACCACCGAGCTGACGGTGGCGATGCTGCAGCTGGTGGCCAGCCGGCGCGGCATCGCCACCTTGCCGATCTGGGCGGCGCAAAATTACCTGACGCGCGATTATGTGCTGGCCAAGCGAATCACCGCCAAGGGCCTGACCGGACGCCTGTATGCGGCCTGCCTGCCCGAGGTGTCGCAGCAGCCCTACCTGGTCGACTTCGTCAGCACCACGCGCGAGAGCTGCTACGTCAACCTGCTGAGCGTGGAACTGCTTTGACGGACGCCGTTGCTAGCAGACGATCAGCGGTCGCATTGCAGGTAGCCGTTGATATTGCTGAAGCTGCCGCTACGACAGGAGCGCAGCGAGATTGAAGAGCGTATCCGGCTGTTGTCCCTGCCGCCGCAGGTTGCTTCCAGCACGCCGCCGCGGATGCCGATTTCCGAGCAGGACTGGAGATAACTCCCTGGCGGCAGGTCTCTGCTGGAACCGCCGTAGTCACGGCCGCCCCCGCCCGCGCACTGCAGGTTGCCGTTGATGTTGTCAAAACTGCCGCTGCGGCAAGAAGACAGGGGGATGGAGGTTCTTCTGCCGCCGTTGTCGCCGCCGCAGGTAGCTTCCAGCATGCCGCGCCGCACTACGATATCGCGGCAGGAATCGCGGTAACTGCCGGGAGGCGTCCAGTTGTCGCGGCGGTCGTCATAGCGGTCGCCATACGACGGCGCGTCGTCATAGCCGCCATAAGCGACCACCGGGGCATTGCCATAGTAGCCGGGAGCGGCAGGCTGATACTGGTTATAGCCCTCGTTGTAAGGACCGGCGGCACAGGCGCCAAACGCGCCGCAGGCAATTAACATCAGCATGGATTTGATTTTCATTTTTTCTCCTTCAACGAAACATTTTGTATCGTGGCAATTATACTTCGGCAAAACCAGGCCTCCTTGCACGTTTACCGGTATTGCCCCACTGCCCCCCTCTCCCGCCACCAGGCATCTGCTGACCGCCCCTCCCAAGCATTCTTGCCTGTAAGAAATAACAGCTATTTCGACAATAAAAAATCGCGTATGTTGCTGCATGACATTTCATTTTGTAACAATACGTAACTTATATTGCGCACGCAAAAAATGAAATTCATCGCAGGAATCCTGGTCGTCGGCATCTCTTTCTATGGACTGCAGCAATGGCATCAGTCACAAACGATGTTTCTTTATCAAATGCTTGAGCTGGAGGCCATGGACGCCCTGGATTGCCGGTAGTGTTTTTGTTCGCGAAGTATCTGGTCACCTTATGTCTTATCCACGCATCAATTTCAAGAGAGTGAGATACCATGAAACCAGCATTACGTCACGTCGAAGGCCCGTTATTCCTGTCGCTGCTGCTGGCGGCAAGCTCAAGTGCAATCGCAGCCGAACGCGTTGATCTTGAGAGCTACACACCGCAAGTGCAAGCCGCAAAACAAGGCGGCCAGGTCAGTGCCCAGGCCTTTCTCGGGCTCAGCAGCGACGAACTGAAGCCGCTGCGCAGCCAGAATTACGCCAACGGCAAAGTCGTGACCCGCTACCAGCAATATTTCCAGGGCGTGCCGGTATGGGACCAGGCGATTGTCGAACACCGCTCGGCCAACCAGGCGCAGCCGGCGCTGTCCGGCGGCCTGCTGCGCAATATCGATAACGACCTGCCAAACGCCAAGCCGGTCTATGCCGCCGCTGACGTGTTGCTGCAAGCCAAGTCCATCGCGCGCGCCGCCGTCACCGAAAACGAGCAAGCCAGGCTGTATGTGCAGCTGGGCCAGAACAATGTGGCGCAGCTGATCTATGTGGTGTCGTTCGTCAACAAGAGCGCTGCCAAACCCAGCCGCCCTTATTACATCATCGACGCCAACAGCGGCGCGGTGCTGAAGCAGTGGGAAGGCATCACCCACTACGAAGCCAGCGGCCCCGGCGGCAATGCCAAGACCGGGCAATATGAATACCAGCCGGGCGGCAAGTACGGCCCGCTGGTGGTCGACAACAATTGCAACATGGTCACGCCCAACGTGGTAACCGTCGATCTGCAGAATGGCAGCAGCGGCAGCACGCCATTTCATTTCACCTGCCCGCGCAACACCTACAAGGCTGTCAACGGCGCCTTCTCCCCTTTGAACGACGCCCACTATTTCGGCAACGTCGTCTTCAATATGTACCAGTCCTGGCTCAACCTGAGGCCAATCAGCCAGACCCTGTACATGAAGGTCCATTACGGCAACAACTATGAGAATGCGTTCTGGGACGGCAGCGCCATGAACTTCGGCGACGGCGCCTCGACCTTCTATCCGCTGGTGGCGCTCGACGTGTCGGGTCACGAAATCAGCCACGGCTTCACCGAGCAGAATTCCGGCCTGGTGTATAGCGGCATGTCCGGCGGCATGAACGAAGCCTTCTCCGACATGGCCGGCGAGGCCGCCGAAAACTACATGAAAGGCAGCAACGACTTCCTGGTCGGGACCGAAATCTTCAAGGCCAGCGGCGCGCTGCGCTACATGGCCAATCCGACACAGGACGGCCGTTCGATCGACAATGCGAAGAACTACACCAGCAGTCTCGACGTGCACTACAGCAGCGGCGTCTACAACAAAGCCTTCTACCTGCTGGCGACCACCTCCGGCTGGAGCACCCGCAAGGCCTTCGAGGTGATGGCCGACGCCAACCATTTGTACTGGACCGCCAACAGCACCTTTAACCAGGGCGCATGCGGCGTCGAAAAAGCCGCAGCCGACCGCGGCTATCAGGTGACTGACGTGACGGCGGCATTCAAGGGCGTCGGCGTCAGCTGCAGCGGCAGCAGCGGCAACGTGCTGGTCAAGGGCGTGCCGGTGAGCGGCATCAGCGTTGCCAGCGGCGGCAGCAATGTGTACAGCATTGTGGTGCCGGCCGGCGCCCGCAACCTGAACTTCAAGCTGTCCGGCGGCAGCGGCGATGGCGACATCTATGTCAAGCTGGGTGCAACGCCTAGCACTACTACCTACGACGCCAAATCCGACGGCGGCAGCAATGCCGAAAGCGTCACTATCGGTGCGCCCGGCGCCGGTACCTACTATCTGCTGTTGAATGCCTACCGCGCTGTCAGCGGCGCTTCGCTGGTCGCCAACTACCAGTAAGCGCACTGTAGAAAAGCCCCGGCCGCCTGTGTTTACACAGGCGGCCGGGGCTTTTTATTTGCTGCGGATAATGTAGAAACTTCAGCCGGCGATCAAGACCAGCTCGACGCCAACGCAGCGTTCTTGAGAATTTCCGCGGCGTTTCCTGCCACCGAACGGTTATAGCGCGACAAATGCGGCGCCAGCGTCGTCAACGCCAGGCAGGCTGCTTCCACCGCCCGCCCCTGCGCCAGGTAAGTAAGCGCCAGGATGGCCCGGGTCTCATCATGCAAGGCGGTGCCGTAGGCGGGATCGGCATAGCGCTGCAGCTGTGCGCTGATCAGACGTTCACTTTCATCCAGCTGTCCAAGCAGGCGCAAGCTGCTGCCAAGCTGGATCGATGCCCGTGCCTGGCGGTAAGGATCGAGACTTGCGCTGGCCAGCGCCGCCTGGTACAGCGGCTCCGCCTCTGCCTCC
Source organism: Collimonas sp. (assembly GCF_035566555.1). GTDB lineage: Bacteria > Pseudomonadota > Gammaproteobacteria > Burkholderiales > Burkholderiaceae_D > Collimonas. Next base: position 15,922 of record NZ_DATMRB010000037.1, read on the forward strand.
AGACCGCTGGTGTCGCGCACGCAGGCGCGCTCGAACAGCGCCACGGCGTCGCCCTCAGGCCGCTCCGCGGCCAGTGCGTCGACTGCGGCCACCAGTTGCGCCGGCGCAATGACATCGATCTGCTGCCACAGCGCCGTCAGCTGTTGCTCCCACTCATGCAAGCTCTGGCTCATGCTTTCATGGCGGCAAAGGCGTTTTGCAAATCCTTCTTCAGGTCGGCGACATTTTCCACCCCGACCGAGAGCCGGATCAGCGTATCGGTGATTCCCAGCGTCGCCCGGTGCGCCGCCGGAATCGTCGCATGCGTCATGATGGCTGGATGCTCGATCAGGCTTTCGACGCCGCCCAGGCTTTCCGCCAGGGCGAAGATTTCGCAACGCTCGAGGAAGCGCCGGGCGCCGGCCAGGTCGGTTTTCAGATCGACCGAGATGATGCCGCCATAGCCCTGCATCTGGCGCTGCGCCAATTCATGCTGGGGATGCGAGCGCAAGCCCGGATAATGGACGCGCGCCACTTCCGGCAGGCTTTCCAGCCAGTTGGCCAGCTCCAGTCCGTTCTGGCAATGGCGCTCGACTCGCAGCGCCAGCGTCTTGATGCCGCGCAGCGCCAGGAAACTGTCGAATGGACCGGCGATGGCGCCCACCGCGTTCTGCAGGAATCCCAGCCGTTCCAGCCATTCCGCCTGGCGCGCTTCGCGGCCGACCACGGCGATGCCGCCGATGATGTCGGAGTGGCCGTTCAGGTATTTGGTGGTCGAATGCAGCACGACGTCGAAGCCCAGGGTCAGCGGCTGCTGCACCATCGGGCTGGCGAAGGTGTTGTCGGCCACGGCGATGATGCCGCGCTCGCGGCAGATCTTGGCGATAGCTTCCAGGTCGGCCAGCTTGAGCATCGGATTGGTCGGCGTTTCTACCCACACCATCTTTGTCTCTGGCCGGATGGCGTCCAGCAGGTTTTGCGGATCGACCAGGTTGACATAGCTGAACGAGAGGCCGGCGCTGCGCCGCCGCACCTTGTCGAACAGGCGATAGGTGCCGCCGTACAGGTCGTCGCCGGCAATCACATGGGCGCCGGCATCCAGCAGCTCCAGCACATTGGCGGCGGCGGCCATGCCGGAAGCGAAGGCAAAGCCCTGCGCGCCCTGCTCCAGGTCGGCGACGCAGCGCTCCAGCGCCCAGCGCGTCGGATTATGGGAACGGCCGTAGTCCAGGCCCTTGTTGACGCCCGGGCTTTGCTGGACGAAGGTCGAGGTGGCGTAGATCGGCGGCATGATGGCGCCGGTAGACGGATCGGGCGCCTGACCGGCGTGGATCACGCGTGTGGCGAAATGCATGCCGGCCGTATGGCCGCCCTCTGTATGGTTGCTCGGGTCTGATTTCATAATAAGCTCCTGCGAAGATGGTTGAGTAGATCGAAACGGGTAATCAGGCCGTGGAATTGCTGGTCGTCGGCAATGATGGCGACCAGGCCGCGCGCCAGTGTGCTGCGCAGGGCCGGCAGGCCGGCGTCCGGCGCCAGTTTTTCTATGGCGCTGGTCATGGTGCTGCTGACCGGGTCGCTGAAGTGGGCGGGCGCCGCCGCTACCTTGAGCAGCAGATCGGATTCATCGATGATGCCGACCACCTGGCGGCCTTCCTGCGCCAGCACCGGCAATTGCGAGACGTCGGCGCTGCGCATGCGGTTGAAGGCGGTCATCAGGGTATCGTCGGCGGCGACGCTGATGACGCCGCCGTCGGTGTAGCGACGGCCGATGATGTCGCGCAGGTCGCCCAGCATTTCGCGCTTGAGCAAGCCCTGGTCGCGCATCCAGTTGTCGTTGTACACCTTCGACAGGTAGCGGGTGCCGGTATCGCAAACGATGGTGACCACGCGCTTGGGCACCGTCTGCTCGCGGCAATAGCGTAAGGCTGCCGCCAGCAAGGTGCCGGTGGAAGAACCGCCCAAGATGCCTTCCGCCCGCACCAGTTCGCGCGCGCTGCGAAAGCTTTCTTCGTCGCTGATGGTATAGGTATGCTTCACGGCCGACAGATCGGCAATCGATGGAATGAAATCCTCGCCGATGCCTTCCACCGCCCAGGAACCCGGCGTCGATGTGATCTCACCGGTGTTTACATATTCGGCCAGGATCGATCCCTGCGGATCGGCCAGCACGAATTCCAGCTGCGGCTGCGCCTTGCGGAAGAAACGCGTCAGGCCGGTCAGCGTGCCGGCCGAACCGACGCCGCAGACAATCGCATCCAGCCGCTGTCCGCACTGCTGCCAGATCTCGGGGCCGGTGCTTTGTTCATGCGCCAGTGGATTGTGCGGATTATTGAACTGGTCGGCAAAAAAAGCGCCCGGCATCTCGCGCGCCAGGCGCGCGGCCACATCCTGGTAATACTCGGGATGGCCTTTGCCGACATCGGAACGGGTGACATGGACTTGCGCGCCCAGCGCTTTCAGGTGCTGGATTTTTTCCACCGCCATCTTGTCCGGCACCACCAGGATCACGCGATAACCTTTGGCGCAAGCCACCAGCGCCAGGCCCAGGCCGGTGTTGCCGGCAGTTGCTTCGATCACGGTGCCGCCGGGCTGCAGGCGGCCGTCCTTCTCGGCCGCATCGATCATGGAGAGCCCGATGCGGTCCTTGATGGAGCCGCCGGGATTTTGCGATTCCAGTTTCAGGAACAGCTGGCAGCAGCCGGTATCGAGCCGCGTGACTTCTATCAGCGGGGTATTGCCAATCAGGTCCAGCACCGCTGGACGGCTAGCTAAGTTCATGGGCGGATCTTCCTGTCAGAAAGGCGGCAGCCGTCACGCTGCCAGTTTCACATCAGACGATCGGCCTATCTTATCAGTTCTTCACTGAAACATTTTGGTGCAGAAAATTCAACGCCCGAATTCAGATAGCTTTTGCAGCAGACATAAAAAAGCCGGACGCAAACTTCGCGTCCGGCTTTCAGGCGTGGTCAGCCTGCCAGCTTGCTACGATCAGAACTTGTAGCTGCCTGTCAGGTAGAGCTGACGCCCCAGTGGATCGGTGTAGCGTGCATCATAGCCAACCTGGTTGCCGCCGCCGGCATTGACCAGCGACAAAGGCGGAGTACGGGCAAACAGGTTCTTGATGCCAGCCGTGATTTCCAGACCCTTTTTCACGGTCAGCTTGGTTTGCCAGTCGAATGTGGTGTAGGAAGCCACATCGTGGTTAGGCATGTCCACAAAAGCGCCATACGAGCCGTCAGGATTGATGATGCGCACCGCCCCGCTGTCTGCCGTATAGGTCTGGTCGTGATAACCGGAACGGTAGTTGGCGGTCAAGGTATGCGTCCAGTGGTCCGATTGCTTCCAGGAAGCAGCCAGACGCGAGATGATGCGGAACACCACCTGCTGATCCGAACCGTACTTACCGATATCGCTCTGCACGCCGTTGCCCGGGATATCCTGTTGGGCCTTCAGCATGTAAGTACCGGTCCATTGCAGACTCATATCGCCAATCGGCGTCTTGGTCCGGTAGCTATGATCCCAGTCGATACCTTGGTACGAAGCGCTGGCCAGATTGACCGGCGTTTGCAACAAGGCTACTGTTGGTCCGATAGCCGGATCGTTGTACAAGGTCAGGTAGTTCGAATACGCAGCTGGATTAGCGAACGGCAAGGACTCCGGCAGGAACACGATCTGGTTCTTGATATTGACGCGCCACAGATCGAAACCGATCGACAGGTTGCGGATCGGTTCCAGACGGAAGCCAATCGTGCTCTGGGTCGACGTTTCCGGCTTCAAGCCAGCGGAACCAGTCTGACCGTTACCACCTTGCAGCACGTCGTACTGAGACGTGCCTTGGCAACCTGCCGCACGTGGGTCAGGTGGTGAAAACGGACAGGTGTACGTTCCCAGGGTGACGCCAAAAGGCGACAGCGGATTGGTGATCTGCGACAAGTTAGGCGCCCTGAAACCTGTGCCGTAGGAACCGCGCAGCAGGAAGGAATCTACAGGCTGCCAGCGTGCCGAAATCTTGTACGTGGCTTTGCTTGCGGAGTTGCCTTGGGTTGCCGAAGCGATCGGATTGCCGTTGATGTCAAAGTTCGCATCGTTTTTCGCGGCATCGTAGCTGTCGTAACGCAACGCGCCTGTCAGGTCCAGGTTCTTCGCCACCGGCACCAGCAATTCGGTGAAGGCGCCGTAATTCTTGCGGCTCGCATCGATTGGCAGCTGGCCAGCGTTACCGCCGATCATGAAGTCGGTGTAATTAGGCTGAAGCGCATTGGTCCCCATCAAAATCGCGCTTGGGCTCAGGCTGTACTGCTCTCTTGCCACTTCGGCGCCGATACCGATCTGCGCGGTGCCCGCTGGCAATGTGAACAAGTCATGCGAAGCATGCACGTTCAGCACATCGAGCTTGGTGGTCGATTTGTTCAATTCCTGATGCAGAACAGCTGGCGCCAATACGCCCGCCGCTGATCCTGGAGCCGCGAACGGATCGAAATTGCCTGCCGCAACGATGGTGTTGAAAGCGTTGTTGCTGAGGTAGCCACCGGTCGCCGTGTCGGTCCAGGTATTTTGCGAATGGGTGAAGGACGCGTTGTAGTCCCATCCATAAGCATTGCCGTCCACCCCGAATGCCATGTGCAAGGCATTGGTCTTGTACTCGTCGGTACGGCCGCCGGCATCGACCAGGCGCATGTTCATCGTGGCGCCGGTCACGTCACCCGGGTTGATGCCCAGCTGTCCCAGATAGGGCGTGACGTATTTGTTGTACAAAGCGCTGCCAGGCGTCAGTTGCAAGCCCTGGGCTGCCGGTGCGTATTGTGGATCGATCTTGAAGCTCGACGCCACCAGTTCACCGAACAGTGTGGTATCGCTGTTGAGCTTGAAATTGCCCGATGCGACAAAACTGTCGCGTGTCGATTTCGGAATCAGCTCCACGGTCGAGGCGTAATTGTATTTGCAATACTGGCCGGACAGGAAAGTGTTCGCCGCGCATTGGCCGGTTTGCAGATAATTGGGCGAGAACTGCGTCACGGTGTTGCCGCCGTTGCTTTTCAGCGTCACGCCGGCAGGCGCTGTGTAGCTGCTCAGCTGATACAGCGAGTATTGCTGGCCGCCGACGCTGAAGGGCACCAGACCGCTATTGGAAAAACTGCGCTGGTTCGCTTCCAGGTTGGCCTGCTCGTCGTGGCTGTACGACAGCATGACGTTGTAGCCATCCTTGTCCAGATCGCCGAAACCTTTGGTGATGCCGACGTTATAGCTCTTGCCGCCGGACTTGAGCGGGGAATTATAGTTGCCGCTCAAAGTCAGGTCGGTGGAATTTTTCTTGAGGATGAAGTTGACCACGCCGCCGATCGCATCGGAGCCGTACAAGGCCGAGGCGCCGTCGGTCAGGATTTCAACACGGTCGACAGCGGACAGCGGAATGCTGGCCAGGTTGACCGCGGTATCTTGCGAGCGGGCGATCCGGCGGCCGTTCAGCAGCACCAGCGTGTAAGCCGAGCCGATGCCGTGGATGGACGCGGTTTCCAAGCCGCCGCCGCTACCGTTGACCGAACTCGATTGCGGGACAAAGCCCTGCATCGAAGGCAAAGCCTGGATCAGGTCGGAGACGGACGTGGCGCCAGTCTTGGCGATATCGTCCTGGGTCAGCGTCTGCACCGGCAGCGCCCCCTCTTTGGTGATGCGTTTAATGGATGAACCTGTAATTTCCACCCGTTGCATCTGTTGCGATGAATCGTCGGCCTTTGTCTCCTGTGCCTGCACCGAATGAGCCAGCAATCCTAGCCCTACAGCCACGCCGCCTGAAAACATCAGTCGCAGCGCATGAGGCAACTTTCTTTCTTTTATCATTACAAACTCCCTATGGGTAAGTTTCAGAGCATAAATATAAGTTTTGTAAAAAACACACAGATTTGTTAATCGCCTTGTGGGCGATGCAACCGAAGCCTTGTCCGCATAACGGAAAAACAGGTTTCTTTTGCGGTGATGACGTTTCTTGCGAACTTCTTTTTCTGCGCCACATTTTGGGTGCCGTAAAAAAATATTTCCGCACAAACACAAGCAGAGCAACAAACATGCCACAAAACTTTTAACGCTGAACTATGCCTCTCCGGCCGGTCCGTCAGTTGCGGCGCACCATACGGAGGAGCGGTTGCTCGGCATTTAAATTACCGGAAAGAAATTGACTTTGGGGACTGACGTCGCTTGGCGTAAGCGGCATACAACAACTCAAGCGCTCAAAAAGTAACAAGCGTAAAAGTTGTACACACGGGGAACTATTTAGTGCATATTACTGTCCCCGCCGTATAGGCAAGGCCCAGAATTTATTATTTATACAATAAATGTTATTTCGCCATTCCGACCTGGATCGACCTGGCCGGAGGGGCGGTTTTGCTGCACTGCCCATGCACCGGAATGAAGCTTAGGCAGGGAGTTTTGAAGGCGCGCCCAAAATTGGGAAGGGAAAATGCACCGAAAAGATCGTGCCGCCGGCCGCGCCAGGTTCCAGCGTGATCCTGGCACCATGGTCTTTGGCGATATCGCGCACGATGGCCAGCCCCAGGCCATTGCCGGCGACGCTGTCGTCGAGCCGGTGGGAACGCTTGAAAATAGATTCCTGCTCCGACGGCGCGATGCCGGGACCGGAGTCTTCCACCGCAAAGATCCCGCCGTCCTTGCCTTGCAGGGTGCTGACCGTGACCCGGCCATTGCGCGGCGAATAGCGGATGGCGTTGTCAATCAGGTTATCGATCAGGTCGCGCAACAGGAAATGATCGCCCATCACCCGCGTCGGCTGCAGGTTGAAACCGAGATCGATATTCTTCTTGTGCGCTTCTTCGACAAAATGCTGGACCGAGCCCTCGACCAGCTTGTTCATCTCCACCACCCGCAACCTTTCCTTTTCAAACTTGGCAGGCTCGGCGCGCGCCAGCGTCAGCAGCTGGTTGGTCTGGCGGATCATGCGTTCGGTGGACGAGGTCATCAGCACGATCGAATGGGCGCTTTCGGGCTCGTCCGCATGCTTGTGCAGCAGCCATTCCAGCTGCGTCCTGAAGCCGGCCAGCGGCGTGCGCAGCTGATGCGCCACGTTCGCCAGGAAATTCTGCTGCGCCTTGGCGTCCAGCTGCACCCGCTCCAGCAAGCCATTAATGGCCGTGACCACCGGGACCAGCTCGGACGGCACCGGCTTCTCATCCAGCGCCGACAAGTCGTCGCGGCTGCGCGCATTCAGCTCCTCCCGCATTTTCTTGAGCGGCAGCAAACCCTTGCTGATCGCCAGCCAGATGACGGCAATCAGCGCTAGCGCCAACACCCCCTCCAGCAACAGCAGCGCCACGAATATCACGGAACGGATATGGGTGCGCTTGCGCAAGGTTTCGGCGACGCCGATATGCACCGTCTGTTTCCCGATCAGGGTTTTCAAGGCCATGATGCGCACCGGCTCACCCCGCATGAAGCCATCGTAGGGAGCCGGTTCGTTCAGCGCTTCGCGCTCCGGCAACGCAGGAAAGTCGGCGTCTCCCGCCAGCAGCTTGCCTTGCTGATCGCGCACCACCAGGAAGATAGCGTCAAAATGATCGACCCGCAGCACCTGCTCGGCCTGCTTCGACAGATCGATCTCTACCTGCGAACCATTTTCATTCAAACGCGGGATCATGGCCCAGCCGGCGTCGGCCAGGCTCTGGTCAAACGCGATCTGGGCCGGGATCCAGGCCAGCCAGTAAGTGACGCCGGCGCCGATGATATTCACGCTCAGCAGCGGTACAACGAGCCACTTGAGCAGGCTGACGCGGATGCTGGGCAGCTTCATGGCTCGGTTTTTTCCAGCATGTAGCCGAAGCCCCGTATGGTGCGGATTTCAATGCCGGCGTCGGCAATCTTCAGGCGGATGCGCGAAATATATACTTCAACTGCATTCAGGGTCAGCTCGGCGCCCCACGGCAAGATGGCATCAATGATCTGCTGCCGCGACACCACCCGCGACGCCTGCTGAAGCAGATACTCCAGCACGGCCCACTCGCGCACCGAGAGGTCGATCGTCTTGCCGTTGATCTTGGCCCGCCGCGACGAGGTATTCAGCGACAGCCCGCCCAGGTGCATTTCCAGCGGCTGCGGCGCACTGCGGCGCAAGAGCGCGCGTACCCGCGCCACCAGCTCCTGGGTGGCGAATGGCTTGACCAGGTAATCGTCGGCGCCCAGTTCCAGTCCGTAGACCCGGTCCTGCACCGAATCGCGCGCAGTCAGCAGCAACACCGGCACATGGCTGCCGCGCGCCCGCAGGCGCCGCACTACTTCAAAACCGTCGATCCCGGGCAAGCCGATATCCAGCACGACCACGGAGATTTCCGTACGCTGCAGCAGCGCATCGGCGTCATTACCGTTCTGCACCACGTCGACCACCATGCCGTGGCCCTTGAAAATGCGCAGGATGCCGTCCGCCAGCACCGAATCGTCTTCCACCAGGAGAATATGCATTGAATCTTTCACCACTTCCATGGCCGCGCAGACAGGGCACGCGGCCGATCATTGTTTTTATCGCAAGCCTCGATAATCTAGTGTCAATTTTAATCGTTCGGCATGCATTTGCGTTGACCGGCAGACCCCCGCGGCCCGCAAACTGCAGTGATAATAGCGCTTGACCTAGAGCGCACTCTAACTCCTACACTTTATCCCATGACCACTTCCATCACGATCCAACAGACAGCCGCAGCAACCGGGCTCAGCGTCTACACTTTGCGCTATTACGAAAAGATAGGCTTGATAGATCCTGTCCCGAGGCAAAGCAATCAGCATCGCGTGTACCGCCAGGAAGACCTGCGCTGGATTGAATTCCTGCTCAGGCTGCGCGCTACCGGGATGTCGATACAACAGATGCTGCGTTATGCGGAGCTGCGCAGGCTGGGGGAGCGTCTTGGAAGTGTGTCAGAACGCAAGGCATTGCTGGAACAGCATGCCACAACGCTGGAAGCCGATCTTGTGGTGTTGCAAGACACCCTGGCCATGTTGCGCGGGAAAATCGCGCTATACGCCAGCCAGGAAGAACAGCTGAAAGCCCTCGCCGACACATAATCATTGGGAGCAGCATATGCAACAAAGCACATACGAAAAAGGTTTGCAACGCTTGAAGGAAGTGGACGATATCGCCGGCGAAAAGGTCATAGCTAGCCTGGCCGACATCTCGCCGGACCTGGGACGCTATGTCATCGAATTCGGTTTCGGCGAAATATATTCGCGTCCGGGACTGACCCTGCAACAGCGCGAGCTGGCGACAGTAGCCGCGCTGACGGCGATGGGAACGGCGCAGCCGCAACTGAAAGTGCATCTGGCGGCGGCCTTGAATGTCGGCTTGTCGCGCCTGGAAATCACTGAAACCATCATGCAGATGGCCTTGTACGCCGGCTTTCCGGCGGCATTGAACGGCATGTTTGCGGCCAAGGAGGTATTTGCCGAGCATGACCGCCTGGCCCAGCAGGAAACCAGCCAGTATTAGCGTCAGCGCATCTGCCGGGCGCAGTTCCGGCTCGCTCCGCTTGATCAGGGCGGAGCTGCAGCGCAGATTCCCGGGATGCCAGCAAACAGAATGGCGTATGCGGCTTGCAATACATTCTCGGAAGGATAATCCGGGAACAACCTGTCATATGGATACTCGGTAAAGTATCCGATCGGCAGGCGGTACGGCCATGGTGGCGGCCCCGCAGCACGCGTTTAACTCTGCTGAGACTGAAGTCTAAGGGAGCATGGCCGCGGGCAGGAAATACCGATTGCGGATATGGATATAAGAAAAAACGATGGCTAGTTTCCCGCAGGGAAAGCAACATGCATCACGGCCGCGCCAGTATCCTCGCATGCAGCCATTCGCCGCTACGGCACAATTCATCGGTGACCTCCAGCACCAGCCGCTCGACTGCCGCCGCCGCGGTGGTCAGCGGAATATTCCTGGAAGCGCACAGCGCCAGCGTACGCGACATTTTTTCGCCGCTGATCGAGTAGGCCGTCATTTCGCCGCGCCTGATCTCCGGCAGCAAGGGCGCCACCGGCAAGATGGTGGCGCCAATGTCGGCCAGAATGGCCGATTTCATGATGGTCACAGAACTGATCTCGATGACGTTTTCCAGAACGATGCCGGCCGCCCGGGCGACGCTTTCGATGCGCGGGCGCACGCCGTGCTGCATCCCTGGCAAGATCAGCCTGGCCTTGGCGGCGCGGGCAAACGTCACTGAACGGCGCGCGGTCGCATACTGCGAACCGCTGCGGGTGATGAACATCATTTCCTCTTCCGCCAGCGGCGTGACGGCAAACGAACCCAGCTGGCCGTCGTCGAACAGCACCGCCAGGTTGATGCGGCCGGTCTTGAGCTGCTCGATCAGGTTGCCGGTCAGTTCCTCCGTCAGCTGCAGCGAGATATCCGGATAGCGGGCGCGCATCGCTGTCAGCAAAGGCAGCGCCAGGATGCCGGAAACGCTTTGCGGGATGCCGAGCGCGACCGTGCCGGCGGGCTTGTCGGTGGTCTGTGCCACCGCTGACCTGGCGTCGCTCACCTGCTTGAGGATGGCTTGCGCATGCTCGTAGAAAATCTTGCCGGCGTCGGTGGCGATCACGCCCTGCGCCGAGCGGTGCAAGAGCTGCGCCGACAGCTCGTCTTCCAGCTGCTTGATCTGCTGGGTCAACGCCGGCTGAGCGATGTGCAAGACGCGCGCCGCGCGCGACAGCGATCCATGATCGACGATAGCGACAAAATAGCGCAGTTGACGCAACTCCATAAAATGCAGACCTCGGTGATGTATGTTGGTAGGCTGAGCAGCCACGAATAGTGTAAACGAGTTCGCCCTCGCCGCCCTGAAGTCGCCGCGGAGGCATGACACGACACTGGGCTCCGGCTACAATGCATCTCACAAAATCATCGCCAAGCTGAAATTCCACCGTCGCTTCTTATAACTAAAATAAGGCAGAGAGACATGTCCGAACCTTCAAGCCCAGCCAACGCTGCCGCCGGCAGCGCCTTCGAAACAGCCACCTACGCCAAGGTAACCTGGCGCCTGCTGCCGATGCTCTTTCTTTGTTACGTCGCCTCTTATCTCGACCGGGTCAACGTCGGCTTCGCCAAGCTGCAGATGCTCAACGACCTGAAGTTCAGCGAAACCGTCTACGGCCTCGGCGCCGGCATTTTCTTCATCGGCTACTTCATCTTTGAAATTCCCAGCAACATGATGCTGCACCGGGTCGGCGCCCGGCTCTGGATCGCCCGCATCATGATCACCTGGGGCCTGGTCTCGGGCGCCATGATCTTCGTCGACAGCCCGACCAGCTTCTATGCCATGCGCTTCCTGCTGGGCGTCGCCGAAGCCGGCTTCTTCCCCGGCGTCATCCTCTACCTGACCTACTGGTATCCGGCACACCGGCGCGGCAAGATGACAGCGCTGTTCATGACCGGGGTGCCGGTCTCGGGCGTCATCGGCGGCCCGCTGTCGGGCTGGATCATGAAGGCCCTGCCCGGCGTGCATGGGCTGGCGGGCTGGCAATGGATGTTCATCCTGGAGGCGGTCCCGTCCTTGCTGCTGGGCGTGCTGGTGATCTTTTACCTGCAGGACCGGATTCGCGGCGCGGCCTGGCTGAGCGAACAGGAAAAGCAGCTGCTGGAAGCGCAGATAGCGGCTGAAACCAGCCAGAAGCAAGAAGCGTCGCTGGGCCAGATGTTCGCCAATCCGCGCGTCTGGCTGATGGCGCTGATCTATTTCTGCTTCGTCATGGGCCTGTACGGCGTCAGCTTCTGGCTGCCGACCATCATCAAGACCACCGGCGTCACCGACACCTTCAACATCGGTCTGCTGACCGCAATTCCTTATGCGACGGCGGCGGTCGCCATGATCCTGATCGGCCATAGCGCGGACAAGCGGCGCGAACGGCGCTGGCATGTGGCGATCCCGGCAGTGCTGGGCTGCATCGGCCTGATCTTCAGCACTGTGTACGATCACAATACCTTGCTGGCGATGTCGGCGCTGACGCTGGCCACGGTCGGCATCATTACCGTGCTGCCGCTGTTTTGGAGCTTGCCGACAGCGTTTCTCGGCGGCGCCGCGGCTGCAGCCGGGATCGCCTTGATCAACTCGCTCGGCAACCTGGCCGGCTTCGTCAGTCCTTACCTGGTCGGCTGGCTGAAAGACCAGACCCATAGCACCAACAGCGGCATGTACGTGCTGGCGGCGTCGCTACTACTGGGCGCCGTGCTAACGCTGTCGGTACCGAAGCATTTAGTGAACAAGTAAGCGAGGAAAGGCATGGCGGCACAGCTCGAATTCAGACCGGCAACCAGTGCCGACCTGCCATTCTTGACCGCTTTGCGGCACGCCACCATGAATGAGCACCTGACGCGGGCGAATGCTGCGCGCGACGATGCCGCCCACCTGGCGCGTATCCTGTTCCAGTTCGAACATGCGCAGATCATTTCCATTGCAGGCCGGGAGATCGGACTGCTGAAAGCCTATCGCGAACCCGAACAATGGTATATCGCCCAGATCCAGATTGTCCCCGAATTCCAGGGCCAGGGACTGGGCCGTATGCTGATCGACAAGGTACTGGCCCAGGCGCGCCATGAGCGGCTGCCGACAGGATTGAGCGTCCTCGACGGCAACCCCGCCAGGAGACTGTATGAAGCGGCTGGCTTCATGGAAGTCGGCCGCGACGGCATGGCCTGCCTGATGTCCTGCCCGCCGCTCTAAATCCCCGACAAGGTCGACTCTGCCTGCCGCAAACCGCGGCCGCCGGCGCCTGATTACCCCCTTCGCTAAAAAAATCGCAAAGTGCTTGCATTCGAACTCGCCTTGGATAATAATTTAAATGAGAATCATTACTATTTAAAGTCACTCGATCAAGGAGTATTTGATGATTAGTACGCGCGATGCAGCAACCGGCCCGGCCGACAACTACCGTACCCCGCCAGAGCTCCTGATCTCGGCGGTCTTGCACTTGATATCCCAATACAATATGCACACCCTGGCGAGCGACGCCTGTGTACAGTCGGCGCGCACCATCGAACGGCACTTGCGCACCCTGTCCGACTGGCCGGAACTGGCGCCGGTGCTGCGCGCCACATGTCAGCAACTGTCGGAACAATGGACGTCGATGATCGAGCGTGCGCTGCCGAAACAGAAAAACGAGCGCTCCGCCTTTATCACGCGCCTGATTTCAGGCACCAGGGCGCTGTAAATGATCAAAGAGCCTGACGGCTCTGCCTGACCCGCGCTGCCGCCGCCGCAGCAGCGCTGCTGTATTCCCCGGGAAGGGAGTAAATCCGTCTCCTGCCCGCTTTGAAATGGTTGCGCCAACGACCTGCCCGTTGCTGACGCCGACCGCCAAGTTTCAATGTGTGCATTTGACGGAATGTGTGTCCTTATCGGCATTAGCCAATACTTGGCGGTTTCTCCTCCCGCCAAGGCTAGCCAAGCCGTTTTTTTCTACCGTCTTCCACATCCTCCTACATCGCATGACGGCCTTGTCCTACATTGGAAAGACAGCCGGCGACGTATCATCGAGTCAGATGCCACCCTGCCACTCGACAAAAGGAATGCATATGTTTACCACCCTGCACCTGACCCCCATCGTTTCGCTGATCGCTGGCGTACTGATCCTGGCAATTCCGCGGCTGCTGAACTACATCATTGCGCTGTACCTGATCGTCATCGGCCTGATTGGCCTGTTCGGCACACGCTGAACGCCGTACGACACAAGGCATCCGCTGCCAAAATGCAATATTTGCGTGAACAACGCCACGAGCTACGTCGCGAATTACGCCAATTCCCAGCTATTTTTGGCCGGATGCCAAGTCATGCTTGACAAGCCCCGACTTTATCTCATACATTAAGCCCATGGCTTCCCCACGCATCCAATCCCGCTCCCTGCTTCAGCATCCTGGCTTACTGCCGGCAATGCTGCTGTTGCCGCTACTAGCGCTAGCGCTACTACGCGCACTATGATCTCGGCCCCGTTCTGACGGGGCACCTGGCAGCAGCATCGCCACACCAAGAAATCACAGTAGTAAAACTGAAACCTCGCAAGGCGTTTCAATTTTAAAGAGCCCGATTCCATGTACCGCACCCAGCCTCACTCTTCGTTCTCCTGCATCGCCAGCACTGCCGCCACCGCGGCTCGCACCTGCTCGCTATCGCTATCCCTGCTAAAGCTACCGATCGGTTGCCTGGCCTCGCGTTGATTTTTTCGAGTGGCAGCCAGGCAACCGCGCCGCCACCGACCTATCCGTTTTCCTGTCTCATCGAAACACGTATCTAGCAAACGTATCTAGAAAATTTAACCCGCTCCCAGAGAGGCTCCCCATGATGCTGCAAAATCCTGCTGTCAAATACCGTCCTTTTCCGCCTATTCCCTTGAGCGACCGCACCTGGCCGAATCAAGTCATCAGCGCGCCGCCCATCTGGATGAGCACCGATCTGCGCGACGGCAACCAGGCCTTGATCGAACCGATGGATGCCGCGCGCAAGCTGCGCTTCTTCAAATTGCTGGTGAAAATCGGCCTCAAGGAAATCGAAGTCGGTTTTCCATCCGGTTCGCAGACCGACTTCGATTTCGTCCGCAAGCTGATCGAGGAAAAGCATATTCCCGACGACGTCACCATCATCGTCTTGACCCAGTCGCGCGAAGACTTGATCCGCCGCACTGTCGACTCGCTCAAGGATGCCAAACAAGCCATCGTCCACCTGTACAACCCTATCGCCCCGGCCTGGCGCCGCATCGTGTTCGACAAGAGCCGCGACGAAGTCAAGGAAATCGCCGTCTCCGGCACGCGCCTGATCAAGGAACTGACCGACGCTCGCCCGGAAACCCAATGGCGCTATGAATATTCGCCTGAGACCTTCAGCATGGCCGAGCTGGATTTTTCCAAGGAAGTCTGCGATGCCGTGGTCGATGCCTGGCAAGCCACGCCAACCCGCAAAGTCATCCTCAACCTGCCGACCACGGTCGAGTGCAGCACGCCGAATGTATTCGCCGACCAGATCGAATGGATGCACCGCAACCTGGCGCGCCGCGATGCCGCCATCATCAGCGTCCATCCGCACAATGACCGCGGCACCGGCGTCGCCGCCGCCGAGCTGGCCGTGATGGCCGGCGCCGACCGCGTCGAAGGCTGCCTGTTCGGCAACGGCGAACGCACCGGCAATGTCGACCTGGTGACCCTGGCCCTCAATTTGTACACCCAGGGCGTCAATCCTGGCCTCGACTTCTCCGATATCGACGAAGTGCGCCAATGCGTGGAAGACTGCAACCAGATTCCGGTCCATCCGCGTCACCCGTATGTCGGCGACCTGGTGTTTACTGCCTTTTCCGGTTCGCACCAGGATGCGATCAAGAAGGGTTTCGCCGCCCAGAAGGCCGACGCCATCTGGGAAATTCCCTATTTGCCGATCGACCCGGCCGATCTCGGCCGCAGCTACGATGCCGTGATCCGCGTCAACAGCCAGTCCGGCAAGGGCGGCATGGCTTATCTGCTGGAACAGGAATACGGCCTGGCGATGCCGCGCCGCCTGCAGATCGAATTCAGCCGCGCGATCCAGAAAGCCGCCGACGCCACAGGCAAGGAAATCGCCGCCAGCGATATCTACGACATCTTCAAGCAAGAGTATCTGGACAAGCAAACGCCGTATGTGTATCGCGGCCACCGCATGAGCGAGGATTCGAGCCAGGCGCAGCCGGTGAAGATCGAAATCGACATCGTGCGCGACGGCCACGCGCACACCAGCAGCGGCCAAGGCAACGGCCCGATCGACGCCTTCGTCAATGCACTGGGGCTGGACATCAAGCTAATGGATTTCCATGAGCACGCGATCAGCGCCGGCGCCGACGCCCAGGCCGCCAGCTATATCGAGCTGCGCCTGAACGATGCGCCAACCGGCTTTGGCGTCGGCATCGACGCCAATACCCTGACCGCCTCGTTCAAGGCGATCCTGAGCGCCGTCAACCGCCAGATCGAAATCGCCGGCCACGCCGCCAACCAGGAAATCGGCAGCAGCGCGGCAGCGGCGTAAACCGCAGCTTTCTTTCATCCTCCTGCCGCGGCGATCACGCGGCAGGCAGGTATCGTGCAGGCTGGGTATTACCGTACTACATGCTTACATCAGCGCGGCCGGACGTCAGTTACCAGTGACGTCCGGCCGCGTTATCGCTTTTGTAGGGTGGGCACGCTTTTGTGCCCACGCTGTGTCGGTATCCGCGTGGGCACAAAAGCGTGCCCACCCTACGCCGATTGAAAAACGACAGACGTAAAAAATCCGCTACCAGGTAGCGGATTTTTCATTGCGACCGGATAAATCAGGCCATCGCCACTGCGCTGGTCAGATTGCCGATACTTGAGCGTGCTGCCGCAAAGCCGGCTTCTTTCGCTTCCGGACTGTAGGCCAGGCCGTCGGCGCGCACCACTTCGATATCGGTAATCCCGAGGAAGCCGAACACCAGTTTCAAATAATCTTCATGCGCGATGCCGGTAGGGCCGCCGGCATGCTTGCCGCCGGAAGTCGAGACGATCACCACGCGCTTGCCTGTGGCAAGGCCTTCCGGGCCCTTTTCGCTATATCGGAAAGTAACGCCGGCGACACTGATCTGGTCGATCCATGCCTTGAGCTGGGTCGGCACACTGAAGTTGTACATCGGTGCGCCGACCACGATCACATCGGCCGCCATGAATTCGTTGAGAATCGCTTCGCTCAGTTCGACTTCCAGTTTTTGCGCCAGGTTGCGCTTTTCAGCGGGCGTGCCCTTGGCGGCAAAAGTGGCGCCGGACAGATGGGCCGTCACGTCTTTACTGAGGTCGCGATAGCTCAGTTCGATATCGCTGTCGGCGGCCAGCAGAGTGGCCACTACTTCGCGTGTGAGTTGGCGCGAAGCCGAAGCGTCGCCGAGAATGCTGGAGTCGATTTGCAAGAGTTTCATGATGTATTCCGTTCTATCAAATTAAGAGTGGATCAAAATCCATAGCAATCCGGAGAACCCATTTCTCGATGCCAAAGAGTTTGACTGACTGGTTGTTGAACCATTGGACACATCCTAACCTTGCATCACGAATAGAACTAGTCATCAAAAATAAGATATATTGTTCCATATATAGAACACTGAATGACAATCATGCAAGACTTGAATGACCTCTATTTCTTTGCCAATGTTGTGCAGGAAGGTGGCTTCACGGCAGCCGGCCGCAGCCTGGGCATCCCTAAGTCGCGTTTGTCGCGGCGGATTTCGGAGCTGGAGGCCCGCCTGGGAGCGCGCTTGCTACAGCGCAACACCCGTGGCATCGCCCTGACCGATCTCGGCAATCGCTACTATCAGCACTGCCAAGTGGTGATTGCCGCCGCCGAAGCCGCCGAACTGGCGGTCACCAGCTCGCTGGCAGAACCGAGCGGCACGGTGCGGGTCAGCTGCGTGGTGGCGATTGCGCAGACCGAAGTGGCATTTGCGCTGCCAGCTTTCCTGGAGCGCTATCCCAAGGTGAATATCGATTTGCTGTTCACCAATCGCCGCATCAACCTGCTGGAGGAAGGAGTGGATGTCGCGGTGCGGGTGCGCGCTACCGACGATGAAGATCCCAACCTGGCGACACGGCGTTTGCGCTCCGCCTCCGGCGTACTGGTGGCGACGCCGGAGCTGCTGGCCAGATATGGTGCCCTTAAGCACCCGCGCGAACTGGCAAAACTGCCTTTCCTCGGCGCGGTTGAACGCGATCGCCGCATCCATCAGCTGCTCGACGGTCCCAACGACGAACGTTACGAACTGGTGACGGAAGCGCGCCTGGCGGTGGAGGATTTTTCCCTGCGCAAGCGCGCGGCGTTGCGCCATCTCGGCCTGACCATGCTGCCGACCGAATACTGCAACGAGGAGATGGCGCAAGGAAAACTGATACACGTACTGCCCGACTGGACCACGCCATCGGGGCATCTGCAAGTGGTATATCCGACCCAGAGAGGCTTGCTGCCGGCGGTTCGGGTGTTCGTCGATTTCCTGATCGAACATCTCAGCAAGATGCAATTTCCTATAGACCGCTGCCCGAAATGAGGCGCCAGAAAAGATTCAAGAACGCGCCAGCCGGATGCCGCTGAATTGCCAGCGCGCGGTGGCCGGAAAGAAGTTGCGGTAACTCAGGCGCGCATGGCCATGCGGCGTCGCCGCCGAAGAACCGCGCAACACGTACTGGTTGACCATGAACTTGCCGTTGTACTCGCCGACGGCGCCGGGCAAGGCGACGTAGCCAGGATATGGCGCATAGCTGCTGGTGGTCCACTGCCAGGCGACATCAAAATAATCCTCTCCTTGCGCAGCCGCCGCGGCTTCCCATTCCGCCTCCGTCGGCAAGCGGGCGCCGGCCCAGCGCGCATAGGCTTCCGCTTCAAAAAAGGAAAGATGAGTGACGGCTTCATGCATGGCCAGCGGCTGCAAGCCATGCAGGGTGAATTCGCGCCAGGCCGTATCGAATTGCGCCTGCGCCTGCTGCCAGTACAACGGCCGCGTGATCTTCTGCTGCACCACCCAATCCCAGCCGGCCGCCAGCCACAGCAATGGATTGCGATAGCCGCCGTCTTCCATGAACGCCAGATATTCAGCGTTGCTGACCAGCCGCGAAGCCATGGAAAACGGCTCGACAAACTGACGGTGGCGCGGGGTTTCATTGTCGAAGAAAAATCCCTCGCCGTCGTGGCCGATTTCAACGATGCCGGCTTCGAACGGCTGCCAGCGCAGCGCATTCGCTTGCTCCCGCCCGACAGCGGCCACGGCGTCAGGAGCGTGGTATGGCGGCAGCAAGGGATTCATCGACAGCAAATGCTTGATATCGGTCAACAGCAGTTCCTGATGCTGCTGCTCGTGCTGCAAACCCAGTTCGACCAGGGTCGCCAGTTGGCCGGCATTGTCTGCTGCCGGCGCTTGCGCCAGCAGCGCCTGCAGCCGCTGATCGACGTTCTGCCGGTAAGCCAGCACCTCCGCCAGCGCCGGCCGCGTCATCAGGCCGCGCTGCGCGCGCGGATGCTGTTCGCCGACGCCTTCGTAATAGGAATTGAAGAGCACCCGGAAAGCCGGGTGGAAAGGCCGGAAAGCGCTCTCGAAACGCTCCAGGATGAAGGTCTCGAAAAACCAGGTGGTGTGGGCCAGGTGCCATTTGGCAGGACTGGCGTCAGGCATCGACTGCACGCAGCAATCCTCAGCCGACAAGGGCTGCACCAACCGACAGCTCTGCTCGCGCACGCGGGCGAAAGCTGCCGCCAGATGGCGCATTGCCTGCGTTGCTTGACCTGCAGCCTCAGGGGCCAGGCCGGATCTTGTCGCCGTATCCATCGTCTTCCTGTTATCGGGTTGCGCGTTCAAGCGATGCGGGCATGGCAGACCATGAACCAGTTGCGTTCGTCGCTCCAGGTCTGGACCTTTCCGAAGCCGGCTTGCTGCAGCAGATCAACGAAGCCCTGCTCGGTGTATTTGTAGCTGCTTTCGGTATGAATGCTTTCGCCTTGGGCGAAGCGGCGCATGCCGCCGTCCTGCCAATGGACGACGAGATCCTGGCGCGCTTCCAGGTGCATCTCTATGCGATGCTGAGCCTCGTTGTAGAAGGCGCGATGGCGCCATTGCTGCGGCTGGAAATCGGCTTCCAGCAAGCGGTTCACGTGGTTCAGCAGATTCAGGTTGAAGGCCGCGGTGACGCCCAGCGCGTCGTCATAGGCAGCGTCCAGGATCGCCTTGTCCTTGACCAGGTCGATGCCGATCAGCAGGCCGCCGTCGCTGCCTGCGATGGACTTGCGGATATTGTGCAAGAACTTCAGCGATTCCAGCGGCGCAAAATTGCCGATGGATGAGCCGGGATAGAAGAACTGGCGGCGCTGCGCGCCCAAGGTCGCAGGCAGCTCCAGCTCGGAGGAAAAGTCCATGCCCAGGCAGGTCATCTTGATTTTCGGGAACTGCTGCTGCAGCGCGTTGACCGCTGCGCGCAGGAATTTTTCCGAGATGTCGATCGCCACATACTGCTTCGGCCGCAGGCTGGGGAACAGGCGCGCCGCCTTGCTGCAATTGCCGGCGCCAAGATCGATCAGGGTCGCGTCGGGGCCTAGCGCCGCTGCGATCGCGCCGGCATGCTGTGCGAAGATCGCCGCTTCGGTACGGGTCGGATAGTATTCGGGCAGTTCGCAGATGGCGGCAAACAGGTGCGAGCCCAGCACATCGTAAAGATATTTTGGCGAGACGTGGGCATGTGGCGCCAGCAGGCCGGCTACCAGCTGGTCTTGAATTTCGTCTTGCGCTACGCAGTTTTCCCGATGCGTCGGTTGCTGCAGTTGAGCCAAAGGATTCTCCTAAGGTTGCCATCAGTGGATCGACACATTTAGTTGCTTGTTCAGCTACAAAAAATCAGGTCCTTCGCAGCGAGACCCTGCGCTATCGCGCAACATCCACTACACTAGCAAACTGCCAGACAATGAAGTAAGTATATCGATAATCCACAATTGGTTGAAGTTCCCTTTGAATCGATGGCAAAGTGCGTTCGCTCTCTTAACGGATTGCAATATGAATCGACTCATTCAATCCATGAAGGTGCTGTACGATCGCAGCTTGATGCAGATGCAGGCAAACCGCAGGGCCAGGTTCCGCGGCCCACACAGAATCCAACATGACAACAATAACTTCCAAAGAACCACAAAAACGCAGTCTGGGCACACTCGTCGGCTTATTCCCCTTCCTGGCTCCTTATAAACGCCAGTTTGCCATGGCCAGCATCGCGCTGCTGGTGGCGGCCGGCGCTACCCTGGCGATTCCGTATGCGTTCCGGCAAATGATCGACCTCGGCTTCAGCACCGGCGGGATCCAGGGCGCCAATCATATCGACCTGTATTTCCTGGCGCTGTTCGGCGTTGCCTGTGTGCTGGGCGTGGCGACCGCAGCGCGCTTTTACATGGTGTCATGGCTCGGCGAACGGGTTACCGCCGACCTGCGCAGCGCGGTGTATTCGCATGTCGTGACGCAGAGCCCGCAGTTCTTTGAAACCACCAAGACCGGCGAGGTGCTGTCGCGCATCACCACCGACACCACGCTGATCCAGGCGCTGGTCGGCACCAGCATCTCGATGGCGCTGCGCAATGCGCTGCTGTTCGCAGGCGGCATGATCATGCTGTTCATCACCAGCGTCAAGCTGAGCGCAATCATCCTGGTGATGCTGGCGCTGGTGGTGCTGCCTATCGTCTGGTATGGCCGGCGCGTGCGCAAGCTGTCGCGCGATTCGCAGGACCGGGTGGCCGACGCCTCGGCCATGGCCGGTGAAATCCTCAACGCCATGCCGACCGTGCAAGCCTTCACCCATGAAACCATCGAGGCGCAGCGTTTCGACGTCTCCATCGAAAATGCCTTCAGCACCGCGATGGAACGGATACGCGCGCGTTCGCTGCTGACCATGATGGCGATCCTGCTGGTGTT
The DNA here is from genome assembly GCF_035566555.1 of Collimonas sp. GTDB lineage: Bacteria > Pseudomonadota > Gammaproteobacteria > Burkholderiales > Burkholderiaceae_D > Collimonas. Next base: position 37,333 of record NZ_DATMRB010000037.1, read on the forward strand.
CGGCGCTATCGTGTTCGTGCTGTGGCTGGGCGCGCATGCCGTGGTCCAGGGCAGCATGACGGGCGGCGAGCTGGGCCAGTTCATCCTGTATGCGGCCTTGCTGGCCGGCTCCATCGGCGCCCTGGCGGAAGTGATGGGCGACGCCCAGCGCGCCGCCGGCGCCACCGAGCGCCTGCTGGAACTGCTGGCGGCGCAGTCGCCGGTGCAATCGGTGCTGCTGCCCGACACGCTGCCGCCGCGCACTGCGCAAGGCGCCGCCCTGACCCTGGAAAACATCGGCTTCCGCTACCCCTCGCGGCCTGAGAGCGCCGCCCTGCACGGCTTGTCGCTGGATATCCGCCCTGGCGAAACAGTGGCCGTGGTCGGCCCTTCCGGCGCCGGCAAGACCACCCTGTTCCAGCTGCTGCTGCGCTTCTACGATCCGCAGCAAGGCAGCATCAAGCTCGACGGCGTCGACATCAAGTACCTCGACCTGCACACCTTGCGCAACGCCATCGGCATCGTACCGCAGGACACCATCATCTTCTCCGCCAACGCGCTGGAAAACATCCGCTACGGCCGCGTCGGCGCCAGCGACGCCGAAGTGATCGCCGCCGCCAAGATGGCGGCAGCCGACGAATTCATCGAACGCCTGCCGGAAGGCTATCAATCCTTCCTCGGCGAACGCGGCGTGCGCTTGTCAGGCGGCCAGCGCCAGCGCATTGCGATTGCGCGCGCCCTGCTGAAGAATCCGCCGTTGCTGCTGCTGGACGAAGCCACCAGCGCGCTCGACGCCGAATCCGAACGTGCCGTGCAAGGCGCGCTGGAAGCGGCCATGATCGGCCGCACCACCCTGGTGATCGCGCACCGCCTGGCGACCGTGCAGCGGGCCGACCGCATCATCGTGCTGGAACACGGCCATGTAGTCGAAAGCGGCAGCCATGCCGAACTGGTCGCGCACAATGGCTTGTACGCAAGCCTGGCGGCGCTGCAGTTCAACATCGTCAACGAAATGTGAGCCTGCCAGCAGCGGGCTTGCCAACACCAACCGACAGGAAAAGAATATGAGCATCTTGTTTTCTCCATTGAAGTTACGCGGCGTGACGCTGGCCAACCGGATTGCCGTTGCCCCCATGTGCCAGTATTCAGCCGAAGACGGCTTCGCCAACGACTGGCACCTGGTGCACCTGGGCAGCCGCGCAGTCGGCGGCGCCGGCCTGATCATCTTCGAAGCCAGCGCCGTGCTGCCGCAAGGACGCATCTCGCCGCAAGACCTGGGCATCTGGAAGGATGAGCATATCGCGCCGCTGAGTCGCATCACCCGCTTCATCGAACAGCAAGGCGTGGTGGCGGGCATCCAGCTGGCGCATGCCGGCCGCAAGGCCAGCGTCTGGCGTCCGTGGGAAGAACAGCAAGGCCGGGTCGGACCGGAACAAGGCGGCTGGCACACCGACGGACCGTCGGCGATTGCCTTCGATCCCAGCTATACCATGCCGGCCGCGCTCAGCATCGAAGGCATCAAGAGTGTGATCAAGGCCTTTGCCGATGCTGCCGTGCGTGCGCACAAAGCCGGCTTCAAGCTGGTGGAAATCCACGCCGCGCATGGCTATCTGCTGCACCAGTTCCTGTCGCCGATCAGCAATCAGCGTAGCGACCAGTACGGTGGCTCGTTTGAAAACCGCGTGCGCCTGGTGCTGGAAGTGGTGGCTGCGGTACGCAAGGTGTGGCCGCAGGATCTGCCGCTGCTGGTGCGGCTGTCCGCCACCGACTGGATCGATGGCGGCTGGAGCGCCGATGAAACGGTAGCCTTGAGCCGCCTGCTGCGCGCAGCTGAAGTCGACCTGGTCGACGTCTCCAGCGGCGGCAATATCGCCAGTGCCAGCATTCCGGTCGGCCCCGGCTACCAGACCAAGTTCGCCGCCAGGGTCAAGCACGAAGCCGGCATCGCCAGCGGCACGGTCGGCATGATTACCGACCCCGGCCAGGCAGAGCACATCCTGCGCACCGAACAGGCCGACCTGGTGCTGATGGCGCGCGAACTGCTGCGCGATCCTTACTGGCCTTTGCATGCGGCCGATGCGCTGCACGACGTCACCTCGTGGGCGCCGCAGTACATGCGCGCGACTTCACGCAAGTCGCCGCAGCGGCCAACAGTCGACTACAGCGACAACTCAAAGTAAGCAGTAGGGTGGGCACATCGTGCCCACGCGTGACCGCGATAACCGGAGTACAGACCTGCGCGGCGCAGAAATAGGAAGTGCGTAGAGTAAATTCACGCGTGGGCACGATGTGCCCACCCTAGATCTGCTGCACCGCCTGCTTGGCCGGCGCCTTGCCGAGGCCGGCCGCCACTTCGGCGATCAGGCGTCGCAGCCAGACCACGTCCGGCGCCACGTGCGAGCGCGCATGCCACAGCATGTAGAAACGCATCTTCGGCATATCGAACGGCAGGGTAAACATGCCGATCGGCCAGTCTTCGATGATGTGTTCGGCAAACTGGCGGCCGGTGGTGAAGATCAGATCGGACTTCGACAGCACGTGCGGCACCAGCGCGAAATACGGAATCGTCACCTGCACGTTGCGCTTCAAGCCTTGTTCGGCCAGCGCGGCGTCGATGCCGCTGCGGTGCCCTTCTATATAAGGCGTCGGCGCCAGGTGCGGCATTTCCAGGTAATACTTGAGGGTCAGGCCCTTCTTCGCGACCGGATGGTCGCGGTGCATCATGCACACCACGTCGTCGTCGAACAATTGCGCCAGGTGCAGATGCTCGGGCGGATCAGGCCAGTTGCCGATCACCATGTCGAAGCGGCCGGTTTCCAGCGCGCTGGCGTAGTCCAGGTTGGCGTCCAGCGCATGCACCATCAGGCTGGCGCCCGGCGCGCGCTTGCGCAGCTGCTCGATGATGGACGGGATCAGCAGCATGTTCAGGTAATCCGGCGTACCGATATGGAACACCCGCGACGTGCTGTCGGCTTCAAAGGCGGCCACCGGCGCCGCGATTCTTTCGATCACTTCCAGGCCTTGCTTGGCCAGCGCCAGCAGCTCCTGTCCTCGTTCCGTCGGCACCATGCCGGTCTTGCCGCGCACCAGGATGGCGTCGCCGGTCAGCTCGCGCAAACGCTTGAGCGTGTTGCTGATGGTCGGCTGCGATTGGCCCAGCTTGATGGCGGTGCGCGAGACACTTTTTTCCACGAGCAAAGTGTGCAGCACACGCAGCAGGTAGGTATCAAGGTGGTGGTTGGTACGGGATGTCATGGGCGCCGCTAAAAAGGGTGGGGAACTGTCAACTTTCGACTAAATATGAAAATTGCATAATAAACCCCACCAGCATAACGGATATGCGTAAACATGAATAGTCGTCGGTAAAGCATGACTGGATAACGCCAAAGTATCGAATCGACTGCATTTTGACAAAATTTGGTTAAAATTTGTCAGTTTTGACGCAATTAGACGACCGGTCTAATTTTAATGTAGAATAGATCCATCATGCGAACCTCTTACGACACCACCAAGCGCCATATCCTCGACGCAGGACAGAAAATCATCGCAGTCAAAGGCTTCTCCGGAGTCGGGCTGAGCGAGATCCTGAGTGCGGCGGCGATACCCAAGGGCTCCTTCTATCACTACTTCGGCTCGAAGGAACAGTACGGCCGGGCACTGATGGAGCAATATGTGGAAGATTACCTGCAAGCGCTCAACCAGGTCCTGCAGGCTGGCGCCGGACCGGCACGCGAGCGCTTGCTGCGCTATTGGAGCAACTGGCGCGAAACCCAGGCCGGCGGCGAGGCCATGGACAAGTGCCTGGTGGTCAAGCTCAGTGCGGAAGTGGCCGATCTGTCGGACGACATGCGCCTGGTCTTGTGCGCGGGCACCCAGCAAGTAATGGCGCGGATTGCCGACTGCATCGCAGAAGGCATCGCCGACGGTTCCTTGCAGGTCGGCCTGGAACCGCAGAAAACCGCGCAGATGCTCTATCAGCTGTGGCTGGGCGCCAGCCTGCTGGCCAAGCTCCAGCGTGACCGCGGCCCGCTCGAAAACGCCATGGAGATCAGCCTCAGCGTGCTGGCTCCGCCCTGAACAATCCACACATTACACACGCGCTTGCATCTTGCAGGCGCATCCATTTTTTGCCGCTCGCCTTGTTTGAGCGGCCTATTTGCCAAAGGAAACTTCCATGTTGAATTTTGAGTTCTACAACCCTACCAAGATCGTCTTCGGCCGCGACACCATCGCCAAGCTGTCCCAGCTGGTGCCCGCCAAGGCGCGCGTACTGATCCTGTACGGCGGCGCCAGCGCCCAGAAAAGCGGCACCCTGGCCGAAGTCAAGGCAGCGCTCGGCGAGCGTGAAGTCCATGAGTTCGCCGGCATCGAACCGAATCCGAGTTACGAAACGCTGATGCAGGCGGTCGAGCAGGTGCGCGCGCAAAAGATCGATTTCCTGCTGGCGGTCGGCGGCGGCTCGGTCATCGACGGCACCAAGTTTGTCGCCGCCGCTGCGCATTTCGAAGGCGAAGCCTGGGATATCGCCGTCAAGCGCGGCGCCAACATCGCCAGCGCCCTGCCCTTCGGCAGCGTACTGACCTTGCCGGCGACCGGCTCGGAAATGAACAACGGCGGCGTCGTCACCCGCAAATCGATACAGGCCAAGCTGGCCTTCCACAGCCCGCTGGTGTTTCCGCAATTCTCGATTCTCGATCCGACCAAGACCTTCACCCTGCCGCCGCGGCAGATTGCCAACGGCGTGGTGGATGCCTTCGTGCACACCGTCGAGCAATACCTGACGTATCCGGTGCAAGGCCAGGTGCAAGACCGTTTCGCCGAAGGCTTGCTGCTGAGCCTGATCGAAACTGGGCCGAAAGTGCTGGCCGAACCGGACGACTACGACGCCCGCGCCAACCTGATGTGGGTAGCGACACTGGCGCTCAACGGCCTGATCGGCGCTGGCGTGCCGCAAGACTGGGCCACCCACATGCTCGGCCATGAACTGACGGCACAATACGATATCGACCATGCCCGCACCCTGGCGATCGTGCTGCCGTCCTTGCTGACCGTGCGCCGCCACAGCAAACATGCCAAACTGCTGCAATACGCCGAACGCGTCTGGCAGATTACCGAAGGCAGCGAAGATGCCCGCATCGACCTCGCCATCGAACGCACCCGTGCATTCTTTGAAAGCATGGGCATCAAGACCCGCTTGTCGGACTACGAACTGGGCCAGCCCGCGGTCGAAACAGTGCTGGTGCAACTCGAACAGCACGGCATGACCAGGCTCGGTGAACACCAGGACCATACCCTCGCGGTCAGCCGCAAGATCCTTGAAGCGGCGCTGTGAAACTGACGCTTAACTGATTACTGATTCCGCCCACGCCGGCATAGCAGCGCCGGCATTCATTCCACCCAAGGAGTAGCGAACATGTCACAAAGCAAAACCGTCAACCGTCGCATCCTGCTGGCTTCGCGGCCGCATGGCGCACCGACTGCCGAGAATTTCAAGCTGGATCAAAGCCCGCTGCCGGTACCCGCCGCAGGCCAGGTGTTGCTGCGCACTGTCTATCTCTCGCTCGATCCGTACATGCGCGGCCGCATGAGCGATGCGCCTTCCTATGCGGCGCCGGTCGAAGTCGGCGAAGTCATGGTCGGCGGCACGGTGGCGCGGGTTGAAGCGTCGGAGAATCCTGCCTACAAGGCTGGTGACCTGGTGCTGAGCTACAGCGGCTGGCAAGACTATGCGCTGTCCGACGGCAAAGGCTTGACCAAGCTGGATCCGAAGCTGGGCAAGCCATCCTACGCACTCGGCCTGCTCGGCATGCCTGGCTTCACTGCCTATATGGGCTTGCTCGACATCGGCCAGCCGCAAGCTGGAGAAACCGTGGTGGTGGCGGCTGCCACCGGCGCGGTCGGCTCGGTGGTCGGGCAGATCGCCAAGCTCAAGGGCTGCCGCGTGGTCGGCATCGCCGGCGGCGCCGACAAGTGCAAATACGCAGTGGAAGAACTGGGCTTCGACGCCTGCATCGACCATCGCGCAGCGGATTTTCCGCAACAGCTGGCGGCAGCCTGCGGCAAAGGCATCGACGTCTACTTTGAAAATGTCGGCGGCGCTGTATTCGAGGCCGTGCTGCCCTTGCTGAACGCAAAAGCGCGGGTGCCCTTGTGCGGCATGATCGCCAGCTACAACGCCACCGGCAAGCCGGAAGGCCCGGATCACCTGCCGTCGCTGATGCGCCGCCTGTTGACCCGCCGTATCAAGATGCAAGGCTTCATCATCTTTGACGACTACGGCCACCGCTATCCGGAATTCTTCAAGGAAATGAGCGGCTGGCTCGCCGCCGGCAAGATGAAATACCGCGAAGACATCGTCGACGGCCTGGAAAATGCGCCGCAAGCTTTCATGGGTCTGCTGGAAGGCAAGAACTTCGGCAAGCTGGTGATACGCACTGGCGACGAATAAACGTTCCTACTATCGTCACACACAAGGATTTGATATGAACATATTAATGGTACTGACTTCGCACGACAAACTGGGCGACACAGGCAAGAAAACCGGTTTCTGGCTGGAAGAATTCGCTGCTCCCTACTACGCGTTCCTGGATGCCGGCGCCAAGCTGACCCTGGCCTCGCCGCAGGGCGGCCAGCCGCCGCTGGATCCGAAAAGCGACGAGCCGGACGCCCAGACCGAAGCCACCGAGCGCTTCCGCAAGGACAGTGCAGCGCAAGCGGCACTGGCGTCGACCATCAAGCTGTCCGCAGTTCAGGCGAAAGATTATGACGCCGTGTTTTATCCGGGCGGGCATGGTCCATTGTGGGATCTGGCGGAAGACAAGGATTCGATCGCGCTGATCGAAGCCTTTCATGCCGCAGGTAAGCCAGTTTCCGCGGTCTGTCACGCGCCCGGTGTGCTGCGTCATGTGCGCGCTGCGGACGGCACACCGCTGGTCAAGGGAAAAAAAGTTACCGGCTTCTCGGACAGCGAAGAAGCAGCGGTGCAGCTGACCGATATCGTGCCCTTCCTGGTGGAAGCCGAACTGAAACGCCTTGGCGGCGATTACAGCAAGGGAGCGGACTGGGGTAGTTATGCTGTAGCCGACGGCAACCTGATCACTGGTCAGAATCCGGCTTCTTCGGTTGCGGTGGCGGAGTTGGTGTTGAAAATGCTGGCTTAAGACGGCTGTCTGAAGAGATCGACAGCTATCGGATGTACTCCGTAGTCCGTCAAATGGGGTCAGAGTAATTTTCGCGGTTCTTCGCGAAAATTACTCTGACCCCATTTGACTGCTGCGCAGCTGGGTTTACGTACGACTTACTTGGTGCCGAATATGCGGTCGCCGGCATCGCCCAGGCCTGGCACGATGTAAGCGTGTGCGTCCAGATGCGAATCCAGGCTCGCCACATACAGCTTGACGCCGGGATGCGCATCCTGGAACACCTGCACGCCCTCAGGCGCAGCCACCAGCGCCAGGAAGATGATCTGCTCATCGCTGACGCCGCGCTTCTTCAGCACATCCACCGCATGCACCGCCGAATTGCCGGTCGCCACCATCGGATCGCAAACGATGAAGATGCGCTCCGCCAGATCCGGCAAGCGCACCAGATACTCCACCGGCTGGTGCGTATCCGGATCGCGATAGACGCCGATATGCCCCACCCGCGCCGAAGGCACCAGGTCCAGCAGACCGTCGCTCATGCCGATACCGGCACGCAGCACCGGCACCACTGCCAGCTTGCGCCCGGCAATCACCGGCGCCTCCATGCTCTGCATCGGCGTCTCGATCAGCTGTGTGGTCAGCGGCAGGTCGCGCGTGATTTCATAGCCCATCAATAAGGTGATTTCCCGCAGCAGTTGCCGGAAAGTGCGGGTCGAGGTTTCCTTGCTGCGCATGTGCGTCAGCTTGTGCTGGATCAGCGGATGGTTAAGGATGAAGAGATTCGGGAAACGCGGGTCGCTGAGCATAAGTGTCATTCTTGCGGGACAGAGGCGCACGGCGAGTGGCTGCACGGGAAGTGGCGCACGGCGAGTGTTTAAGAGTCGCCGAAGCGCGACGATTTACACTCGCCGTGCGCTTCTGTCTCCAACTAATTAGATAAAACGGTTAAATTGCAAAGAAAGGTATTGATCCAAATACAAAAAAGGAGAGATTTCTCTCCCCTCTCTGTTCAGTAGTTATTCTACGGCTGGCTCGGTTTTGGGTATCAGCAGCGCCAGTATCTGCTCAAGCTCGTGACGCACCTCGACCAGGCTCACCTCGTTCTGCCTGGCTTCGGCGGCCTGCTCTGCTTCCGCGGCAATGCCCAGGCGGCCGTCGAGCTTGTTGCGCGCGCCGCTGATGGTAAAGCCATGTTCGTACAGCAGCTCGCGGATGCGGCGGATCAGCAGCACTTCGTGATGCTGGTAATAACGGCGGTTGCCGCGCCGCTTGACCGGCTTGAGCTGGGTGAATTCCTGCTCCCAATAACGCAGCACATGCGGCTTGACGCCGCACAGGTCGCTCACTTCGCCAATGGTGAAATAGCGCTTGGCCGGAATCGGCGGCAACACGACTAGCTCGGTTTTACTAATGCGATCGTTCATGAATTAGCTGGAAGGGCTGCGGCAAACTGTTGAATAGGCTGGATGGGTTGCAGGCTTGCGGCTTCAACCATGCCCTTGAGTTTCTGGCTGGCGTGGAAAGTCACCACGCGGCGCGCGGTGATAGGAATCTCTTCCCCGGTTTTCGGATTGCGGCCCGGACGCTGCGGCTTGTCGCGCAGCTGGAAATTGCCGAAGCCGGACAACTTCACCGACTCGCCACGCTCCAGCGCATCGCGGATTTCATCGAAAAACGTTTCCACCATGTCTTTGGCTTCACGCTTGTTGAGACCAACCTGTTCAAACAAAAGTTCAGCCAGTTCCGCCTTGGTCAGTGTCGGTAAATTCTTTTCCGCCTGCGAACGGGCTTGCGCTTCACGCATCGCCCGGTTCAGGTCGGCGTCCAGAACGGATTCAAATTCTACTGTCTGCATATTGTTCATTCTGTCGTTACGCCCCTGTCTTCTGGATTGCTGCCGCCGGAGCCGCGCTTGAGCGCGCGCATCCAGCTTTCTACCGCAGGTTTTATCATTAAATTACGTGGATTGAAGGCAAATCAAGTCCGTAATTTTGCTGTTGGCACCTTGCTGACAGCAGCGATCAAAGCAGCCATGGCGGCTTCTACGGTGTCATCTTGGAGGGTGTTTTCAGTATCTTGCAAGGTAAACCGGAAAGCAAGACTTTTTTCGTCATTTTCCAGTCCTTTGCCATGATATTCATCAAATAAAACAATGGCTTGCAGAATCCGGCAGGCCGGATTGCCTTGCTGCTCAGCAGCAAAGACATCCATCAAATCCTGCGCATAAACCGCTTGTTTTACCACCACTGCAAGATCGCGCACCACCGCCGGGAATTTCGAAATTTCGGTGTAAGCCGGCACTTGCCGTTGCTGCAACGCCAGGCCGTCGACTTCAAACAGCACCGGCGCCAGCGGCAATTCATATTTCTGTTGCAGGCGCGGATGCAGCTCGCCTATGAAGCCGATGGCTTGATCGCCCAGCAGCACTTGCGCCGAACGGCCGGGATGCAGCGCCGGATGTTCGATTTTGGCAAAACGTAAAACCACCGGTGCAAACAGCGCTTCCAGATCAGCCTTGACGTCGAAGAAATCGACGTTGCGGCTAGCCTGGCCCCATTGCTCATCGGCTTGCGGACCGTAAGCCAGGGCGGCGATCCGCTTCGGCTGCGCATAGCCGGCCACTGCCAGCGGACCGTTCTCGACCTGCTGGTCGCGCATGTAGACCGCGCCGGTTTCAAAAATCCGCACGCGGTTCAGCTTGCGGTTCAGATTGTATTTGACGTTGGCGACCAGGCTGCCGACCAGGGTCGAACGCATCACGCCCATCTGGCTGGCAATCGGGTTGAGCACCTTGATCGGCGCCAGGTTGCCGGCGAAGTCGGCTTCCCATGCGGCTTCGACGAAACTGAAATTGATCACTTCCTGGTAATCCAGGTCAGCCAGCTGGCGGCGCGAAGTGAACAGCGAGCGCTGGTTTTCCGGCGCGATGTACATCGCGTTCGGCGCCACCGGCGGCAAGGCCGGGATATTCTCAAAGCCGTAGACGCGGGCGATTTCCTCGATCAGGTCTTCCTCGATCTCGATATCGAAACGGTAGGACGGCGGCGTCACCGAAAACACGCCGTTCTCTTGCGTGAACGCCAGTCCCAGGCGGGTGAAAATATCAGCGATCTGGCTATCCGACAAAGGCACGCCGATGACCCGGATCGCGCGCGCGGTGCGGACCTTGACCGGATCGCGCTTGGGCAGGTTGACGCTCTGGTCGTCGATCGGACCGATCTGGGTCGCAGACGTGCCGCAGATTTCGACCAGCAAGGCGGTGATGCGCTCGATGTGCTCGACGGTGGTGGCGAAATCCACGCCGCGCTCGAAACGATGGCCGGCATCGGTCGAGAAATTGAAGCGGCGGGCGCGGCCCTGGATCGCTTGCGGCCACCAGAAAGCGGCTTCCAGGTAGATGTTTTGCGTTTCCAGCGATACTGCGGTGGCGTCGCCGCCCATGATGCCGGCCAGCGATTCGATCTGGCGGTCGTCGGCGATCACGCCGATCCAGTCGTCAACGCTGACGGTATTGCCGTTCAACAGCTTCAGTGATTCGCCGGCCTTGCCCCAGCGTACATCGAGGCCGCCGTGGATCTTGTCAAGGTCGAACACGTGGCTGGGACGGCCCAGCTCCAGCATCACGTAGTTGGAGATGTCCACCAGCGCCGAGATCGGACGCTGGCCGCTGCGCTCCAGGCGCTGCTTCATCCATTGCGGCGTCGGCGCCTTGGCGTTGAGGCCGCGGATCACGCGGCCGGAGAAACGGCCGCACAAATCAGGCGCGGAAATCTTGACCGGCAAGGTTTCTGTAATAGTCGCAGCGACAGTCTTGTACTGCGGTTGCTTGAGGGGCGTGCCGGTCAAGGCCGACACTTCGCGCGCGACGCCCAGCACCGACAGGCAATCCGCCTTGTTCGGCGTCAGCTTGATGGTGAACTTGAGGTCGTTGAGTTCGAAATAATCGCGGAAATTCTGGCCCACCGGTGCATCGTCCGGCAGTTCCAGCAGACCGCCGTGCTCTTCCGACAGTTTCAGTTCGCGCGCCGAGCACAGCATGCCTTGCGACTCGACGCCGCGCAGCTGGCCCAGCTTGATCTCGAACGGCTTGCCATCGGCGCCCGGCGGCAGGATGGCGCCGACCATGGCGCACGGCACCTTGAGGCCCGGGCGCACGTTCGGCGCGCCGCAGACGATGTTCAGCATGGCGCCGGCGCCGACGTCGACCTGGCAGACATTCAGGCGATCGGCATTCGGATGCTTGGCGGTCTCGACCACCAGGCCCACCACGATATTGGTAAAGGGCGGCGCGACCGGCTCGACCTCTTCCACTTCGAGACCGGACATGGTCAGCAGGTGGGACAATTCGTCCGAAGTCATCTTCGGATCGACCATGGAACGCAGCCAGCTTTCAGAGAATTGCATAGGTAAAACCTTCAAAAACCTTTAGTCACAGAAGCAAGGAACGCTGGATCGGCGAGGCACAAGGGCAAGCCTGTCGCAGCGTCTTCGGCGAGGAGCTTTTAGTTAAATTGTTTCAGGAAACGCAGATCGCCTTCGTAGAACAGGCGCAGATCGTTGATGCCATAGCGCAGCATGGTCAAACGCTCGATGCCGGAGCCGAACGCGAAGCCGATGAACTGCTCAGGATCCAGGCCCATGTTGCGCACCACATTCGGATGCACCTGGCCGGCGCCCGAGACTTCCAGCCAGCGCCCTTTCAGCGGACCGCTGCCGAAGGCAATGTCGATCTCGGCCGAAGGTTCGGTGAACGGGAAATAGGATGGGCGGAAACGCACTTGCAGATCGTCGGTTTCGAAGAAAGCCTTGACGAAATTCAGGTAGACGCCCTTGAGGTCGGCGAAGCTGATGTCTTCGGCGATCCACAAGCCTTCGACCTGATGGAACATCGGCGAATGGGTGGCGTCGCTGTCGACGCGGTAGGTGCGACCGGGGGCGATGACCTTGATCGGCGGCTTGTTCATGCGCGCATAACGCACCTGCATCGGGCTGGTGTGGGTGCGCAGCAGCAGCGGTTTGCCTTCAGTGTCGTTGCCTTCGATGTAGAAGGTGTCCTGCATTGAACGCGCCGGGTGGTTTTCCGGGCTGTTCAAGGCGGTAAAGTTGGTCCAGTCGGTTTCGATTTCGGGGCCGTCGGCCACATCGAAACCGATCGAACGGAAAATTTCCTCGATGCGCTGCCAGGAGCGCATCACAGGATGGATGCCGCCGACGCCGCGGCCGCGGCCCGGCAAGGTGACATCGATCGCTTCCGCATTCAGGCGCTCTTGCATCTGCGCATTGGCCAAGGCATCACGGCGCGCGGTCAGCGCGGCTTCGATCTGCTCTTTGGCGGTATTGATGACGGCGCCCTGGACTTTGCGCTCGTCCGGCGCCAGCTTGCCCAGCCCCTTCATCTGCTCCGTGATCTGGCCGGTCTTGCCGAGGTATTTGGCTTTCGCGTTTTCCAGCGCGGCGGCGTCGACAGCGGCGATGAAATCAGCCTGGGCTTGCGTTACTAGTTGTTCTAGGGAATTCATGCAGTTTTCCTGCTCCATTGAAGCCGAAATACACCCATCTATCCAGTCAGGGACAGAGCAATACGCCACAGGACAAGCCAGGCGACTCTTGAACTCTTCCGCAAACACGAAAAGTGGCGGTTAAAAACACAAACGGGGCATAAGGTGTTGACCTCTGCCCCGCTCGGGATTGCCACACCGCAGAACTGCACGGCACTGGCAAAACTACATAAGAAACTTACGCAGCGATGTTGGCCTTGACTTGATTGACAATCGCAGCAAACGCTGGCTTGTCCATCACTGCCATATCAGCCAGAACCTTACGGTCCAGTTCGATCGAAGCACGCTTCAGACCGTTCATGAATACGCTGTATGTCACGCCATGCTCACGGGAAGCGGCGTTGATACGGGCGATCCACAAAGCACGGAATACGCGCTTCTTGTTGCGGCGGTCACGGTACGCGTATTGACCAGCGCGCATGACTGCTTGCTTGGCTACACGGTAGACTTTACTGCGGCGACCGCGGTAACCCTTGGCAAGGTTAAGAACTTTTTTATGACGGGCACGAGCTGTAACCCCACGTTTTACTCTAGGCATAATAACTCCTTAGTATGAGGTTAAGCGTTCGGCAACATGCGCGAAACGGATACCATGTTGTGGTCATTGACCCCAACGGAACCGCGCA
>NZ_DATMRB010000038.1:0-57272 GCF_035566555.1 Collimonas sp.
CTGCTGATCCAGCGTAATGCCTAATGTTTGTGCACCCTGCTGCAGGCTCGCTTCCAGCGACGCGGTCTGCGTTGAACTCATGCTGCCACTCCTTGATTATCCCGGCAATTACCTGGGCGGTCGTTGTTTTTCATGCAATGCGCTTTTTCTAGGCCGCCTGGTCATCCGCATTCAGGCGCTTCATGCCGCCCTTTTTCAGATGCACCAGCAGCAGCGACAAGGCCGCCGGCGTGACGCCTGAAATGCGCGAAGCCTGGCCGAAGGTTTCCGGCCGGTGCAGGTTCAGCTTCTGCCGCACTTCGATCGACAGGGCCTGCACTTCCATATAGTCGAGATCGGCCGGCAGCTTGAGGTTTTCATTGTGCTCGTGACGCTCGACTTCGCGCGCCTGGCGGTCGATATAGCCGGCGTACTTGACCTGGATCTCGACCTGTTCCTTGACGCTGTCATCCTGCACGCCCGGACCGCCGAGTTCCTGGCCATCGACGCCCTTCAGCGTCATTAATTGTTCATAAGTAACATTTGGCCGGCGCAGCAGATCGACCAATGCATATTCGCGCTCCATCGGCTTGCCCAGCAAGCGCTCGGCTTCCGCAGCGGCGACGATGCGCGGATTCACCCACGTGGAACGCAGGCGCTCCATCTCGACCGCAACCGCTTCGCGCTTCTTTTCAAACTGAGCCCACTGGACATCGCCGACGCAGCCAAGCTGGCGGCCGATTTCCGTCAGACGCAGGTCGGCATTGTCTTCACGCAAACTCAAGCGGTATTCGGCGCGGCTGGTGAACATGCGATACGGCTCCTGCACCCCTTGGGTGATGAGGTCGTCGACCAGCACGCCGAGATAGGCTTCATCGCGGCGCGGTGTCCAGGCATCGCGCTCTTGTGTCTGCAAGGCGGCGTTCAGGCCAGCCAGCATGCCTTGCGCAGCGGCTTCTTCGTAACCGGTAGTGCCGTTGATCTGGCCGGCAAAGTACAAGCCCTGGATCTGCTTGGTTTCCAGCGAAGCCTTCAAGCCGCGCGGATCGAAGTAGTCGTATTCGATGGCGTAGCCGGGGCGCAGGATATGCGCATTCTCCAGCCCGCGCATCGAGTGCACCAGCGCCAGCTGGACGTCGAACGGCAGGCTTGTCGAAATACCATTAGGGTAAAACTCATTGGTGGTCAGGCCTTCCGGCTCGAGGAAGATCTGATGCGAATCCTTGCTGGCGAAACGATGGATCTTGTCCTCGATCGATGGGCAGTAGCGCGGCCCCACTCCTTCGATAACACCGGTGTACATCGGGCTGCGGTCGAGGCCGGCGCGGATGATATCGTGCGTTTGCTGGTTGGTATGGGTAATCCAGCATGGCAGTTGCTGCGGGTGCATGGCGGCGTTGCCCATGACGGAAAATACCGGTACTGGATCAAGATCGCCAGGCTGCGGTTCCATCACGGAAAAATCGATGGTGCGACCGTCGATGCGCGGCGGCGTGCCGGTCTTGAGGCGCCCTTGCGGCAGCTTCAATTCCTTCAGGCGCGCCGACAGCGAAATCGCCGGAGGGTCGCCGGCACGTCCGGCCGAATAGTTATTCAGGCCGACGTGGATCTTCCCATCCAGGAAAGTACCTGCCGTCAGCACCACTGCCCGGCTGCGAAACTGGATGCCGACCTGGGTGACGGCGCCGACGACACGGTCGCCTTCCACCAGCAAATCATCTACCGCCTGCTGGAACAACCACAGGTTTTCCTGGTTTTCCAGGCGTGAGCGGATGGCTTGCTTGTACAGGATGCGGTCGGCTTGCGCCCGCGTCGCCCGCACTGCCGGGCCTTTGGAGGAATTCAGGATACGGAACTGGATACCCGCTTCATCGGTGGCGATGGCCATCGCGCCGCCCATGGCATCGACCTCCTTCACAAGATGGCCCTTGCCTATCCCACCAATCGACGGGTTGCACGACATCTGGCCGAGTGTCTCGATATTGTGTGTCAACAATAGCGTTTTTTGGCCCATGCGGGCGGACGCCAGCGCGGCTTCGGTGCCGGCGTGACCGCCGCCAACAACGATTACATCAAAATGTGTAGGAAAAAGCATAGTGCGCCTCTTGGAGACGATGAATAATGGTAAGCAGAGGGGTGATTATAAAGCATGCAGCCCTGCCATACATTCGTATGCCGGACATACAACAGATGTTTCACGTGGAACATATGAATATTGTGCGGTAAAAACAAAAGCGGCGATTGTTTCACGTGGAACAATCGCCGCTTTGTTAGAAATTCTCAGCCTTATTTTAGGAAGGCATCGTAGCCAGTTTTTAGAATCAACACCGATACCACGAATAAGAACAACTTCCTGACAAAACCACTTCCGTGTTTCAGCGCCAATCTGGTGCCCACCAAAGAACCGCCGACATTACAGATAGCCATAACCAATCCAAGCTGCCAGATGATATGCCCGCTATATCCAAACCACAGCAAGGCCGCCAGGTTAGTCGCAACATTGATAACCTTGGATACAGCCGACGCCGCCAGGAAATCGAAACCGAAAAACCGCACAAATAGGAAAATCAGGAAGCTACCTGTACCAGGGCCGAAAACACCGTCATAAAATCCGATGCCGCCGCCAATCAGCATCGCCAACAGCTTCTCTTTGGAACCTGTATGCAGCGGTGCGTGAATACTGCCGAAATCTTTCTTCTTCACCGTGTAGACGGCAACAGCCAACAAGATAAAGGGCAAAGACTTGCGGATCGCTTCGGTCGGGATGTGGGTAACGGTATAGGCACCAAGGAAGGCAAACAGGAAAGCCGCCCCGGCCGCAGGCAACGCAGAGTTCCAGGCTATCTTTACCCGTCGTGCAAAATTTACCGCCGCGGCGCCAGTGCCGAAGATACCCGCCAGTTTATTGGTGCCAAAAATAGTGGCGGGTGCGCCATTGGGCAGCATCGCGAACAGAGCGGGGATCTGGATCAGTCCCCCTCCTCCGACCACCGCATCAATCAAACCGGCAAGGAAACTGGCAAGCGCCAGAATGAGAAAATCAGGGAATAACTCAGGCATGGATGTACAGATAAAAAATTGGAAGGCTGTCAGCCAAAGGGGCGCTGGCTCAGGAAGGAAATAAAACAGGCAATTCTACTTCCGGCATGTGGCATTGGCTTAGCTTCCGGCTATGTTATTTCGTCATAGCTACCCAAGTAATTCCGTCATCTGGCATGGAGCGCTAAGTTCAAATAGGCAACATATCGTGTGTGCCGTTATCTGCCTATTATTTAAGCAATCAAACCTAGTGCTTGCCTAAAGAAAAAGCCCGTACATAACTTCTCATGTACGGGCTTTTCGCCAGCGGCAAACTGCGCAATAAAGAATCAACTGCTGCCAGAAGACCAGCGCTTGTTTAATGCGGCGGAAATCTCGCCGACGATCCCGCGCCGGAATGCCAGCACGCACACGATGAAGATGAAGCCAGTGACGATCGTCACCGATTCGCCCAGGCCGCTGAACCATTCGATATGCGTCACTCCTGCCAGCCAGTTGCCGATATCGCCCAGCTTGTTTTCCAGCATGATAATGATCAACGCACCGACAATCGGCCCGATGATGGTGCCGAGGCCGCCCACCAGCGTCATCAACACCACCAGTCCGGACATGGTCCAGTGCACATCGGTCAGCGTTTCAAAGCCCAGCACCAGGGTCTTGGTAGAACCGGCCAGGCCCGACAGCGCCGCCGACAGCACGAAGGCCAGCAGCTTGTAGCGGTTGACGTCGTAGCCCAGGGAAATCGCGCGCGGCTCGTTTTCCTTGATCGCTTTCAGCACCTGGCCGAAAGGAGAATTGACGGTACGCACGATCAGGGCAAAGCCAGCCACGGCGATCGCCAGCACCACGTAGTACAAGGTGAAGTCGTTGCCAAGGTCGATAAAGCCCAGCAGGCGGCCGCGCGGCACGCCTTGCAAGCCATCCTCGCCGCCGGTGAAGGGCATCTGCAGACAGACGAAATACAGCATCTGCGCCAGCGCCAGCGTGATCATGGTGAAGTAGATCCCCTGCCGCCGGATCGCCAGGCTGCCCATCACCAGGCCGATCAGCGCACCGGCAGCGGTGCCGGCCAGCAGTCCAACTTCGGTCGGCAAGCCCAAGGTCTGCAAGGCATAGCCGGCGACATAACCGGCGCCGCCAAAGAACGCAGCATGTCCAAACGACAACAGTCCGGTAAAGCCGATCAGCAGATTGAATGCGCAGGCGAACAGCGCAAAGCAGATGATCTTCATCAGGAATACTGGATAGACACCGAACGGCGCCGCCAGCGCGGCGGCCAGCAGCAGGCCGTAACCGATTTTCTTATTCATCATGACTGCTCCGTCTCTTATTTCTCTTTACCGAACAGGCCGGCTGGCCGGATCATCAATACGATCGCCATCACGATAAACACCACCGTGGCCGACGCTTCCGGATAGAACACCCGGGTCAGTCCCTCAATCACGCCGAGCGCCAGGCCGGTGACGATGGAACCCATGATGGAACCCATGCCGCCGATCACCACAACCGCGAAGACGACGATAATCAGGTTGGAACCCATCAGTGGCGAGACCTGGATCACCGGCGCCGCCAGCACCCCGGCAAAGGCCGCCAAAGCGACGCCGAAGCCGTAGGTCAGCGTCACCATCAGCGGCACGTTGATGCCGAACGCTTCCACCAGCTTCGGATTCTCGGTACCGGCGCGCAGGTAAGCGCCGAGCTTGGTCTTCTCGATCACGAACCAAGTGGCGAAACACACCGTCAATGAGGCCAGGACCACCCAGGCGCGATAATTCGGCAGCACCATGAAGCCGAGGTCGGTGGCGCCGCTCAAAGCGTCAGGCACCGAATACGGCTGCCCGGAGACGCCGTAGAACGAGCGGAAGATGCCTTCCACCATCAAGGTGATGCCGAAGGTCAGCAGCAAGCCGTACAGATGGTCCAGCTTGTACAGCCAGCGCAGCATGGTCTTTTCGATGACAATGCCGAACAGCCCCACCAGCAGCGGCGCCAGGGCCAGCATCACCCAGTAGTTGAGGTTGAAATAGGTCAGCCCGATCCAGGCCAGGAAAGCGCCCATCATGTACAGCGCGCCGTGCGCGAAGTTGATCACGTTGAGCAGGCCGAAGATCACCGCCAGGCCGAGCGACAGCATGGCATAAAAAGAGCCGTTGACCAGTCCCAGCAACAGCTGGCTCATCAAGGCTTGCAAGGGAATGCCGAAAATTTCCATGGCAATATCATCTAAAAATCACTCGTGCGAGTGAAGAACAATCAAACAGCGCAAAGGCGCGCGGATCTCCTAAGAGACCCACGCGCGCCCAGAACTGGCCAGGCCAGGCATAACGCTCAGAGAATCAGCGCGCCATCACTTCCACAACGCGCACTTGCTCTCGGCCTTGGGCGTGAATGCCTGCTCGCCCGGGATGGTTTCGATCTTGTTCAGATAGTCCCAAGGATATTTGGAATCGGCCGGCGCCTTGACCTGGTACAGCATCATGTCGTGCACCACGCGGCCGTCAGGGCGCAGATACGCATTCTTCGCATACATGTCGTTGAACTTGCTCTTGCGCAGCTGCGCCATCACCTTGTCGCCATCGTCAGTGCCGATGGCTTTAACCGCTGTCAGGTACTGCATCGCCGCCGAGTAATCGCCAGCCTGCAGGCTGGAAGGTTCCTTCTTCATCTTTTCAAAATAGCGCTTGGCCCAGGCACGCGATTCCGCATTCTGGTCCCAGTACCAGCTGTCGGTCAGGTACATGCCCTGCGTCTGCTTCAAGGTCAGCGAATGGATATCGTTGATGAACACCAGCAGGCCAGCCAGCTTGGCGTTCTTGGTGACGCCGAATTCATTGGCCGCCTTGACCGCATTGATCAGGTCGCCGCCGGCGTTGGCCAGGCCGATGATCTGCGCCTTGGACGATTGCGCCTGCAGCATGAAGGAAGAAAAATCAGAAGCGTTGAGCGGATGCTTGACCGAGCCCAGCACCGTGCCGCCGGACGACTTCACTACCGCGGTGGTGTCTTTTTCGAGCGAAGCGCCGAAAGCATAGTCGGCAGTGATGAAGTACCAGCTCTTGCCGCCCTGCTTCACCACCTGCGAACCGGTGCCATGCGCCAGCGCGTAGGTATCGTAGGCATAGTGCACAGTATACGGCGTGCATTCTTCATTGGTCAGGCGGGTGCTGCCGGCGCCGATTTCAAAGAACGGCTTTTTCTTTTCCGCCGCGATCTTGGCCATCGCCAGCGCCGTGCCGGAGTTGGTGCCGCCGATCAGCATGTCCAGCCCTTGCTGGTCGAACCACTCGCGCGCCTTGCTCGACGCGATATCCGCCTTGTTCTGATGATCCGCCACGATCAGTTCGATCTTCTTGCCGTTGATGCTGCCGCCCATGTCAGCGATCGCCATCTTGATTGCTTCCGCGCCGCCGGGGCCGTCGATATCGGAATAGACGCTCGACATGTCGGTGATGAAGCCGATCTTGATCACATCGCCCGAAACCTGCGCCGACGCCGGCAGTGCTGCGCCGAAAGCGATTGTGCTGCCCACCGCAACTGCCAAGGTCTTCAATTTGATATTCATTGTCTTCTCCATTTTTAAACCACCCGTGTTCCTTTAGCGCGCTGCCGCGCAATCAAGGACGCTCCCTAACGTCAACCTGCAGACCTACACACCTAGCAAAGCATTCAGTACCGGCATCTTCTCTTCCAGCTGCGACGACGCAAACGACTCGACGATCTGGCCATGTTCCATCACGTAAAAGCGGTCTGCCAGCGGCGCGGCAAAACGGAAGTTCTGCTCCACCATCACGATCGTATAACCCTTCGCTTTCAGGGTCGTGATCATGCGCGCCAGCGTCTGCACGATCACCGGCGCCAGGCCTTCGGAAATCTCGTCCAGCAGCAGCAAGCGCGCGCCTGTGCGCAAGATGCGCGCGACCGCCAGCATCTGCTGCTCGCCGCCGGAAAGCCGCGTGCCCTGGCTGTTCCTGCGCTCTTTCAGATTGGGAAACATGTCGTAGATTTCTTCCACCGACATGCCCTTTTCCGTGGTCGACAAGGACGGCGGCAACAGCAGGTTTTCTTCAGTCGACAGGGACGAAAAAATGCCCCGCTCTTCGGGGCAATAGCCAACGCCATGGTGGGCGATCTTGTAAGTCGGCAGCGCGATGGTTTCGACGCCGCCGATCTTGATCGAGCCCTTGCGCGTCCCGGTCAGGCCCATGATCGCGCGCATGGTGGTGGTGCGGCCAGCGCCGTTGCGCCCCAGCAGCGTCACCACTTCGCCCTTGTGCACACTCAGGTTGACGTTGTGCAGGATGTGCGATTCGCCATACCAGGCTTGCAGGTTTTCAATGCTGAGTGCAATCGTGCCCTGGGCAGATGCTGCGGCTGCGGGCGACGAGGAATGAACAGCGGCCATCAATGCGCTCCCACCAGTGCTTCGGCGCTGGTGCCCATATAGGCCTCCATCACCAACGTATTCTTCGATACTTCTTCGTAGCGGCCCTCAGCCAGCATGGCGCCGCGCTGCAGTACGCTGATCTTGTCGCAGATGCCGGATACCACATTCATGTTGTGCTCCACCATCAGGATGGTGCGGCCGACAGACACCTTCTTGATCAGCGCCGTGACACGATCGACGTCTTCATGGCCCATGCCCTGGGTCGGTTCGTCCAGCAGCATCAGCTCCGGCTCCATGCCGAGCGTGGTGGCGATTTCCAATGCCCGCTTGCGGCCGTAAGGCAGGTCGACAGTGAGGGTATCGGCGAACTCGGTCAGGTCGACTTCCGCCAGCAGCTCCATGGCGCGCTGGTTCAGCTGCGCCAGCGACTTGCCGCTTTTCCAGAAATGATAGGAGGTACCAAGCTTGCGCTGCAGGCCGATACGGACGTTCTCCATCACGCTCAGGTGCGGAAACACTGCAGATATCTGGAAGGAACGGATAATGCCCTGGCGCGCGATCTGGGCCGGCGCATCGGGCGTAATGTCGCGGCCGTTGAAGAGAATCTGGCCGGTGGTCGGAATCAGGAATTTGGTCAGCAGATTGAAGCAAGTCGTCTTGCCGGCGCCGTTAGGGCCGATCAGGGCATGGATATGGCCACGCTCCACCTGCAGGTTGACGGCATTGACGGCCGTAAACCCCCTGAACTCCTTCGTCAGGTTTTTTGTCTCCAAGATGATGTCGGTCATCTGGTCTCCCATTGATGTTGCTTTATTCGGAACATCCCGCGCCGATAGATGATATGGCATCCACCTTATCAGCCTTATATTTTTTTACGGATACTACCGGTGCCACTCTGACGGGGCAATACGTAGAAATACTATACAAAAACTGAGCTGAAAATCAGCTATGTCTTACAAAATAATTTAAAACACACAATATGCGGCCAATTAAGGGCTGCTTTCCATGATGAACTTCGCCGCCATCTCTGCAATCATCAAGGTGGGCGAATTGGTGTTGCCGGAAGTAATGGTAGGCATCACGGAAGCGTCCACCACGCGCAAGCCCGCCACGCCCTTGAGCCGCAACTTGCTGTCGACCACCGCCAGCGGATCGTCCGGCCGTCCCATCTTGCAGGTCCCCACTGGATGAAAGATGGTGGTGCCGACTTCGCCCGCCGCCTTGATCAAGTCGTCTTCAGTCCGGTACTGCAAGCCAGGCTTGAATTCTTCCGGCGCAAAGGGCCGCAAAGCCGGCGCCGCGGCGATTTTACGGGTCAGCAGTACCGAAGCCGCGGCAACCTTACGATCTTCTTCGGTAGCCAGGTAATTCAGCGTGATCTTGGGCGCAGTTTCCGCATTGCCGGAGGCAATCCGCACATGGCCGCGCGAACTCGGCCGCAGGTTGCAGACACTGGCGGTGAAAGCCGGAAAATCGTGCAAGGGATCGCCGAATTTTTCCAGCGACAGGGGTTGCACGTGATACTCCAGATTGGCGCTAGCTTGTGTCGCATCCGACTTCGCGAAAGCGCCCAGCTGCGAGGGCGCCATCGACATCGGACCGCTCTGCGTCAGCAGATATTGCATGCCGATCCTGGCCTTGCCCAGCCAACTGCTGCTCATCGTATTCAAGGTCTGTACGCCATTGACCTTGAACGCCATGCGGATCTGCAAATGGTCTTGCAGATTTTCGCCGACGCCAGGCGCATCCAGCATGACAGGGATCTGATATTGCTGCAGCAAAGCGGCCGGCCCGATGCCGGACATCTGCAAGATCTGCGGCGAGCCGACCGCGCCGGCGCTGAGCAGGGTTTCGCGGCTGGCTTCCGCAGTCCACTGCTTGCCGCCGCCGGAAAATTCCACGCCTTTGCAGACCAGCCCCTGCTCGCCGCGCTCAAGCAGCAGGCGCTGCACCTGGCAGCCGGTCATGATTTCCAAATTGCCGCGACGGGTCGCCGTACGCAAAAAAGCCTTGGATGCATTCCAGCGGATGCCGCGCTTCTGGTTGACGTCGAAATAGCCGCAGCCTTCGTTATCGCCACGGTTGAAATCATCGGTTTTAGGAATGCCCGTTTCGGCCGCAGCATCGCGGAATGCGTCCAGTATTTTCCATGACAGCCGCTGCTTCTCAACTCGCCATTCGCCGCCGGCACCGTGGAATTCACTGGCGCCGTTGTAGTGATCTTCGCTCTTCTTGAACAGCGGCAGTACATGCTCCCAGCGCCACGATTCATCGCCGCTCAGCTGCGCCCATTGCTCGTAATCGCGGGCCTGTCCGCGCATGTAGATCATGCCGTTGATAGAGGAACTGCCGCCCAGCACTTTCCCGCGCGGATACAGCAGGCTACGGCCATTCAGGCCGGCATCGGGCTCCGTGCGATACAGCCAGTCGGTACGCGGATTATTGATGCAATACAGATAGCCGACCGGAATATGGATCCAGATGTAATCGTCTTTTGCGCCCGCTTCAATCAGCAGCACCTTGCGCGAACTATCTTGTGTCAAACGATTCGCCAGCACGCAGCCGGCGGTTCCCGCGCCGATGATGATGTAATCGTATTTGCCTGCTGATTCCATGCGTCTCTTTCTATTTTCAGATCGCTGAAAAAATCTGTTCCGAGAATGCCAGCATGGCTGCAAGCGGCGTAAAAAATTCACCGCTTGCAGCCACAAAATAAACAATAATATTATTTACACCAAAAAACTTACTTTATTATTTATACCATTTATTTTGCCACTGGCATGGTGAATTCCGCCCCCTTTGAAATCGTCTGCGGCCAACGCTGCATGATCGATTTGTAGCGCGTATAAAAGCGCAATCCTTCTTCGCCATAGGCATGCGCATCGCCAAACAAAGAGCGCTTCCAGCCGCCAAAAGAATGCCATGCCATCGGCACTGGAATCGGCACGTTGACGCCCACCATGCCGACCTCGACGCGGCGTGAAAATTCGCGCGCGGTATTGCCGTCGGAGGTAAACAAGGACACGCCGTTGCCGAATTCATGGGCGTTGATCAGGTTCACGGCGGCAGCGAAATCGGGCACGCGCACGATGCACAAAACCGGTCCGAAAATTTCTTCCTGATAGATCTTCATCTCAGTCGTCACCTGGTCGAACAGGGATCCGCCGAGGAAGAAGCCGTTTTCCAATCCAGCCACTTTCAAGCCGCGGCCATCGACCAGCAACTTGGCGCCGGCAGCAACGCCACCCTCTATATATCCTTCGATTTTTTCCTTGTGCGCGGCAGTCACCACCGGTCCCATTTCGGCATCGGCTTCCATGCCGTTCTTGATCTTCAAAGCCTTCACCCGTGGTATCAATGCTTCGATCAATTTGTCAGCGACATTGCCCACCGCGACTGCCACCGAAATCGCCATGCAGCGTTCGCCGGCAGAGCCGTAAGCCGCACCCATCAAGGCATCCACGGCCTGGTCGAGATCCGCATCCGGCATCACCACCAGGTGGTTCTTGGCGCCGCCCAGCGCCTGCACCCGCAAGGGATACGCGCCCTTGCGCTTGGCGCCTTCCTGGTAGATATATTCTGCAATCGGCGTCGAGCCGACAAACGACACTGCCTTCACTTCCGGGTGCTGCAGCAAGGTGTCGACCGCCAGCTTGTCGCCCTGCACCACATTGAAGACGCCATCCGGCAAGCCGGCTTTCTTGAACAGCTCAGCCATCATCAGCGACGGCGACGGATCGCGTTCCGACGGCTTCAGAATAAAGGTATTGCCGGCCGCGATCGCCATCGGCGCCATCCACAGCGGCACCATCACTGGAAAATTGAAAGGCGTGATGCCGACCGTCACACCGAGCGGCTGGCGCAGGTTCCAGTTATCGATGCCGCCGCCGATATTGTCGGTAAATTGCGTCTTCAGCAGCTGCGGAATGCCGCAGGCGAATTCGACAATTTCCAGGCCGCGCGTGACTTCTCCCCTGGCGTCGGACAGCACTTTGCCATGTTCGCGCGTAATCGCCGCCGCCAGCGCCTCGTGATTTTGCTCCATCAACTCCTTGAACTTGAACATCACCCGCGCACGCTTCAGCGGCGCAGTCTCTGCCCAGGCCGGCGCTGCTGCTGCTGCTGCCGCAACCGCAGCATTGACTTCTTCGACGCTGCCCAGCACGACTTTGGCGGCAACCGCGCCGGTCGCAGGATTGAACACATCTTGCTGGCGGCCGCTGGACGATTCCGTCACCTTGCCGTTGATGTAATGCTGGATCAAAGGGGTGGCGCTTGATGAGGTAGTCATAAGGATTCCTTTTATTGAGTCTGGGTTGAATTCGATCTGTATTATTTTTTGCCCAGAATATCGTGTGGCATGCCAACAATCCAATGAGTTATGATCAATAACATTATAAGAAATGCTAATAATGAAACCTTCATGATGAAAATTTAAGCACATGGACCTCATCCAACTTCGCGCCTTTGTCACGGTCGCCCGTGAAGGCAATCTGACGCGTGCAGCCGAATTGCTACATGTCACCCAGCCCGCCGTCAGCTTGCAAATCAAATCCCTGCAGAGCAGCTTGAACCTGCAGTTATTCAACCGCATCCCCAGCGGCATGGCGTTGACCGACGAAGGCATCAAGTTACTGCCTTTTGCCGAACGCGCCATTGCCATCATGTCGGAGCTGCGCCAGCAAGCGGCAAGTTTGCATCCAGGTAATTCAAAAACATTGAGTGGAAAACTCGCGATCGGCACCATCCTCGATCCGGAATTCACTCGCCTCGGCGCCTTTCTGCGGCGCCTGGTGGAAAGTTATCCACAGCTTTCTACACAGTTGCAGCACAGTATGTCAGGCGATGTTTTACAGCAAATCAAGTCCGGCCATCTCGATGTCGGCTACTACCTCGGTACGCCGAACAAGAGTTTTCACCGGCTCACACTGACACAATTTACTTACTGCGTGCTTGCACCGTCGGGCTGGAAAAACCGGGTTTCCGGAAAAGATTGGCCGGCATTGGCAAAATTGCCCTGGATCTGGACGCCGCCGGAATCCGCACATCATCGTTTACTGAGCAAAACGTTTGCACAATATAAAGTGACGCCGAATAAAGTTGCCCTGGTAGACCAGGAACCATCGATGCTGGATCTGGTGAAATCGGGCGTCGGACTTTCTCTTGTCAGAGAATCAATTGCTTTACGAGAAGCGCATGCGCATGGCCTGGTTATTTCCGATACGGTCAATTTATCCACCGAATTGTCGTTCATCACACTGGAAAAACGTAAAGACGAACCGGTAATTGCAGCTGTATTTGCCATATTGGAAACAATTTGGAGAAACTGACATTCCGAAAGCTGGTTTTAAGGGGGTTAAATCCCCCTTTTTCAGGTTTCACTGCTCTTTGTGTTTACATTTATAGGTTTATATATATGAATAGTAGTAGTAGTTAACGCCCTGCTTTTCTGTGGATAACTATGAATTTGACTATTCATTCAAGCACTTACGACTTGGATAAGCGCTGAGTAAACCTTGTATCTGAAAAGAACATTTCTTGGATAAAAATGGGGTTGTAGATAACTGCTTTGCTTATGCACATTAGATTCCTGTAGTTATCCAAAGACTTATCCACAGTTGGAAATTTTCATTCTTTCTTTATCTACCTTCCGTGTAGATTATTTTCAGCTTTTTCCTCAATTGCAATTCTTGAAAAAAGAGATTTTTTGAGAAAAATTGCCTTTTTTACTTCGTTTTTGATTTTGTTTTTTTAAGGCAACTTCAAAAGAAAAGGCTTTTTGGTTTTGTATTTAAAGATTTATATATAAAAATAGTAATAGTAGTTAACACCCTGCTTTTCTGTGGATAACGACAAATTTGACTATTCATTCAGGCACTTACGAACTGGATAACAGCTTGGTAATCGGTGTATCCCGGCAGAATAATTCTTGGATAAAAAAACAGTTGTGGAAAACTATCTCTGATATCCACAATTCAAAAACAGGATATCCACAGCCTTATCCACAAAACCGCGAAAATTCGTGAATTTCGCTATTTTTTTTTGCAACGCAAAGCTATTTTTTTGGAAATTTCATTCGCTGCTTAAATGCTAGGCAGCGCCAATGCAAGAAAAATTTCTAGACAAGCTGAATCGAAAGCATTAATGTACGCAAAGCGTATATTTGGAGAAGCGAATGCTCGATCAGCAGACTTTTTTGCGCGACGCCATGCGTCGTCTGAACCTTACCCGGGAAAACTTTTCGGACCGGATCGGCATCCGAAAACGCGCATTGGATACCTGGTTGTTGCCGGAAACATCTGGTGAATACAGGGTCATGCCGGATATCGTGACAAAATTTGTCACTGAAATTCTTGGCGGCAGCGTGGCTACACAAGGGGATACGCAGAGCGTATACGTTCCGGATCCGAACGCACCGTTGCGCTCCCGCATCGGCTATCACGGTAAGCCGCAGCTATTGACGGTCGACCAGTTCTCCCGCGATTCGCTGGAAGAACTGTTCCGCATCGCCGACATCATGCAGCCCATTGCAAGGCGCCAGAAGGTCTCGCGCATCCTCGAGGGTGCCGTACTAGCCAATTTGTTCTTTGAGGCCAGCACGCGCACCCGTATCAGCTTTGGCGCGGCGTTTTGCCGCCTGGGAGGATCGGTTTGCGACACCACCGGGTTTACCTTCTCTTCCATGACCAAGGGCGAATCGATCTACGACACCAGCCGCGTCATCAGCGGTTACGTCGATGCACTGGTGGTGCGGCACCCGGAACAAGGCGCGGTGGATGAATTTGCGCGCGCCACTAACATTCCTGTGATCAATGGCGGCGACGGGCCTGGCGAGCACCCTAGCCAGGCGATTCTCGACCTGTACACCATCCAGCGCGAGTTCTCCCGGCTGGGCAAGCTGATCGACGGCGCCCACATCGTCATGGCCGGCGACCTCAAGTACGGCCGCACCGTACATTCGCTGATCAAGCTGCTGGCCCTGTACCGCAATCTGCGCTTTACCCTGATCGCTCCGGCTGCCTTGGAGATGCCGCCGCATATCCTGGAGCGCATCGCCCGTGCCGGCCATGTAGTGGAACAATCGACTTCTCTGGCGCAAGGCTTGAAGGGGGCGGATATCGTGTACGCCACGCGGATCCAGAAAGAGCGTTTCGGCGACGAGGCCATCGAGGGCTATACTCCGGATTTCCAGATCAACCAGGCCATGATCAACGCCAACTGCGGCGCCGATACCATCGTCATGCACCCGCTGCCGCGCGACGGCCGCCCCGGCGCCAACGATCTCAGCACCGACCTTAATCACGACCCGCGGCTGGCGATTTTCCGCCAGACCGACAATGGCATTCCGGTGAGAATGGCGATCTTCGCCACCTTGCTAGGCGTGGAGAACCAGGTTCAGCATTCGATGCGTGACGTCAGCTGGCGCTCGCCGCATCATGTCGGACCGGATGACGCCGCTTTCGATGGCCTGGATTGAAATCGGGGATAGCTCTGTAGATCTACAGTTCTATACAGATGTAGCTGTAGGGTGGGCACAAGTACCCACGCAGATATGGATGACGTGACGAACCGCGTGGCCAAAACGACTTGCCCACCCTACAGAATCGGCGAAGCGAGCGGACTACTTTGCCTTGCTTTGCTTCAGGATTTTCCCCGGCGGCGGCGCCACCGGTTTTTGTTTCGCCCGCGCAAGTAAAGCAGCGCAATCGTTTTCCTGTGCCGGTGTGATGTTAATCAGGGGCAGCACCGCCGCCACCGGCGCCAGCACACCCAGCGCAATGGCACCGCCGGCCTTCAGCGCCAGTATGCCCTTGTCGACGCCGACGTCCGGATTCTTGAACGTGCCGGAGACGTGCAGCGGCGATCTGAGCGAGAAAATCCGCATGCCCTTGGTTTCCGGCTTGACCGTCAGCGCCAGCGATTCCTGCGCCAGGTTGATCTGACCCTGGACGTTGATGACTGCGTCGTCGGTATCCATCACGAAAGTGCGGGCATCCATCACTCCTTTGGTCACCGCAAAGTCGCTGGCCAGGCAGTTCAGCTTGACCTGCTTGTCGCCGAACAGCTTGGTGATGAGCACGTTGCCGATATTCAGGCCGGCAGCTTCCAGCAGGAATTTGCTGATGGTGCCCTGGTTGATCAGGGTTTTCAATTCGCCATTGGAACTGCCCAGCAGACTGGCGACCGAATTGCCGACCGCCGACAAGGAGGCATCGCCATTGACTTCGCCGAGGCTGGCCTGGGCTGATTCAAAGGTAGGGAACAACTGTTTGATCTTCAGGTGGCGCGCCGAAATTTTCATGTCGGCCTTGATCAACTTGCCGCTGCCGTCCAGCTTGATGTTGGAAATCAGATTGCCGCCGGCGACGCCGAAATTCAAAGGCGTCAGCGACAGCACGCTGTCTTTCAGATGCAGGTCGGCGACCAGGTCCTGGATCGGCAATTCCTTGTCGCGCACGATCTTGCGGCCGGTGAACTTGACGTCGGCGTCGATGCTGCCCCAGCGGCTGGTATCGAACTGTTCCACCGGCAGCACCTTGTTGCTGGGCTGCGCCGCACCGTCGCCGCGATTCGCCTTGCTGGCGTTGGAATCGGCGCCGATCAGCGGCGCCAGGTCTTCCAGCCTGAGCTGGTTGGATAGCAGCGTGCCTTTCAGCAAAGGCCGCGGTTTTTGCGCGACATATTCCAGCGTGCCGGACAAATCGCTGGAGCCGACGCGGCCGCTGAACTTGTCGTAAGTCCAGTCGCCGCCGGCGCTGCTGAGCTTGCCGATCAGCCGCCCTTCGGTGGAAAACGGCGGCGTCGCCGGCAACACGATGCCGGTCAGCGGATACAGGTTGGACATGCTGGCGCCGGACAGTTTCAGGCGCAGGTCGAGCGCAGCCAGGTCACTGGGCTTGGTCAGTGTTCCTTTGACGCCGATCGCGGTCTTGCCGACGCGCACATTGGCTTGCAGCGGATAGGGCGTGCTGCTGTTCTGCAAGGACAGTACGGCGCCTGCCTTGCCGTCGCCGCTGACCGCCGCCTTGTTGAAGCTGCCGCTGACTTTCCAGCCAATGCCGTAGCCTTCCGGACTGGTCGCCGGCAAGCTGTCGATATCCGCTTTGATATCCAGCTTGCTGACTGGATCCAGCAAACGCACGGTGCCTTTGGCCAGCACCAGCTTTTGCAGATCCAGCTGCCAGGCTGACGGTCCGCTTGACTGGAAGGTCCAGTTATTGACGCCGTCCGGCTTGCGTTCCAGCGCCAGCACCGGCGATTCCAGTTCCAGCGACGGCAGCACGATGCGGTGCGCCAGCAAGGGCAAGGGGCTTAGCGAAAACGTCAATTGACCGATTTCCGCCATGTGCGGGCCGGTCTTGGCCCAATCCGGATTATCCAGCACGATGTCCTTCGCGCTCAGGCGTGGCCAAGGCACCCAGCGCCGCCAGCTATCGAGGTCGCTCTGCGATTTTTGCCAGGTCAGCGCCAGGTCGCCGCGAATTGCGAACGGCCGGCCGGCGGCTTCGCTGACACGCTGGTTGAGCCATGGCTTGGCGCGGTTCCAGTCGAAAGTGAGGACCAGTGCCGCTGATATGGCCATCAACAGCGCCAGCACCGCCAGCAACCATAAAAAGACGCGTCCCGGACGAAATTTGGAGGTAGTCATAGCTTTGTGAGGTTGGCATTGTTTAAAGGTTCAATCCGGCAAGTATCCCCGGATCTCGTCATTAATGCTTTAACAAGTGTAAATATTCTGACTGATGTCAGTGTCCGTGTATGTCATCGAGATCCCTTAAGCAGGCGTTAACCGTGAATATGAGAGCAGCTGGTTTGCATAGTGTGAGATATGCAAGAGTTTGTAACCCATTGTAGGCGATGCAAACTGACGTGCTAGCTTGTAAACATCACCCATTCCCGTTGTCTGGAGCAAAAAATGAACAAGAATAAGAAACCAGTGTCGTTATTGCTTGGCGCTTCTGTTTGCGTAGCGCTGATGTCGCTCGCCGGCTGCGATAAAAAAACCGATGCCGGCGCGCCTGTTGCAGCGCCGGCCGCGCCGCAGGCGCAAGCCGCACCGGCCTATGTGCCGCCTACCGCCGATCAGCTGTACCAGCTGGTCGGACCGATTGCCCTGTTCCCGGACAAGCTGGTGGCGCAAGTGCTGGCCGCATCCAGCTATCCCGACCAGGTCACCGCGGCCGATAACTGGCTGGGCCAAAACAAGAACCTGAAAGGCACACAACTGCAGGACGCGGCCAACCAGCAGCCTTGGGACGTCAGCGTCAAGGGCTTGACGCAGTTCCCTAGCGTGCTGGACCAGATGGCGCACAATATTCCCTGGACCTCGGCGCTCGGTGATGCTTATGTCAACGATCCGACCGATGTCATGAATGCGATCCAGGTGATGCGCCAGCGCGCCGCCGCCAGCGGCAACCTGAAGAACAACAAACAGCAGCGCATCGCCACGACGCCGCGCGTGCAGGCAGCGCCGCCGATCGGTTACGCGCCGCCGCCCGGCGAGCCGGCCTACTACGACGGACCGGAAATGGTGCCGCCGCCGCCGGAAACCATCGTCATCGAACCGGCCGAACCGGACGTGGTCTACGTGCCAGCCTACAATCCGGGCGTGGTCTACGGCGAGCCGCAGCCGGTGTATCCGGGCTATTCCTATGAACCGCCGCCGGCTTACTACCCGCCAGGTGAAATCGTCACCGCAGGCGTGCTGACCTTCGGCCTGGGGATTGCCGTCGGCGCGCTGATCGAACATCACAACTGGGGCTGGAATTCCTGGGGCGTGCACTGGGGCGGCGATGGCGGCGGCGGCAACTGGCGCGGCGATGGCGACCGTGATCACGGCGGCTGGCACCGGCCGGCTGTGGTGTACAACAACAACACCTATGTGTCGCGTTCCACCACGATCGTCAACCGCGTGACCAACAATTACAACAACACTGTCATCAACAACAATAGCAATAACAATAACAATAACAACAATACCCGCAACAACTTTGCGCCAGGCCAGGCGAACAACCCGGCTTTCCCGAATGGCCGCCCGGGTGGCCAGCCGGGCAACGGCGTTGCCAATTTCAATACGGCGCGGCCGAATTTTGCCCCGCAAAACAATCCGCAACAGGTACGTCCCGGCCTGAATGCGGCACCGAATGCCGCCGCGCCGAGGCCGAACCACGGCCAGCCGGATTTCAGCAACATGACAAGGCCGAATTTCGGCCGGGCCGCGGAAGGCAAGCTCCCGCCGGGAGGACCGTCGGCCGCAGCGACTGCAAACCAGCTGGCGCGGCCAGGCTTCGTACATCCGGCGCCGAACCAGGCCGAGCCAGGCGGCGCGGGGCAGCATCCTGGCTTCGGCCAGCCCGGACAGAACGGCCGGCAGGTGCCCAACCAGCTGCAGCAAAACGCCTTGACCCACGTGCCTGCCGTGCCGAAGAATCTAGAGGAACGGCCGCCGGTCAACCTGAACCAGCATCCATTTGGCGACAACCAGCAGCGGCCGAATTTCGAGCGGCCGGCTGAAATGCCGAAACCGCAGCCGCAAAACGTGCAAAACCGGCCGCCGCAGCAGTTCGAGAACCGGCCTAACGGTGGCCAGATACATCCGGAAATGAATCGCCCCGCGCCCGCCCCGGCGCCAGCGTTTAACCGTCCGGAAGCGCGGCCACAACCGCAACCACAGCCACAGCCTATGGCCCGGCCTGAACCGCGCCCGCAACCGCAGCCTATGGCGCGACCTGAGCCGCGTCCGCAGCCACAGGCGCAAGCTCCGCATCCGGCGGCGCAGCCGCAAAATCACGAAGCTCATCGTGAGGGTGACAAGCACCCTGACGACCGCAAGTAATCTCGCCGAGAGCTGTTGATCAGGCTGGCGGCAACTGCAATGCCGTCATCCAAAAAAAAACTGGCTGAACCACGGTTCAGCCAGCTTTTTTTGCACTGCAAGCCAATGACTCAGGCGGTGGCAGTCTCGGCTTCGGCGGCGCTATCTTCTTCATCCGACACCGAACTGCGGATCAGGTGATCGAATGCGCTCAGCGACGCCTTGGCGCCCTCGCCGACCGCGATCACGATCTGCTTGAACGGCACGGTAGTGACGTCGCCGGCGGCGAACACGCCGGGGATCGAGGTCTGGCCCTTGGCGTCGACTTCGATTTCGCCATGGCGCGACAAGGCAATCGTGCCTTTCAGCCATTCGGTGTTCGGCACCAGGCCGATCTGCACGAACACGCCTTCCAGCTCGACCGTGTGCACGGCATCGCTCTTGCGGTCCTTGTAGACCAGGCCGTTGACTTTCTTGCTGTCGCCGGTGATTTCGGTGGTTTGCGCCGAAGTGATCACGGTGACGTTTTTCAGGCTATGCAGCTTGCGTTGCAGCACTGCATCGGCACGCAGCTCATCGCCGAATTCGATCAGCGTCACGTGCGACACCAGGCCAGCCAGGTCGATCGCCGCTTCCACGCCGGAGTTGCCGCCGCCGATCACCGCCACCCGCTTGCCCTTGAACAGCGGGCCGTCGCAGTGCGGGCAGTAGGCGACGCCGTGGTTACGGTATTCGCGTTCGCCCGGCACGTTGATTTCGCGCCAGCGGGCGCCAGTGGCCAGCACCACGGTCTTGCTTTTCAGCGAACCGCCGTTGGCCAGCTTGATTTCGATCAGCTTGCCGGGAATCAGGGCCGACGCCAGCTGTACATTCATGATGTCGACTTCGTAGCTCTTGACGTGCTGCTCCAGCGCAGTGGCGAATTTTGGCCCTTCGGTTTCCTGGACGGAGACGAAGTTTTCGATCGCCAGCGTATCCAGCACCTGGCCGCCGAAGCGTTCCGACACCACGCCGGTGCGGATGCCCTTGCGCGCGGCATAAATCGCCGCTGCCGCGCCGGCAGGGCCGCCGCCGACGATCAGCACGTCGTAAGGCGCCTTGGCGCTCAGTTCGACCGCCTTGCGGGCGCCGGCGCCGGTATCCAGCTTGGCGAGGATTTCTTCGACGCTGGTGCGGCCCTGGCCGAACACTTCGCCGTTGAGGTAAGTGGTTGGCACGGCCATGATTTCGCGTTTTTCCACTTCGTCCTGGAACAATGCGCCATCGATGGTGGACTGGCGGATGCGCGGATTGATCAGCGCCATCACGTTCAGGGCCTGCACGACTTCAGGGCAGTTCTGGCAAGACAGGGAAATATAGGTTTCGAATACATAATCGCCGTCCAGGTTGCGGATCTGCTCGATCACGGCTTCATCCAGTTTCACCGGGTGGCCGCCGACTTGCAGCAGGGCCAGCACCAGCGAAGTGAATTCGTGGCCCATTGGAATCGCGGCAAAGCGGATGCCGCTATCGACGCCTGGGCGATTGATGGAGAACGAGGGCTTGCGTTCCTTGTCGTCGCTGCGCTCGATCAGCGTGATGCGCTCCGACAGCGCCGTGATTTCCTGCAACAGCGCTTGCAGTTCACGAGACTTGTCACCGTTGTCCAGCGACGCAACGATCTCAATCGGTTGCACGATTTTTTCCAAATAGCTTTTCAATTGGGTTTTGAGATTTGCATCCAGCATGGCGGTTCCTTGCATTCGTGACAATAAATTTGGGGTGCTGCAGGTCCGGACACCGTTTGGCGTCCGGACCGTAAAACACTTGCGGGGATTAGATCTTGCCGACCAGGTCCAGCGATGGTGTCAGGGTTGCTTCGCCTTCTTTCCACTTGGCTGGGCAAACTTCACCTGGGTGAGATGCAACGTATTGCGCTGCCTTGACCTTGCGCAGCAGTTCCGACGCGTCGCGGCCGATGCCGTTGTCGTGGATTTCGTACAGCTTGATCAGGCCTTGTGGATTGATCACGAAGGTGCCGCGCAGCGCCAGGCCTTCTTCTTCGATCAGTACTTCAAAGTTGCGCGACAGCGTAGTAGTTGGATCGCCGATCAGCGGATATTTCACTTTCCGGATCGCGTCCGAGGTGTCGTGCCAGGCTTTGTGAGCGAAATGGGTATCGGTCGAGATACCGTAGATTTCCACGCCCAGCTTCTGGAATTCAGCGTAGTTGTCGGCCAGGTCTTCCAGTTCTGTCGGGCAGACGAAAGTGAAATCAGCTGGGTAGAAAACGAATACCGACCATTTGCCCTTCAGGGTTTCCTGGGTGACCGGCACGAACTTGCCGTTATGGAGAGCAGTTGCGGAGAATGGCTTAATGTGGGTATTAATCAAAGACATAGAATTTCCTTACTAAGGCTGGGTTGGAGAAGTCTAAAGAGCAACAATAAATGAGATTGGGGAATTTGTATAATTGATTTATTTTTCAATTTCAATTCGAAAAAACTATCAACAACAGATAAACGCATCCTTTATGCGTTTGCAGCAATGTTGGTGCAAAGAAGTTGCCAGACATGCATGAATCGCAGGTTTTTGCCGGATGCATTTCCCAATTAAATGATAACAGGCCCTCGCCGCGGCGATATTTTGACGCTCGGGTGATGCGCCGCAGCATCCGGCGAGCAGCGACGGCGGACGTGAATCAGCGTGTTGGAGAGCGGTGCAGCGGCTGACGGGCTAAAACGGCGATCCAAAAAAAGCAGGCTGAACCGAGGTTCAGCCTGCTTTTCATCGCCCGCGTCAAATGTGCATTACAGCATTCAAGCCTGCAAGGTCATCAGGCTGGCGTTGCCGCCGGCGGCCGTGGTGTTGACGCATACCGCGCGCTCCGCCAGCAAGCGCCAGAGCGGAATCGAGACGTACTCGGAGGTTTCCAGCAGCGGCACCAGCGCGCCCGACTTCTCGCTCAATGCCGTCAGCAAAGGGCGCAGGCGCCCGGTGCCGGCGCCATCCACCAGCGCCAGCTGCAAACGCGCGGCGCCGCTGTCGGCGTCGAGCTTGTCGATCATCCGGATGGCAGCGCGCACTGCTTTCGGCAAACCTTCCGGAATCATCGCCGCGGCTGCCGTTTCCACTACCGGGAAATTGCCGGTGGCGAACACCGCTGCCAGCTGGTTCAGCATGGCGCCGACATTGTCCGCACTGCACAAGATGGCGCCGCGTGGGGCAAACGACAGGCTGTTGCGCTCGCCGGTCGGGCCTGGCAGCACCAGCGAAGTGCCGAGCCAGCTGGCGTGCATGTATTCCTCGCCCAGCGCGGCGATGCGTTGATGGCCGTGGGTCTTGGCCCAGCCCAGCAAGGCTTGCAGGACCGGCGTATCGATTGCCGCGTCGGCGTTCGGCGCATGAATCGTGTGCGCGCCCAGCGACACCAGCGGATTGCGCTGCAGCCGCTTCAGGTACAAAGGGCCGCCGGCTTTGGGGCCGGTGCCGGATTTTCCTTCGCCGCCAAACGGCTGCACGCCGACCACGGCGCCGACGATATTGCGGTTGACGTAGATATTGCCGACGTGCGCATGGCCGACGATGTAATCGATGGTTTCATCGATGCGCGAATGGATCCCCAACGTCAGGCCGTAGCCGCTGCCGTTGATCGCTTCGATCAGCTGCGGCAGCTCGTTGCGGGCATAGCGCAAGACGTGCAGGACTGGCCCGAACACTTCACGCTTCAGCTCCGCCATGGAGCCGATTTCGATCAGGGTCGGCGCCACGAAAGTACCGTTGGCCTGTTCCGGCGGCAGCGGCAGCTGGAAAAAATCCTTGGCGGTGCCGCGCATTTTTTCTATATGCGCCAGCAGCTGGCCCTGGGCGTCGGCATCGATCACCGGGCCGATATCGGTCGCCAGGCGGTCCGGGCTGCCGACCCGCAATTCCTGCATGGCGCCCTTCAGCATATGCAAGGTGCGGTCGGCGATATCGTTTTGCAGGCACAGCACGCGCAAGGCCGAGCAGCGCTGGCCGGCGCTGTCGAAGGCGGAATTCAGCACGTCTTGCACCACTTGCTCGGGCAACGCGCTGGAATCCATGATCAGCGCGTTCTGGCCGCCGGTTTCGGCGATCAGCGGCAGGTCGACCGATTCTTCCAGCGAACGCTTGGCCAGCGTGCGGTTGATGATCTGCGCGACCTCGGTCGAACCGGTGAAAATCACACCCTTGACGCGCGCATCGGCGGTCAGCGTGGCGCCGACGGTATCGCCCTGTCCCGGCAGGAATTGCAAGGCCGCATGCGGCACGCCGGCTTCATGCATCAGCTGCACGGCGCGCGCGGCGATCAGCGGCGTCTGCTCAGCCGGCTTGGCCAGCACCACATTGCCGGCGGCCAGCGCGGCGCTGACTTCGCCGACAAAAATCGCCAGCGGGAAATTCCACGGGCTGATGCAGACTACCGGGCCCAGCGCCAGCGCGTTCTGGGTATGGCGGATCTGCGCCGCGTAGTAGCGCAGGAAATCGACCGCTTCGCGCACCTCAGCAATAGCGTTCGGCAGCGACTTTCCCGCTTCGCGGATCGCCAGCGCGATCAGTTCCATCTGGTTTTCTTCAAACAGGGCAGCCGAGCGATCCAGCTTGTCGGCGCGTTCCGCCGGCGGCAGGGTTTGCCAATCCATGGCGTAGACGCTGGCGGCGTGCAGGGCCTTGTCGACATCGGCCACGCTGGCTTCAATCACGCTGCCGACCACGTCGCGGTGGTCAGCGGGATTGAGCACCGGACGCGCCGCCTGGCTATACGCTTGCAGCTCGCCGAGCATCGGCGTGGCATGCCATTGCTGCTGGCCGAAAATCTGGAAAGCGCTGTCGATCTGGCGCAGCACTTCTTCATTGCTCAGATCGAGGCCGGCCGAATTCTTGCGCTCGGCGCCGAACATGGCCGGCGGCAAAGCAATCTGTGGATGCGGCTCGCCGCCCAGCTGCTGCGCGGCCTGCAGCGGATCGGCAATCAGCGAATCGATGGAGACATTCTCGTCGACGATCTGGTTGACGAAGGACGAATTGGCGCCGTTTTCCAGCAAGCGCCGCACCAGGTAAGCCAGCAAGGTCTGGTGCGAACCGACCGGTGCGTAGATGCGGCAAGGCTTGTCCAGCATGTCTTTGCCGACCACCTGGTCGTACAAGGTTTCGCCCATGCCGTGCAGGCACTGGAATTCGTAATCGGTGACGTTCTTTTCTTTCGCCCAGCTGTAGATGGTGGCCAGCGTATGCGCATTGTGCGTGGCGAACTGCGGATAGATGACGTCGGTTGCCGCGAGCAGTTTCTGGGCGCAGGTCAGGTAGGACACGTCGGTGTAAACCTTGCGGGTGTACACCGGGAAGCCAGGCAAGCCGTCGACCTGCGCGCGCTTGATTTCGGAGTCCCAGTAGGCGCCCTTGACCAGCCGCACCATGAACTTGCGGCCGCTGCGGCGCGCCAGGTCGACCAGGTAGTCGATCACGAAAGGACAGCGCTTCTGATAGCCTTGCACCACGAAACCGATGCCGTCGAAACCGGCCAGGTCAGGATCGAAGGCCAGCGCCTCCATCAGATCCAGCGACAGTTCCAGGCGATCCGCCTCTTCCGCATCGATGTTGAGGCCGATGTCGTATTGCTTGGCCAGCACCAGCAGCTGCTTCAGGCGCGGCAGCAGTTCCTGCATGGTGCGCTGGCGCTGGGCGCGCGAATAACGCGGATGCAGCGCCGACAATTTCACCGAGATGCCAGGACCCTGCTTGATGCCGCGTCCGGCCGACGCTTTGCCGATGGCGTGGATCGCGTCTTCATACGAACGATAGTAGGCCGCCGCATCTTCCTCGGTCAGCGCGGCTTCGCCCAGCATGTCGTAAGAGTAGCGGTAGCCGCGCTTTTCATTGTCGCGGCTGTTGCCGAGCGCTTCGGCGATGGTCTGGCCGGTGACGAACTGGTTGCCCAGCATGCGCATGGCGACATCCACGCCCTTGCGGATCAGCGGTTCGCCGCCGCGTCCGATCAGCTTGGTCAGCGCCGAGCCGAGGCCGCGTTCGCTGTTGGTGCTGACCAGCTTGCCGGTGATCAGCAAGCCCCAGGTCGCGGCATTGACGAACAGCGACGGCGATTCGCCCAGGTGGCTGCGCCAGTCGCCCTTGCTGATCTTGTCGGCGATCAGGCGGTCGGCGGTCTGGTGATCCGGGATACGCAACAGCGCTTCCGCCAGGCACATCAGGGCGACGCCCTCTTCCGACGACAGCGAAAACTCATGCATCAAGGCATCGACGCCGGAGGCGCGGGTGCGCTTTTCGCGCACCGACTGCACCAGCTTGCGCGCCAGCGTCTGGCTGGCGGCATGCGAGCTGGCGCTGGTCTGCACCTGGGACAGCAGCCATTGCACCGCCAGCGTCTCGTCGCGCCGATAGGCGGCGGTAATGGCGGCGCGCAGCGGCGTGGCGTCGGCCATCATTTCTGCGTGGAAGGCAGCGAAGGCAGTGCTGGATGCAACGTGGGAAGGGGTAGTGCTGGATGGCTGGGATGACGGCTGTAGCGGCGGCATGGCGTTGTCTCTGTAAGGGTATTTGTTTTGTCAACTTGCTATGGTTTCAAACAAGCGGCGACAGCGGGACCGCCCGCGCTTGTGGCGGCGGGAAATCCGGCATTGCAGCCCTGCGCCCGGTTTGCCGGGAAGCATTGTTTTGAATGACTTCATCGGCTTTCCAGGAAAGCCAAGATGTTCGATTGTAGGCGGCATCGGCATGGATTAATTCTGGTAATAATGGCTGCTATCAAAATTTTGTTATTGGTGAGAAAATTTAACCGAATAAAATTTTTCGGAAGATAGTGCATGCTTGACAAGATCAGCAAGAAAATCCTGGCGGAACTGCAAAACGATGGCCGCATCAGCAATGTCGACCTGTCGTCCCGCGTCAACCTGTCCCCCGCTGCCTGCCTGGAACGGGTGCGCAAGCTGCAGGAAGCCGGCTACATCTTGCACTACACCGCCCAGCTCAATCCACAGCTGCTGGACGTCGCCCTGCTGGTCTTCATCGAGGTGGTGCTGGACCGCACCACGCCGGAAGTATTCGAGGCCTTCAGCCAAAGCGTACAGATCATCCCCGAAGTGCTGGAATGCCACATGGTGGCCGGCGGTTTCGATTACCTGGTCAAGGCGCGCGTCAAGGACATGAACGCCTACCGCGAATTCCTCGGTAAATCGCTATTGCAGCTGAAGGGCGTGCGCGAGACGCACACCTATGCGGTAATGGAAGAGGTCAAGCACACCACCAAGCTGCCGATACGTTGAAAATACGCAGAAATAAGCCATAAGAACGCCAGGCTTCTGCGGCGAGCGCCGCGTCGATTGTCAAATGCAGCGTCATGATGGAAAATCCCCCGCATCGCCACCACGGAAAATGACCATGAACCGACTGATACTAGCGGCGGCGTGTTTCGCCGCGCTGCAAGGATGCACCGCCATGAATGAACCGCTCGCACCGCCGTCGGCCACCACCCACGCTGCCAGCTCTGGCGCGGGTTGCGCGGCTGACAAACAAGACGACAACGCGCTGGTCGGCAAGACCGAACAGGAAGCCACGGCCCTGCTGTCCGGCTGCGTCTGGCGCATCGGCGAGCGCGACGGCGAACAGTTCGCCGGCACCATGGATTACAACGAAGCGCGGCGTACGCTGAGGATTGCCGCCGGCAAGGTGACCTGGGTGCGGCGCGGTTAAGAAGAAAATGCTGCTGCTGCGGCACGGCCGGAATCATGAGCAGCTGCGTCGTGATCCCGGCTGAGGTTGTCGACTAATCGACTGCGGGAAGCAGTTTCAGCGATACCAGTCCCAATCCCAGGTTACGGCTGTCCGCGCTGAGTCCCAGTGAAGCCGGAGAGACTGGCTTTTCCACGTCAAATGCGATCTTGAGCAAGCCTTTGTCCTGTGTCAGCAGGTCGCCAGGAATTTTCAGCTTTCTCACGCTGTCGCCGGCGTCGAGGGGGTATTGATACTTGAAGGTATCCAGCTTCCGGCCATTGATCGAAACCGCAATATTCAATGCCGGATGTGCCGGCGCCAGAAATGCGCGAGAAGTAAATTCAAGCTCCAGGGATTGATTGTCCGCTGCAGGCGCCTGCATGATCAAAGT
This sequence comes from Collimonas sp., assembly GCF_035566555.1. Classification (GTDB taxonomy): domain Bacteria; phylum Pseudomonadota; class Gammaproteobacteria; order Burkholderiales; family Burkholderiaceae_D; genus Collimonas. The sequence continues at coordinate 27,337 of NZ_DATMRB010000038.1, forward strand.
CGCGGTCTGCCCATCCGACCACCTGCCCCAATCTTCCGCCGCTGACCAGCCGTCCAGGACGAACTTGTCGCCTGCGCCATCCTTTGCAAATGCAACCGTTTCCCCACTCTGATAATTGGCGATTTCGGCGTGATAATCGATGGCATCCGCGCCCAGCCATTTATTTCTGCCGATATCGTATTGGCAAACGCCTTGCAGACTGTGGTTCCTGACGTAATTGCCCACACGATAGACATACATGGGCCTGTCTTCAAAGATCCAATCCGCGGGATTGAAGGTCGCAAAGCCGTTCAGCGCCGGAATGCCGAAAGTATCTGCCAGCAGCATCGCCTGGACATTCTGGCCGTATATGCTGGTGATGAAATCATTGGATTTCGGGACCGGATTGTGGACAAAGAAAGACCTGCAATCCTTGGGTGCCGGGGCTGCATTGCCCACTAGCGCCATATGTTTTTTCACATCCAGGCCGATTTCTTTTTGCGTATTGATCTGCCCGAAACAGACTAGCGTCAAGAGCAAGAGAATCGGGATTCTGGCTTTCTGAAATAAATTCCACAGGCTGGAAAAATAAACAGCGATCAGCACTGAAACGGGGAAAGCCAGGAAAATATAGAACCTGGCGATGACCCGCAAACCGCGCCCGCCCGGGATCAATGAACGCACGAAGAACCACAGCGAGTGGCCCGAAAACGAGAGCGGCAACAGCATGGCAACCAAGGTAGCGCAGGCGAGCACCTTGAACCATAGTGGACTGGCTCGAGATTTTTTCAAGATCAAGGCAAAGATGATGACTGCCGACAGGATGAAAACATCCGGCGTGAACCCGACCTGGAATTCGCCTGGCCGCCACATCCCTGGGAAGCGCTGGTCGAAAAACTCAAAGACACGTCCCCACAGCAGGCTGCCTTTGCCATAGTTGAGCATGTCGGCAAGATGCAGGCTGTAAAAAATCTGGCTGCCGTAACCCTGGCCGCCGGTCTCCTTCAGCTTCGGCAAGTAGACATACAGGAAGGGAGCGATCGCCAGCAGGAAAACCAGCAGGACGAACGCCAGCTGGTATTTTGCAGACAGGGCAAGCTTGAAAAATTCTTTTACTTTCTGGAAGTCGTGGCAGGCATAGCAAGCGACATAAACGATGACAAACAAACCGAAAAACCACGCCATGTAGAAACCGGTGATCAGCAGGGCGCCATACATGAGGGAAAAGGCCGCGCCGTACAGCAGCATGGCTTTCTTTTGCTGTGCAAAAACGCTGCGCACCGCTTCCAGCAGAAGCACCGCCAGCAAGGGCACAAAGCCGACGCTGAACAGCTGGCCGTGATAGGCGTGTATCGAGGAATTGATAAACAAGGTGAACAAGGCGGCGCCCAGCAGCGCCACGATATTCTTTTGCTGCAGGCGTCCCAGGAAGACGGCCATGGAAACGAAGCCGATCGCCTTGACCGTCATGTGCACAAGTTCCTGCGTCACCAGCAGATCGAAACCCAGCAAGCGGTACGGAATGCCGATCAGGCCATAGAGAAAATAGCCGTCGTTATAGCCGAGCACATCCTGGTAGGGATAAAAATACTGAGGCTGGTTCCAGATCTGGCTGGATTCGAAAACGTGATACCAGTGAGACACCAGGACAGCTTCAATCACGGCATCGTAGTCGCCGCCGAAGGTCCAGGAAAAATGGGAATTGATTTGCTGGTAGAAGAAGATATAGATGGATAGCATGCCGGCTGCTATCAGGAGGAAGTAATAACTTGTCTCTTGCGCGGGGTTTTTCAGATTCTTCATCAATATAGAGTGTCCGTATATCTATCGCATCCAGAGAGCTGACCGCCATGCCGATGGCGGCCATGCTCGGGTTTTACTTATACCCGACAGCGGAAGGTTCTGGCAATTTTGTAATCAACAAGAATGCGCCCGGAGCGGCGGCGGCCAAGTGACGAGATAGGACTTGGAAATGCGGCCAGTGCGGGCCGCATGGCATGCTCAGGTACTGCTGCGTATCGCCAGCCTGAAACCAAGATCGACGCTGGTTTTTTCCACCGCTTCGCGCCGCAGCATCTTGATCAGCAGCTGGGCGGCGGTGAAGCCGATGTCGTAGCGCGGCGTGACGATGGTGGTGATGCCGGGATTGGCGTAGGCCGACCAGGGCAAATCGTTGAAGCCGGCGATCGCCATCTGGCCGGGGACCGAGAGGCCGCGGCGCTGGCATTCGAACAGCACGCCCAGCGCAAGGTCGTCGTTGCAGCAGAATATCGCATCGCATGCCGGGGTCTGCTGCAGGATCTGGCCCAGCATCTTGGTGCCGAGTTCCACTGTCGACGGCGCCGGCGTCAGGACTTCGATGTCGGTCGCCAAGCCGGCTTCGGCCAGTGCGCGGCGATAGCCGTGGCGCCGCTTCATCATGCGCGGATCGAGCTGGGCGCCGAGGAAGCCGGGATGGCGGTAGCCGCGTTCGATCAGGTGGCGGGCGATGCTGTAGCCCGCTTCTTCATGCGAAAAGCCGACCGTGACGTCGCTGCCTTGCGGATCGATATCGAACATGCGCACTGCCGGCACGTTGTGCGCCGCCAGCTGCTCGCGCAGCGCATCCTGCTGCTCTATGCCGCTCAACAGGAAGCCGTCCGGCGCATGCGCCAGGTAAGTGCTGATCAGCTGGCTTTCCTTGTCCGCCGAATAGCCGCTTTCGCCGATCAGGAATTTATAGCCGTGCTGGTTCAGGCTGTCGCGGATGCCGGTCAGGGTTTCCACGAATACCGAGTTGCTGAGCGACGGCACGATGACGCCGATCACTTGCGATTTGGCCGAAGCCAGCGTGCTGGCTGCCTGGTTCGGCACATAGCCGAGCTGCTTGATGGCGGCGCTGATGCGCTCGCGCGCTTCCAGCTGCACCAGGGCCGGTGTTTTCAGCGCCCGCGATACCGTCATCGGACTGACGCGCGCCAGCCGCGCGACGTCCACGATAGTGACCCTGCCGCTGGCGCGGCTATGGCGTTGTTGCTTGATTTCCGGGCTGTTCATGGATGATGGGAAGGTTAAGGTCTCTATGCACTTGGCGTATCGCCAGTGGTTTTTGTTTATTGTCGGTAGCCTGCCTGCTTGATCTGCGTCGGGCGGCGGATCGCGTCTGCGGATTTTGTCCGCAAATCTTGTCCATTTAGCCAGCCCGTCCAATGTTACACGCAAGCCGTACCGCGTTGTTATGGTTTCCTTGGAGTAAGGATACTAGCTGCGCAGGCACTCTTCCCCAGGAGTTACTTGAAGATACAATGTTAGCGCTAACATCTGTTGTATCATCGCTGCCTTCGGCAAGCGCGGCACAAGTACTACAATTGGGCAGTCGAGCCCGGCGCAGGCCGGCTCCTGCCGTCTAGCCACTATCCATAGATCAAGAGGACGTTCATGCAGCAGCCAGAATACATGCTCGGCGTAGATATCGGCACCACCAGCACCAAGGCGGTGCTGTTTACCACTCAAGGGCGGATCGTGGCGCAGCACGCGGTGGAATATCCGCTGCTATGCACGACGCCGGGCATGGCTGAGCAGGATCCCGAACAGATCTATCAAGCCGTGCTGGCTGCGATCAGCAAGGCCGTCAGCACCGGCCGTGCCGAACCTGGCCAGATCGCGCTGGTGTCGTTCAGCGCCGCCATGCATAGCGTGATTGCAGTGGACCAGGACGGCAAGCTGCTCAGCAACAGCATTACCTGGGCCGACAACCGCGCCGGCGCCTGGGCCAACCGCATCCGTGACGAGCTGGACGGCCACCAGATCTATCTGCGTACCGGCACGCCTATCCATCCGATGTCGCCGCTGTGCAAGATCATGTGGCTGCGGCACGACCAGCCAGAACTGTTCGCGCGCAGCGCGCGTTTTGTCGGCATGAAAGAGTACGTGCTGTTCCGCCTGTTCGGCGCCTGGCTGGTCGATCATTCGATCGCCTCCGCCACCGGCATGTTCAACCTGCAACAGCTGGACTGGGACCAAGGCGCGCTACGCATGCTCGGCATCAGCCCGGCGCAATTGTCGACGCTGGTGCCGACCACCCATCACCTGAGCGGCCTGGCGCCTGCAGTGGCGCAGCAGCTCGGCCTGGCGCCGGCGACGCCGTTCGTGATCGGCGCCAACGACGGCGTCCTTTCCAACCTCGGCGTCAATGCCATCGGTCCCGGCCAGGTAGCAGTCACCATCGGCACCTCCGGGGCGATGCGGACCGTCATCGACAAGCCGCTGACCGATCCCGCCGGCCGCACCTTCTGCTATGCCCTGACCGCCAAGCATTGGGTGGTCGGCGGTCCCACCAACAATGGCGGCAGTATTTTCCACTGGGTGCGCGAGGAGCTGGCGACGGCCGAGTCCGCCGCCGCCAAGGAGGCCGGGCACGATCCTTACGATGCCTTGACCAAGATTGCCGAGGGCGTGCGCGCCGGCGCAGAAGGATTGCTGTTCCATCCCTACCTGGCGGGCGAGCGCGCGCCCTTGTGGAACGCCGACGCGCGCGGTTCGTATTTCGGCCTGGCGACGCACCACGGCAAGCCGCACATGATCCGCGCCGCGCTGGAAGGCGTGATATTCAGCCTGTACAGCATTTTGCCAGCAGTGGAAGACTTGATCGGGCCGACCACCCACATGATGGCGACCGGCGGCTTCGCCCGCTCGGCCTTGTGGCGGCAGATGATGGCGGATATTTTCGAACGTGAAGTGGTAGTGCCGGAAAGCGTTGAGTCGTCTTGCCTGGGCGCCGCCGTGCTCGGCCTGTATGCGCTGGGCAAAGTCGATTCGCTGGACGTCATCGGCGCCATGGTCGGCTCCACTCACCGGCATGTGCCGATTCCCGAGAACGTGGCGCTGTACCGCCGCCTGTGGCCGATCTATGCGGCGATTCCGAAACTGCTGGAGCAGCAGTACCGGCAACTCTCGCAGTTCCAGCGTGAAACCGCGGTCACGTCGTCTTGAACCGTAGGGTGGGCAAGCTCTTTTGCCCACGCGGATAACCGGTTCGCGACTCCGCGTGGGCACAAATAGCTGCCCACCCTACCGTTCTTAATCTTCGTCTTCCGGATCGATCAGGTTGAATTTCTCATGCGCGGTTTCGCTCAAGTGGCCGCGCAGCCATTTATGCGCCGGATTGCGCGCATCGCGTTCATGCCACAGCATGTCGACATGCACCGCTGGCGTCGGAAACGGTAGCTCGCGCGCCACCAGCACGTCGGTCATGCCGGTGGCGCCGATCAGGTGGCGCGGCAGCACGGTCAGCAGATCGGAACTGGCGACCACCCGGCCGGCGGTGAAGAACTGGTTGACGGTCAGCAGGATGCGGCGCTCGCGTCCCATCGCCGCCAGGGTTTCGTCGATCAAGCCATGGGCGCGGCCGGAAAAGCTCACCAGCAAGTGATGCGAAGCGCAGTAGTTATCCAGCGTCAGCACCTGGTTCGCCAGCGGATGGTTCTTGTGCATCACGCACACGTATTCGCCGGTGTACAGGCGCTCATGGTGTATCGGCGAGGCGCTGGTGGTCTGGCCGCCGGCCAGTTGCGCCGCCACACCCGGGAAAAAGCCCACCGCGAGGTCGACATCGCCGCGCAGCAGCATCTGGCGCGGATCGCGGGTGGTCAGCGGCACCATGCGGATGTTCATTTGCGGTGCATTGCGTTCGATGGTGCGCACCAGCGCGGGCAGCCACAGCGCTGCGGTGGCGTCCGCCATCGCCATCTGGAAGGTGGTGTGGGCGCGCGAGACGTCGAAAGTCTCCGGCGTGATGGCGGTTTCCAGGTCAGTCAGGGCGCGCCGTACTACCGGCCACAGTTCTTCCGCATGCTGGGTCGGCTTGACGCCATGTGCGGTGCGGATCAGCAATTCATCGTTGAGCGTGTCGCGCAGGCGCTTCAGGGCGTTCGATACCGCCGGCTGCGTCATCGCCAGGCGGCTGGCGGCGCGTGTCAGGTTTTGCTCGGTCATGACTGCGTCGAAGACGCGCAGCAAGTTCAAATCAAGCGTTAGAAAGCTCATGTCTGGAATTAGTGGGTTGATTGTTTTTGGTTAATTTTTTTGGCTGGCCAGGCCGCGGAAATTATTTGCTCCGCAAGAAATATTCACAGATTCTATAACTGTTATATGAAAGCGCAATGACAGAATTCAAGATGCACCAGAATATTGCGTTGCCGCATAACCTTCTTATCAGATTAAATTATGTCTGATATATAAAATGGTTTCCATGAGGAAAATCAAGAAAATCGAATTCTCCCTCCATAAGCTTCATATTACACACATTGAATAGATAAGGAAGGCGCCAGGATTTCCCCCAGGGTGCGCTCATTATTCGTCGAACACATAACTGATATCCAAAATCAAAATTGGCGGCATGTTCAGGCAATCAATATACTGCAATGCAACAACATCATTGAAACGTAGTCAGTATGTCTTTATTCGCTTTTGCTCTGCCAGCCGAAATGGCCCTGTTCGATGCATCGGCGCTGCTTGCAGCCGCTGCAACCGCGCTCCGGTCCTTGCTGGGTTTAGGCGCACTGGCGACCTTGATGGTGGTTTTCAAGCCGCTCTGGATAGGGATCTTGCGTGCAGCCTTGATACTGATCAAGCCGCGCAAATCGCTGGAACAGCGGATCGCCCGTAGCAAGTTCAAAGGGCAGCAATTGATGCGCCGCCTGGCTAATGACCAGGCCGTCAGCCAGCCTAACCTGGCCGCCGAACTGCGCATGCTGGCTGGCCGCGATTAACCTTAAGGAGTTCGCCATGCACCAATACATTTATCACGACGAAGACGGCTTCCCGACTTTTGCAGTCATGCAATGGCTGCGCGCCCAAGTCAGCCGCGTGCTGGCCTGGATGGGCCTGAACGGCCTGTAATACGCCGCATCCGGCTGTACGGTTTTTAGATTTTTTGACGTCTCCTCTTTCCTGCGATGGAAGGATTCGCCCTGCTGCCTATGTGACAGCAGGGATTTTTTTGACCGGAACTGACGCCGCACGCAGCATAAAAAAACGCCCGCATATTGCGGGCGTTTTTGTTTTGCGGCACGGCAGCCTTATTCAGCCAGGCGTTTTTCCAGCGCTTGCTTCACATCGGCCAGCTGTTGCGGCAGATGGTATTTCAGCTTCTCGAACAGTTCCGTGTGCAGCGCCGTCTCGGCCTGCCAGGCAGCCTTGTCGATCGCAGTGATGGTATTGAACTGCTGTTCGCTGAAGTCCAATCCTTCCCAGCTCAGGTCGGCATAGCGCGGGGTGACGCCGAACAGATGTTCGACGCCGCCAGCGCTGGCCGCGCTGGCGCTGTCCAGCCGCTCCAGCATCCATTTCAGCACGCGCATGTTGTCGCCGAAGCCAGGCCAGACGAACTTGCCGTCGGCGCCGGTGCGGAACCAGTTGACGCAGAAAATCTTCGGCAACTCGGCCTTGCCTGCCAGTTTCTCGCCCAGGCTCAGCCAGTGCTGGAAGTAGTCGCTCATGTTGTAGCCGATGAACGGCAGCATGGCGAACGGATCGCGGCGCACGATGCCTTGCTGGCCGGCGGCCGCTGCGGTGGTTTCCGAACCCATGGTGGCCGCCATGTAGACGCCTTCCACCCAGTTGCGGGCTTCCGTCACCAGCGGCACGGTAGTGGAGCGGCGGCCGCCGAAGATGAAAGCCGAGATCGGCACGCCGGCCGGATCGTCCCAGGCAGCGTCGATCACTGGATTCTGGGTAGCCGCAACGGTAAAGCGGGCATTCGGATGGGCTGCCTTGGCGCCGCTTTCCTTGGCGATGGCCGGCGTCCAGTCCTTGCCTTGCCAGTCGATCAGATGCGCCGGCGCTTCCTTGCTCATGCCTTCCCACCAGACATCGCCGTCGTCGGTCAGGGCGACGTTGGTGAAGATGGTGTTTTCGCGCATCGACGCCATGCAGTTGAAGTTGGTCTTGTCGTTGGTGCCGGGAGCGACGCCGAAATAGCCGGCTTCCGGATTGATCGCGTACAGGCGGCCGTCGGCGCCCGGCTTGATCCAGGCGATGTCGTCGCCGATGGTGGTGACTTTCCAGCCTTCGAAACCGGCCGGCGGAATCAGCATGGCGAAATTGGTCTTGCCGCAGGCGGACGGGAAAGCCGCTGCCACGTAATGCTTCTTGCCGGCAGGGGATTCAACGCCAAGGATCAGCATGTGTTCTGCCAGCCAGCCCTGGTCGCGGCCCATGGTGGAAGCGATGCGCAAGGCGAAGCACTTCTTGCCGAGCAGGGCGTTGCCGCCGTAGCCGGAACCGTAGGACCAGATCTCGCGGGTTTCCGGATAGTGGACGATGTACTTGGTCGGGTTGCATGGCCATGCCACGTCTTTCTGGCCGGCTGCCAGCGGTGCGCCGACGCTGTGCACGCAGGGCACGAAGTCGCCGTCGCTGCCGAGCACGTCATAAACTGCCTTGCCCATGCGTGTCATGATGCGCATGTTGACGGCAACGTAAGGCGAGTCGGACAGTTCGACGCCGATGTGTGCAATCGGCGAACCCAGCGGGCCCATCGAGAACGGCACCACGTACATGGTGCGGCCTTGCATGCAGCCGTCGAACAGGCCATGCAGGGTGTTGCGCATTTCCGCGGGATCGGTCCAGTTGTTGGTCGGGCCGGCGTCTTCCTTCTGCGCGGAACAGATGAAGGTGCGGTCTTCCACCCGCGCCACGTCCGACGGATCGGAGCAGGCCAGGTAGCTGTTCGGACGCTTTTCCTGGTTGAGTTTTTTCATGGTGCCGGCAGCGACCATTTCGCTGCACAAGCGGTCGTATTCGGCTTGCGAGCCGTCGCACCAGTAGATACGCTCCGGCTTGGTCAGGGCCGCGACTTCGGCGACCCAGCTGATCAGCTTTTGCTGTTTGACATAGGCCGGCGCATTAAGTGTGGCGATGCCACCCATACGGGGTTGATTCATGACTACTTACCTCCAATACCAATAAAGAAATCTGCTGTTGCCTGCCCGGGGGAGCCGCGGAAAGGATCGCGGAACACGGCCGGCTGGCGGAATGCGTTGCGCTCACTGCGAGCGGCAAAAAATGAAATAATGCTCAGGTCTCAGATAACGATCAGTACCCGGTTTTATTGCTGCCAAAGGCGGCACACCGCGGCCTGAAGTTGTTTATTTTATGTACATTGTGGTGGAAAAGTCGGCCGATTGTACACCCGATTTGTAGTGAAAATGACCAACTATTGTAGTAAGGTATTTCCCGTTTTCCGGATGCTGTTGCTTTATTACGCGACAGCCGTTTTTTCACCGTTTTTGATTGAAAAACCGCTATGAAAATTGCCGTACTGGATGATTATCAGGATTGCGTCCGCCATCTCGACTGCTTCAAGCTGTTGGATGGCCACGAAGTCAAAGTGTTCAACAATTCTGCTCGCGGCCTGGGCCAGCTGGCGATACGCCTGGCCGATTTCGAGGCCCTGGTGCTGATCCGCGAACGCAGCAGTTTTTCCAAGGCCTTGCTGCAAAAATTGCCGAAGCTGAAACTGATCTCGCAAACCGGCAAAGTCAGCGGCCATATCGATGTCGAAGCCGCCACCGCGGCCGGCATTGCCATCGTCGAGGGCGTCGGCGATCCGACCGCGCCTGCCGAACTGACCTGGGCCCTGATCATGGCCGCCAGCCGCCGCATCCCGCGCTACGTCAGCAATCTGCAGGAAGGACAATGGCAATCGGTCTCGGCCCTGCCGCAAAACAATGTGCTGGGCACCGTGCTCAAGGGGCGCACGCTGGCGATCTGGGGTTATGGAAAAATCGGCCGCATGGTTGCCGGCTATGGCAAGGCGTTCGGCATGCGGGTACTGGTCTGGGGGCGCGACGCCAGCCGTGCCGCCGCGCTGGCGGACGGCTATCAGGCCGCAGAATCGAAACAGCAGTTTTTCGCCGAAGCGGATGTGCTGAGCCTGCATCTGCGCCTGAACGACGCCACCCGCGGCATCGTTGAAGCCGCCAACCTGGCGCAGATGAAAGCAAGCGCGATTTTCGTCAACACCAGCCGCGCCGAACTGGTGGCGGAAGGCGCTCTGCTGCCGGCCCTGCAGCAAGGGCGGCCCGGCTATGCGGCGCTGGACGTGTATGAAACCGAGCCGCTGGCGCCGGATTCGCCGCTGCTCAGGATGGAGAATGTGCTGGCTTCGCCGCATCTCGGTTATGTGGAAAAGGACAGCTATGAGCTGTACTTCCGCGCGGCTTTCCAGAATGTGGTCGAGTTCGCCAAGGGCACGCCGAAGAATGTCTTGAACCCGGACGCGCTGCTGCCGTAGGGTGGGCACAACGTGCCCACGCGTGACGGTTGAGCTGCATGGACGGTAGAGGTGCGCAGGTCACGCCTGGGCATGGATGCCCACCCTACGGTTGAATCAGTCGTCGTCGGCGCCGTTCGGCAGGATCAGCTTGTTCAGCCTGGCCGCCGGCATCGCCAGCGTGGTGTCGCGCCACATGCCTTGCCAGCCGGGCGGCCACGGCAGCGGCGGGCCGCTGTATTCCGGCAGGTTCTGGCGTACCAGGATCACCGGCAGGCTGTCCGGCATCGGACCTTCGCTCCAGCCCAGGCTGAAGGCGTAATCGGGCAGCAAGGCGTCGCATACCTTGGCAAACCAGTTGCTATGGTCCTCATCGCGCCCGAGCGCCTGCGCCAGCCCGTGCGGATCGAACTGGGCCAGCGCGCTGGCCAGCTCGGGCACGCTGGCGCCCGGCTGGTCGCCCCAGCCCATGATGGGATTGAAGTTGTAGTCGGCGCCGGAGCCGTACCAGCCTTCGCGCCGCGGCCTTTCCATCCAGCTGCGCCGGCCGCAGAACAGATGCCAGCGCCAGTGCAGGCCGGAGGGTTTGGGCCAACTGTACAGGTACAGGCGCTGATAGCCGGCGTCATGCAGTTCGCGCACCATCGCCATCAGGCGCGCATGCGGCATGCGGTCCGGCGGCGCCCGGCGGAACAGGATCGGTTCGCCGTCCGCATGCTGCAATTCGTCTGAAGACAGGCTCAGATCGAGGGTCCGCTTCTCGCTGCCGAAACGCGCAGAGACCCAGCCGGTCAGCAGATTGACCGACGTGATGACGCCGTAGCCGCGGAAGCGGTGGAAAATGACGGTGCCGGGAGCGATGGGTTTCATGATCTGGAATTCTGTAAAAAAGCGCGCATGCAAAAATCAAATGTTACCAGTGTAGCCGCTGCGCCGCGTTTTCCAAGGACTGGAGAAAGGCGCAACATCGATTTGCTTTGCTGAGTATAATCAGGCTACCCCCAAGGCAGAAAGGACTAGCCATATGAAGCAACGTCCACTAGTAGTCGACGAGCGATCAAGCAACCAGCCCATCAGCAAAACCCTCGGCAATGGCGGGTTTTCCGCCAGCAGACGCAACCTCATGTTGCTGGCCGGCGCAAGTTTCGCCATGATGAGCATCCCCCACTGGCTGCAGCAAGCCTCAGCCCAGAGTATCACTCCTGCCGCCCCTCCCGCTGGCGCTAACAATCAGCAACAATCAAACTTCATGGCTCTGTCGGCATTGCTGACCGCTAGCCCCAAGCTCAATCCGCGCACCGGCGCCAGGATTTATAGCGCACTGAGCACGCAGGCGATCGAGTTTGAAAAGCAGGCGGCGGCCTTGTGGCAATACAGCCAGGATCACAAGATCCAGGATGTCGATAACCTGGCTGCGGCAGTCGCCAGCGATAGCGCATTGTCGCTGCTGCTGCACCGTATCGTCAGCGCCTGGTACCTGGGCGTGGTGGGCGACGGCGGCGTGACCGGAGGCGCCAAGGTGATCGCCTTCGAGCAGGCGCTGATGTTCGACCAGGTGCGCGATGCAGTCGTCGTGCCGACTTATTGCCGTGCCGCTCCCGGCTACTGGGTGACCCAGCCGGCAGTATTGAAAGCGAGGGCTTGACCATGGCTGACAACTTGTCTGCAGATGTAGTGATTGTCGGTTCCGGCGTCGCCGGCGCCCTGGTGGCGCATCAGCTGGCCTCTTCCGGCGCCTCGGTGCTGGTGCTGGAAGCCGGGCCGCGGCTGGAGCGCTGGCGCATCGTTGAAAATTATCGCAACACGCCTAGCAAAGACGATTTCATGGTGCCCTACCCGTCCACCAAATATGCGCCGCATCCCGAATACACGCCGGAAAACAATTACCTGATTCTCAAGGGCACGCACAAGTACAACTCGCAGTACATCCGCGCGGTCGGCGGCACTACCTGGCACTGGGCCGCGGCCGCCTGGCGCTTCCTGCCCAACGACTTCCGCATGAAAACGCTGTATGGCGTCGGCCGCGACTGGCCGATCAGCTACGACGAACTGGAACCCTATTACTACCGGGCCGAAGTCGAGCTGGGCGTGTCCGGCCCCAACGACGGCACCGATCTCGGTTCGCCGCGCAAGCAGCCCTATCCGATGGATCATTTGCCGCTGTCGTGGAACGACCAGCGCTTCAGCGCCGTGGTCAACGCCAACGGCCACAAGGTGGTGTCGGAGCCGGTGGCGCGCAACAGCCGCGCCTACGATGAGCGGCCTAACTGCTGCGGCAACAACAACTGCATGCCGATCTGCCCGATCGCGGCCATGTACAGCGGCATCATCCACGTCGAGAAGGCAGAAAAAGCCGGCGCCAGGGTGCTGCCCGACGCCGTTGTCTACCGCATCGAGGTGGATGCCAAGGAACGCATCAGCGCAGTCCACTACAAGGATCCGGACGGCGCCAGCCACCGGGTGACCGGCAAGTATTTCGTACTGGCGGCGAACGGCATCGAGATTCCCAAGCTGATGCTGATCTCGACCGACGACAAGCACAAGAACGGCGTCGGCAACAGCTCGGACCAGGTCGGCCGCAACCTGATGGACCATCCCGGCACCGGTGTCACCTTCCTCGCCAATGAAGATTTGTGGCCGGGGCGCGGACCGATCGAAATGACTTCCATGGTGGACATGCGCGATGGTCCTTTCCGTGCGGAATACGCCGCCAAGAAACTGCACCTGAACAATATGGCGCAGACCAACCATGCTGCGCAAAGCGCCTTGAAGGATGGCCTGGTCGGCCTCAAGCTGAACCAGGAAATCCGCCGCCGCGCGGCGCGTACGGTCAACATCAACAGCTTCCACGACATCTTGCCGAATCCGGAAAACCGCATACGGCCAAGCGGCGAGAAGCGCGACGCGCTCGGCATTCCGCAGCCGGAGATCACTTATTCGATCGACGACTACGTCAAGAAAAGCGCCGTGATGACGCATGACACCTATGCCAGCATCGCCGCCATGTTCGGCGGCACCGAAGTCAAGTTCGACGACGATTTCGCGCCCAACAACCACATCATGGGCGCCGTCATCATGGGTGGCGATCCGCGCGATTCGGTGGTCGACGCCCATTGCCGTTCGCACGACCATGAAAATCTGTTCATCGCCAGCAGCGCGGTGATGCCGGTGGCTGGCACGGTCAATTGCACGCTGACGATCGCCGCCCTGTCGCTGCGCATCGCCGATACCTTGAGGACAGTGCTATGACGGCCCGCTCGCAAATCTCTACCTGGTGCGGCGGCCTGGCGCTGGCGGCCGGCCTGGTGCATGGCGCCTTTGCCGCCGACGCGGTTGCCAACACTGCGCCCAACGCTGACCAGATCAAGCGCGGCGAATACCTGGCCAAGGCCGCGGACTGCATCGCCTGCCACACGGTCGATCCGGCCAAGCCCTTTGCCGGCGGCTATCCGCTGGCGACGCCGTTCGGCACCATCTACGGCCCGAATATCACGGCCGACAAGGAAACCGGCATCGGCGACTGGAGCGACGACCAGTTCGTGCGCGCGCTGCACGAAGGCATCGACGATGAAGGCAAGCGGCTCTACCCCGCTTTCCCTTACGCTTCCTTCACCAAGCTGTCGCGCGACGATGTGCTGGCGATCAAGGCCTATCTGTTCAGCCTGCCGCCGATACAGCAAAAAATGCCGGAAAACAAATTGCCCTTCCCGCTTAACCAGCGTTGGCTGATGGCCGGCTGGAACCTGTTCAATTTCACGCCGGGCGAACTGAAGACGGATACGGCCAAGAGCCCGGAATGGAACCGCGGCAATTATCTGGTCAACGGCCTGGCGCATTGCCAGGAATGCCACACGCCGCGCAACCTGACCATGGGGCTGGATCTCAAGCGCTCCTTTGGCGGCGCCCAGCTGGGCGGCTGGACCGCGTTCAACATCAGCCCCGATCCGGTCAGCGGCGTCGGCGGCTGGAAGGACGAGGAACTGGTGCAGTACCTGAAAACCGGCGTCGTGCCAGGCAAGGCCTCGGCTGCAGGCGGCATGGCGGAAGCCATCGAACACAGCTTGCAGTACCTGACCGATGACGACCTGAAAGCGATCGTCACCTATCTGCGCAGCGCGCCGGCGGTCAGCGATGCTGCCGACAAGAAGCCGCGTTATGCCTGGGGCCAGCCGGCCGACGACGATGCCGAAATCCGCGGCATTGCCGCGGTGTCGGTCAGCAGCAATGCTTCCGGCGGCGCCGAGCTGTTCAGCGGCAACTGCGCCAGTTGTCACTCTGCCAGCGGCAGCGGCGTGGTCGGCGGCTACTATCCGTCGCTGTTCAACAACAGCGTGGTTGGCGCCCGCGATCCCGGCAACCTGCTGATGGTGATCTTGAATGGCGTGCAACGCCGCGGCGCCAAGGAAGAAACCTTCATGCCTGGCTTCGCCGGCCACCTGAATGACGGCCAGATCGCCATGCTGGCCAACTACGTGGTCAAGCAGTACGGCCATGCCGATACGCCGCCGATCACGCCGGAGCAGGTCAAAGTGCAGCGCCAGGGGGGACCAGCCTCGCCCCTGATCACATTATTGCCGGTGGGACTGGCGGCGGCAGCGCTGATCGTGGTATTTATACTGTTTTCACTGTTCAGGCGCGGCGGCCGTCGCCGCTCCAAGCCGTCCTGACACAGCCACATTATAAAAAAGGAAACGGATTCTCATGGCTTTACGCATCATCGCCACCGGCGGCACTTTCGATAAACACTACGACGAGATCGCCGGCAAGCTGACCTTTGCCGCCAGCCATCTGCCGCAGGTGATCGAGCGCGCCCGCATCACCACGGAAATCGCGCTGGAAGAACTGCCGCTGCTCGATTCGCTCGACATGCAGGACATTGACCGCCGGCGCGTGCTGGCGTCTTGTTCGCATGCCAGGGAAGAGGCGATCGTCATCATCCACGGCACTGACACCATGCGCGAGACGGCCGCAGTGCTGGGTGCGGCCACGCTGGACAAGACCATCGTGGTGACCGGCGCGATGATTCCCTACGCCATCGCCAATTCCGACGCTCTGTTCAATTTCGGCTTTGCCTGCGGTATCGCGCAAGCCCTGCCGCATGGCGTGTACGTGGCGATGAACGGCAAGATTTTTGCCTGGGACAAGGTCACCAAGAACCGTACCGCCGGGGTGTTTGAACCGCTCTAACTGCCATGGCGTAGGGTGGGCACGGTTTTGTGCCCACGCGAGACCTGAACAGACGAAAAAAAACGGGGCAGATTTTCTGCCCCGTTTTCATTTGTGCTTGCAGCTTAAGGATTCTTGACGCCAGTCAGGCCACGCGCCTCCAGCAGCGGCCCGACATCCGGGCCGCGGCCGTAGAAATCCTTGAACAAGGCGCTCGGATCTTCGCTGAAACCGCGCGACAGCACCTTGGCGCGCAGCAGGTCGCCATTGGCGCGTTTCAGGCCGCCGTGGGTGTTCATCCAGTGCTCGGTATCCTTGGCCAGCACGTCGCTCCAGATATAGGCGTAGTAACCGGCGGAATAACCGCTGGCGAAGATGTGCGAGAAGTAGGTGGTGTGGTAGCGCGGCGGCACCACATAACCCTTGGCGTGGCCCAGCGCCTTGGCTTCAAACGCCATCACGTCGGTGACATCCGGGGTCTGGTTGGTCGACAGCTGGTGCCAGGACTGGTCCAGCATCGCCGCCGCCAGATACTCGGAGGTTTCGTAGCCGGCGCTGAACTTGCGCGCCGCCAGCAGCTTCTTGAAGAGCGCGCGCGGCATCGGCTTGCCGCTTTCGTAATGGGTGGCATAGTGCGCCAGCACCTTCGGATCGTAGGACCACATTTCATTGAACTGCGACGGGTATTCGACAAAGTCGGGCGGCACCGAGGCGCCCGAGAACATCGGATATTCGACGTTCGAGAACAAGCCGTGCAAGCCATGGCCGAACTCGTGGAACATGGTGTTGACTTCGTCGAAGGTCAGCAGCACCGGTTTGCCTGCCGGCGGCTTGGCGATGTTGATATTGTTCGATACCACCGCTTTAGTGCCGAACAGACGCGACTGCGACACATAGGTGTTCATCCAGGCGCCGCCCTGCTTGTTGTCGCGCGCGAACGGGTCGAACAGGAACAGGCCCAGTGCCGAACCGTCTTCGTTGAATACCTCGAAGACGCGCACATCCTGCTGGTATACCGGCAAGTCGGTGCGTTCCTTGAAGCTCACGCCGTACAGCTCGTGGGCGGCGTAGAACACGCCTTCCTGCAGCACATGGTTGAGTTCGAAGTAAGGCTTGATCTGGGATTCGTCGAAGTTGTAGCGCGCCTTGCGCACCTGTTCAGAGTAAAAACCCCAGTCCCACGGCTGCAGCTTGAACGGCTTGGTATGGCTGGCCTTGGCCTGGCGCTCGATCAGCTGCTGCATGACGGCCGCATCCTTGCGCGCGATAGCGTTGGCGGGCGGCGCCAGCTGCGCCAGCATCTTGTTGACTGCGGCCGGCGTGCCCGCGGTTTCTTCTTCCAGCACATAGGCCGCGTGGTTTGGATAACCCAGCAGCGCAGCGCGCTGGGCGCGCAGCTTGACGATCTGAGCCACATTGCCGACGTTGTCGCCGGCGCCGCCATCGCCGCGGTTGATCGAGGCTTTATAGACGCGTTCGCGCAGCTGGCGGTTCTTAAGCTGCATCAATACCGGCTGGTCGGTGGTGTTTTGCAGCGTGATCAGCCATTTGCCTTCCAGCTTGCGGTTTTCGGCGGCTTGCGCAGCGGCGGCGATGCCCTCGGGCGACAGACCGTCCAGGTCGGCCAGCTTGTCGACTACCACCGCGCCTTCATTGCTGGATTTCAGCAGGTTTTGCTGGAATTGCGTGGTCAGCGAGGAAATCTGCTGGTTCATCTTGCGCAGCTGGTCTTTTTCCGCCGGCGACAGACGCGCGCCGGCTCTGACGAAATCGGTCCGGTAACGTTCCAGCAAACGCAGCGACTCGGGATCGAGACCCAGGCTGGCGCGCTGCTGGTACAACTGCTCGATACGGGCGAACAGGGCGGGATCGAGATAAATCGCATCCTCATGCTCGGCCAGCTTGGGCGCGATATCCTGCTGGGTCTGGTCCAGCACAGGGCTGGTGTTGGCGCTGATCAGGTTGAAGAAGACATCCTTGACCCGTCCCAGCATCTGGCCGGAGCGTTCCAGCGCCACGATAGTGTTGTCAAAGGTCGGCGCGGCCGGATTGGCGGCGATGGCGCTGACTTCCTGGCGCTGCTGCGCCATGCCGGCTTCGAACGACGGCTGGTAGTCGGAATCCTTGATCTTGTCGAAAGGCGGCAAGTTGTAAGGCAGGGAGCTGATCTGCGCAAAAGGCGAAGATGCGGCATAGGCCGCGGTGGCGGTTGCGGCATCCTGCGAAGCCTTGGTCGGCACATCGCAAGCCATCAAGCTGATGGCCGCGCTCACCATCAATCCGCATACCGTGATACGTCTCGTCGAAACTTGCATCTATTCTCCTGGTGTGAGTACGGCAATTGTTATTTTGACGAAACATTCTACGCCGCATTCGTGAAGAATGGATGAGGGTTTGCTGCTTGAATTTCCAGGTCAGGAAAGATTGAAATGGCGGGCCGGGCCGGCGCCATGCAGTGCTGTCCGGCCCGTGTCCTGCAGGTTTAGAAACGGTGCTGAATGCCGCCGATGATGCCGGTCTGGCTGCTGCCGTAGGCGATATCGTCACGCGAAAGCCCGACCAGCTGCTGGTTCTTGGCCTTGGCATAGGCCGCGCTCAGGTACAGGTCGGTCCGCTTCGACAGCGCGTACTTGCCGCGCACCGAATACATGATCGGATCGGCGTCCTTGCCGCTCGGGAGGTTCTTGATGTTCTGGTAGTAGATGGCGCCGATCAGCGTTACTACCGGCGTCACCTTGTAGCTGGCGCCGCCCCAGAAGAAATCGCTGCGCAGGTCGGGTGCATTCGAGGCCAGCGTTTTCTTGTAATTGCGATAACCCAGGTTCAGGTCCAGGTTACCGTTGAGCTGATAATCGCCGGCCAGGTGGATGCTGGTGGCCTTGTCGAAAGCGCTGTTGGTCGCGCTGGCGGCGGCGCTGTTGACGCGGTCGAAGGTGGCGGCGATGCGGAACGGACCGTTTTCATAGCCCACGCCGAGATCGTATTTGGCGCTGTCGGTGGTGCTGCCGGCGGTCTCGCCGAAGCCGTAGGTGGCGCCCAGCTTGAAGCCGCCGAACTTGCCCTGGTACTTGAGGATGTTCGACAGATTGGTCGGCATGCCATCCTTGCGGCCGCCGGTGGCGCCGGCCGAAGTCACCCACGAATACTGGCCGGAATAGCCCATGGGATCGAAGGGCAGGATGAAATCATAGGTGGTGGTGAACGAACGGCCGATGACCAGGCGGCCGAAGCTGCCCTCCAGGCCGACATTGGCCTGGCGGTTGAACAGCACGCCGGCGCTGTCGAACTCGCCGGTGTCGACCTTGAAGCCGTTTTCCAGCTGGAACACGGCTTTCAAGCCGCCGCCCAGGTCTTCGGTGCCGCGAAAGCCGATGCGCGAGGTATTCATCGCGCCGGAACTGACGCGCACCAGGCTGTCCTGCTTGGCATTGGCGTGATTGACATACTCGATCCCGGTATCGATGATGCCGTAGATGCTGACATTGGTTTGCGCGTAGGCGCCGGACGCCAATGTTCCGAGCGCGGCCAGGGTTGCCGCCGCCAGGTAGTTTCTTTTCATGTTGCTTCCTCCGTTATGGTATTTTTTTGTTGGCTGTGCGATTGCTGAGCAGCTGCACAAAGGCTGTTGTGTAACGTCTCCCCCTTTCTATGGCTTTTGCTGATTCAACGTTTTCGTAGGGTGGGCGCCCGTACCCACGCGGAGGCGGCGGGATACGAACCTCCGGGACGCGAAAGTCCGGGATCCCGATTTCTGCGGCACGGCGTGGGCACGGGGTGCCCACCCTGCTTAGAAGGCCCACAGCGCCTCTTGCGGCAACTGCAGCCAGTACTCGCCCGGCGCCAGGCGTTGCCGCGCATAGGCGCGCAGGACGCTGCTGTCGGCGCCGCTTTCAGCGTTGTTACGGAACACGCATTCCCAGCGGTCGCCCAGGTACATGCAAGTCGCCAGCGGCAGCTTGATGCTGTTTTCCACCGGCGCGTCGGAAATATTGACCTGCTCGACGCGGATAATGGCGATCGCTTCCGTGGAATCATTGCTGGCCGCGGCGCCGCGCAGCGTCGCCGTGACGTTGCCGCCTTCCACCTGCAGCAAGGCGCGGGCGCCGTCGCGCTGCAGCAGCCTGGCCGGCAGGCGGTTGTTGCTGCCCATGAATTCCGCCGTGAACAAGGTGTCCGGCGTCTCGTACATGCTTTGCGGCGTGCCCTGCTGTTCGATCTTGCCGTTGTTGAGCAGCAGGATGCGGTCCGAGATCGCCATCGCCTCGGCCTGGTCGTGCGTCACCATCAGCGCAGACAGGCCGAGCCGCACGATCAGCTCGCGCAGGAAGGCGCGCGCTTCTTCGCGCAGCTTGGCGTCCAGGTTGGAGAGCGGCTCGTCGAGCAGGATCACCGGCGGGTTGTACACCAGCGCGCGGGCGATCGCCACCCGTTGCTGCTGGCCGCCCGAGAGCTGGTGCGGAAAGCGGTCGCCCAGGTGGCCGAGGCCAAGCTGGCCGAGCACGGTCTTGACCCGCGCGGCGATATCGCTGCTGCTCATCTTGCGCAGCTTGAGGCCGTAGCCGACATTGTCGGACACGGTCTTGTGCGGCCACAAGGCGTACGACTGGAACACCAGCCCGAGATTGCGTTCTTCGGCCGGGATTTCCAGCTTGCGCTGGCCATCGAACATGATCCGTTCGCCGATCTGGATGCTGCCCGCTTTCGGCGACTCCAGGCCGGCGACAGCGCGCAGCAAGGTGGTTTTGCCGCTGCCGGATGGCCCCAGCAGGGCGACCACTTCGCCGCGCTGCAATTCCATCGATACGCCCTTGAGGATAGGATTGGCGCTGGCGCCGCTGCCGTAGTCGAGATGCAGGTTGTTGACACTTAATTCGCTCATGATGATTTCCTGTTTTCTGAAGTACTTAATCGTGCAGCTTGATGCCGAAGCGCAGCGCGATGCCGAGGCCGATGGCCACCAGCGTGATGTTGATAAAGGACAGCGTCGCCACCAGGTCGACCGAGCCGGACGCCCACAGCGAGACGATCAGCGCACCGATCACTTCGGTGCCGGGCGACAGCAGATACACGCCGGTGGAGTATTCGCGTTCGAAGATCAGGAACACCATCAGCCAGGCCCCCAGCACGCCGTAGCGCACCAGCGGCAGGGTAACGTCGCGCGTCACTTGCGAACGGCGCGCACCGACGGCGCGGGCAGCTTCTTCCAGTTCCGGTCCGACCTGCAGCAGCGCCGTCGTGATCAGGCGCAAGCCATACGCCAGCCACACCACGGAATACGCCAGCCACACCGAGAAAATGGTGGAACGCAATTCGCGCAATTGCGGAATGAAATTTTCCACCAGCCAGTTGGCGACCACGTTGTCAAAGCCCTTCAGGAAGCTGTCGAGGAAAGACGGCACGAACAGGAAAACCCACAGGAACGACAAGCCGGCCAGCAAGCCCGGCACGGCGCGCGGAATCAGCACGCTGTAGTCGAGGAAGCGGGTGATGCCGTCGGCCTTGCGGTGCATCGCCAGCGCGATGCAGCAATAGCAGGCCACCGCAATCGCGCCGCCGATGACGCCGATCAGGATGGTGTTGACGATGCCGCGCACCAGCGCCGGCTGTTCCCAGATGTCGCGGAAATGCTGGAAAGTCAACGCATCGAGTAGCGATACGCCGTAGCCCCAGTGCGACACGAAGGCGCGCAAGGCGATGCCCGACAAAGGAATCACGATGGTGAAAATCAGCCAGGCGGCGATCAGGCTGAACGCCAGCCATTTCCATTTGCCCAGCGGCAGCGCCTTCTGCCGCGCGCCCTTGCCCTTGATCGAGACATACTTGTTGGCCGAACGCAGCAGCCAGCGCTGTATCATCACCAGCGGCAAGGTCACCGCCACCAGGCACACCGCGACCGCCGCCATCAGGTGATAGGAAGGCGTGCCGAGCTTGTTGGTCAGCTTGTACAGATAGGTCGGCAACACCAGGTGGCCTTCCGGATCACCCAGCACCAGCACCAGGCCGAACACTTCAAAGCCAAGGAAAAACACCAGCACGCCGGCATACGCCAGCGCCGGCATGATCATCGGCAGCGACACGTTCAGCGCCACTTGCAGCGGCGAAGCGCCGGCCACGCGTGCAGCTTCCTCGACATCGGCGCCGAGGCTCTTCAGTGCGGCCGATGCGTACAGGTAAACGTGCGGCACGTGGGTCAGGCCGGCGATGATGACGATGCTGGGGAAGGCATACACATTCCAGGGCGTCGCTTCGATGCCGACCAGCCGCAGCAGGTCTTGCATCCAGACGGTATAGAAGCCGACCGGCCCCATCGATACGACATAGCCGAAGGCAATCACCATCGGCGATACGAAAATCGGCACCAGCAGCATCGGCGCGATCCAATTGCGGCCAGGCAGGTCGGTGCGCACCATCAGGAAGGCCAGCATGCCGCCCAGCGGCACCGCGATCAGGGCCAGGCCGCTGGCCAGCAGCAAGCCGTTAATGAAAGCCTGGCGGAAATCCGGATCGTCGAAGATGAAGCGATACGGTTCCAGGCTCAGGGTCTTGATGGGCGCAAAAAACGGCGCGGATAAAAAGCTTTGATAGAAAATCAGCAGCAGCGGCAGGAAAATCGCCACCGCCGCCAGCGTGACCACCAGTCCGCGCGGCCAGTTGATGCGCGCCAGCCGGGAGCGGCTGGCCAGCGGATGGGGAGGAGAAATCGAAGTCATAGTGTGTACCCTGCAGAAAAATCTGCGTCGTAGAAATCCGGCTATGCGCCGCCGGTCAGACGCTCCCGTCATTCCCGCGCACGCGGGAATCCAGGTTAGTAAGTCAAGTAAGCAAAAATGGATTCCCGCGTGCGCGGGAATGACCGGGGCGCGTAGCCGGGGTCGCCCAGACGTGGCCGACGAGGCGGGGTCGCCTAGACGTGGCCGCTTAGAGGCAGCTGATTTATTTCTTGCCCGCGGCAGCCTTCCATTGCTTGAGGAAAGCCAGGCGCTTGGTCTGGTCGAGGTATTGCAGCAAGGCCGGGGTCAGCGGAATCGGTTTGAGCGCATTGCCGAGCTGCGTCGTCAGGCCGGCCACGGTGGAATTGCCGCTGACATCCGAGCGCAGCGAATACAGCTGCGATTCGGTCGAGATGATGGTCTGGCCGCGCTTGGACAGCAGGTAATCGACCCACAGCTTGGCGGCGTTCATGTTCTTGGCCGACTTGTTGATGAACACCACGCGCGACAGCACCAGGTTGTAATCCTTGGTGAAAGCCACGCCCAGCGACGGGTCCTTGGCCGCGCGCGCCTGCGCATAGGAACCGATGACGTTGTAGCCGATCAGGTTCTCGCCCGAGGAAATCCGTTCCAGCATGGTGCCGGTGGACGACTGCACACGGATGCTGACATCGCCGAAGGTCTTGGCCAGGTCCCAGAATTGCGGATTGATCTGCGCATCTTCGGTGATGAAGGAAAAGCCGACACCGGATTTTTCGATATCGTAGGTGGTGACTTTGTTGCGGAACTTGTCTGCTTTTGTACTCAGCAGCTTGACCAGGTCGGCATGGGTGGACGGCACTTCGTCGGCGCTGACCAGGCGCTTGTTATAGACAATCGCCAGCGGCTCGAAAGTGGTGCCGTAGGCGCTGTCCTTGTAGTTGGCCCAGGCAGGAAGCGCTGCCGCTTCCTGCGATTTGTAGACCGCTCCGTAGCCTTCGCTGACCAGCTTGAACTGCAGGTCCATCGCCGACGACCACAACACATCGGCAGTGGCGCCGCCGGCGGCAGCTTCGGAGATGAAGCGGTTATACACTTCGGTCGAATTCATGTCGTTGAACTCGACCTTGACGCCGGGATAGAGCGCGCTGAAATCCTTGATCAGCGGTTCCGCCGCCTTGGAATCGGTGGCGCTGTAGATCACCAGCTTGCCTTCTTTCTTGGCGCCGTCGACCACCTTGGCGTAGTCAGCCGGATAGGCCGCCGGCGCTTGCGCAGATGCGTTCAGCGCCAGGCTGAATGTGAATACCGCAATTGCGGCTGCTAAGGGTTTCTTGATCAACATGGGTGTCGTCTCCTGATGGTTATGGGTGCTGCTGATGAATTCACTGTTAAAAGCCGCAGGCAACAGTCGAGCACGGGCCTACCGGCAGGTGGTAGCCACTTTGAGTCGCTTGCGGGAGGTTGCCGGGCCGGGGCCGCGGCGGGTTTATCCGAGGTTTATCTAATCAAGCCGAGCTGGTCCGATTGCTTGCGGTAGTCCGCAACGGTATTTTTTATGTAGACGGTCAGCTTGTCGCCGCTCATGGCGAATGGTGAAAGCCCGGTAGCGGCGCGCAGCTGCGCGAATTCCGGGGTCGCCATCATGGCGTCGAAGCGCTTGACCCAATGCTGGTAGGCGGCGTCGCTGACTTCCGGTCCGACATAGACGCCGCGGATGATCGGCCAGCTCACCGCCAGGCCCTGCTCGCGCGCGGTCGGCACCTGGGCCAGGGCGCTCGGCAAGCGTTGTTCCGACAGCACGGCAAGGATGCGGATTTCACCGTCCAGCGAATGCAAAGTGGCTTCCGAAGCGTCGCCGGAAACCACTTGCACATGGCCGGCGCGCAAGGCGGTAAAGGCTTCGCCGCCACCTTCCAGCGCAACGAAGCGCAAGGTCTTGGGATCGATCTGGCTTTGCTTGGCCAGCATGGAGATCTTCAGCCAGTCCTGGCTGCCGACGGTGCCGGCGGCGCCGATCGTGACCTGGGCCGGATTTTTCTTGAGCGCGGCCAGCAGGTCGCGCAAGGTTTTAAAGGGAGAGTCGGCGCGCACCGCGATCATGCCGTAGTCGACGCCGATGGCCGCCACCCAGCGCACATTGCCGACGTCGGCGTCGCCGTATTTGCCCTGCGCCAGGTTCATCAGCGAGCCGCCGGAAAACGCCACCAGGGTATCGGCCTCGGCGCGGCGCTGGCTGACGATGGAATTCCAGGCGACGGCGCCGATGCCGCCAGGCAGGTAACTGATTTTCAGCGGGGCTTCCCGGGCGTCGGCGACGGCGGGTATCTGCAAGCCTTTCTGGATCAGCTTGCAGGTGACAGCCATGCCGCCGCCCGGCTTGGCCGGGGCGAGGCATTGCAGCGGCGCTGCCTGCGCGCCGAAAGTGCCGAACGTGACGAATGCACCGAGTGCACAAATCCTGGCGATTGCGGAATTCATTGTCTCCTACCCATTCTGTTGTTATGCCTCCTGCGGCCGTGGCGGCGGCAGGGGTGAAACCGGGCTTTTATACGTTTTTTTGCATCATAGCGGCCCCAGTCTTTCATTTTCCTTTCACTCACATTTTGCCAACGCTGGCTTTCTGTGTGAGTATTAACGTCCTCTTTTTCAATCCCACTGCCGGAAGCCATGCGGATTTTACTGATTGAAGACCATGTCGAGCTGTCGCGCTGGCTGACCAAGGCATTGCAGGATGCCCACTGGTCGGTCGAATGCGCCATGAACGGCGCCGACGCCGACAGCCTGCTGCACACCCAGCAGTATGCACTAGTGATACTCGACCTCAGCCTGCCGAAAATGGATGGCCTGGAAGTCCTGAAGCGCTTGCGCGCACGCGGCAGCAAGACGCCGGTGCTGATCCTGACCGCGCGCGGCGGCTTGCAGGACCGCGTGCAAGGCTTGAACCTGGGCGCCGACGACTACCTGGCCAAACCCTTCGAGCTGGTCGAACTGGAAGCGCGCGTCAAGGCGCTGCTGCGGCGGGCCCAGGGCGGCGAAGCGCCGGTGTATAGCTGCGGCGCGCTGCAGTTCGACACGGTCACGCGCATGTTCAGCTACGGCGGCGCGGCGCTGGCGCTGACGCCGCGCGAGCATGCGGTGCTGGAAGTCTTGATCAGCCGCGCCGGCCGCGTGGTCTCCAAGGAAAAGCTGTTCGACGAAGTGTTCTCGCTGGTGGACGACGCCAATCCCGATGCAATTGAAATCTATATCCACCGGTTGCGCAAGAAACTGATCCGCAACGGCGCCGAAGCGGTCGCCATCACCACCCTGCGCGGCCTCGGCTACCTGCTGGAAGTCGCCGTCGAAAAATGACTGCCGCCGCCAGCACCGCCGCCAAACCCGCAAAATCGCTGGGCAGCTTGCGCAGCCAGCTGCTCAGCTGGCTGCTGATTCCCTTGCTGCTGCTGGTGGCGCTGGATGCTTTTTCGGTCTATCGCAATGCCCTCGATGTCGCCGACCTGGCGTATGACCGCGCCCTGCTCGCCTCCACCCGGGCGCTGGCGGAGCGCGTCTCGGTGGTGGATGGCAAGGTGGTCGCCGACGTCCCCTACGTCGCGCTGGACAGTTTTGAAACCGATACCCTGGGACGCATCTACTACAAGGTCACCGGCACCAACGGCGAATTCGTCTCAGGCTATGAAGACTTGCCGGCGCTGCCGCCGGATGTGCCGCGTTCGGAAATCTATCCGGCGCTGGTGCGCTTCTATCATGCCAGTTATCACAACCAGCCGGTGCGCATCGCCGCCCTGTATCAGCCGGTCTACGACGATTCAATGCGCGGCATCGCCCTGATACAGGTCGGTGAAACCATGGACGCGCGCAGCGACCTGACGCGCAAGATCCTGTTCAGCACCTTGTGGCGGCAAGGCCTTCTGGTGAGCGTGGCGGCGCTGCTGGTCTGGTTTGCGGTG
The DNA here is from genome assembly GCF_035566555.1 of Collimonas sp. Lineage (GTDB taxonomy): Bacteria > Pseudomonadota > Gammaproteobacteria > Burkholderiales > Burkholderiaceae_D > Collimonas. Next base: position 53,379 of record NZ_DATMRB010000038.1, read on the forward strand.
CGCTTCGTGCTGCGCCCGCTGATGCAGCTGAAAGCGACGGTGGAAGCGCGCGCCAGCACCGACCTGGCCGATTTCGACGCTGACCAGGTGCACAAGGAAGTGCGGCCGCTGGTGGTCGCCATGAACGGCTACATGGGACGGCTGCAAACCCTGATCAGCGGCCAGCGCCGCTTCATCGCCGATGCCTCGCACCAGCTGCGCACGCCGCTGACGGTGCTCAAGACGCAAGCCGAACTGGCCCTGCGCGAGCTCGATCGCCATCCCGGCGATCCGCGCGCCTGGCAAGAGATGCGCGAGCTGGTCGCCAGCATGGCCGGCACTACTGACGCCACGGTGCACCTGGCAAACCGCCTGCTGACGCTGGCGCGCGCTGAACACGGCGTGGCCGAGAGCGGTGTGCAGCCGGTGTCGCTGACCGACATCACGCGCCAGGTCGGCCTGGAACACGCGCTTGCCGCCGTCAAGAAGCACATCGACCTGTCCTTCGATGCTGCACAGGAGCTGACGGTCGACGGCAATGGATTGCTGCTGCATGAACTGGTCAGCAATCTGCTGGACAATGCGATTCGCTATACTCCGGCCGGCGGCAAGGTGATCCTGCGTGTGCGCTACGACAGCGTGACGCAGCGCGCGCTGCTGGAAATAGAGGACAGCGGCATGGGCATTGCCGCGGAAGACCGCGAACGGGTCTTTTCGGCCTTCTACCGGGCGCCGTCGGCGCAGCAGCAGAATCCCAGCGGCGCCGGTCTCGGCCTGGCTATCGTGCGCGATATCGCTAGCTCGCATGGCGCACAGATCGTGCTCGGCGACGCCGGCGACGGCGCGGATGGCGCCGGCGGCCTGAAAGTCACACTGAGTTTTCCTTTGTCGTCGTTGCTGCATTCGACTTAGGGTTTGCGTTTTACCTCGACCTTGGTAAGCTAAGCGGCATGATGTTTCTGACGGAGGAGACCGGCTTTGAGCGATACGCCCATCAAGATGGTGCACGGCACGGCGCTGACCGATGCGCAGAAAAAGGATTTGCTGCATCGGCTGGCGCGGGTCGAAGGCCAGATCCGCGGCGTGCAGAAGCTGATCGCCAACGCCGCCGTGCCGGCCGACTGCGACAGCGTCGCCCAGCAGCTGGCGGCGGCGCGCAAGGCGCTGGACCGCGCCTTCATCACCTTGCTGACGGACGCCATCGTCACCCACAGCGCGGCCGCCGCCACGCCGGAGCAGGCCTTGCAGAGCGCGCAGCACCTGGCGGCGCTGCTGGACAAGTTCGGGTGAATATTCCTCTCGATTGAGGCACTCCTGAATCGCGTAGGGTGGGCACCTGTGCCCACGCGGACTCGTCTCGACAAGACATGGGCCAAAACTCTGTTCACCCTGCCAGAACGATTCGATACTGCTGCCGAACTTTAGGCGCATCCCTTATTTCTTTGGCGCCGGGTCATTCCTATAATTCCTTTCACAAGATGTGACGCTGAAAAGGAGCAAGGCATGATGGTGGCTGGCAATCGTTCCGCTGCGCAAGCCGGGATCGGCATGATAGAAGTCCTGGTGGCGATGGTGATCGTCGCTTTCGCCATGCTCGCCCTGATCGGCATGCAGACCACCGCCCTGCGCTATCAGAACAGCGCCCATTTGCGCGCCACGGCCAGCCAGTTCGGCGCCGATCTGGCCGAGCGCGTGCGCGCCAATCTCCGTGGCGCACAAGATGGCGCTTACAACTTGCCGCGGCAGGCCTATCCCGCGCTGGACACGCTGGCGCCGGCCTGTTTCAATCCAGGCCATTGCACCGCGCAGGAACTGGCGGCACAGGATCTCCACGACTGGCGCCGCCGTCTCGGCCGCGCACTCGCGGGAGGCTGGGGCGAAATCAGCGGTTCGGCAAGCCGTGGCTTCACGGTACGGGTGTACTTCCGCGATGCCAGCGTCGCTGCCGGCCAGTTTGCCGAAAATTGCCTACCGTCGGCCGCCGATCCTGCTAGTTACAAGGATGTGGCTTGCTTCGCTACCGCGTTCCTGCCATGACGCGGCTTCGCCATTGCCGGCAACGCGGCGCGGTGTTGCCGATGCTGCTGATCAGCTTGCTGGTGATGGCGTTTCTTGGCGCCAGCGCCTTGCGCACTGCCTTGCAGGAAGAAAAGATGGCCGCCAATGCCGACAGCCGGCAGCTGGCGTTCCAGGCCGCCGAACACGCCTTGCGCTTTTGCGAGCATCAGCTGCAGCTGACCCCGGTGACGATTCCGCAACTCCGGCAGGGACCGCCTGCAGCAGACGGCAGGCAATACTGGGAAATGGCCGACAGCTGGCGCAATGACGAGGTCTCCGTGGCGGTGGCGCGCATCGGCACTGAAGGTGTTGCGCCGGCCGCGCCGGCCCGCTGCCTGGTCGAGCGCCTGCAGCTTGAGGCCGATCTGCAATTTCGGCAATACGTACTGCCAGCGCCGCTAACGCGCCCCGCCTTCCGGATTACCGCGCGCGGCGTCGGCGCCAGCAATGCAGCGGTGGTTTTATTGCAGAGCTACCTGCTTCTATAAGCCGGATTTTTGCCGAGAGAATGCTGACCCATGAATCTCCTGTTTACCTGCATCTGCGCCATGGCCTTGATCCCGTCGCCTGCCTGCGCCGCCGAGACGCCGGATGAGCCGCCCTTCGTCTATGTCAGCAGTTACCAGGCGGGGTCGTGGCTGGGGCATGTCAAAGCCTATCCGGTCGGTGCTGACGGCGTTGACAAGACCGCGCTATGGGATGCGGCCGACCTGGTTCCGCCATGGCAGCTGCGCCATATCGGCACGACCTCGGGCGGCGGAAACGCCATTGCATTTGAATGGCCGCAGCTGGACGATGCACAAAGAACCATATTGTTATCGGAAAATCTGTTGGAGTACCTGAGAGGCAATGCGGCGCTGGAAGCCAGGAACGGCGCCGGCAGCTTCCGCAACCGCAAGGGCCGGCTGGGCGACATCATGTACTCCGCGCCGCTGTATGTCGGCGTCTCCGATTCCGCCTATCAGTTCCTGCCGGCCAGCGCCGGCGGCGCCGCCTATCTCGATTATGTCAAAAGCAAACGGCAGCGCCAGGCCATGCTGTATGTCGGCGCCAATGACGGCATGTTGCATGCTTTTGACGCCTTTAGCGGGATTGAAGCCAGCGCCTTTATTCCGCCAGCAGTATTTTCCGCGCTGCCTGAATTGAGCGAGAGCGACTACGTGCATCGCCCATACGTGGATGGCTTGCTGACGGTCGGCGACGCCTATCTGGCAACTGCCGGCGGCGCGGCCTGGACTTCCATTTTGCTGGGCGCAACCGGCGGCGGCGCCAGGAGCTTGTTCGCCCTTGACGTCAGCGCCCCGCCGGCTGCTGCATCCATACTTTGGCAACGAAGTGCAGACAACGACGGTAGCGGCGCCAGCGATGGCGACATGGGGTACTTGTCCGGGGAAGCGTTCGCCATCCGTTTGACCAATGGCGACTGGGCGGCAATCTACGGCAATGGCTATCAAAGCGACAATCTGGACGCCGTGCTGTATCTGGTCGCCTTGTCCAGCGGCCGTCTGATCAGGAAAATCACGCTCGGAAAAGGCGATGCCGAAACACCGAACGGCCTGGCGACGCCGGCCCTGGTGTTCAATCTGCAACGGGCGGTCAGCGCCGCCTACGCCGGCGATTTGCAAGGCCGGCTCTGGAAGGTCGACCTCGGCGCGATCCAGCCCCAGCGCGGGCAGACGGCCTTCAGCGGCACCGCCTTGTTCATCGCGGCTGACAGCAGCGGCAAGCTGCAATTGATCGCGCAACAGCCCTTGCTTGAGCAGCACGCCAAAGGTGGCGTTCTGGCCATGTTCAGCGGCGGCAAACCCGGCGACGGCCGGATTCCGGGCGCGGCGCAAAAGCAAAGCTTGTATGGCG
>NZ_DATMRB010000039.1:0-15666 GCF_035566555.1 Collimonas sp.
TGCCGTTCCTGAGCTGGCTCGCCTTGTATACCCTGGCGCTGCGCTATTTCGTGCCGCGCCTGAGCAAGGTCGCCAAGACCCAGGCCGATGCGCGTTCGCTGATGACCGGCCGCATCACCGATGCCTACACCAATATCGCCACGGTCAAGCTGTTCTCGCACGCTGGCCGCGAAGCCGGCTATGCGCGCTCGGCGATGCAGGAATTCCTGCAGACGGTGCACGGCCAGATGCGCCTGGTGACCAGTTTTGAGATCGTCAACCACACCCTGAGCATGCTGCTGATCCTGAGCACGGCCGGGGCGGCACTATGGCTGTGGACTCAGGGCCAGGTCGGCATCGGCGCGGTGGCCGCTGCCACTGCGATGGCCTTGCGCCTGAACGGCATTTCGCATTGGGTGATGTGGGAATTCGCCTCTCTGTTCGAACAGGTCGGCACGGTGCAGGACGGCATCAATACCTTGTCGCGGCCGCACGCCGTGCTGGACCAGGCCGATGCCCAACCGCTGCAGGTCAGCCAGGGCCGGCTCGATTTCGAGCAGGTCGGCTTTGCCTACGGCGGCCAGCGGCCGGTGATCGACCAGTTGTCGCTGCACATCCGGCCTGGTGAAAAAATCGGCCTGGTAGGCCGCTCCGGCGCTGGCAAGTCAACCATTGTCAACCTGCTGCTGCGTTTCTACGATGTCGAGCAGGGCCGCATCCTGATCGACGGCCAGGACATTGCGCATGTGACGCAGGACAGCTTGCGGGCGCAGGTAGGCATGGTGACGCAGGATACTTCCCTGCTGCATCGCTCGGTGCGCGATAATCTGCTGTACGGCCGTCCGGACGCCACCGATGCCGACATGTTGGCGGCGGCGCAGCGGGCCGAAGCGCACGAATTCATCCTGACCCTGACCGATCCCAAGGGCCGCACCGGTTACGACGCTCACGTCGGCGAACGCGGCGTCAAGCTGTCCGGCGGCCAGCGCCAGCGTATCGCGATTGCGCGCGTCATGCTGAAAGATGCGCCTATCCTGCTGCTGGACGAAGCCACCAGCGCGCTCGATTCGGAAGTGGAAGCGGCGATCCAGGCCAGCTTGTACCGCCTGATGGAAGGCAAGACCGTGGTGGCGATCGCTCATCGCTTGTCAACCATTGCGGCGATGGACCGTTTGATCGTGCTGGACAAGGGCCGCATCGTCGAACAGGGCGATCATCGCAGCCTGCTGGAGCAGGGCGGTTTGTATGCCCGCTTGTGGGCGCACCAGAGCGGCGGCTTCCTGGGCGAGGAAATCGACGATGTGGCCGCGCCGGCCGCCACTGTTGGCGGCGTGCAGACGGAACCGGCTTAAGCTGCTGCTGTCTGTATTTATACCTGATCAACTCCGAGTTTGCCTCAATGACTGCTGAACCGACCGACAAGTCCGCTGCGCCAACTGCTTTCGGCCATTCCAGTCGACGCTGGCTGATTGCCATCCTGGCGGCGCTGATCGCGATCGGCGCTGGCTTCCTGCTATGGAAAGGACTCTTGCAGCGGCCGCCGCCACCGCCCAAGCCGGCGCCTGTGCGCTTGCAGACGGAAGCGGCGCGGCGCGGCGATATCGAACAGGCAGTGTTTGCCAGCGGCAAGCTGCAGTTGCATAAGTACAGCGATGTGATGGCGCAGGTATCGGGCCAGATCAAGGATGTGCTGGTGATGGTGGGGGACGACGTCAAGGCCGGCAAGATGGTGGTCGAAATCACGCCGACCCTGCCTTCTGCCCGGGTCGAGAGCAATCGGGCCCAGCTGGCGCGGTTGCAGGCGGAGCTGGCGGACCAGCGCGCGCAGCAGGATTTCGCCGAGCTGCAATACAAGCGGCAGACCCAGCTGAAAGCGGAAAACGCCACGCGCGAGGAATCCTTTGAATCCAGCCGCATGAGCATGTATTCCGCGGCCGCCAAGGTCGAGGCCATCAATGCCCAGATCCGCCAGATCGAGGCGACCGTGAAAGACGATGACGTCACCCGCAGCCATACCCAGGTGCTGGCGCCGATCAGTGGCACCGTGGTGTCGGTGGGCGCCCGCACCGGGCAAATGGTCAGCGCCGGCCAGCCGGCTGCGCCGCTGGTGCGGATCGCCGACCTCAGCCGCCTGACCGTGCAGGCGCGCGTAGCGGAAATCGACGTGCCGCTGCTGCGCAAAGGCATGACCGCCTATTTCACCACGCCCGGCTATCCCGGCAAGCGCTGGAGCGGCAAGCTGCGGCAGGTGATACCGGTGCCGGCCGACGGTTCGGGCGAGCAGGGCAAGCAGACTTTCTATAACGTCTTGTTTGAAGTCGATAATCCAGAGGAAGAACTGATGAGCGGCATGAGCACGCAAGTGCGCTTTGTGCTGGCGCAGGCGCATGACGCGGTGCTGGTGCCGGTGGCGCTGCTGGGCAATCCGGAGGCGGATGGCAGCTATCGGGTGAAGGTGGCGAGCGCTAATCAGCAAGGTCAGCAAGGTCAGCAAGTGAGCTCGCGCGCGATCAAGATCGGCGTGCGCAACCAGCAGATGGCGCAGGTCTTGTCAGGATTGCAGGCCGGCGAACAGCTTGTAGTGGAATCCGCTGCGGCGCCGCCTGCCAAAAATGCAGCGCCATCGGCCAGCGCCGTTGCCGCTTCGTCTGCGTCCGTACCCGTGGTCAAGGCACATTGATGGCGGCCGGCATGCATCAATTTTTTCAAAGCTCGCGCACCGTCGCCGCCGCATGTTCAAGCGCCGTGCTGCTGCTTCTGTTGTCGGCTTGCGCCAGTCAGATCGAGATCCGCGAAGCGACGCCCAGCGTCGAGATTCCGCAGAGCTGGGATTTGTCGGCCAATACCGGCGAGCAGGACTGGCCGGATACCGGCTGGTGGCAACGTTTCGGCAGCGACGAGCTGAGCCAGCTGGTGGCCCAGGGACAGGCCAGCAACCTGGAGATTGCCGCCGCGGTATCGCGCGTGCGCCAGGCTGAAGCGCAAGCCCGGATCGCCGGCGCGCCGCTGCTGCCGAACGCAGATTTTTCCACCAGCATCAACCGCGCGCTGCCGCTGGCTTCCAGCGGCAGCGCCGTGACTTCCACCAGCGGCCTGGTAGAAATCGGCTACGAAGTCGATTTCTGGGGCAAGAACAAGGCTGGACTGGTGGCCGCTGAAGCTTCCTTGCAAGCCAACCGCTACGACCGCGAAACCGTAGCGCTGACTGTCACCAGCGGTATCGTTTCGACCTACCTGCAAGTGCTGTCGCTGCGCGACCGCATCGAGATCGCCCAGCAAAACGTCGATAACGCCGAACGCGTGCTGAAACTGGTGTCGGCGCAGAGCCGCGCCGGCGCGGCTTCGCCGCTGGACCTGGCGCGCCAGCGCTCGGCGGTAGCCGGCCAGCAGGCGGTGATTCCCGACCTCAAGCAGCAAGAGCGCGAGGCGCAGATCGCGCTGGCGATCCTGCTGGGACGGCCGCCGCAAACCTTTACCGTGAATGAGCCCGGGCTGGCCAAGATTCTGCTGCCGCAGGTAACGCCCGGCTTGCCGTCGGAGTTGCTGTCGCGCCGGCCGGACATCCGTCATGCCGAAGCTGAACTGGCCTCCGCCAACGCCAACGTGGCGGTGGCGCGCGCGGCGCTGTTCCCCAGCATCCGCCTGACCGGCTCGGCCGGCGGCCAGAGCAATGCCTTGCTGTCGCTGTTCAACGGCCCCAACATGCTGGCCAACCTGGGTGCCGGGCTGGTGGCGCCGATCTTCGACGCAGGCCGCCTCAACAGCCAGCGCGACCTGGCAATCGCGCAGAAACAGGAGCTGGTGCAGATCTATCGGTCAACCGTGATTGCCGCGCTGTCGGAAGTCGATACCGCGCTCGGCCAGATCCGCAGCCTGGATGAACAGCGCAAGTTGAAGGTCACGGAAATGGAGCAGGCGCGCTTCGCCTTTGAATTATCGGAAATCCGTTATCGGGTCGGCGCGGAGGATCTGATGACGGTGCTCGATACCCAGCGTTCGCTGTCGGAAGTGCAGAACGAACTGGGGCAGATCAAGCTGAAGCGTTTGAAGGCCACGGTGTCGCTCTACAAGGCGCTGGGCGGCGGCTGGCAGGATGCGCATGCCAGCCAGACGGCAGCAGGCACCAAGGCGGCGCCGGATAAATAAGCTAAGTAGGGTGGGCAGCTGCCCACCGTTCATCGGGGGAATTGAGGTAACGCGTGGGCACAGGTGCCCACCCTACACGGCTACCGGCGCCTTGATGTGCGCCTGCGGATGATAGTCGCTGATTTCGAAATCTTCGAAACGATAGTCGAAAATCGACGGCGGCTGGCGCGTGATGGTCAGCTTAGGCAGCGGGCCCGGCGTACGCGACAGCTGCAGTTCGACCTGCTCCGCATGGTTGGAATAGAGGTGGCAATCGCCACCGGTCCAGATAAAATCCCCCACTTCCAGCCCGCACTGCTGCGCCATCATGTGCGTCAGCAGGGCATAGGAAGCGATGTTGAACGGCACACCCAGGAAAATGTCGGCGCTGCGCTGGTACAGCTGGCAAGAGAGCTTGCCTTCGGCGACATAGAACTGGAAGAAGGCATGGCAGGGCGGCAGCTTCATCTGCGGGATGTCGGCGACGTTCCAGGCCGAGACGATCAGCCGGCGCGAATCCGGATTGTTCTTGATCTGCTCGACCAGTTGCGTGATCTGGTCGATATGCCCGCCGGACGGGGTCGGCCAGGAACGCCATTGATAGCCATAGATCGGTCCCAGGTTGCCTTCGCTGTCGGCCCATTCGTCCCAGATCTTGACGTCGTTGTCTTTTAAATACTGGATGTTGGTCGAGCCGTTGAGAAACCAGATCAGTTCATGGATGATCGAGCGCAGATGCAGCTTCTTGGTGGTCAGCAGGGGGAAGCCGTCTTGCAGGTTGAAGCGCATCTGGTAGCCGAATACCGAGCGGGTGCCGGTGCCGGTGCGGTCGGTTTTGATGGTGCCATGCTGTTGCACATGGCGCATGAGATCGAGGTATTGGCGCATTTTTATCTTGATTGCTGAATCTAATTCCAAGATTGTAACGCATCTGCGCAGGCCTCCGCCCGCGGCTTAGCCGGCCTGCGCCTGGAGGATGCGTGCAATCCTTTCCTTGCTGGGCGGATGGGTCGACAGGTAGGGCGAGAATGCGGCGGGCTGGCTGTCGAGCTTTTCAAAGGTGCGCGCCAGCTTGGTGAGGCTGATGCCGTTGGCCTTGAACATGGCGATCGCATAGTCGTCCGCTTCCAGTTCGATATCGCGCGAATACTTGAGGTCGAGCAGCAGCGGCGGAATGGTAGCGATCAGCGTCGAGACATCGCCGAACAGCAGCGTCGCCGTGGCGCCCACCGCGGAGACCTGGATCAGGCGCCGCATCAGGTGGCGGTTATGCAAATGGCCGAGCTCATGCGCCAGCACGCCCATCAGGGCATCGTCGTCGTCCAGCAGCCGCACCAGCTCATCGGTGACCAGGATGTCGCCGGACGGCAGGGCGAAGGCGTTCGGACCGATCTTGCTTTTGCGGAAAATGATCTGGAACTGCGGCGCGCCCTGGCGCGGCGGTTCCAGTGCGCGGAAACGGCTGTCGATAGACTCTTGCTGCGCCAGCGGCAGCGTGGAACTGGTGAAAATGCGCTGGTCCAGGAAATCCAGCGTGCTGCCGCCGATTTTTCTTTCGACCGATGCGGGCAAGGCATCGGCAATCCAGCCTGAGGCCGCCGGCAACACATATAAATAACCCAGCACCAGGATCAGGACCAGCGCTCCCAGCGCTTGCCAGACGATGCGCCAGCTCTGCTGCATGCGTACCACCAGCGAGTCGGCGTGGCCGGTGCTCGCCAATAGTGTGGAAAAAGCATCGAGATCGATGATTTCAAGATAGGCGCCGTCGGCGAAGGTGACCTTGCGGGTGGCGCTGGAGACCCGTTCCGACACGCGCAACTCGTCCAGCGGCGCTTGCCGCTGGACCTCGCCGGAGATGCTGGCGAGGCCGGCCGCGACTGTCAGTTCGACCGCATGGCGGCGCGAGGTCTTGCCGTCGAAGTAGAAGGCCCGCACCGCCTGCGCTTGCGCATTCTGCATCTGTGTCCGGCTTTACAGCGACAAGTCGAAATCGAGCAGGTCCGACATGCCTTCGCCGGTGGCGGAGCCCTGCGGTTCGGCATCGGCCAAGAAATGGTCGAGCGAGCCGGCTGCCAGCAAGCTCACCGACTCGAGCCGGTATTTGAGCGAGCGGATCTGCGCAAACGGCGTGAACAGGCCCAGCGTGCAGACGATGGCGATCAGGTTGGTGATCATGATGAAAGCGACCCTGGTCCATTTCAGCTTGCTTTGGAATTGATGGTCCGCCAGCTTGGTATGGTTCCAGATCAGGTTCTGGATCATGGTCATGGCCAGCGGCATGATCAGGAAGGTCCACGCATACATGGCAAATATCATCATGAAGATAGGACCGGCAAAGGCAGCCGGGGCGGCGTGCTTGCCGGCAGCGGCGACGGCCATGAGGCTGCCGCTGAACAGTATGCCGATGCCGATGTAGCCAAGCACGGCGACGGCGAAACAAATCAGAAAGACCTGATAAAAAGAGCCTACACTGGCGTTAAAGGAAAAATGCGTCGCGCCGAACTTGCTTTCCGTGTGCAGGTATTTTTTATTGCGCTGATAGGCGAAGGGCGAGAGCAGGCCGATAGAGAGCATGGAGATCAGCGGCAGCAGCAGATAAATGAAGTAAGACATGCCGGCGCTGCCCTTGAAACCGAAGCGGATGCCGCGATAGCTGGAGTTGAACAGCTTGAACTGGTAGCTTCTCCAGATCAGCCATGGCATGACGGCTAACATCAGGGCCAGCGCCAGCAACCCAAGTTTGGGACTGAACCTGAAGGCGACCTGGTAGCCGCCGATCAGGACCACCGCGATGATGCGTCCTTTCAGGATCGCGATCGGATTGCCGTGGTATTCGAAGCTGCTGCCGGCGACCCGGGTGTTGTCATAAAAATAGCGGGTGCGGCGCACCTTGGCCCAGGCCGAGTAAATGCCGAGCGTGACAATGGATAGTAGAAGATTAACTATCCATATGCGGAAATATTCACTGCCGCGGCCGGAAAAAACGAATGCTTCAAGCGTAGGCTGTTGCGGCGGAGGAGGAGTTGCTGGAACGTCGAAAGGCGGTGTGTCGGAAGTCGCGGTGTTCATCCCTGTTTCCCTTTACGTTATTGGTTTGACTGCTGCGGCTGATTATCCGGTAAGCTATAAAAAATGACAATCAAAGTCTGTGTGGCAATTATTATTCTTGTCGACCAAGCGTTGCCTGCGGTTACAAATTAATGCTTTTCTCTATGAACTTTTCCGGAAGAGGGTCCTCGAAAGCTGGAGACCTTTGTCTCACACGGTCATGCAGTATCTGGTCGTTTTTATCTGGCCACCATTTGCGAAGCACCACACTAGCATCTGGCCATTTTCATATTCATTTGCATCAGCGTGCTGGCCGCACTAATGCAGGCAACACCAATCAGGAGATCACATGCTTAAATCAGATACGTTTTTCGGCGGCAAGCGAGAAACCCCGACCCCAAATTCACCGTTCAGCGCCAGCAGCAACCTTACCTCCGGCAATTCCTCCAACATTCCAAAGGCTAGCAATCCTGTGAGCACCCCAGTCAACCACGCGTCGTCCAGCACTAATGAAGTCGGCAGCAAACTGATTGTCGGCCCGAACATCAAGCTCAAAGGCGTAGAGATCACCGATTGCGACACGCTCGTGGTCGAAGGCCGGGTAGAAGCCACCATGAATTCGCGCGTGATCCATATCGCCGAAAAAGGCGCTTTCAAGGGTTCGGCTGAAATCGACCTGGCTGAAATCTACGGCGAATTCGATGGCGACCTGACTGTCCGTGAAAAGCTGGTGATTTATTCAACCGGCAAGGTTTCCGGCAAAATCCGCTATGGCAAGGTTGTCATCGAAGAAGGCGGTCAGCTGACTGGCGAAGTCCAGGTCGGCACTTCTGCCAGCAAGCCGGCTGCCGTTTCGACCACCAATTCGGCAAGCAACGCTGCGGCCGCTGCCGTAGTCTAAAGTCCGCCGCCGGCCAGTCCGGCGTGCAGTAGTACCAGCTGTTCCGGCCGGGAATCCCGGCTGGAGGGCATATCTGCGCAAATCGGCCAGAGCGGCGGCTCCGCTCCGGTTTTGTCATGTGCATGCAGGCATGCGACAATAGCGGCTTTGGCATTCTGCCAAGCGTCATCCACTATTGCCTACTGCCCGCATTCGCCAAACTCATGAGCCATCCCGAATATATTCTTACCTTGTCCTGCCTCGATCAGCGCGGAATCGTGCATCGCGTCTCGGGCTTCCTGGCCGATCACGGTTGCAATATCATCGATTCCGCCCAGTTCGGCGACGCCCAGTCCAAACTGTTTTTCATGCGCGTGCATTTTTCGTCGGAAGATGCGGCGATTGCCGACGACAGCCTGCGCGCGGAATTTTCCGCCCTGGCCGGCACCATGCAGATGAACTGGCAGTTGCACGATGCCCGCAAGAAGCCGCGCATGATGTTGATGGTGTCGAAGATCGGCCATTGCCTGAACGACTTGCTGTTCCGTTACAAGAGCGGCCTGCTGCCAGTCGAAATCACCGCCATCGTCTCCAATCACACCGATTTCTACCAGCTGGCGGCCAGCTACAACATCCCGTTCCATCACCTGCCCCTGGCAACCGGGGCCTCGGCCGCAGCCAAGCAGGCGCAGGAAGCGCGCGTGATGGAAATCGTCGAAGCGAACAATATTGACCTGGTGGTGCTGGCGCGCTACATGCAGATCCTGTCGCCGGCCATGTGCACTGCGCTGACCGGGCGCGCCATCAATATCCATCATTCCTTCCTGCCTAGCTTCAAGGGCGCGAAACCGTATTACCAGGCGCATGACCGCGGCGTCAAGCTGATCGGCGCCACCGCCCACTTCGTCACCGGCGACCTGGATGAGGGGCCGATCATCGAGCAGGACGTAGCGCGCGTCGATCATGCGATGGAGCCGGAGACATTGACCGCCATCGGCCGCGACGTCGAGTGCGTGGTGCTGGCGCGGGCGGTGAAGTGGTTCATTGAGCATCGCATTCTGCTCAACGGACACAAGACGGTTGTGTTCAAATAAAGAGTCGTGAAGAACAAGAAAATGGCCTCGGTGCGAACCGAGGCCATTTTCTTGCGCAGCGCTTGCGGTGCAAGCGTCGGACTGTAGCCGTAGCGTGGGCAGATTTTCTGCCTGCGCTGAATTTACACCTCGATAGACCGAGGTTCCGCGTGGGCATAGCTGCCCACCCTACCAGTCTTGTCCGAAGCCTTAGCGCAGCGCGTCCACCATTTTTTCCAGCTTGACCGCATCGGCGCTGAACTGGCGTATGCCTTCGGCCAGCTTTTCGGTCGCCATCGCATCGTCATTCAGCATGGTGCGGAAGATGGTTTCATCGAGGTCGATTTTTGCAATTTCGCTCTGCTGCGCGACTTCCGGGCTGAGCTTGCGGCTGACCGCAGCATCGCTTTCGGCCAGCGCCTGCAGCAGCTCGGGGCTGATGGTGAGCAGGTCGCAGCCGGCCAGTTCGGTGATCTGCGAGGTGTTGCGGAAGCTGGCGCCCATCACTTCGGTGGCGTAGCCGAACTTGCGGAAATAGCTGTAGATCTGCTTGACCGACTGCACGCCCGGATCGTCGGCGCCGCTGTAATCGTGGCCGCTGGACTTCTTGTACCAGTCGTAGATGCGGCCGACGAACGGTGAGATCAGCTGTACCTTGGCTTCGGCGCAGGCGATTGCCTGCGGCATCGAAAACAGCAAGGTCAGGTTGCAATGGACGCCGGCCTTTTGCAGCACTTCCGCTGCCCGGATGCCTTCCCAGGTGGACGCGATCTTGATCAGCACACGGTCGCGGTCTATGCCGGCCGCTTCATACAGCTTGATCAGCGCATGGCCCTTGTCGATCGTGCCCTGGGTGTTGAACGACAGGCGCGCATCGGTCTCGGTGGAAACCCGGCCCGGGATCAGTTTCAGGATTTCCTGGCCAAAGGTGACCAGCAGGTGGTCGATGATTTCCTTGGTCGACAGCTGGCCGTGGTCCTTCACCGCCTGCGCCAGCAAAGGCTGGTATTCCGGCTTCTGCACCGCTTTCAGGATCAATGAGGGATTGGTGGTAGCGTCGCGCGGCGTAAACGCCTTGATCGACTGGAAGTCGCCGGTGTCGGCGACGATGGTGGTGAATAGCTTGAGTTGTTCGAGTTGGTTCATGGCAGCGTAGAAAAGCAGAGACTGTTAATCGGAAATGCCTTTCTGCCATTCTACGCATTTTATGGACATCTGCCACGATGGATGGCCGCAGTAACTTCTTACTCTTTTACCATCGCGGCCTGCCAGCTCAACTAATCCGTTCTTCCGTCTTGGCGTCGAACAGCACCGCCTTCGAGAGATCGAAAGCCAGCTGCATCTCATCTTTCGGCCGTGCCGCCGCGCGCGGGTGCGTACGGCAAGTGACGCGGGCCTCGTTGAAGGTTGTGAATACCAGGGTATCCGGGCCGGTAGGCTCGGTCAGTTCGACCGTGCAGCCGACTTCGGTTGGATGGTAGTTGCTGTCGCCGGCCGCTTCCGAAGTGCGTGCGCTCTGGGCGTCGGTGACATGTTCCGGGCGAATGCCGAGGATCACTTCCTTGCCGACCCAGGCCGCGATTTCCGGCCTTTGCGCCTGTGCCGGCGCCAGCGGCAGCAAGGTCTTCTGGCCGCCGTGGGTCAATTCGAAAGCAGGGCCATGGCCGTTGGCGACCAGGTTGCCGCGCATGAAATTCATCGACGGCGAGCCGATGAAGCCGGCCACGAACAGGTTGCTAGGGTTGTCGTAGATTTCTTGCGGGCTGCCGAACTGCTGCACCACGCCGTCTTTCATCACTGCAATGCGGTCGCCCAGGGTCATCGCTTCGATCTGGTCATGCGTCACATAGACGATGGTGCTGCCCAGGCGCTGGTGCATCAGCTTGATTTCAGCGCGCATCTCGACGCGCAGCTTGGCATCCAGGTTGGACAGCGGCTCATCGAACAGGAACAGCGACGGATCGCGCGCGATCGCACGGCCCATGGCGACGCGCTGGCGCTGGCCGCCGGACAGCAAGGCCGGCTTGCGATCCAGCAGGTGAGTGATCTGCAGCGTGTTGGCGACGCGTTCGACGATCTGCTTCTGTTCAGCTTTGGGAACCTTGCGGATGCCCAGGCCGAAGGAAATGTTTTCGCGCACTGTCATGGTCGGATACAGCGCATACGACTGGAACACCATGGCGATGTCGCGCTCTTTCGGCGGGACATCGTTGACGCAGCGGTCGCCGATCATGATCTGGCCTTCGGAAACTGTTTCCAGTCCGGCGATCATGTTCAGCAAAGTGGATTTGCCGCAGCCGGAGCCGCCCACCAGGATCAGGAACTGGCCGTCTTCGATTTCGAGGTCGATGCCCTTCAGGACTTCATTGCCGTTCGGGTAGACCTTGCGCACATTGCGGATTGATAAGCTTGCCATCTTTAATTCATTCCTTAAATTTATTCTCATCGCGGCCGCGCCTGAGGCGGCGGCCGGTCGCTTCGATTTAGCCCTTGACCGCACCCGCAGTCAGGCCGCGCACAAAATATTTCCCGGCCAGCAGGTACACCACCAGAGTCGGCAGGGCGGCGATGATGGCCGCCGCCATGTTGACGTTGTATTCAGTCACGCCGGTGGAAGTATTCACCAGGTTGTTCAGGGCCACCGTCACCGGCTTGGCATCGGAACCGCCGAACACCACGCCGAACAGGAAGTCGTTCCAGATCTGCGTGAACTGCCAGATGAAGCAGACCATGAAAATCGGCAGCGACAGCGGGAAGATGATCTTGCGGTAGGTCATGAAGAAGCCGGCGCCGTCGATGCGGGCCGCCTTCACCAGTTCTTCCGGCACCGTGACATAGTAGTTACGGAAGAACAGGGTGGTGAAGGCAATGCCGTAGACAATGTGCACAAACACCAGCCCCGGCGTGGTATTGGCCAGGTTGACGGTGCCCAGCAGGCGCGCCATCGGCAGGATTACCACCTGGAACGGAATGAAGCAGCCGACCATCAGCGCCGTGAACAGGATCTCGGAACCGCGGAAACGCCAGTGCGCCAGGACATAGCCATTGAGCGAGCCGACCAGGGTCGAGATCAGCACCGCCGGCGCCGCCATCTTGATCGAGTTCCAGAAGAACGGTTGCAGGCCGTTGCAGTCGACGCCGGTACACGCGGTGCTCCAGGCTTTGCTCCAGGCGGCGCCGGTGGGCGACATCGGCAGCGACAGCAGGTTGCCGGAGCGGATTTCGTCCAGCGTTTTCACCGAGGTGCTCAGCATCACGTACAGCGGCGCCAGGTAGTACAGCGCGCACAGCACCAGCAGCGTGTAGATCAGCACGCGGCCGGCGGTCAGTTTGCTGCCTTCGTTATAGATGGTATTGCTAGTGCTGTCAGCGGCCATTGCGCGCTCCTTTGGTTTCCAGGTACATCATGGGCACCAGCACTGCCAGTACGGTAGCCAGCATCATCATTGCCGATGCCGCGCCAAGGCCAAGTTGACCGCGTGAGAAAGAAAACTGATACATGAAAATTGCCGGCAGGTCGGAAGACGTGCCGGGGCCACCGGCAGTCAGCGCCATCACCAAGTCAAAGCTCTTGATCGCGATATGCGCCAGCACCAGCAGCACGCTGAAGAAGACCGGACGCAGCGCCGGGATGACGATGCGGCGATAAATGGTCGGCAAGCTGGCGCCGTCCACCATGGCAGCCTTGATGATGCTGTCGTCGATGCCGCGCAGGCCGGCCAGGAACAGCGCCATGACGAAGCCGGACGATTGCCAGACGCCGGCGATCACCACCGTATAGATAGAGAAATCGGAATTCACCAGCCAGTCGAAATGGAAGTTGGCGAAGCCCCAGTCGTGCATCATCTTTTCCAGGCCCAGGCCGGGATTCAATATCCACTTCCAGGCAGCGCCGGTGACGATGAAGGAGAGCGCCATCGGGTATAGGTAGATCGCACGCAGCGCGCCCTCGGCACGGATTTTCTGGTCCAGCAGGATCGCCATGATCAGGCCGATCGCCAGGCAGAACAGGATGAACAGGCCGCCGAAGATGCCCAGGTTGGCGGCGGCTACCCACCAGCGGTCCAGGCCGAACAGCTCGACATATTGATTGAAGCCGGAAATTTCGTAATTCGGCAGCATCCGCGAATTGGTCAGCGACAGCCAGGCGGTGACGCCGATGAAGCCGTACACAAAGACCAGTGACAGGATGATAGTAGGTGACAATACCAGGCGTGGCAGCCAGGCATCGGCGATTGCCGCAATCCGCCCTTGCTGCTTGGGCGTGTGGCTTGAACTCCCGGCAGCGGCGGCTGTATAGGGGAGGGTGTGATCGGACATGCAAATCTCCTGAAGCAGGATCAAAGCCGCGCCTGGCAATGCAGTGCTAGCCATTGCCGGACAAGGCGGGGGCCGGAATCGATCTTACTCGCTCCGGCCCCTGTTCTCATTTACTCTGATTAAACAATAAAGTAAGCAATAAAGTAAGCAATAAAATAGTTGCTTATTGTGTCTTTGCTGCTTTTGCCAGCGCCTGTACTGCAGCTTGCGAAGTCATGTTGGAGTTCATGAACTTCGACACTACGTCCAGGATAGCGCCTTGTACGGCAGAGTTGACGGCCATGCCATGCGCCATGCTTGGCTCCAGCGTGCCGGCCTTGCTCGAGGCTGCCATGTCATCCATCGACTTGATGGCGCAGCTGTCGAACTTGGTGCGTGGGATATCAGGGCGGACCGGGATCGAACCCTTGTTCAGGTTGAAGATTTCCTGGAATTCAGGGCTCATGATGGCGGTTGCCAGGGTCAGCTGCGCTTTTTGCGAGTCAGGATTCTTGACCTTGAACATGGCGATCGAGTCGATATTGTAAGTATACGACTTGTCGGTGCCAGGAGCTGCTACGCACAGGAAATCCTTGCCAGGTACTTTGCCGGCGGCAGTGAATTCGCCCTTGGCCCAGTCGCCCATGAACTGCATGCCGGCCTTGCCGTTGATGACCATGGCGGTTGCCAGGTTCCAGTCGCGGCCTGCAGCGTTCTTGTCGATATAGCCCTTGATCTTGCCCAGTGTGTCGAAGGTCTTGATCATGGTCGGGCCGGTCAGGGTGGCCGGATCGAGCTTGACCAGCGCCTTGTTGTAGAAGTCGGCGCCGCCTACGCCCAGCGCGACGGTTTCAAACACGGTAGCATCCTGCCAAGGCTGGCCGCCGTGGGCGACGGCGATGAAGCCGGCTTTCTGCATCTTGTCTGCAGCGTCAAAGAACTCAGGCCAGGTGGTTGGCGCCTTGGCGCCGGATTTTTTCAAGACCTCAGGGTTGATCCACAGCCAGTTGACGCGATGGACGTTGACCGGCGCCGCGACATAGTGGCCCTGGTATTTCATGGTGTTGGAAACGACTTTCGGCAGCAGCGAATCCCATTTGCCGGCAGTAGCGGCGGCGTCGATATTGGCCAGCACGCCTTCCTGGCCCCATTCCTGGATCGATGGACCCTTGATCTGCGCCGCTGTCGGAGGGCTGCCTGCGATGACGCGGGCTTTCAGTGCGGTAGTCGCGTTTTCACCAGCGCCGCCGGCGACCGCGAAGTCTTTCCAGGTCACGCCCTTGGCTTCCATGATCTTTTTCAGCTCGGCGACCGATTTAGCTTCGCCGCCGGAGGTCCAGTAGTGCAGCACTTCAACTTCAGCCGCGTGAACTGCCGCGGCGCTGGACAGCAATGCAGTGGTTGCGAATACCGATTTTATTATTTGACTCAGTTTCATACTTGTCTCCTGTGTTGAGTTGTACCTGTGATTAACATTAACGCTTGATCATAGGGCTTGATACGAACGCCAGATCTGTGTCGCCTTGCTGGCTGCTCTTCTAGAACGGCCATGCTGGCTTCCCCTTTGTTGCTCCTACCCGAAAAACCGCTCCAATGTGTACCGGAACGTCAAACCGCTGCTGTACTGCCTGTTTGCACAAAGCTGGGCCCTGCGAACATGCTAGTCCATGTGTATCATGTGAAAACTAGTAAAACTACATGCGTTCTTGAGTTTCCCTGCAAAAATCCTGGTTTTACTCTCTGCGCCGCTTGTAATTGTAGTAATGCTACATTAATATTGCAATATAAGTTTTTTATTTATTACAAAAATTTTGATGCAACCTAATATTCCTTTTACATTCACCTTATTCGGCGCTACCGGCGATTTGTCGATGCGGAAGATTCTTCCTGCGTTGTTTGTTGCTCACAGGGAAGGAAAGTTGCATCAGGACGGACGCATCATCTGCGTCGCTAAACAGGATTTCAGCCAGGAAGACTATCTGGCCTGGGTCAGCAAGAGCGCCGCACCCTATGTCAAGGGCGGCGGCGTCCAGGATCCGGCTGTCTGGCAGGCTTTCCTGGCGCGGCTGACGTATCTGCCGCTGGATTTGCTGGACAGCGCGGGTTATCAGGCCCTGGCGCGGGTGCTGGCCGCCAGCCAGGCGGTTTCGGTGTTTTACCTGGCCACTGCGCCGGCGCTGTTTGAGCCGATTTGCGCCAACCTGGCGGCCAGCAAGATCGACCTGTCGCAGGCCCGGGTAGTGCTGGAAAAGCCGCTGG
>NZ_DATMRB010000040.1:0-60961 GCF_035566555.1 Collimonas sp.
ATGTTCACGTTGCTGTTCAGCCGACGCATCGGAGTCGCTATCGGCCTCCTGCCCGGATTCCGCAAGGTCCTCCTGCTGTCCTTCCGCTACGTCGGCATCGGCGCCGCCGTGCATCCGGTAGATCCGTTTCAGATCCGCGGCATCGCTGTCGCCTATGATCGCGGCGCCGACGGAGCAAATGATGTGGCTGATTTTTTCCTGGTCGTGCCGGCTCAGGCCTTTCGCCGAGTAGGCATCGTCCAGCAGGCGCACCAGCTGCGCCACCAGCGCGTGGTAGCTGCGCATCAGCGGCTGGTACTGGCTGACGTAGTACTGCTGGTGCAAGGGAATCACTTCCTGCCATGCCGCCAGCAGCTGGCGTTCAGTCTCCAGTTTCCTGAGCAGCGCATTGAAGCTTTTCTGCGCGGGCGACAGGCTGGCCTGGCCGTGCTGTTCGACGACGTTGAGCGCCTTGTTGTCTGTTTTTTTCATCGCTTGCTTTACTGCGGATTGGGGGGGTGATTATAAGTGCCTCTGGCGGCGCGCAGCAGAAACCTGCCAAGGGGCGTATCATCTTGTCTTCGCAATAAGTATCCATCCGTATCCTGCTTTGCCTTGCGGCAATCAATCACAGATTTTCATGCCCTGTTCCACCAACCGGCGACTCCGCCGATAAAACAATCATATGGCCATCCATTCTGCCTCCGCGCATTCGAGCGACCAGGTACTGCCCTTCCGTGAATCATTGCTTGCCATGCTGGGCATCGCCTTCGTGGTGATGCTGGTGGCGCTCGATTCGACCGTGGTCGGCACCGCGCTGCCAACCATCGTCGCCGAACTGAAGGGCTTTGAGCTGTACGCCTGGGTCGCAACTTCCTATCTGCTGACCTCGGTCATCACGGTGCCGATCTTTGGCCGCCTGGGCGATTTCTACGGCCGCAAACCCTTCGTGCTGGTCTCCATCATCCTGTTCACCGCCGCCTCCATCCTGTGCGGCATGGCCGACAGCATGCTGTGGCTAGTAATCGCGCGCGGTTTGCAGGGCATAGGCGGCGGCATGCTGGTCGGCACCGCGTTTGCCTGCATTCCCGACCTGTTCCCGGGCGCCCACGTGCGTCTGCGCTGGCAAGTGCTGATGAGCACCGCGTTCGGCATCGCCACCGCGGTCGGGCCGTCGCTGGGCGGCTTCCTGACCCAGTACTGGGGCTGGCGCTGGGTGTTCTATGTCAACCTGCCGGTCGGCGTGCTGTCGCTGTTCTTCGTCTATAAATACCTGCCGCATCTGCGCCATACCCATCCGGACGCCAAGATCCGCCTCGACTGGCCGGGCGCGCTGCTGATCACCGCCTCGCTCGGCTGCCTGCAGCTGTTCGTGGAGATGCTGCCCAAGCACGGCTTGTCGCTGACGATGCTGGGCCTGCTGGCGGCCAGCATCGTCAGCTTCGTCGCACTGTGGAAATGGGAACATCACACGCCGCAGCCTATCCTGCCTTTCGACCTGCTGCTCGATCCCAAATTATCGATCCTGTTCCTGCTGTCGGTGCTGAGCGGCTTCTCCATGTTTTCGCTGATGTTCTATGCGCCGCTGCTGTACCAGGGCGGCTTCGGCCTGTCGCCGCAGGAAGCCGGGCTGCTGATCACGCCGCTGGTGGCCTGCATCATGGTCGGCAGCATTTCCAACGGCCGCATCATTCCGCGCCTGAAGAATCCCAACATCATGCTCTACATCGGCTTCAGCCTGCTGGCGCTGTCCTGCCTGGGCGTGGTGATTTCCAACCGCTGGACCTCGCATGGCGTGATCGCCGGCTTCATGCTGACTGGCGGCCTCGGGCTGGGTTTCATCCTGCCCAACCTGACCATCTTCATCCAGCAGGAAGCGGGCCGCGAACACCTCGGCATCGCCACCGCGCTGATGCAATCGCTGCGCATGATCGGCAGCATGCTGGGCACCGCCATCATCGGCACCCTGATCAATCACATGTATGCGGGCAGCGTGCGGCAGGCGCTGGCGGAACAGAAAGCCGATGCCTGGTTCAGCAGTTTCGCCGATCCGCAAATCCTCATCAGCCATGAGACCCAGACCACGGTGCTGGCGCAGCTGGCGAGCGCCGGCCATCAGGGCCAGTTGCTGCTGGAAGCCGCGCGCGAAGCGCTGATCGGATCTATCCACATGGGCGTCGGCCTGGCGGTCGTGGTCACCGGCATCGCCCTCTGGCTAGTGAGCAAAGTGCCGCCGATTACCTTGCACATCAAACCCGAAGCCGGCGCGGTCGCCGAGTAAGCAAGCGGCGCAGAGCGGGCCTGCCCGCTCTGCATTCCAGGCTTAAACACTACCTCACAAAGCGTTACATCTCACACCGTCTCGAAGCACCTGTATCAGTGTGTCGGTGGCATTCTGAAGTCCTGGTAACTCACTTCACTCAGGACACATCATGAAAAAGCTCATTGCCTCACTGGTGCTTGGCACCATCCTCAGCACCTTGCTGAGCGGCTGTATCGTGGCGCCAATCGGCCCCGGCTACTACCGTCCGCACTACTACCATCCTTACGACCGCTACTAAGTAGTAAGTAAAGGTAAGCGCACTTAAACAATGCGGGGACGTCGGTATAATTGCCGATCGGAAATTCTAAAATGCATCAGATTTGAATTTCCCATCGAATACATTGCCATACAAAAATAAACACGGAGCCATTATGAAACTGATCCACAAACTCGTCCTTTCCCTGTTGCTGGCGCCGGCAGTAGTGCCGCTTGCGGCGCAAGCCGACGAACCCGGCCATCACGGCGCCTATCTGCACGCGCTGGCAGATTTGCACGTAGCGCGCTGGCTGATCGACCATCGTCCTGGCGATAACTGGGTCATGGGTCGCAACGAGCAGATCGCCCTGTCCGAGATCGATGCCGCCACGCGCGAAATCACCCAGCTCGGCGCCGACGTCGGCAAGGATGTCTATCATGAAGAACGCCCGGATGCCCGCCCGGACCGCCGCGGCCGCCTGCATGACGCGGTAGAAGCGCTGGAACGCGCGCGCAGCGATGTCGCCCAGCGTGAGGACGATCCACGCGTGTTCGGTCTGCAGCAGCACGCCATGCATCGCATCGAAATGGCCAAGCATGCGACTGAAGACGCAATGCGCGACGCCGGTTACTGATCATTCAGGTTAAGCGTTAGCGATGCGCTTGCGATTTCCTGAGCAAGAGTGCCAGGAATGCAAGATGGAAAGAACTGCGCGCCGGTGTAGAGCAAGCGCTCGCAGTTCTTTCATAACTACTTGTTCCCGATCAGAGATTGAAGAATTTCGGCCATTTCCTCATCTGAAATTCCTATTTCGCGATCGGGATGTCAATATAACTCCCTCCAAACCAGCTGATCTGCAGCGGCTTGCCGGCATCGGCAATCGTTTCGTCGCTCACGTCTTTGCCCGAACCATAATTGATCTGGACATTCGGCTGCTTGTTGATGCTCAGCACAACGACAAGCCGGCTTCCCGCAGCTAACAGCCGGCTCGTTGTACGGCCATTGGTGAAAGACAGTTTTTGCCGTTTGCCTGGCAGCAGCAATTGGCGCCGCGTGCGATCCTTGATGTAGCTGGCGCGCGCCATGAACCACGAAAGCTGGAAATATCTGCCGTCGGCCATCTGTTCGTATAAGGCCACGTTGATGTCCATGTCTTTCTTGTTGGCTGCGAAATCTAGTTGCCCTGAAAACAAGCCGCTAACTTCCGTCGCCTGCTGCATGGGATCGCTGGCGAACACGATCGCGTTGCGCTTGTCCACGGTTTTTTCGATGATCAGGCTGGGGCCGGACTCATCGACGTCGCTTCGATCGGTAAAGTCGACCTTCTGAGTCACGAAGGCGTTGCCGCTGCTGGCTTTCCGGCTCAGGCGATAGGTGTCTCCCGCCTTCGCTGCGCTTAGATGGAAGCGCAATTTGCCATTGCCCATTGCGGCGACAGAGGACGCATGCTTCCAAACGTTCGCACCCATGACCTCGTAATTGACCTTATCCTGCAGCAATACAGGCTTGGGACCGCCGCGAAAGACATAGTCAAACCATTGATAACGGAGTCCCCAGCTGATCTCGATGCGGGCAACCGGATCGATCTGGTAACCGCGCAAGACCTGCCAGGCACTGCGTTGTGCGCCGATATGGTTATAGGGACCAATCACCAGGTAATGCTCGGCATGCGCGTTGTATTTGTTGTGCTCGTTAAAATAGTAAAGCGCACCGATCTGACCGCCATCGTAGTAGCCCGTGGTCGTCAACACCGGGATATTGATCTGCGCGAACTCTTGCCGGTAAGGGATCAGCGCCTGCCAATAAGCATCGTAGTCCGGATGATCCAGCCAGCGCTGAAAGACCGGGTTGGACGTGCCATCGATACGGTCCAGTTCGCGGTATGCCTGGCCGCCGCGATACCATGTCTTGTTCAAGCGGCTCCAGCGATCCTGGTCGTCGTAATGTTCCTGATCCAATGTCTTGTTGTTCATCACGTAGGGCAGCCAGCTGTAGGCAAAATTCATGTAGACGTTGCCTTCCTTGGGCCAATCGATGCCGGGAGCCATGGTCACCGATGGCATCAACGCCTTCAGTGCCGTTGGCAGATGCTTGGCGGCGGCCCATTGGGTAAAGCCGTTATAGCTGCCGCCGTACATGCCAACCCGGCCATCGCTCCAAGCCTGCTTGCTGATCCAGTCGATCACGGCGCTGGCGTCGGCGCCGTCATGTTCCAGAGGCACCGGATCCTGGTGGCTGTTTCCCTTGCCACGCGTGTAAGACACGACCGCGGCATAGCCGTGCGCGGCAGTTATGCGCGCATCCTCCATGCTCCATGCCTGATTTGCGTAAATCGTGAAGCCAAGCAGCGTCGGCAACGGCGCCGTCGCATTACGCGGGCGCATCAGCAGCGTGGAAACGGAGGCGCCATCGGGCGTCGGTACCAGAATGCCGTCCTCTACTACATAGCGCCGAAGATCATCTTCCGCGACCAAGCTATCGGTCAGCAGGTAATAGCTTGCGAACGACCGCTCCGCTTCGTACTTGCGCAGCAGATCCAGCGCATCGCTCAATTCGATTGCAGCGACGGCTTTTTGGCGGCTCAATGCAGCGCGCAGATCGGCTTGCTTTTCGTCCAGGCGCGGACCGTAGGGCTCCTGCGGCGAGCCGATCGAGTCATTCAATTTCGCCGCCGTGATGTCGTCGAGCGCGCCCACGGTCGCACGAAACGCCTGCGCGTAAGCGGCGCTGAACGATAATTTACTTTCCGCTTCGATGACTCTGGCCCTGACATAGATCTCGTAGGGCATGACGTTCAGCGCCGAAGTCGTGCCCTTGCCGTCGCTTCTGATCTCATGCAATGCAGTCAGGGTCGCACCGGCTTGCGCATAACGGCCCGCCACCAATTGCAGACGGAACAGATTGTCCAGATAGGTATCGCGGTCGCTATTCTGGTAGACGGCCAGCACTTGCTCGGCCAGCTTGGGCATCGCTTTATCCAGTTCCGCTTCATTGCCGATTGTCGCGGGCGGCAAATCAAATGTCTGGGCATACGCTTCTGAAACCGGCACCAACAGCAATAAAGCAAAAACAATTGATCGCATGCTTAAAGTATCCTTATCAGGCCGATAGTCACCCGACACTGGGCAACATGCCAAAATGTTGATAGTACACAATATTATGCAGATGCCTCCTTTGCGCATCGTGTCGCGAGAGTGCTGTCTGCCCTGCTCACAGTTTTACTTCACTTGGTTCGCTGCGATGGACTTATGGAAGAACTTTCACTTCCAAGATTGGCCCGTGCCGGACTACAACATAAAAAAAGGCAACCGTCGCGGTTGCCCTTTTCTCTTTTACCAGCTGGATTACAGCTCGTACATGTCTTTCTCGCCGTTCATCACCTGCTCGATCAGCTTGCGGTTCATGGTCGGCGCCAGCAGCTCGATGAAGGTATACACATAGCTGCGCAGGTAGGCGCCCTGCTTGACTGCCGCCCGCGAGATGTTAGTGCCGAACAGATGGCCGACCGGGATCGAACGCAAGCCGGTGTCGCGCTCGGCATCGAACGCCATGCCGGCGATGATGCCGACTCCCATGCCCAGTTCGACGTAGGTCTTGATGACGTCGGCGTCGATGGCTTCCAGCAAGACGTCCGGCTTCAGGTTGCGCAAAGAAAACGCATGATCGATCTTGGTCCGGCCGGTGAAGGCGCTGTCGTAGGTAATCAAGGGAAAGGCGGCGATTTCTTCCAGCGTGATCGCCTTCGACTGCAGCAAGGGATGGTCGGGCGGCACCACCACCACATGCTCCCATTGATAACAAGGCAAGGTCACCAGGCCGTCGGCATTGACGATGGCTTCGGTGGCCAGCGCCAGATCGGCCTGGTCGTTGCGCACCATGTCGGCCACCTGCTTAGGATTACCCTGAAGCAACGACAACCGCACCTTGGGGAATTTCTGGGTAAACGCCTGCACCACTTTCGGCAAGGCATAGCGCGCCTGGGTATGCGTGGTGGCAATCGTGAAGCTGCCGCTGTCATGCGCGGCGTACTCGTTGCCGATGCGCTTGAGGCCATCGATTTCCTGCATGATCAGCTCGACCGACTTGAGCACCGCCCGGCCCGGCTCGGTCAGCCCGCGGATGCGCTTGCCGTGCCGTGTGAAAATATCAACACCCAGTTCTTCTTCCAGCTCGATGATCGCCTTGGAGACGCCCGGCTGCGAGGTATACAGCGCCTTGGCTGCCTCGGTCAGGTTGTAATTTTGGCGCACCGCCTCGCGGACGAAGCGGAACTGATGGAGATTCATGAATTTTCCTTGTTTTTTCTTTAATAAGAATCTGTCCAGCACACACCGGGAGATTGATGAAACCATCATTTCATCCCAGCAACTATCTACCCCTATCACTCCCTGCTACACTCAAAGTCCCGCCACCGGCAAGCGCGCTCCCTGTATTTACATATATCAAATACGCATATAAGCAAATAAATAGTCTGTAGTTGGACATATATGCGAAGTTTATTACGATTCGAGGTGTTTAGTACGAGGTGATATGACTGTTTCTTATGTAGTGAGCGGTTTTGCCGTCGGATTGTTGGTGGGATTGACTGGTGTCGGCGGCGGCTCGCTGATGACGCCTTTGCTGACCCTGCTGTTCGGCATCCATCCAAGTGTGGCGGTAGGCACCGACCTGGCGTTTGCGTCAGTGACCAAGGTTGCCGGTACGGTCGCGCACCGCTCCAAGGGAACCGTGCGCTGGGATATCGTCAAGCTGCTGTCGCTGGGCGCCTTGCCCGCCGCCATCGGCACGGCACTGATCCTCAAATATCTAGGCGGCATCAGCAATGAAATCGGCCAGGTCATCCGTTACTCGATCGCCATTTCCGTACTGCTGACCGTGGTTGCCCTGCTGTTCAAGGGCAAGCTGCAGCTGTGGCTGAACGCCCATCCGGAAAAACAGCTGCAAGGCAAGAACCTGACCATTGCCACCGTCGTCGCCGGCCTGACATTGGGCGCGCTGGTCACCATGTCGTCGATCGGCGCCGGCGCCGTCGGCGCGACTATCCTGGTGCTGCTGTATCCGCGCCTGTCGCCGGCCGAAGTGGCTGGCACCGATATCGCCTACGCGGTGCCGCTGACTGCCATCGCCGCGCTCGGCCACTGGTGGCTGGGATCGATCGATTGGAACTTGCTGGGTTCGCTGCTGCTGGGTTCGGTGCCCGGCATCACGCTCGGTTCGCTGGCCGCACGCTCGGTGCCGGAAAAATTCCTGCGCGGCCTCCTGGCCGTAACGCTGACCAGCGTCGCAGTGAAACTGATTTATTAAGGAGCCGCGGTTTGCGGCTCCCGTATCCGTTTTGGAACTTTGCAAAGGCGTGGCGCAGCTAGCCACAACCCATAAGGAAGACGAAGATGTATCGCTACGATCAATACGATCACCAGATAGTCAAGGAACGGGTGGCGCAGTACCGCGACCAGGTACGCCGCCGTTTGTCGGATGAACTGACGGAAGAAGAATTCCTGCCGCTGCGCCTGCAGAACGGCCTCTACATGCAGCGCCACGCTTACATGCTGCGGATCGCCGTGCCGTACGGCATGCTGGCCTCGGCCCAGGTGCGCATGTTCGCCCATATCGCCCGCACTTACGACCGCGGCTATGGCCATTTCACCACCCGCCAGAACATCCAGTTCAACTGGATCAACCTGGAACAGTCGCCGGACATCCTGGCGGAACTGGCGACGGTGGAAATGCACGCCATCCAGACTTCCGGCAATTGCATCCGCAACACCACTTCCGACGAACTGGCTGGCGTCGCCGCCGACGAGATCATCGATCCGCGTCCGTACGCCGAAATCATCCGCGAATGGAGCACCTTCCATCCGGAATTCGCTTTCCTGCCGCGCAAATTCAAGATCGCCATCAGCGGTTCCGAACAGGACCGCGCCGCCACGGCGGTGCATGACATCGGCCTGCACGTGGTCAAGAACGCAGAAGGCGAAGTCGGCTTCCGCTTCCTGGTCGGCGGCGGCATGGGCCGCACGCCTATCATCGGCAGCGTGATCCGCGAATTCCTGCCATGGCAGCACGCCCTGACTTACCTGGAAGCGATCCTGCGCGTCTACAACCAGCACGGCCGCCGCGACAACAAGTACAAGGCACGCATCAAGATCCTGGTGAAAGCGCTCGGCGCCGAAGAATTCGGCCGCCAGGTGGAAGCCGAATGGGCTGACATCAAGGATGGCCCGGCGACGCTGACCGTCGAAGAACTGCAGCGCATCGCCCAGTACTTCGTACCGCCGCCGTACGAAACCCTGGCTGCCAGCGATGCCGATTTCGAGGCGCACAAAGCGGAAAACAAGGGCTTCGCCAACTGGCTGCTGCGCAACGTCAAGGCGCACAAGGTGAGCGGCTATGCCGCGGTGATCCTGTCGGTCAAGAAAACCGGCGTGCCGCCGGGCGACATCACTGCCGCCCAGCTGGACTTTGTCGCCGACCTCGCCGACCAGTACAGCTTCGGCGAAGTGCGCATCACCCACGAACAGAACCTGGTGCTGGCCGACGTCAAGCTGAGCGACCTGTTCACGGTGTGGCAGGCAGTCAAGGCGCAAGGCCTGGCGACACCAAACATCGGCCTGCTGACCGATATCATCTGCTGCCCGGGCGGCGATTTCTGCTCGCTGGCGAACGCCAAATCGATCCCGATCGCGCAAGCGATTGCCGAAAAATTCGACAACCTCGATTTCCAGCATGACATCGGCGAGATCGAACTGAACATTTCGGGCTGCATCAACGCCTGCGGCCACCACCACGTCGGCAACATCGGCATCCTCGGCGTCGACAAGGATGGCTCCGAGTGGTATCAGGTGTCGATCGGCGGTGCGCAGGGCAACAACACCAGCATCGGCAAGATCATCGGGCCGTCGTTCTCGGCGCAGCAGATGCCGGTGGTCATCGAGCGCTTGCTGGATGTGTATGTGAAGCAGCGCCACGAAGAAGAACTGTTTATCGATACCGTGCAGCGTCTCGGCGTTGCGCCGTTCAAGGAATACGTCTACGCCAGTCCGATCCCGACCGGTTACACCCATGGGGAGGATGCTTGTGTCTACTAATGAAATCATCAAGAACCGTGCAGTGGTCGGCGACGACTGGAGCGTATTGCGCCTGCAAGAAGGCGAGACCAGCGAAAGCGTCAGCATCCCGGCCGGCAAGGTGATCGTGCCGTTCAGCGTCTGGCAAGCCCAGCGCGCGCAGCTGCAGGACCGTACGCCTGTCGGCGTGTGGCTGAGCAGCGATGCCCAGGCCGACGTGCTGAAGGAAGATCTGGCGCATTTCGCCGTGGTGGCGGTCGACTTCCCTAAATTTACCGACGGCCGCGGCTACTCGATCGCCTACAACCTGCGCACGCGCCTGGCCTACAGCGGCGAGCTGCGCGCCATCGGCGACGTCTTGCGCGACCAGCTGTTCTACATGCAGCGGGTCGGCTTCGATGCTTTTGCGGTACGCGCCGACAAGAACATCCATGACGCCCTCAAGGGCCTCACCGATTTCACCGAAAAATACCAGACTTCGTGGGACGAGAAAACACCCTTGTTCCGCCGTGTGAACCGCCAAGCCGTCAGCCAGGATTGATCATGAGCAGCCCGACTCCCTCCCTGCCGGAATTGGTGGCGGCCACCAAGGCGACGCTGGAAAGAATCGCCGCCGAATATACGCCGGCGGTATTCGCCTCCAGCCTGGCGGCCGAAGACATGGTGCTGACCGACCTCATCCTGCGCGGCCAGCTGCAAGACAGGATTTCCATCTTCACGCTGGAAACCGGCCGCCTGCATGCGGAAACCTTGGGCATGCTGGACCGCATCAGAGAAACCTACGATTACGAGGTCACGCCTTACCGGCCGCAACCGGAAGCGGTGGCTGCCTATGTCGGACAGAATGGCTTGAACGCTTTCTACGACAGCGTCGAGATGCGCAAGGAATGCTGCCGCATCCGCAAGATCGAACCGCTCAACCGTGCCCTGGCCGGCAACAAGGCCTGGATCACCGGACAGCGCCGGGCGCAGTCGCTGACGCGCGCCGAGCTGCATGTGCAAGAGCATGATGAAGCGCATGGCATGAGCAAGTTCAATCCGCTGGCGGACTGGTCGGAAGACGACGTCTGGCAATACATCCGCAGCAACAAGGTGCCGTACAACCCGCTGCACGACAAGGGCTATCCATCCATCGGCTGCGAACCTTGCACACGCGCCATCCAACCGGGCGAAGACGTGCGCGCCGGCCGCTGGTGGTGGGAAAATCCGGAATCCAAGGAATGCGGCCTGCACGTGGTGGACGGCAAACTGATACGCATCAAAGCCGTCTCGCAGCAGAACGCTTGATACCGCTTATTGCTTCATCATCGCTATATCAAATGACAAGAACCGCTATGAACACAGTTGTTGAAAAATTTTTCCTGGACCAGGCCGCCAACCGTCATCTCGACTGGCTGGAATCGGAAGCTATCCACATCATGCGTGAAGTGGCGGCGGAATGCAGCAATCCGGCCCTGCTGTTCTCCGGCGGCAAGGATTCGGTGGTGATGCTGCGCCTGGCGGAAAAAGCTTTCCGTCCCGGCAAATTTCCTTTCCCGCTGGTGCATATCGATACCGGCCACAACTTCGCCGAAGTGATCACCTTCCGCGACAAGCGCGTGGCGGAACTGGGCGAGCGCCTGATCGTCGGCTTGGTCGAGGATTCGATCAAGCGCGGCACCGTGCGCCTGCGCAATCCGCAGACCGATTCGCGCAATGCGGCGCAAGCCGTGACCCTGCTGGAAACCATCGCCGAACACAAGTTCGACGCCTGCATCGGCGGCGCCCGCCGCGATGAGGAAAAGGCGCGCGCCAAGGAACGCATTTTTTCCTTCCGCGACGAATTCGGCCAATGGAATCCGAAGGCCCAGCGCCCGGAACTCTGGGACCTGTACAACACCCGCGTGCACCCGGGCGAAAACATGCGCGTGTTCCCGATCTCCAACTGGACCGAGCTCGACGTCTGGCAATACATCGCCCGTGAAAAACTGGAACTGCCGCCGATCTATTTCGCTCATCAGCGTCAGGTGATTCCGCGCAACGGCCTGCTGGTGCCGCTGACCGACCTGACCCCGGCGCGCGAAGGCGAAGTGGTGGAAACCCGCGAAGTGCGCTTCCGCACAGTCGGCGACATTTCCTGCACCTGCCCGGTGGCCTCCGATGCGGCGACAGTGGAAGCCATCATCGCCGAAACCGCGGTGACCCAGATTACCGAACGCGGCGCCACCCGGATGGATGACCAGACCTCGGAAGCCTCGATGGAAAAACGCAAAAAAGAAGGATATTTCTGATGGACGCCGTGCTTAGTAACTTGGACAGTAACCTGAACATCGACAGCAGCGCTGCACCACAAGCACGCGGCCAGGAACGCGGCCTGCTGCGCTTCATTACCGCCGGCTCGGTGGATGACGGCAAGAGCACCCTGATCGGCCGCCTGCTGTTCGACAGCAAGGGCATTTTCGCCGACCAGCTGGACGCCATGTCGCGCGCCAAGCACAAGCGCACGGTCGGCGACACCATCGACCTGTCGCTGCTGACCGACGGCCTGGAAGCCGAACGCGAGCAAGGCATCACCATCGATGTCGCCTACCGCTACTTCGCCACGCCGAAGCGCAAGTTCATCATCGCCGACACCCCTGGCCACGAACAGTACACCCGCAACATGGTGACCGGCGCCTCGACCGCCGATGCGGTGATCATCCTGATCGACGTCTCCAAGGTCAAGCTGGGCGACGACGGCAGCGTTGAACTGCTGACGCAGACCAAGCGCCACTCGACCATCGCGCACCTGCTGCAGATCGAGCACGTGGTGGTGGCGGTCAACAAGATGGATCTGGTGAATTATGACCAGAGCGTGTACGACCGCATCGTCGCTGCCTACCTGGAATTCGCCACACAGCTCGGCCTGCGCGATGTGCGCCCGATCCCGCTGTCGGCGCTGGCCGGCGACAACGTGGTGGCAGCCGGCGACAAGATGCCTTGGCATAAGGGTCCGACCCTGATCGAACTGCTGGAATCGCTCAGCGTCTACGACGAATCGCATGACGAACCGTTCCGCTTCCCGGTGCAGCTGGTGGCGCGCCACAATGGCCACGAAGCCAACGATTTCCGCGGCTACATGGGCCGCATCGAAGCCGGCAAGGTCAGCAAGGGCGACAAGCTGATCGTGCAGCCTAGCGGCCAGAGCGCCACCGTGAAAGACATCCTGGTGCTGGAAGGCTCGCTGCCCTCGGCCGCGGTCGGCCAGTCGGTTACCTTGCTGCTGGAAGAATACCTGGACATTTCGCGCGGCGACATGCTGACCTCGGTGGAACGCGCCCCGGCTCTGCTGAAGACCGTCAACGCCGACCTCTGCTGGCTGTCGGAAGACGCGCTCGACCTGCGCCGCAAGTACTGGCTCAAGCACAGCACCAAGCAAACCGCTGCCCGCATCACCAAGATCGATACGCTGCTCGATATCAATACCCAGCAGCGGCGCCCGGCGGAATCGCTGAAACTGAACGACATCGCCAGCGTCTCGCTCAATCTGCAGCAAGCCATCGCAGCCGATTCCTACGATGAGATCCGCGCTACCGGCGCCTTCATTCTGATCGACGAAGTCACGCACCAGACCGTCGCCGCCGGCATGATCCGCCTCGACTGAGCCAACGCCAACCCTCACCCACGTACCGGAACACGCCATGCAAGCCACTCACGCCAGCGCTCAAGCCTCTTATGGCAAAGTCTATCTGATCGGCGCCGGCCCTGGCGCCGCCGATCTGATCACGGTGCGCGGCGCGCGCTTGCTGGCGCAGGCCGACGTCGTGCTGCACGATGCGCTGGTGACGGAAGACATGCTGGCGCTGTGCCCGCAAGCCGTGAAGATCGCGGTCGGAAAACGTTGCGGCAAGCTCTCTACCGCACAGCAGTTCATCAACAAGCAGCTGGTCGATAATGCCCGCAAATATGCCGTAGTGGTGCGTTTGAAAGGCGGCGATCCGATGCTGTTCGGCCGCGCCGACGAAGAATTGCGGGCGCTGGAAAAGCACGGCATCGAGGTTGAAGTAGTGCCCGGCATCAGCGCCGCACTGGCCGCCGCCGCCGCTTCACAGCAGCCGCTGACCAAGCGTGGCGTCGCGCGCAGCGTGGCGTTCTTTACTTCCAGCACCGCGCCAGGCGAATCGGAGCAAGTGAATATCCCGAACTGCGACACGCTGGTGCAATACATGGGCGGCCGCGAAGCCGCCGCCACCGCGCAGCGCTTGCTGACCCAAGGCCGCTCGGCTGCAACGCCGGTAGTGGTAGTGGAAAACTGCAGCCGCGACAATCAGCGCATCCTGCGCCTGCACCTGGATCAGCTGGAGCAAGGTTTGCAGCAATGCGAAGGTCCGGTGCTGGTGATGATAGGCGAGGCGCTGGCCAGCCGCGCGGACCAGCAGCTTGCCGGCGATCAGCCGGAGGCTGCCAAGGCCAGGAACGCGGCCTGAGGGAGAGCGGCGGCCACTATAGCGTTAACGAACGACAGGCTTGGCGTGCGCTTCCGACGCCAGTGCTTTTTGCAGGACCGGGCCGGGCTGGTCCAGCCGGTCTTCCGGCGACAAGACATTGATCCAGCTGACCAGGCCGACGGCTGCTACGGTCAATACCAAGAATACTGCTATTCTTTTATTCAAAAATTCCCATTTCATTGTTGACTCCTTACCTGCGGTATTTCCTTTGATTCTGGCGCTGCCGGCCTGCGCTGACACTAATGCAGCGTTACCGGGATGCGCTTTCAAATAAGAACAGCCCCGCCGCCAATGACTTGGCGGCAGAGATGCCCTTCACATCTTCATTACTATTGTTTCGATTGTTTAGCGGCCGCTGCCGCTGCGTGTCGCCAGCACACCGTACATGCCGACCGCGCGGTCGCTGGAAGCGGTGCTGGGCTTGGCTTGTCTGCCGTTGTCGGACAGCGCCGAAGCCTGGCTGGGCGACCAGCCAAAAGTCCAGTTGCCGCCCTTGTTTACTTTGTTCTGTTTGCCGGATGCCAGACCCAGCAGGGTTTTGATAGTCATCATTTCACCTCTTCATGCTTGCCGCACAGGCGTCGCATAAGCGATCGCATCGGCGCAGCTGCGTTCAATATGGAAAGCGATTGTGCTACGTACCGCTAGAGGCACGCATGACAGCGACGGTGAGAGAGATGCTCCGCCAGTCGATTGCAAGCTGAACAGCCTGGCCAACCGACACGGGAAATGTGAGGATAGCTAGGCCGCTTCAGGCAACTGCAAGCAGACAATTGCTTTATCTATGTGTGTTTCTGAATTTCTGGTCCGGTGAGCCGGACAACTGGGACAGTCCATTGCAAAAACTCCTGATTCAAAATTGCCAGATCAAGCCTGATCAAGCCGCTTGTACCGTTGGACTGCCGCCGCGCGTGGAAGGTTCATAGGCAGGCTTTGCCACCCGTGCGGAGCGCTGGGGAATGCTTTCCCAGCGCACGCTGCGGACGCTGATTTCCTGCGCCAGGCGGGTCACCAGCTGCACCAGTCCGGCACGCTCGCGCACCGAACACTTCACTTCCACCGTGATGGCGGTCAGGTTAGTCTGCACCGCAGGCTCGTTGGCCTGGTGCGTGACGTCATAGTTCGCCAGCAGCTTGCGCATCAGATTTTCCAGATGCGCCACTTCCGAACTGCGGCAAGTGGTCACGATGCGATACGGCAAAGCGGAGCCCTGATCCTCTTGCGAGGCGGCGAACGAAGAACGATGTTTTTTAAAAAATGCATGCAGTTTGTTGAATGGCATGACGATTTCCTTCCCACTTCCGTTGTTCCTGCCGGCTATGCGTACCCGGCTGGGGGCGCCGAGCTGTGCGCCTCACCCGCAAGATGCGCAGGGAAACGCCAAGCCCGGAAAAACCCAGGATCGGAAATACACGGCCGTACGCAATCCGCCGGATGGCGGCACGAACAATCGGTACTACAAAACACGGATGGGAGTATCGTTGCGGCATTCTCTGCTACAACTTTGCCAAGACGTTTACCGCGCAAGCAGGTATAAAACCCGGC
This sequence comes from Collimonas sp., assembly GCF_035566555.1. Lineage (GTDB taxonomy): Bacteria > Pseudomonadota > Gammaproteobacteria > Burkholderiales > Burkholderiaceae_D > Collimonas. The sequence continues at coordinate 15,577 of NZ_DATMRB010000040.1, forward strand.
GATAACATTTGACGATACTACAGCTCGCAAATACGCAAGCTGCAGCGGACGAAGGAGGTCTGCTAAAGACTATGCGTAATGTGCCGGGCCGAGGACCCATCCACCGCTACTACTAGAACAACTGTCCAAAATATGGACCTCCATACAATGCAATACCAAGATTATATTTCTTACTGGCTATTCTGTCAAGTAAATGACTTTACATCCGCCAGATTTTATGCGTTGCCAACAAATTCGCAACAGCCAGGAAATCCCGGCAAACTTCGGCGCCGCGCACAAGCGCATGCGGCTCAGTAAGAGCCGGCCCGCAACACCCGCAGCGTGTGCAAGACCGAACCATGGCGGCAGTCCAGCACCTGCATGCGCCGCTCCAGATCCTGATGGTCGGCAGCCGCGGCGAGATAGGCTTGCTCCGCCTCCGGCAGGGTCATGCCGGTGCCGGAGGCAGCCTGCTTCCAGAAGGTTTTAATATTAGAAAATTTATCGGATAATGACATGCAGGACTCCAAATAGAAACATCAAAAACTTCCCCTTGGAAGCTATTTCCATAGGAGCGATACTTGTAGAATAGGCCGATCAAGATTAGACTGAAAGCCGTATTTTCTATCCGAAATATAAGTTTATTTAACATGACAACCAGACTCCCGCCGCTCAAGCCCCTGCGCGTATTCGAAGCCGTGGTGCGTACCGGCAGCCTGACCCTGGCGGCTGCCGAACTGCACATCACGCACAGCGCGGTGAGCCAGCAGATCAAGCTGCTGGAACAGCACTTCGGCGTCACCCTGTTTACCAGGGAGCAGCGCGGGGTGCAGCCAACCGAAGCGGCGCGGCTGTTTTTTACCGATGTCAAAGCCGGGCTGGACCGCATTGCATTGGGGGCAGAGCAATTGCTGAATACCGGCAAGCTGCGCATCATCCGCGTCAGCTGCACGCCGTCGATGGCGATGCGCTGGCTGATTCCGCGGCTGTCGTCGTTCCAGATCGACAATCCGCGGGTGGAAATCCGCGTCACCACGTCGACCGTGGCGGTGGCGGCGCTCAAGGAGCCATTCGATGTCTTGATACGGCGCAGCCCGATGCACAGGGCCGACCACGAATCGATACGCTTCCTGGACGACGTGCTGACGCCGGTGGCGTCGCCGCGTTACCTGCAGCAGCATCCGCTCAAGCGTCCGCAAGATTTGCTGCAGGCATCGCTGCTGCACCTGTCAAGCCGTTCGGAAACCTGGACCCGCTGGTTTGGCGAAGCCGGCGTGCCGGTCAAGGGCCAGCTGCCGGGCCCGATCTATGAACATTTCTTTTTGAGTTTGCAGGCGGCGCTCACCGATCTCGGCGTGGCCATGGGTTCACTGGCGCTGATGGAAGAAGATCTCGCGCACGGCAGCCTGCTACCGCCATTTCCCGACTTGCGCCTGCAGGACAAGGGATTTCATCTGCTGTTCCGCGCCAGCCCGCAGGATCCGGTACTGGCCAATTTCATCGCCTGGCTGCAGGCCAAGGGCAGGGAAACGTCGGTAAGGGTCCGTTAGGGAATAAGTTGGGCATTTGGGTGGCCGTAGCTGGATGCGAAGCAAGGCGCCCGCCGCGCCGCAGTGCGAGCACTGCAAGCGGTGGCGAATGTAACAGCGGCAGCAGCGCGCCGGCTACGGCTGCCCAAATGCCCAACTTATTTTCTAACGGGGCCTTAGTATCAGGGCTTCGGCAGGGTAGCCGCGCAATAGCCGGCAATCGCAGCCAGCACCTGCGGCTGCTCACCCACCGCCTGCGCTACGGTGATCGTCAATTGCGGATGCAGTTGCTGCGCCTGAGCGATCAGGGCCGGCAGATCGCGCCGCACATGGCCGCCCTGGCCGAGGAATACCGGCACCACGCTGACTTCGCTGATGCCTTCCGCTGCCAGTTTCTGCAGCAGTCCGGGCAAATCCGGCTGCATCAGTTCGAGGAAGGCCAGGCCGACCCGCAGTTCCGGCCGCTGCCGTTCGATCAGCTGCTGCAAGGCTTCAAACGGCGTCGCCCACAAGGGATCCCGGGCGCCATGGGCAAACAGGATAATCGCTTGATGCGGCGCCGGAGATGGGTGTGACATGAACTGGTTCGAGCGCCGCTACTGCCGCTCGATCTTCCACAGGGCGCCGATCGCAATCAGCAGGAACAAGGTGCTGGGCAAGGCCGCGGTAAAAAACGGCGGCCAGGTATTCAGCAAGCCGAGATGCGAGAACAGTGTATTGACCAGCTGGAAGCTGACGCCGATCATGATGCCGGTAAAGATCTTCAGGCTGACGCCGCCGGTGCGGAAATGCAGGTAGGCGAACGGCAAGGCCAGCGCCATCATCACGAATACCGAGAACGGGTACACCAGCTTTTTCCAGAAGGCGATGTCGTAGCGCTCGCTGTGCTGGTTGTTTTCTGCCAGATGCTTGGAATAGGCCCACAGATTGTAGGCAGACATATGGTCTGGATCGGCAAACAGGACCGACAGGATCTCCGGCGTGATTTCGGACACCAGGTCCTTGTTGGGGAATTTCTTGGTGGCGATCGCCGTGGTGATGTCTTCGGTCGACGTGCCGTTGACGAAATCGGTCTGCACCACATCGCCCAGGCGCCAGACGTGCTGGCCCTGGTAGTCGGCATGGGCGGCCTGGATCAGCGCGGTCATGTGCAGGCTACGGTCGAACTCATACAGCTTGACGCCGACCAGCTGGCCGTCCGGCTTGATCTCGCCGATGTTGATAAAGCGCGAGCCGATGATATCGCCGCTGGTGCCGTCGGTGCGGATCACATCCTTGCTCCACAAGCCGGTCTTGAACTTCTGCGAGATCGAAGAACCTTTGGCCTGCAGCTTCAGCTTTTCGGCAAATTCGGCGCTCTTGGGCGAAACGAATTCGCCGATCAGCACGGTCGCCACGACGAATATCAAGCCGATCTTGATCAGTATCCTGGCGGTCATCATGGTCGACATGCTGGACACGCGCATGATGGTGAACTCGGAGCGCGCGGCGAATTGCGACAAGGTGTAGATGGTGCCGATCAGCGCCGCGATCGGCATCAGTTCATAGGCGTAGCTGGGCAAGCCCAGCATGACAAAGAGGAAAGCATGCTGCAGCTTGTAGCCGCCATGGCCGACCGATTTCAGTTCCGTGGTGAGATCGAAGAACGCGAACAGCGCCAGGAACGCCGCCAGCGTAAACAAGACCGAACGGACGATCTCGGCAGTAAAGTAACGTTGCAATACCTTCATGCCGCCGCCGATTTTTTAGTTTTGAGCAGGCGTGCATGCTTGACTGCAGACCACATCACCAGCGGATGCCAGCGGCTGTTGACGTTCAGGCGCCACATGAATAGCAGGCCGACGATGAACAGCACGATCAGATGCATCGGCCACCAGGCCAGCATGAAGGACCAGCGCCCCTGCACCACCGCAGCCTGGAAAATGCTGGTGACGTTGCTATAGGAAACATACAGCAGCAGCGCAATCAGCAAGCTGGCGGAACGGCCCACGCGCGGATTGACGAAGCTCAGCGGTATCGCCAGCAGCATCAGGCACAGCGCCATCAGAGGCAGCGACAGGCGCCACAGCAATTCGCCCAGGTTGAAACCGTTGCGGTCCTTCAGCAGGTCCGCGGTCGGCAAGGCTTGCGCCGAGCGGTCGCCATTCTCGGCCTGCGAGTTGCTGGCCACCAGCACCCCGTAGCGCTCGAACTCCATCTGGCGGAATTCGTTCTTGCCGGCCAGGACGTCATAACGGCGCCCTTTCGACAGAATCAGGAACTTGTCGCCGTTCTTGTCGATTTCCAGGTTGCCTTCCTTGGCCACCACGATGCTGTTCTTGCCTTCCTGCTGGGTATTCACGAAGACGTTCTTGACCTTGGTGCTGTCGCCGGAAATGCCCTCGACGAAAAAGATGCGGTTGGCGGCGGCCGATTCCTGGAACTTGCCGGGCGAAACCCTAGAGATGTCTTCGCGCTTTTCAAAACGCTCGCGGTATTGCGCACTCTGGTTATTGGCCCAGGGCGTCGCCACGAAACTCAGGATGGCAGTCAGGATAATGATCGGCAAGCCGAATTCCAGCACCGGCCGGACCCAGCGCACCAGGCTCTGGCCGGAGGCGAACCAGACCACCATTTCCGAATCCTGGTAGCTGCGCGTGACCACCAGCAGCACCGAAATATAGCCGGTCAGGATCAGCAGGATCGGCATGTAATTGAGGGACTGAAAACCAATCAGCGCGACCACGTCCTGGGACGCAATCTGGCCTCCGGCTGCTTGTCCCAGAATCTTGATCAACATTACCGTGACGATAATTGTGAAGAGCGTGGTGAAAACTGCGCCGGCAGTGCTAATTAATTCGCGTCGGAGTGCGCGCTGAAAGATCATTGGGGAATATAATTGCGGATCAAAAAAAGGAGTAAGTGATGGACTTTAGCATAAAAACCATTGACGCAAAAACCTCAATTGCCTCTCTGAAAGCCGGCTGTATCGCAGTCGGGATCTATGAAAACAAGAAACTGTCGCCACAAGCGCAAGCTCTTGACAAATCTGGTGAAATCACTGCTGCACTAAAGTCCGGAGATATTTCCGGTAAACCAGGCTCCACCTTGTTGTTGCGCAAAGTCGCCGGCGTCGCCGCCGAGCGCGTCCTGCTGATCGGTCTTGGCCCGGACGGCGAGCTGAGCGACAAGGTCATGTCCATGGCAGCCCTGTGCGTGGCGCGTGTCATCGCGACCCTGGGCGGCAACGACGCCCTGCTGGCGCTGCCGTTCGACGGCCTGGCCAAGCAAACGCCGGAACGCGACCTGGCATGGTCGGTCCGCAACACCATCCTGGTGCTGCGTGAGAACAGCTATCGCTCGGATACCCTGAAAAGTAAAAAAGAGACAACATTACCCAGCATCAAGAAAATTGGATTCCTGGTCGCCCCGGCCAAGGCCGCTGCCGCCAAGGACGCCGTGGCTGAAGGCCTGGCCCTGGCCAACGGCATCGACCTGACCAAGGAACTGGGCAACCTGCCTGGCAACGTCTGCACCCCGACCTACCTGGCCAACACCGCCAAGAAACTGGCCAAGGAATTCAAGCTGTCGGTCGAAGTACTGGACCGCAAGCAGCTGGAAGCCTTGAAGATGGGCAGTTTCCTGTCGGTCGCGCGCGGCGGCGGCGAAGCGCCGAAATTCATCATCATCAAGCACCTCGGCGGCAAAGCCAAGGATGCCCCGACCGTCCTGGTCGGCAAAGGCATCACTTTTGACACCGGCGGCATCTCGCTCAAGGGCGGCGCCGGCATGGACGAAATGAAGTACGACATGTGCGGCGCCGGTTCGGTGCTGGGCACCATCCGCGCCATCGCTGAACTGAAGCTGAAACTGAACGTCATCGGCGTCATCCCTGCCACGGAAAACATGCCTTCCGGCACAGCGACCAAGCCAGGCGATATCGTCACCTCCATGTCCGGCCAGACCATCGAGATCCTCAACACCGACGCCGAAGGCCGCCTGGTGCTGTGCGATGCCCTGACCTATGTGGAACGCTTCAAACCGGCCGCCGTGGTCGATATCGCAACGCTGACCGGTGCTTGCGTGACCTCCCTCGGCCACCACAATTCCGGCCTGTTCACTCGTCACGACAGCGCCCATGACGCCCTGGCCAACGAGTTGCTGAGCGCCGGCAAGGCGACCGGCGACACCGCCTGGCGCATGCCGATCGAAGACAGCTACCAGGAACAGCTGAAGTCGAATTTTGCCGATATGGCGAACATCGGCGGCCCGGCCGGCGGCAGCATCACCGCAGCCTGCTTCCTGGAACGCTACACCAAGAAATACACATGGGCCCATCTCGACATCGCCGGCACGGCATGGAAGAGCGGCGCAGCCAAAGGCGCTACCGGCCGTCCGGTCGCTTTGCTGACCACTTTCCTGATGAACCGCGCAGCTGCGGCCAAGTAATCATTCGGTAGACAGCATGGGAAACGGGGTGTTGGCATAACTGCCAACACCCCGTTTTTATTTCTGCGCCGTACACGTAGGGTGGGCACGTTTTTTGTGCCCACGCGTGACCGCAAAAACCGGCGCACAGGCCCGCACGGCACGGAAACAGGCATTTGCATCGAGTGAATTCACGCGTGGGCACGATGTGCCCACCCTACCTTATTTAGCCTAGCGTAGCGATCACCGGCGCGTGGTCCGACGGCTGCTCCCACTTGCGCGGCACCCGGTCAATCACGCAAGCCGTGCATTGCGCCGCCAGCGGCGGCGACAGCAGGATATGGTCGATCCGCATGCCGCGGTTGAGGCGGAATCCCATCTGCCGGTAATCCCACCAGCTGAACAGCTTTTCCGGCTGTTCGAACATGCGGAAAGCATCGGTCAGCTCCAGCGCCTGCAGGCGCGCAAACGCCGCCCGCTCCGGCGGCGACACCAGGTTCTGCCCTACCCAGGCGGCCGGATCGTGGACGTCGCGGTCTTCCGGGGCGATGTTGTAATCGCCCAGCAGCACCAGCTTGGCATGCTGCCGGCGCTCGCCGTCCAGCCAGTCATGCAAGGCATCCAGCCACTGCAGCTTGTACTGGTATTTTTCCGTATCGGGCGCCTGGCCGTTGGGAATATAGGCGCACACTACCCGGATGCCATCGATGGTGGCGGCAATGATGCGCTGCTGCAGATCCTCGTAGAGCGGGTTGTTCTTGACCACATCGGTGATCGGGTGACGCGACAGGATCGCCACGCCGTTATAAGTTTTCTGCCCGCTGAACACCACGTGGTAGCCGGCGGCTTCGATTTCAGCCGCGGGAAATTTATCGTCGGTGAGCTTGGTTTCCTGCAGGGCCAGGATGTCGACCGGGTTGTCGGTCAGCCATTGCAGCACTTGCGGCAGGCGCACCTTGAGGGAGTTGACGTTCCAGGTTGCTATCTTGAGCATTATTAAAAATCCTTATCTGATGCGGGTTTCGGCGGATATCTGACGCCTTGGTCAGCTCTGGCTACCCACCTGGCTACCCATTTGGTAGCAGCTAGCGATGTTACCGCACCAGCTGCCCGGCCGGGGCGGGTGTTGGCCATGCTTGGCTACTTTTCGCAGCATGGGCGGCACCGACCGCGGCCCGCCGCCAGCAGTGGGCCAGGCATGACAGACCCAAGAGCGCACGCTCAAAACCATTGAGGCTGGGGGAAGCTGGTGGTGGGAGGCTGGAGGTAAGGATTGACTGCAATACGATGCCGATCTGCCGGATAATTCTGGTTATCCACCGCAGCGTATTCTCTGGTGCCGCCGCTAGGGACGGTCTGGAAGTGCTCAACCGAGGGGATAGGCGCCCCACCGATGGTGTACGTCGGGGCACTTGGGTAGTCGTACCTTGCCTGATAATAGCCGCCGCTAGGCCGGATGCTTTGCACCATGTGGTTGCGCGCGCCCGAATTGAAATCGGGATCTTCCGGCACGTAATTTTGCAGCGAGGTGGTGGTCGCGTGGCTGCCGTCCGCGTGATCGACAACATGGCCTCGGCCGTAGCGGGCGCCGCCTGGATCGGCAAATGAGTTGGTTGTCATTGGGTAGCTGCGCGATCCTGAGTAGGTGTGGCCCGACTGCGCCACCTCGGCATAGCCGCTCAGCACGCGCGTGCCACCCGGGTTGATCGGCGTAGGATCGCGCTGATACGAGCTGTAGACCAGCCGTCCGCCGATGTCTTCGGCGTCGACATCATAGCCGGGCGATGAGGGAGCCACGAGCGGATCGCGCATCGGCACGTACGGCGTCGCCGTGCTGCCACCGCCAGTCCAGGCATGGCCGGAGGGAAGGCTGGGCAGGCGGTCATGCGGCAGGCTATGAAAACTCGAAGGCACGCTCGTTGGATCAAAGGTTGCGCTGGGCACGGTAAAACTACTGACACCACCACCGCCACCGCCGCTCCCCCAAGGCTGGCCGACGATGACCGAACGATTACTGATGTCGACCCCGCCTGCCGTGAGATTTGGATAAGTGACGAATTGCCATCCAGCCCCTGCCGGGGGCGTCATATGATGATTTGTCGTGTTCATGCTGGTGATCACGCCGCCGGCGACCTGAATCCACGGATTCAAACGCGCCATGACACGATACTGGTTGCCGGCTACCTCAACGGCCGCAGCCTTTGGCCGCAAGGCGGAGACGCCGCGCGCGACGGCCTGCGCAGAACCGTCGCCGATAGCCGGCGATCTCATCGCGATCACGTCCCCGGCGACCGCTGCCGAGCCCGCTGCCAGCGCATCGGCGATGGGCTGGCTGGCCGGATTGACCATGCTTTTGGTTGCGGCGGCCAGTTGCGTCAGGTCGGCAGCGGAAAGCGCTTGCTGCGCAGGCCGCATGTTGATTTGTTCCGAGCTCAGCCGCCCGGACATGGCGGCACGGCGCAGAGTTGCCGCATTGCCCTGCGCAGACAGGTCACGCCCCGCCGCTTCCGCGCGCTGGACAGCAGGCGCGCCCACAGCTGATATGCCGCGCATCTGCTGGCGCTGCGCCTGCATGCGCGGGCCCTGATGGATATCGTTGCTGATGGCGTTCTGCAGGACGGCGCGCGGACTGTGCGCCATGGATTCGGCGAGCTTGCGCTGGGCGACGCCGAGCGGGTGATTATCGACGAAGGCCGCATCTTGCTTCACTGAGACTGCCGTGGCGGCATGCGATCTGGCGCGAACTGGTTCGCTAGCGCGTGCCTGCAATACATCCTTCATGAAGGCTCCCCTTTCTACGCGTTCTGTCGGGTAAACAAAGTCGAGACGGCTCACAATCGGACCGCGATACGGCTTTTATATTAGCAGTTATCGCAGGTGGCGCGCGCATCGGATCCGGGCATTGCCATTTTCACCAAACTCGAATTCTTCCCTATTTATAAGTGCAATCCGGAGCACACAGCTAGCGGCTCCGCCACGCCGGCACTTCGCCCCCTCTCCCACACACAATGCCAAGCGCTCAAATTACAACAGTCGAGTTGACAAGCGCGCGCCCCATCCATATTATGCATATGCATCGATGTATATACAAAATAAACAGGTAAACCATGCAAAGCCAATGCAGCTGTTCCACCCTGCGCCAGCTCACGCGCAAGATGACCAATATCTACGATCACCATCTTGCGGCGGATGAACTGACCATCAGCCAGTACTCCCTGCTGGCCAGGATAGGCAAATACGGGCCGATCGGCGCCATCCCGCTGGCCGGCAACATGGGGATGGACCGCAGCACCATGAGCCGCACCCTCAAGCCCTTGATTACGCTCGGCTGGATCGAGACGGTCGACCTGCCGCTGGAAATGCTGACCGACAAACGCTCCTTCGGTGTCCGCCTGAGCAGCGCCGGGCGCGACAAGTGGCAAAAATCCATGCCCAACTGGCGCAAGGCGCAAAACGAAATCGATGCAATCCTGGGCGACGAGACGCATCATGCCTTGATGAATCTGGTCGACACCGCTAACCACAAGTTCGAACAACACGAGCACGCCATCCCATGAACACCACCATCCAAGCCATCATGGCGCGCCTGCGTTTCAGCTACGTATGGATAGTCGTCGGCATCATCTTCCTGGTTCTGCTGTCAGCGGCCGGCATCCGCGCCACGCCGTCGGTAATGATACTGCCGCTCGAACACGAGTTCGGCTGGACCGTCACCACCATTTCCTTCGTCATTTCGGTAAATATCGCGCTGTACGGCCTGATCGGGCCGTTCTCGGCGGCGGCCATGCAGCGCTACGGCATCCGCCCTATCGTGCTGGGCGCGCTGGTGCTGCTGGCGGCGGGGACGTTTGCCAGCACCTTCATGACGATGCCGTGGCATATGGTGCTGGCCTGGGGCATCCTGGTGGGCGCCGGCAGCGGTGTCGCCGCCAACACCCTGGCGGCGACCATCGTCAGCCGCTGGTTCGAGACGCGGCGCGGGCTGGCGATGGGCTTGCTGACCGCCAGCTCGGCCACTGGCCAGATGGTGTTCCTGCCGCTGATGGCCTATATGGTCGAGCATTTCGGCTGGCGTTCGGTGGCGATCCTGGTGGCCAGCGTGGCGGCCCTGGCGATTCCGCTGGTAGCGATCTTCCTGCCGGAACGGCCGCAGGATATCGGCTTGAAGCGTTACGGCCAGCATGACGAATTGCCGCCGGACGCCGTCAGCAAGGGCAAGAATCCCCTGTCGATCGCTTTTGGCGCACTGGGCAAGGCGGTCAAGATCCGCGACTTCTGGCTGCTGTTTTTCAGCTTCTTCATTTGCGGCATGAGCACCAACGGTTACATCGGTTCGCATTTCATCGCCATGTGCGGCGACTATGGCATTTCCGCCGTGGGCGGCGCCAGCATCCTGGCTGCGATGGGCATGCTGGACCTGGTCGGCACCACCATGTCGGGTTGGCTGTCGGACCGCTACAATCCACGCGTGCTGCTGTTCTGGTACTACGGCCTGCGCGGCATCGCCCTGATTTTCTTGCCGCACGCCTTCGGCCTCAGCTATTTCGGCTTGCCGGTGTTCGCGTTGTTTTACGGCCTCGACTGGATCGCCACCGTGCCGCCGACCGTGCGCCTGGCCAACGATGTGTTCGGCCGCCTGGCGGCGCCTATCGTGTTCGGCTGGATCGTCGCCGGCCACCAGCTGGGCGCTGCCAGCGCCACCATGCTGGCGGGTTCGCTGCGCAACAGCCTGGGCAGCTATACCTTGTCGTCGATGCTGATAGGCGCGGCCTGCATCATCGCCGCCATACTGGTGTTGCGCATCAAAGGCCATCAGGCGGGCGGCGACCTGATTCCCGGGATTCCGGTGCCGGCGCGCTAACGCTGCAACGTGGTGAGCTTAGGAATGCTGGACGGTGGCCACGATATCGCGCGCCACCTGGCGCGAGTTCATGATGACGGTGTGTATGGTTGGCAGCAGATGCAGCGGCAGCGTGCCCAGCTGCACTTCGCCGACCGACAGGATGCCGTCGTTGGGCTCGTCGCCGAACGGCATCCAGCTGGCGCGCGGCCCCTTGATGCCGGCATACATGTGCAATGGAATGGTTGGCGGCGGCAGGCTGTCCATGAACTCCTGGCTGGCCAGCAGCTGCCCCATTTCGCCGGTCAGCAAACGGAACAGGCGCCAGCGCGACAACTTGATCGCATAGCTGGAAGCGCGGGTCGGCGGCGCCAGCAGGAAAGCCATGTCCGGTGCGTGCTCCAGCTTTGGCAAGACGCCGCGCGTCAGCACGCAGCCAAGCGAATGGCCAACCATGATGAAACGCTCGTCGCCGGTGCGCTGCACGATGAACTTGCGCAGGCGCTCCAGGCAGGATTGCCAGCGCTCAAAGGCAGCCGAATAAGCGAACAGATGGGTAGTGATGCCAGCCGCCCGCAAGCGCCTGGACAGCAGCAGCATCGAGACCGGAGTGCGGCCCATGCCGTGCACCAGGATCGCATGCACTTTGCTGTCGGCTTGAGTGCTCATGGCATGGCTATTCTTTTTTCTTCAACTGCTTTTCAAAAGCGACATCGAGCTTGCTGATGCGCTTCGGTTTTTGCGGGCCGTAAGCGTTGACGAAGCGCACGAAGTCATCCAGCTCGAGCGCGTCGCTCAGCTTGATGGGCGCGTCAAAGCCGGCGTTCTGGGTCAGGTAAAACAACTCTTCCGCGGTGCGCACCATCGAATACCGTACTTCGCTGCTGCGGGCATTGAGACGTTCGACCGCCGCCGTGGCTCGGGTTGATCTCATTGCGTTCTCCTGATATTGCTCATCTGCGTATCAATTCCTTGTTTGACTCAAAGTTGGCGCTGGCTGGCGAAGCGGCGCTGACGGCCGTCCAGCGGATCGATGAAAGCAATTTCGCGCGCCAGCAGTTTCAGCGGCGCCGACCAGTCGTCGCCCTTGCAGGGATAGACATCCGGATAAAAGGCATCGTTGATGATTGGTATCCCCAATGCCGCCAAATGTACACGCAGTTGATGTTTCTTGCCGGTCAGCGGCTGCAGGCGGTAAAGGCTGCAGTCTTGCCGCACTTCGATCAGTTCGATGCGGGTTTCCGAATTGGCCTCGCCGGCTTCTTCCTGCATGCGGAAAAACGGCGTGCCGTCGACCATGCGGCTACGATACACCAGCGGCAATGCCAGCTCCGGGCGGGTCGGCGCCAACGCTTCATAAGTCTTGTCGACCAGCCGTTGCTGGAACAGCGACTGGTAGGCGCCGCGGCTGGCGATGTCGTGGGAAAAGATCACCACGCCGGCGGTTTCGCGGTCGAGCCGGTGGATCGGCGTCAGCTGCGTCAGGCCGGTTTTCTTTTTCAGTCGCACCAGCAAAGTCTCGTGCAGGAAGCGCCCGCTCGGGGTCACCGGCAGGAAATGCGGCTTGTCGGCCACCAGTATCCGTTCATCCTGATAGAGGATGGTTTCTTCAAACGGAATCGGCGTTTCGGCATCCAGCTCGCGATAGTAGAAAATGCAGCTGCCGCGGCGGTAGGGGCTGTCCGGCGCCAGCCGCGCGCCCTTGCCGTCGACTACTTCACCGCGTGCCATTCTTTCTATCCAGGTCGTGCTGGAGATCGCCGGGAAACGCTGTACCAGGAACGTCAACAGGTCCGGCCAGCTTTCTACCGGCAGCCACAGATAGCTGGGCGCCACGCCGTCGACCACCGGCAGGGGCGGTAGCGGTGGCGGCGCCTGCTTCATCGCAATACCCGCTGCCAGTAGCCGACATCGATCCAGCGGTCGAACTTCTTGCCGACCTGGGCAAAATGCGCGACTTTGACGTAGCCCATTTTTTCATGCAGACCGACGCTGGCGGGGTTAGGCAAGGCGATGCCGCCGATCACCGTATGCACCGGCAGTTTTTCCAGCTCGACGATCAGCGCGCGGTACAGCGCACTGCCGAGTCCCTTGCCGGCGGCCAGCGGCGACAGATACACCGAACTTTCCACTGCGTGCTGGTAGGCGGCGCGCGCACGCCATTTGGTGGCGTAGGCGTAACCCAGGATTTCGTCGCCCTCGACACACACCAACCAAGGCAGGTTGGCCGTGATGTCGAGGATGCGCTGGCGCATCTGCTCGGCCGTCACCGGTTCGGTTTCAAAGCTGATGACGGTGTCGAGGATGTAGGGATTGTAGATATGGCAAATAGCTGCTGCATCGGCAATGGTGGCCGGGCGTATGATGTGCGTCATGGCTGGGATGGATATAAAAGCAGGTTACAGGAGCTGATCCCCCATCATACCCTCATCCCCGTCGCCACATTGATGAAATCCCGGCCATGGCACCAGTGTCATGTGCTCAGCCGCGCAAGGCATCCTTGATCTGCTGCAGCGAAGCCGGATCCTCGATCGTGGTCAGGTCGCCGGGATCGCGTCCTTCGCAGAGCGCCTGTATGGAGCGGCGCAGCAGCTTGCCGGAGCGGGTCTTCGGCAGCAGGCCGACCACATATACCCGCGCCGGCCGGCCGACGCTGCCGAGCCGCTGGTCCACCACGCGCATGATCTCCGCCTCCAGCCGGGCTCGCCCTTCGGCGCTGCTTTCCGCCGCCTTGGGAATCACGAAAGCCACCGCCACCTGCCCCTTCAGCTTGTCCTCGACGCCAACCACCGCCACCTCGGACACATTCGGATGGCTGGAAATGCTTTCTTCGATTTCGCGCGTGCCGAGCCGGTGGCCGGCGACATTGATGACATCGTCGGTGCGGCCGAGAATGAAATAATAGCCATCCTCGTCGCGGATGCCCCAGTCGAAGGTCGAATAGGCTGGCAGCCCGCTGTCCGGCATCGACGTCGCCCAATAAGTGGCGACACAGCGCTGGTCGTCGCCATAGATGGTTTGCAGGCAGCCGGGCGGCAGCGGCCATTCGATCACCACCACGCCCTTCTGGTTGGCACCGCACAACTCACCCGTGGATTCGTTCACCAAGCGCACCTTATAGCCGTACATCGGCAGGCCGGGACTACCCAGCTTGCTCGGCTTGTTCTCGATATTCTTGGCGATGGTCATGATCGGCCAGCCCGATTCCGTCTGCCAGTAGTTGTCAATCACCGGCACGCCCAGCGCCGTGGAAATCCAGCTGGACGTGCTTTCATCGAGCGGTTCGCCGGCCAGGTAGAGCGCCTGCAAGGATGACAGATCGTATTTCCGCATCAGTTCGGGCGGCTGTTTTTTCAACACCCGGATCGCCGTCGGCGCGGAAAACATGCGCGTGACCTTGTATTTCTCGACGATGCTCCACCAGATGCCGGCGTCCGGACGGATGGGCAGGCCCTCATACAAGATGGTCGCCATGCCCGCGATCAAGGGACCGTAAACAATGTAGGAATGGCCGACCACCCAGCCGATGTCCGAGGTGCAGAAAAACGTGCCGCCGCCCTTGCTGCAAAAGATGGTATCCATCGACGTCGCCAGCGCCACCGCATAGCCGCCCACATCGCGCTGTACGCCCTTGGGCTTGCCGGTGGTGCCGGAGGTGTACAGGATGTAGGAAGCTTCGTTGGATTCCAGCCAGGTCACCGGCACCTTGGCGTCCATATGCAGCCGGCGCTGCTCGGCATAATCGAGATCGCGGCCGGCCACCATTGCCATTGGCGCCAGGCCGCGGTTGACCAGCAAGACCTGCGCCGGCTTATGCTGCGCCAGCTTGATCGCTTCGTCCAGCAAACCCTTGTAAGGCAATATTTTGCCGGCGCGCGAACCGGCATCGGCAGAGACGATCAGTTTCGGCGTGGCGTCGTCGATGCGGCTCGCCAGGCTGTGCGCGGCAAAGCCGCCGAACACCACCGAATGGACGGCACCGATGCGAGCGCAAGCCAGCATGGCGAAGGTGGCCTCGGCAATCATCGGCATGTAGATCAGCACGCGGTCGCCACGGCCGACGCCTAGCGCTTGCATGATGGCGGCCATGCGCTGGACTTCCGCATGCAGTTCACGGAAAGAATAAGTCTTCTCGGTATTGGTCTCGGTGGAAATCGCGATCAGGGCCGGCTGCTCGCCGCGCGTCGCCACCCAGCGGTCGACTGCGTTGTGGCAGAGGTTGGTGGCGCCGTCGACAAACCACCTGGTGAACGGCGGCCGGCTGTCGTCCAGCACTTGCGTGAATGGATGATGCCAGTCGATGCGGCGCGCCTGCTCGGTCCAGAACGCAGCGGGCTCATCGATCGAGCGCTGGTAAAAGGTGGCGAAACTCATTCTGTCTCCTCGTTTTTTTTGAAATTGTAGGGTGGGCAGGAAACTGCCCACGCGGAATCGGCTCCTCGATATGATCGACCTTCCGCGTGGGCACAAGTGCCCACCCTACGCGTCCTCTTGCAAACGCAATTGCGCCCCGTCAAAGCAGGACGTTTTTTAGATCACATACAGGTCAACATATTCGTTGACCGCCATGCCTTCCAGCGTCTTCTGATCCAGCGAGACTGCCAGGATCTTCTGTTGCTGCTTGACCGACAGCTGGCGCGCCAGGTTGACCTTGAACTTGGCTTCCAGCAGCGGGATGCCTTCCTCGCGGCGGCGCGCATGGCCGATCGGATATTCGACCACCACTTCCTTGAGCTTCTTGCCGTCCTTGAATTCGATTGTCATGGCATTGGCGATCGAACGCTTCTTGGGATCGTGGTAATCCTTGGTGAAGGCCTTGTCTTCAACGCAAACGATCTTGCCGCGCAGGACATCGATGCGCTGGTCGGCGGCGATCCTGTCTTCGTAGTCGGCAGCGGTCAGGCGGCCGAAAATCAGCGGCACCGCCACCATGTACTGGATGCAGTGATCGCGGTCGGCCGGATTGTTGAGCGGGCCTTGCTTGTCGATGATGCGGATGCAGGCTTCGTGGGTGCGGATGGTGATCTTCTTGATCTCGTCCGTCGATTTGCCGGCCTTGGCCAGTGCGGCATGCAGGGTCATGGCAGCTTCCACCGCGGTCTGCGCATGGAATTCAGCCGGAAAGGAAATCTTGAACAGCACGTTTTCCATCACGTACGATGCGTACTTGCGCTGGAATTTGAACGGCTGGCCTTTGAACAGGACATCGTAGAATCCCCAGGTCTTGGCGGTCAGCACGGATGGATAACCCATTTCGCCGCTCTTGGCGATCAGCGCCAGGCGCACCGCGCGCGAGGTCGCATCGCCGGCAGCCCAGGATTTGCGCGAGCCGGTATTCGGCGCGTGGCGATAAGTGCGCAGCGCTTGGCCGTCGACCCAGGCCAGCGATACCGCATTGAGGATTTCTTCACGCGCCAGGCCCATCATTTCGGCCACTACGGCAGTCGAGGCGACCTTGACCAGCACTACGTGGTCGAGGCCGACCTTATTGAAGGAATTCTCCAGCGCCATACAACCCTGGATTTCGTGCGCCTTGATCATCGCGCTTAGCACGTCTTTCATCTTCAACGGCTTCTTGCCGGCAGCAATGGCGTTGCGCGACAGCCAGTCGGCCGTCGCCAGGATGCCGCCCAGGTTGTCCGAGGGGTGCCCCCATTCAGCCGCCAGCCAGGTGTCGTTGAAATCCAGCCAGCGGATCATGGCGCCGATATTGAAGGCAGCCTGGACAGGATCGAGCTGGAACCGGGTACCCGGCACCTTGGCGCCGTTAGGCACCACCGTACCGGGGACGACCGGACCCATCAGTTTTTTGCAAGCCGGGTATTCCAGGGCTTCCAGGCCGCAGCCCAGGGTATCGATCAGACAGTTGCGCGCGGTGTCGTACGCCACTTTGGAAGTGATCTTGTATCCGGTGACGTAGTCGACGATATCGACCAGCACCTGGTCGTACTTCGGGCGGACGTTGGAAATGGGAGCCGACATTATTTTCCTTGAGGTCAACAGCAACACGGCGAACCAGGAACTGCAATGCTTCTATCTATACTCCCAACCCGAAGGTCTTGCCGGTTCAGGCCATCAGCGCAGCTTGCATTCGTTCGCCAGCTGCTGGCCGAGCTTGGAGTTGAGCAGCATCGACTTGGCCGGGATCTGTATCCATACCAGGCCGCTGGCCTTGTCTTCCAGGCGCACTGCGCCGGTGGTCGTGCTGACCGTCGTCATCGGATAATTGCGGCCTTTCCAGGTCAGCTTGACGCTGCCGTCGGCGGCCGCGCTGGCGAGATCGACCCGATTACCCAGCTCGCAGAAGAAATTGCCGGTCAGCAGATTCGCCGACGGCGTCGGTTCCAGCTTGAGCAGGTTCGGCAAAGTCGGTTCCGGCTTGGTGTCGGCCAGCGGCACGCTGGAACCGCAAGCCGCCAGCAAGGCGGTGAGCGTCAAGGCGGAAGCAATACGGTAATTCAGGTAGTTACGAGCGATCATGTGGTCCCTGCCCTCAGGCAATAAGTAAGCATAGGCTGCATCGCAGAAACAGCGACGCAGCCACCAGTTGGCTAGCTCATTCGCCTGCATTGCCAATTTGACCACAGGCGGCATTTGCGTTTGCCAATCGGGACAAATTTTAAAGCTTCTTGAGCCACATAACCGTAGATGGACGAATAATCTTGCTATCGATGCCTTACCCGGCAATGTGCCCGCCAGCCAGGACGGGCTGGCAATCGCGTCATCGCGGTGCAAACTCAAGCAGAAACCGACATTTCATTCCGGCGTTTCCAGCTTACGAGTTCCCTTAATCCCGCAACTCTCCGCACTCTTTAACATAGAGCAGCATCCTCACTCCCCATTGAATCAGTTTTGAAAAACGAGCGCTTGCCAATGTGCCTCTATATCTGACGCTTGAAACTGATAGCGATCTGTATCATAATTGATAAATATAAGCTATCTCCATGCTCTATCTGCCGAATTACAGGAAACCCTTTTCCGCCTTTGTGAAGAAACAGCACAAGCCTTTCCAGGCTGTGATTGAAGATGAAACGCTACGGGTGTGTGCGAAGCCGGATATCGGCACAGCCAAGAATGGCGACCTGATGGGGATCCATGTTCACAAATTCAAACATAAGACGCAGGAATATCTGATGGCGTATCACGTTCCGGCTCGACCAGCGGGAAACAGAGCTGAACATCGCTCCCCAGATTTTCTATTCATCGATTTTTACAAGCTGGGCACGCACGAAAATTTCTACGATGATCTGAAGGCTTATTTAAGAACGAATGGATGGTACAAATGACCCAGACAGCTGAAACACTTTTCAGGAGCTTGCAGCAGATGCCCTCGCAAGAACGGGAAAAATTCTTCTCTCTGATTGCCAGGCGCGCCTTTTCCAATGGCGACAATCTCAGCCATGCGGAACTGTTCGGCGATTTGCAGGACAGCGAATTCACGGCGGATGAAGCGGCAGAATATCTAGGCGTATCGATCGCAACCTTTCGCCGCTATTGCAAACAGGGGAAAGTCGCCGTTTCGTCCATCGTCGGCACATCGCATCTCTATCCGCTTGCCGCGCTGAGGGAGCTGAAACGCGCGCTACATATAGTGAAGTAAAAAACACTACACGCTAGCGCGCCGATATCATCAATCGTCCTTGGCGCCGGCGATCCCCAGCTCCTGGATCTTGCGCGTGATGGTGTTGCGACCTATGCCAAGACGTACCGCGGCATCGTTCTTGCGGCCATGGGTATGGCGCAAGGCGATCTTGATCAAAGCCGATTCGAACTGCCGGCCCAGCACATCCATCACGTCGGCGTCACCGTTGCTGAGCATGCTTGCCGCTTCTGTTTCCAGCAAGCTGATCCAGCTCTGCTTTTCGCCGGCAGCCTGCGCGGGAATCACTGGCGGTGCCGCTTCTGCATAGGACGCGACTGCGACGCCGCTGCCTGAGGTTGAGGCTGAAAAGTGCGGATCGAAAGCCACCGGCCGGTGCGCCGGGCTTTCCAGCTGCGTGCCCTGTTCGCGGCCGCTCACCAGGTCCTGCGGCAAGTCCTTGATTTCCACCGTCTGGCCTGGCGCCATCACGGTGATCCAGTTGCAGAGGTTTTCCAGCTGGCGTACGTTGCCAGGCAATTCCAGGCCGCTCATGAAACGCATGGCGTTGTCCGAGACGCGCTTGCTTTCCACGCCCAGCTGCTTGGCGCTCTGGCTGAGGAAGTAGCGGGTCAGGATCGGGATGTCTTCGCGCCGCTCACGCAAGCTCGGCAGGCGCAGCCGGATCACGTTCAGGCGGTGGTACAAGTCTTCGCGGAACAAGCCTTCGCGCACCCGGGTTTCCAGGTTCTGATGAGTGGCGGCGATGACGCGGACATTGGCTTTCAGCGACTGGTGGCCGCCGACGCGGTAAAAATGGCCGTCGGACAGCACCCGCAGCAGGCGCGTCTGCAGATCGAAAGGCATGTCGCCGATTTCATCGAGGAACAAGGTGCCGCCTTCGGCCTGCTCGAAGCGTCCACGGCGCGATGCCTGGGCGCCGGTGAAGGCGCCGCGCTCATGGCCGAACAATTCCGACTCCAGCAAGTCTTTCGGAATCGCCGCGGTGTTGAGCGCGATGAACGGCTGCGCCGCGCGCGGACTATGCTTGTGCAGCGCGCGCGCCACCAGCTCCTTGCCGGTGCCGGATTCGCCGGTGATCAGCACGGTCACATTCGATTGCGACAGGCGGCCGATGGCGCGGAACACGTCTTGCATGGCGGGCGCCTGGCCGAGGATTTCCGGCGTCTCGGCCGAGGCCTGCTCGACATTCGCTTCGCGCAGGCTCTCTTCCAGCGCGCGGCGTATCAGTTCGACCGCCTTGTCGACGTCGAACGGCTTGGCCAGGTATTCGAAGGCGCCGCCCTGGAAGGCCGCCACCGCGGAATCCAGATCGGAGAATGCGGTGATGATGATCACCGGCACACCAGGAAACTTGGCTTTGACGGTTTGCAGCAGCTCAAGGCCGGAGGCGCCCGGCATGCGGATGTCGGACACCAGCACTTGCGGCGTATTGGTCTGCAGCGCTTCAATCGCGTCGCGCGCATTGGAAAAACTCTTGGTCGTCAGATTCTCGCGGGCCAGCGCTTTTTCAAGCACCCATCGTATCGATTCGTCGTCGTCAACAATCCAGATTGGTTTCATGATTTTTTCTCTTTATGCCACGCTAAACACTTACCGGGTAAGCCATTTGTTCTCCGAGCAGGAACAGGCTTCAAGGCAGTGGTATAAGAATTCTGAAATCCGTGTATCCCGGCCGACTTTCGCATTCGATGACGCCCATGTGCTGCTGTACAAAGGTCTGCGCCAGCGTCAAGCCCAAGCCGCTGCCGCCGTCGCGCCCCGATACCAGCGGATAGAAAATGCGCTCCTGGATCTCGGCCGGGATGCCGGGTCCATTGTCAGTGATATGCAAGTCTAGTGCCAGCCGGTAACGCACCTTGGCCAGCGTCACCTGACGCACGACCCGGCTCTGGAAAACCAGCTCGGCGTCGCCGGCCTTGATCCGTTCGCTCAAGGCTTGCGCGGCGTTGTGGGCGATATTCAGGATGGCTTGTATCAGCTGCTCCTTGTCGCCGCGAAATTCCGGGATCGACAGGTCGTAATCGCGCTTGATGGTAAGACCGCTGGGAAACTCGGCGACGATCAGGCTGCGCACCCGCTCGCACACCTCATGAATGTCGACGTCGCCGACGATCTGCGCCAGCCGGTGCGGCGCCAGCAGGCGATCGACCAGGGTCTGCAGGCGGTCCGCCTCCTTGATGATGACCTGGGTGTATTCGCGCAGCTCCTTGACGTGACGCTCCGGCAACTCCAGTTCCAGCAGTTGCGCCGCGCCGCGGATGCCGCCCAGCGGATTCTTGATTTCATGCGCCAGGTTGCGCACCAGTTCCTTGTTGACCTGGCTCTGGTCGATCAGGCGCTCCTCGCGCTCCAGCTTGAGCTGCTGCACATTCTCGCGCAACTCGATCAGCACCGGCATCTCGGAATTGTCGAGCGCGGTGACGATGGTGTCGACCCACAGGGGTTCGCGCCCCACCCGCTCCAGGATCAGGTCCTGGCGCGAATCGTCGAACTGGTGCTCGAGCGCCTGCTGGAAAATCGCCAGCAGCTGCTCCGGGTTGAGGAACAGGTCCGACAGCGTTTGTTGCTTCAGCAAGCGGCAAGAACTCTCCAGCATGTTTTCCGCGGCGGCGTTGGCAAACACCAGGCGCGCCTGCGGATCCAGCACCAGCACAGCCGACGCCAAAAGATCGAGACTGGCCAGCACATTCCGTTCGACGGATTTTATTGGCATCCGGGCATCCTCATGAAAAGACCTGATTCCGACTGGCGCCGCCTGCAGCAGACGCGCTGGCAGGCAGCAAGGCACAATGCCTCTCTGTCACGGGAAGTATCTTGGTGTTTGAAATGGTGCATTTTCCGAGCATAACAAGCTTTGTAAGCGATGTCGGTGTGTAATATGCCGGATTGCCACAATATGGTGCATCCGGCCCAACTCTATCTTAAACCGGATAGGCAAAAATAAAGGCCGCGATGGCGGCCTTATGTACTAAGCAAAGTTGATACCATGCGCTGGCACTACTTGAGATTGGACAGTTCCCGGTTGAGCGCATCGATGTTTTTCTCGCTGCGCGAGATATCGTCTTTCATCGACGCCACGCGTTCCTGGTACTTAGCGTAGTTCTTCTCGTTGCCCTGGCGCTCTGGCGTGCCGTCGTTATAGTCCTTCTTGAGATCAGCCAGACGCTGTTGTTCATTCCTCAACTCATCCTGCAGGATCTGGCGGCGATCGTTGTCGCGCGCCTTTTGCGTGCCGTTGTCCACCTTCGGAAAATCGGTCGGCGTCGATGCCGCCGGCTTGCCGGCAGCCGCTTCGCGTGGCGCCTTATTGCCGCCGCCGGACGAAGTCACCGTCAGCGGCGGCAGGCTGACGCGCTTGCAGCCCTTGGTGTCGCCGGTATTCTTGTATTCCTTGACGCCGTTCTGGTCCACGCACAGAAACACTTCGCTTTCGGCATGGGCGACGCTGCCAAGCATGCTGACGGCGGCCAGCAGCAGAAATCCCGGGGAAAAACGCAACATGAGACGCTTCATAGATAGTCTTTGCAATTCAATGGAGTCGCTAGTTTATGTCAAGAAACTTCTTATGACAAACCATCCTGCATATTATTACTTATGGCGGCGCGATAGAAAAACGGCGCATAAAAAAAGGACAGGGAAATCCCCTGTCCTTTTATCTTGCCGCTCAGCCTCGTAATGCGCAAGGCCAGCCGCCAGGTTTAATGCATCGGCTTATACCGAATAGTACATGTCGAATTCGATCGGGTGCGTCGTCATGCGGTAGCGTTGGACTTCTTGCATCTTCAGGTCCAGGTAAGCATCGATCATGCTGTCGCTGAATACGCCGCCGCGGGTCAGGAACTCGCGATCCTTGTCCAGTGCTTCCAGTGCTTCTTCCAGCGAAGCGCAGACGGTAGGGATCAGCTTGTCTTCTTCCGGCGGCAGATGGTACAGATCCTTCGATGCTGCTTCGCCTGGATGGATCTTGTTCTGCACGCCATCCAGACCAGCCATCAGCAATGCCGAGAAACACAGGTACGGGTTAGCCAGTGGATCCGGGAAGCGGGTTTCGATACGGCGGCCCTTTGGATTGGCCACGTGCGGAATACGGATCGAAGCCGAACGGTTGCGCGCCGAGTAAGCCAGCTTGACCGGTGCTTCGTAGCCTGGAACCAGACGCTTGTACGAGTTGGTGCCTGGGTTGGTGATCGCGTTGAGCGCCTTGGCGTGCTTGATGATGCCGCCGATGTAGAACAGCGCGAATTCCGACAGGCCGGCATAGCCGTCGCCGGCGAACAGGTTCTTGCCGTCTTTCCAGACCGATTGGTGCACATGCATGCCGGAACCGTTGTCGCCAACGATAGGCTTAGGCATGAAAGTAGCTGTCTTGCCGTAGGTGTGAGCCACGTTCCAGACCACGTACTTCAGGTTCTGGGTCCAGTCGGCGCGCTCGACCAGGGTCGAGAACTTGGTGCCGATTTCGTTCTGGCCGGCGCCGGCCACTTCGTGGTGATGCACTTCAACCGGGATGCCCAGCGATTCCAGGATCAGGCACATTTCCGAACGCATGTCCTGGAAGCTGTCGACTGGCGGCACTGGGAAGTAGCCACCCTTGACGGTTGGACGATGGCCGGTGTTGCCGCCTTCGAGTTTGGCGCCGGTGCTCCACGATGCTTCTTCCGAACCGATCTTGACGAAGCAGCCGGACATGTCGGCGCCCCAGCGGACGTCGTCGAAAATGAAGAATTCTGGTTCTGGACCGAAGTAAGCGGTGTCGCCCAGGCCGGACGATTTCAGGTAGGCTTCCGCGCGCTTGGCGATCGAACGCGGATCGCGGTCGTAGCCCTTGCCGTCGGATGGCTCGATGACGTCACATTGCATGAACAATGTGGTTTCTTCCATGAACGGATCGATGTTCGCAGTATTCGGATCCGGCATCAGCAACATGTCGGAAGCTTCAATACCCTTCCAGCCAGCAATAGAAGAACCGTCGAATGCATGACCCGATTCGAACTTGTCGATATCGAAATGAGAGACCGGGACAGTTACGTGCTGTTCCTTGCCTTTGGTGTCAGCGAAGCGAAAATCAACGAATTTGACTTCGTTGTCTTTTGCCATTTTCAAGACTTCTGCGGCCGTCATTGCCATGTGAATCTCCTAAGGAATATGAAAGTATTGCGAGTGAATTGTGCGCACCGGTCCAGGATCTGTTGCGCGCAAACTCAGCGTCGCAGTAACATCATGAACAGGTAGTGAGAAACTATGACCGGACAGCAACTCAGTACGACCAGAACTCAGGCAGGATGATAGCAGAATCCATGCCACCGTCCTTTCACGAAACCGCCGATAGTCGGTATTGTAATTTGCTTGTTCGGAAGGCTGAATTCAGTGTTTTTGGGAGCTGTTGGCCGTATTATTACAATAAAAGCAAATCACCATATCGGTGCGCCGCCTATTGATAGCACCGTTTTCGTGCAAACATGGCGATAGATTCTTGTTTTGCGCAATTTTGGTGCGGCCGGACAGAATGCAAAGCTACCACTTGATAAACCAGCAACTTCAGGAGAAACACCATGGCCACCAGCAGCGAACTCCTCACCACCGCCCGGCAGCGCGGCCAGAATGACCAGCTTCCCTACGCCGGCGCCGTAACGCCGGGCGAGGCTTTTGCCTTGCTGGAAGCGGAACCGGCAGTGATGCTGGTGGATGTGCGCACCAATGCCGAGCGCGACTGGGTCGGCCGCGTCGCGATCCAGAACGTCCAGCATGCAGCGGTGCAGTGGTCGCAATATCCGGGCGGCGTACAGAATCCGGACTTCCTGGCGCAACTGGCGCAGATCGCGGAAAAAGGCACGCCGCTGCTATTCCTGTGCCGTTCCGGCGTGCGCTCGCAGCATGCGGCCAAGCTGGCGACCGAACATGGCTACAGCAACTGCTTCAATATCCTGGAAGGCTTCGAGGGCGACAAAGACAATAACGGCCACCGCAAGAACGTCAACGGCTGGTGCAAGGCCGGTTTGCCCTGGATGGGCGCATAAGGACTCAGGCTGGCGACACGCCGGCCTAGGATTTTTGCAAAGCCAGGATGCGGTTCTCGTACTTCTGCTCTTCAAACTCGTGCCAGGTCATGCCGATGTCAGCGAAGCCATAAGCCTTGTAGAAACCCAGGGCCCGGATATTGCCGGCCCATGCCGTCAGCCACAGCCGCGCGCCGGCGTTCTGTATGGCATGGTCCAGCAGCGCCCGGCCTATGCCGCGGCCATGAAAGTGCTCCTGCACATAGAGTGTATCGACTTCGACGCCGCCGTAATTTCCTGTCTCGCATGGCGAATCCAGATCGAGCAGGATGTAGCCGAGCAGATTTTCCTCATCGACGTCGACGAACAGACGGTAATCCGGGTCGTCGATAAGATCGTCGAAATAGGCGGGTGTAAACGTGGACAGCACTTCGCGCGCAAGATCGTCGCTGACGCCTTCCGTGGCGTAGGTGTGCAGCCAGACCTGTATCGACAAGGCGGTCAGGCTCATGCAATCGGCAGCAGTCGCATCACGAATCAATTTCGTATCCTCATTGAGTATTGTCCGGCGCCGGCCGGTGTTGCGGTGATTCCTGTAGAACGTTAAGCAGCGCGGATCACAAAGAGGTAATCGCTACCCGTGCCGCCGCCAGGTCCCACGCCGCCTGACCCACGGTCTTGTAGACCGGCAGCAGCGGCTGCTGGACAAAACCATGCGCCAGTATGTCTGGCAATTCCCGCACCTTGCTCCAATCGATCTGCGCCTGTATCAGGTCGCCGGCTTCGTGCCTGGCGCCGGCCAGGCAGTCGACCACTACCGTGCGGCTGTGCAAAAGCTCGACCGGGAATTCCACCATGTCCGGCTTGAAGGCGCCGACGCCTATCGCCAGCGTATCGGCCGCGATATGCGGCGGGATCACCGCTGTGCGCGAAGTGGTCAGGGCAATCACCAGATCGGTATGCGGCAGCTCGCTGGCCAGTGCCGCGGCGGCCAGCGGAGCGATCTTGATCTGTGGATGACGCCGCTGCAATACATCGCAAAAAGCCTGAGTCTTGGCCATGTCGCGGGCAGAGATCCAGAATTCGCTGACGCCGAAGTAATCAACCAGTCCATCGAAGTGGGCGATAGCCTGGACGCCGGTGCCGATCAGCAGCGCGGATTGCGGCTTGCGCGGCAGCAGCGCCTCGATGCCGAGCAGGCTGACTGCCGCGGTGCGGCGCGCGGTGACGGTAGGCCCGTGCAACAGCGCCAGGCGGCGGCCGCTGGCGGCGTCGAACACCACCACTTCGCCCTGGATCGCCGGCAACTGATGCTGGGCGTTGTTGGCGTGTACGGTGATCAGCTTGGTCATGCCGATGTCGGCGGCAACCGCCGGCATGCACAGCAGCACGCTGGCCTTGTCGATTTCCACCACCATGCGTTCGGGCGCGTTGATCTTGCCTTCGCGCAGCTGCTGCGCGACCTTGACCAGCGCCGGCACCAGTTCTGCATAGGGCAGCGCAACTGCGGTTTGTTCAGCGTCGAAAATCTGCATTGGCCTGTCGTCCATCCTTAAATGAGATCAACGCAAGAAGAAACCTTGCGGAAACGGATCGCTGTCTTCCAGCACCCATTGGTTGAAGCCCATGATATGCGCGTTGCCGGTCACTTCGGTGATGGCGGCGTCGAACTCGCCCACCTTGGCGGTCTCGGTCACGCGCACGCGGAAGCAGCTGCCGACGATGCTTTCGTTGACCAGTGTCTGATTCAGCGCCAGCTTCTGGCGCAGGAACAGCTGGGCGGCGCGGCCGGAGGTGCCGGTGCCGGTCGGCGAGCGGTCCACTTCGCGGTCGGCGAAGATGCAGACATTGGCCTGGTCCGCCGCCGGATCGTTCGGCGCGCCGTCGACGATGGTGCCGTACAGGGTATCGAGGCCTGGTTCGAGCGGATGCTGGATCTTGACCTTGTCCTTGACTGCCTGCTTGGTTTCCGCGCCCAGCTGGATCAGCTGGCGCACCTGCTCAGGCTTGATCCGGACCCCGGCCTGGTCGCCGTTCATGTAGTAATAGAAAGCGCCGCCGAACACGATGTCGCCAGTGATCTTGCCGAAACTCGGCGTCTCGACTTCGACGTCGCGCTGATAGATGAAGGCCGGCACATTGCGGAAGGTGACCGCGCCGGCGCGCTGGCCGTCCCACTCGACCTGGGCTTCGATGAAACCGGCCGGGGTATCGAAACCGATGCGTGTCAGCGGCACTGTGCGCTCGACATGATTCAGCTCGACCAGCACTTTGCCCAGCGCGATGATGCCATGCCCGCACATGTCGCTGTAGCCTTCGTTATGAATGAAGATCACGCCGAAATCCGCGGCTTCGGTGACCGGCGGCAGCAGATAGGCGCCGTACATGTCGGCATGGCCGCGCGGCTCGTTCATCAGGAACTGGCGCACATCGTCGCGCTGCGCCTTGAGCCAGCTGCGGCGTTCAAGAATGGTCTTGCCCGGCACCGGCGGCAAGCCCGAAATCACGATGCGCAGCGGCTCGCCGCCGGTGTGGGCATCGACCGTGTGAATGGTGCGTGTGTAACTTAGCATGGGAATGTTTGGAAAACGGAAAAGAATTGCATGGCCGGCGACATGGCGCGCCAGCCCCAGAAGAAAAACGGGCCGGATGCGCGTAACGCATCCGGCCCCTGCAATGCTTAGTAGCTGGTCAGCGCTTCAGGCGCGCCAGCCTTGAAGCGATATACCGTCACTGGCGACTGCTTCAGGTCGTGGTTGGCGTCAAACTCATACACGCCGGCAACGCCCTTGTAGTGGATCTTTTCCAGCGCTGCGGCGTATTGCTTAGGATCGACCGAGTTGGCGTCTTTCATCGCCTGGGCGATCACCATCATGCCGTCGTAGAACGAAGCGGCATAGGTTTCGGCAGGACGGCTGTAACGCTTCTGGTAGTCCGCTGCGAAAGTCTTGCCGGAAGCCAGCTTGTCCAGCAAGGCGCCGCCCTGGGTGCAGTACACCTGGTCGGTAATCGCATCGCCGCCCAGACGGCCCATTTCCGGTGCGCAGATGCCATCGCCACCGAGGAACTTGGTGTTCACGCCCAGCTGTTTCATCTGGCGCATCATAGGGCCGCCCTGTGGCGAGTAGCCGCCGAAGAAGATCGCATCCGGCTTCTTGGCCTTGATGGAGGTCAGGATAGCGGTGAAATCGGTCGCCTTGTCGTTGGTGAAATCGTTGCCCAGCACCTTGATGCCGTTAGCCTTGGCGACCTTCGAGAATTCTTCCGCCAGACCCTGGCCGTAGGCAGTGCGGTCATCGATGATCGAGACTGTCTTGACCTTCAGTTCCTTGGCTGCGTACAACGCCATCTTGCCGCCCAGCTGGCTATCGCTGGCTGCCACGCGGAACACCGAGTGGAAGCCTTGCAAAGTCACTTTTGGATTAGAAGCCACGGTGCCCATGACGATGCCGGCATCGTTATACACGCGCGAAGCAGGAATCGTCACGCCCGAATTGTAGGGACCAACCACCGCCTTGACGCCCATGTCGACCAGCTTTTGCGCGACGGCGACGCCGGCACGCGGATCCGCCTGGTCGTCTTCCATTTGCGCTACGAACTTGATTTTCTTGCCGCCGATGACCATGCCCTGGCTATTCAGCTTGTCGATCGCCATGGCCAGACCACCTTGGTTATCGCGGCCGGCAGATGCCTGGGGACCGGTCAGCGGGCTGCTGAAGCCGATTTTTACTTCTTGTGTCTCCTGCGCCATCGCGAGCGCTGGGAATGCTGCCAACAACACCATCATCAATTTGGTCCGTGCGTACATGGCTTTTCCTTTCGTCTGTCTTTAATATAATGTTTTTTTAATAACGGCACCCATCGTTAGGCGTGGGAGTCCGGGGACGGCTCTTGCAGATCGAATCCTAGCAGGGACACCGCCACATTAAATTCTTTTATGCGACGGCTTCTCCGTAGATTCGATGGAAAAAAGACGCGATCTAGCCTGGATTTTAGTTGCTATCCGGGGCAATGGGAAATAAATCGGCTGCTTGCAGTGAAGTGCCGGCTGAATGAAATTCAGTGGCAGTCGGGGACGTTCTGGTCCAGGTAGACTTCGAAGGCGACGTCGTTGATCCATTTTTTTGCTGCGCCGGCCAGTAGCTGCTGCCCCACTCTCGGTTAAGTCCTTGCAGATAAGCGCGCAGTTCATCATCTTGCGGCCGCAGCGCAAAGGTCAGCCGCACCGGCATCGCCTTGAGCGGCAAACTGGCGGAAAATTTTTTCCACTCTGGCAGCGTCAGCATGCCGTTGAGGACGGCGTCGTCATGCACCGCAGCATCGCAGACGCCGGTCCGCAGCGCCAGCAAGGCATCGGCTGGCGCCGGGTAGATTTTTTCTCGCGCGGAGTAATTGGCCGTCATGGTTCCGGCATAGGCGCTGCCTTGCGCCAGGCAGACGTTGCGTCCCTTGAGTTGCGCCAGGCGCTTGATGTCGGTGTCGTTGCGCATGATCAGTTTGGGACCGGCCTGGTAGGCGGTCGGCAGCAGGCTGGCGCTGGCGCGCAAAGCAGCTGCCTCGGTATCCGTCAGACTCAGCAGCAGCAGGTCGACCTGCCCTTGCGCCAGCGCCTGGCGGCGGTTTTGTTCCGTCAGCGCGACCGTCTTCAGGCGCACGCCGAGGCGCTGGGCCAGGTCCGCTGCCACGGTCTGGTCGAAACTTTCCTGAGTGCGGTACTTGGCGCCGGCAACATAAGGCGGCGCGACATGGCTGACGCCGACCAGCAATGTGCCGCGCTGCCGGATCTGCTGCAAGCTCGCCGCGCCCGCGGTTGCTTGCAAGGCGCAAACCAGCAACAAGAAAAGCGCGACGCGAGGACAGAAGCCTTTCATGGAAGTCAGCCAGGCGCCGTCAGACGTACTGGTAGCGCAACACCCGGTGCTTCAGGTTTTCCAGGACTAACTGGTCGATCAGCGCCGCCAGGATCGCAATCGCCAAGATGTTGGTCATGACGCCGACCATGTCAGCGGTTTCGCCGGCATAAGCCAGGGTCCGTCCCAGCCCTTTGCCGAAGCCGATCAGCATCTCGGCCGAAATCAGCGCGCGCCAGGCATTGCCGAACGCCAGCTGGGCGCCGGTGATCAGCTCCGGCATGACCGCCGGCAGATAGACCCGCTTCAGCATGTCCCAGCGCGTTGCGCCCATCACCCGCGCCGCCGAGACATGCACCTGTTGCACGCTTTCAGTGGCGTTCATGACGCTCAGTGCAGCCGGGAAAAACGCCGCCAGCGCCACCACCACCATGATCGGCAGATTGCCGAAACCCATCAATATCAGGAACAGCGGCACCCAGGCAATCGACGGAATCGACTGCAGGATGATGATGGCCGATTTCAACACCTCGCGGAAGAAGAACAGCACCGCGCCGACCAGGCCAAAGCCGATGCCGAACAGCATGGCCGCCGCATAGCCGCCGCCGAGGCGGGTCAGGCTGCCCCACAAGGCGGTGCGGAATTCCGGCGTCTGCGCCTCTTGCCACAAGCGTCCCAATACCGGCAGCACACCCGGCATCAGGAAATCCGGCAGCGACCAGGCAGCGATCTGCCACAGCAGGAAGATGAACACGATGGCCAGCAGCATGGCGAGCTTTTTGCGGTAACCGAGCAGCCGGCTGTGAGTACTCATAGATGAACCAGAACAATACGACGTTGTTGAAAGAAATTCTTAGCTGCTGCGCAGCTCACAGCTTGCGGTCTTTTTGCCAGTCGAGATCGATGATCGCGTTGACGTTGAACGGCTTGCCGTCGCGTGTTTTCAGCGAGCCCTGCTGCTGCAGGATATCTGCCAGTTCCTGCATGCGCGCCAGTTCCTTGGTGGTCAGCACGGCGCTGAAGGTCTGGCTCTTGATCGCATCGCTGATCACCGTCTCGCGCGGCAGATCGCCGTGCTTCAGGGTTTTCAGCGTCGGGTCGGCAATGAAATAGCCGGCGATCAATTTGGATGCCGCGGCAGGATCTTTTTGCAGCAGGTTGATCGCCTCGCGCTGCGCGTCCAGCGATTTCCAGACTGCCTCGCGCCGTTTCGCCAGCGTCTCGCCGGAAGTGATCACCACCATGCAAGGGAAAGGCCAGACTTCGCCGACTTCATAGATCTGCTTCACCGGCGCCACCAGTTTCGCAATGCTGGCCTGCGGTTCAAACAGGAAGGCGGCATCGACGCGCTTGCCGACCAGCGACTGCACCGCCACCTGCGGGCTGACGCCAAGGATGTTGACATCGTCGGCCTTGAGGCCGGCGTTCTTCAGCGTCACGCCCTTGAGGACAGCGTCGGCGGTGCTGCCTTCCGCCTGCGAGGCCAGGGTACGTCCCTTGAGTCCGGCGACATCCTTGATGCCGCTGTCTTCGCGCACCACCAGCGCGTGATAGCCGTGCTGGGCGCCCGCCACCACTTTCAGGTCGGCGCCCTTGGAAGCCCAGGCCGCGGCATTGGTGAAGCCGAGCACGCCGCTATCCAGCTGGCCGCCGACAATGGCCTTGATCAGATCGGTGCCGGATTTGAATTCGATCAGCTCGACATCCAGCCCATGCTTCTTGTAAAAACCACCCTCGAAAGCGGCGATCGCCTGCGCATCGTCCATCACGCGCAGGTAGCCGATCTTGAATTTTTCCGCGGCCGAGGCTTGACCTGCCAGCGCCAGCAGGAGCGCCAGAAGCAGTAATAAGGTTTTGGACCTGACGTTGGCAAAATGTATGAATCTCATGCAGCGATATCCTCAAGTTTTTTTGCGAATGCGTCCTGCTCCGCGTGAATCCCGAGCAGGCAAAGAATCTCGCGCCGGGTGGCGGCGAATTCGGAAAGATCGTGGGTCTTCTCATGCCGGTTCAGCTTGAACTCGCGCAGCACCGTGGCCGGACGCGGACTGAACACCAGGATGCGGTCGGCCAGGAACAAGGCTTCGTCGACATCGTGCGTGACCAGCAGCACGGTCGGCCGCTCTTCCCGGATCAGCTGGCGCAATGAGTCCTGCAAGGTCATGCGGGTCAAGGCATCGAGGGCGCCGAACGGCTCGTCCAGCAACAACACTTTCGGCTGGCTGATGAAAGCGCGCGCCAGCGCCGCCCGCTGCCGCATGCCGCCGGACACCTGGTGCGGATAGTAGGTTTCGAAACCTTGCAGGCTGACCTTGGCCAGCCAGTCGCGCGCCTGCTGGCGGGCGCCGGCCTTGCTGACTTTTTGCAGCTCCAGCGCCAGCGCCACGTTGGCCTCCAGCGTCAGCCACGGATACAAGGCATTTTCCTGGAACATCAGCATGCGTTCCGGATGCGGACCCTTGATGCTGACGCCATCGGCCAGCACCGCGCCGCTGCTGGGAGCGCCAAGACCGGCAGCCAGATGCAGCAGCGTCGATTTGCCGCAACCGGAAGGTCCGACCAGCGCGACCAGTTCACCCTCTTCGATTTCGCGGCTGAAGTCAGCAATCACCGGCAAGCCGGAAAACTGCTTGTTGACATGCTTAAAAGATAATTTCATGGGAAGCGGCGACCGGTAGCGTTGCAGCGCCGCTTAGTCGGCAAGCGCATATAAAGTGGATTTTTTATTTACTTTTCACTTTATCGGTCAATTTTCCGCCTTACAACAACTTATAACTTCTATGCTTATGCGAAAAACAGATATAAAACCTTCACATGGGCGCAAATTTTAACCGCCTGGCTAGATTTTCCGCTCCGCAGCCAGCGCCGGCAAAGCCGCCGCAACGTCAGGAAAGCGCAGCCGTACCCCCAGCTCCAGCTTGATGCGCTGGTTTTGCAGACGGCGCGATTCCGACATGAACGACAGCAGCATCGGCGACACCGCCTGCGCCAGCTCGGCGCGCGGCAAGCGCGGCGGCGGCGGCAGATCGAAGGCCTTGGCCACCAGGTCGAAATACTCGGCCATCTTCAGCTGTGAATCGTCGCTGGCGTGGTAGATCCGCAGGGGCGCCGCCTTGAACAGCGCGGCGGCGATAATGCGCGCCAGATCGTCGGCATGGATATGGTTGGTATACACATCGTCTTCGGCGTTCAGGGCTGGGGTTGCCTTGTGCAGGCGCTCCAGCGGCAAGCGGTTGGCTGCGTAGATGCCGGGCACGCGCAGGATCGCCAGACGGCCATTGCGGCGCCGGGCCCAGGCGCGCAGCACCTGTTCGGCATCGACACGGCGCTTGGCGCGGCCGTTGTGCGGAGCCAGCCCGCGGGTTTCGTCGATCAGGGCGCCGCCGCAATCGCCGTAGACGCCGGTAGTGCTGATATAAACAAGAGTGGCGCGCTCAGGTAAAATGGCGGCCAGATTGCGGGTGCGCCGGTCTTTTTCGCCGGCGGACTGCGGCGGCGCCAAGTGCACGACGAATTGCGCCAGACGCGCCAGGCGCCCCAGCGTCGACGGTCGATCCAGGTCCGCCACCAGCGGAATCGCCCCGGCGGCACGCAGTTCGGCGCAGCGCTCCGGCTGGCTGGTGACCGCGAAAACACGGAATCGGCGGTGCAACAGCGGCAATAGACGCAATCCGACGTCGCCGCAGCCAAGAATCAGCAGACGCGGTTTGCCAATACTGTCGCCATGGTGCGATTTTATATTTATGTTTTTCATTACAGGATTGTATGGGTTTTCAGATAACGGTTCAGCCTAGCGGCCGACAATTTACTTGCGACGAAGGTGAAACCATTCTCACCGCGGCGATACGCGCCGGCGTCGGCCTGCCTTACGGCTGCAAGAACGGCGCTTGCAGCTCATGCAAGGGCAAGCTGCTGGAAGGCGAGATCAGCCATGGCGCGCATCAGGAAAAAGCGTTGCCAATGAAGGAAGAACAGCTCGGCTTTGCCCTGTTCTGCTGCGCCACGCCGCATTCCGATGTCACCATCGAAGCACGCGAAGTAGCCGGCGTCGGCGAATTCCCGGTGCGTAAAATGCCCACCCGGGTGGCAAAAATCGACAAGGTGGCCGACGACGTCGTCATTGTCTCGCTGCAGCTGCCGGCCAATGAGCGCCTGCAATACCTGGCCGGCCAATACCTCGAATTCATCCTACGCGACGGCAAACGCCGCAGCTACAGCATGGCCAACGCACCGCACAAGGACGAGCATCTGACGCTGCATATCCGCCACATGCCTGGCGGCCTGTTTACCGACCAGGTGTTCAGCACCCTGAAAGAGCGCGACATCCTGCGTATTGAAGGGCCTATGGGCACCTTCTTCCTGCGCGAAGACTCGGACAAGTCGATGGTGCTGCTAGCGTCCGGCACCGGCTTCGCACCGATCAAAGCGCTGGTCGAGCAATGCGCCCACACCGGCTCGCAACGGCCGATCACCTTGTACTGGGGCGGCCGCCGGCCGCAAGACTTGTACATGATGGCGCTGTGCCAGGAATGGGCGGCGACGCTGCCGCACTTCAAGTTCGTGCCGGTCATCTCCAATGCGCGACCGGAAGATCAATGGCAAGGCCGCAGCGGTTTCGTGCACCAGGCCGTGATCGACGATTTCCCGGACCTGTCGGCATACCAGGTCTACGCCTGCGGCGCACCGGTGGTGGTGGAATCGGCGCAGCGCGATTTTGTCGCCCTGTGCAAATTGCCGGCGGAAGAGTTTTATGCGGATTCGTTTACGTCGGAAGCAGACCTGGCGGCATAAGCTGGACTGCCTGCACCTAATTAAGCGCCCCGCTTGTCAAGCGCACGTGGCTCCTGAGCGTCACCTCGGGCATGGCGATCGCTGGTTCCGGTTCGCGCCGCTCTGCGCTTGCCGGTAACGCTTCCCCGCTGGCATGGCCGGCAGGTATTTCCGCACTTGCCACCGTCACCCGTGATGGCGCATGCGGCAGCGGCCGGCGCCGCCCTGGGCGCGATGCGATCTCGCCCCTCATCTTGTCACGCACCGGCAATATCGCCGCCACGACCGGCTTGCCCTGTCTTTCAATCAGCGCCTGACGCTCTGCCGCCGACTGAGCGCTATCGCTGTCCGGCGCCGGCATCCTGCCGCTGTTTTCGGCCGCCAGGATTTTCATGGATTTGTCGGGCATGACGGCAGCAGCTTTGCTTGGCGCCCACCAGCGCCCTCCCTGCAAAGCCAGCACAGCCGCCACCAGAACCGTCAGCATCAGCAACGGCAAGCGCAGGCGGGAGTGCGCCTGCGCTTGCACAAAATCCAGCACCGGGCTGGCGTCCGCCGTTCTCAGCTGAAGGTGTCGGCCGGCATCGCTCATCGCAGTTCCCTGCGCCGCCGTGAAGCTGGCAAGCGCGGCCTGAAGTAGATCACGCTATAGGTGGAGCAGGTCAAGGGATGGCGCAATACCTGCTTGCCCCATGCGCCATAGCACTTTGACTGTTCCTCCATGAGATTGTCCGCGGTCCAGTATCCCCACTTGTAGCCGCCGGCATCGCTCTTGGCGCCGGTCTGCCGAGCGGCATATCCGTCGGCAGTTGCTGGTCTGGCCCATGCCTGACCGCGCGCCAGGCCGTGCAAGCGCTCATTGCCGCCGCCAGCCAGCCAGGGATGCGCCGGCCCCAGCCAGCGCACAGGATGCATGGAGTCTTGCGCATGGCCTGCAACATGCTGGAACGGCGTCACCGCCAGCAAGGGAACGGTGCTCTCGGTGGCGACCGTGGCCTTGCTCAGCATGGCAGCGGCGGCGACGCTATCGGCCAATTCCGCATCCGGCGCGACCGGCATGCCGCAGACGCCTTGCCATACCCCTTGTTTTCTGAACAGGCATTCGAGCGCATCCGGCTGCGGCAGACTCAGTACGCAATCGTCTTCCAGCAAGGCCCAGTGCTGCTGCACGGCGGAGCTCAGCAATGAGGCGCAAGAAACCAGGCGCAATTTATGCAGCCTGGCTAGCGCCTGCAAGCCTTCTATCAGCGCGCCATCGGCCGCCGCCGCCAGCCGGGGCTGGCCAAACGGCGCCGGATCGACCACCACCTGGCGCCGCGGGTTGGCAATGCCATCCTGCGCATCAAACACCTGGTTGGCATAGCGTTGCCAATCGGCAGACTGGGCCAAGCCCGCTTGCCATGGCAAAAGCGCGTGCTTCACGTAGGGATAACCCAGCAGCACGGTCAGCTTGTCTGCCCTTTTCAGGCGACCGCGCGGAGTGCGCTCGAACAGGTCGGCGATGGCAAACAAAGGATCGGAACGTGCGGCTGATTCTGGCTTCGGCTCGCCGCTCCAGACATTGCGCTCAAGCGCCAGGGCCGAGCGGCCTATCCAGGCGAACTGCGTCCCCTGCAGCAGCATCAGGTGGTGCATCGCCAGCGGCCGCGAGGACTTCAATGTTTTACTAGGTGGAAATGTCACATCGCACCTCCTCGGATAGGGTCACAGCGGCGGCGTTGCACCTTGAACTTCTGCATGCAGCAGCGCCATGATCAAAGTCATAATAATGCAAGATATCAGATTTGATTGCTTTTAAGAACTATTTTGAGAATCTTGCTATCCTAGCCAGAACGGCGTCGAAGGCGATGCTCGAGACATCCCTGCCGACGCCCTGCAACAAGTCTGTAAATTCTTTTTGACGCACCACACAAAAAGTCCTAATATTTGCGTCATGAACATGATCCAGACCTTCTTGCGACGCCATATTTCATTACCTTTGCCAGGTAAGCCGTGCGCGTGAACGCTGTCTGATCACGAAGCCACAGGCGATGCCTGTGGTTTTTTTTTGCCCTTTTTAGGAGTCCATCGAATGGAACAGCGGGAATTCAAGCAGTATTCAGTCAATGACCTGATGTACATCACCAACCGCCCGCCGCTGGTGTTTACCGAAGGCGCCGGCATGTGGATGACGGACCATACCGGCAAGCGCTATCTGGATTACCTGCAAGGCTGGGCAGTCAATGCACTGGGCCATTCGCCGCAATGCATCCAGGACGCTCTGGTCGCGCAATCGAAGAAGATTCTCAATCCTTCGCCCGCTTTCTACAATGCGCCATCGATAGAACTGGCTGAGCTGCTGACCGCCAACTCCTGCTTCGACCGCGTGTTTTTCGCCAACAGCGGCGCTGAAGCCAACGAAGGCGCGATCAAGCTGGCGCGCAAATGGGGCAAGAAGAATCCGAACCCGGCCGGCCAGAACCGCTTTGAAATCATCACTTTCAACCACAGCTTCCACGGCCGTACCCTGGCTACCATGTCGGCCAGCGGCAAGCCGGGCTGGGATACGATTTTCGCGCCGCAGGTGCCTGGATTCCCGAAAGCGGAACTGAACGACCTCGCCAGCGTCGAACTGCTGATCAATGACAAGACCGTGGCTGTCATGCTGGAGCCGGTGCAAGGCGAAAGCGGCGTGATCCCGGCGACCCGCGAGTTCATGCAAGGCTTGCGCGAACTGACCAAGAAGCGCGGCATCCTGCTGATCGTCGACGAAGTGCAATCGGGCATGGGCCGCACCGGCGAACTGTTTGCCTATCAGCTGTCGGGCATCGAACCGGACATCATGACGCTCGGCAAAGGCATCGGCGGCGGCGTGCCGCTGGCGGCTCTGCTGGCACGCGAAGAGATTGCCGTGTTTGAAGCCGGCGACCAGGGCGGCACCTACAATGGCAATCCGCTGATGACGGCGGTCGGCGTCGCGGTCCTGCAAACCATGCTGGCGCCGGGCTTCCTGCAGTCGGTGAAAGACAAGGGCGCTTACCTGAGCGCCGAGTTGCTGAAACTGACCGAGAAGCACGGACTCGAAGGCGAACGCGGCGAAGGCTTGCTGCGGGCGTTGAAACTGGGCAGCGACATCGGCCCGCAGATCGTCGATATCGCGCGCGACCTGAATCCGGTCGGCCTGCTGCTGAATTCGCCGCGGCCAAACCTGCTGCGTTTCATGCCTTCGTTGAATGTAACGATCGAGGAAATCGACCAGATGATCGCCATGCTGTCGGATGTGATCAGCCAGATCAAGAAGTAAGTTTGAATAAAGGCGAGTGCTTGATGACGATCAGAAATCTCTTTATCTGTTGCCTGGCTTTGTTGCTGGCAGCCTGCGGCGGCACCGGTTCGGTCCGTCCCGGCTCTGAGGACAACACGCCGATCAGCGATAAGGGGAATGATATCGTCATCTACTCGCTGGGCCTGATCGACACCAATTATCGCTTCGGCGGCAAGAATCCGGAAGCCGGACTCGATTGCAGCGGCATGGTCAGCTATGTCTACCGCCAGGCGGCGGGCCTCAAGGTCAGCGGCAGCGCGGCCGACATTGCGCGCCAGGGCCGTCCCATCACCAAGGCCGAACTGCGGCCGGGCGACCTGGTGTTCTTCAACACCATGCATAGGGCGTTTTCGCATGTCGGCATCTACATTGGCGACGGCCGTTTCATCAATGCGCCCTCGACCAACGGCAAGGTGCGCATCGACCGGCTCGACAACAGCTATTACGCGGCGCGCTTTGAAGCTGTCCGCAGATATTTCGACTGATCGACTTCCAGCAATAAAACGCCGCTCCGATGCAAACCGGAGCGGCGTTTTTTTGTAGGATGGGCAGGTTTCCCTGCCCATCCTGAATGCTGATAGATGACACCAGCAAAATTTGCGATCCGCGTGGGCACGGAGTGCCCACCCTGCCACCTGCTTATTTTTTCTTTGGAATGAACAGGTCGGTAATCGTACCCAGGCCCATTTCCGCCGCGAACATCGGCGTTTCCGACAAGGTCGGATGGGCATGGATGGTCAGCGCCAGGTCTTCCAGGTCGGCGCCCATTTCCATCGCCAACACTGTTTCCGCCAGCAGTTCGCCGGCATTCACGCCAACGATGCCGGCGCCAATGATGCGTTTGGTGGTCGGATCCCACAACAGCTTGGTCATGCCGTCGTCGCGTCCCATCGCCAGCGCGCGGCCGCTTGCCGCCCACGGGAAATTGGCTTTTTCAAACGGAATGCCCTTGGCCTTGGCTTCGGTTTCGGTCAGGCCCATCCATGCGATTTCCGGATCGGTGTATGCCACCGAAGGAATCGTCATGGCGTCGAATTCCACCTTGTGGCCGGCGATCACTTCCGCCGCTACCTTGGCTTCGTTGGTGGCCTTGTGCGCCAGCATCGGATCGCCGCAGATGTCGCCGATGGCAAAAATGTGCGCGACGTTGGTGCGCTGCTGCTTGTTGGCCGGGATGAAGCCGCGCTCGTTGACGATGACGCCAGCCTTCTCGGCGGCGATTTCCTTGCCGTTAGGACGGCGGCCCACTGCCACCAGCACCATATCGTAGAGTTGCGGTTCCGGTGCTGCAGGCGAGTTGCTGTCGGCGCCTTCAAAGGTCGCGCGCAGACCTTCTTTCAAGGCTTCCAGCTTGGTCACCTTGGTCTTCAGGTGGATCGCTTCGTAGCGCTTCTCGATGCGTTTCTGCAGCGGCTTGACGACATCGCGATCGGCGGCGGGGATCAGGCCGTCGGCGAATTCGACCACGGTGACCTTGGAACCCAGCGCGTCATACACGCAAGCCATTTCGAGGCCGATGATGCCGCCGCCGATGACCAGCAGTTTCTTAGGAATCTTGCGCAGTTCCAGCGCGCCGGTGGAGTCGATCAGGCGCGGATCGTCGTACGGGAAGCCAGGGATTTTGGCGACCGAGGAACCGGCTGCAATGATGGCGTTCTTGAAGCCGACCACCTTCGGACCGTCCGCGGTTTCCACGGTGATCGTGTTAGCCGAGCTGAATGCGCCCTTGCCGGTCAGTACCTGCACCTTGCGCGCCTTGGCCAGCCCGTTCAAGCCGCCGGTCAGTTTCTTGATGACGCTTTCTTTCCAGCCGCGCAGCGCATCGATATCGATTTCCGGGGCCGACATCTTGACGCCGAAATGCGCCATTTCTTCCGCTTCGGTGATGACCTTGGCAGCGTGCAGCAAGGCCTTGGACGGGATGCAGCCAACGTTCAGGCACACGCCGCCGAGGCTAGGATAACGCTCGATCATGACCACGCTCTGGCCCAGGTCGGCTGCGCGGAACGCCGCGGTATAGCCGCCGGGACCGGCGCCCAGCACCACGGTATCGCACTCGACATCGACCTTGCCGCCGAAACTGGCGGCCGCCGGAGCGGCAACGGCCGCTGCTGCCGGCGCTGGCGCGGCGGGAGCAGAAGCGGCAGGTGCAGCAGCACTGGTGGTTTCCAGCAGCACCACCACGGAACCTTCGCTGACCTTGTCGCCGACCTTGACCTTGACTTCCTTGATGACGCCGGCCTGGCTGGATGGGATTTCCATGCTGGCCTTGTCGGATTCGACCGTGATCAGCGACTGGTCGACCTTGACCGTATCGCCGGCCTTGACCATCAGTTCGATGACGTCGACTTCCTTGACGTCGCCGATATCCGGCACCTTGATTTCGATCGTGCTGGCGACGCCGGCCGCAGCAGGCGCTGCGGGGGCTGCGACCGGCGCAGGCGCGGCAGCAGCCGGAGCGGCAGCTGCGACCGGCGCTGCCGCAGGAGCTGCGGCAGCCGCGGCTTCCAGCACCAGCACCAGCGAACCTTCGCTGACCTTGTCGCCAACCTTGACCTTGATTTCCTTGATGACGCCAGCCTGGTTCGACGGGATTTCCATGCTGGCCTTGTCGGATTCGACCGTGATCAGCGACTGGTCGACCTTGACCGTATCGCCGACCTTGACCATCAGCTCGATAACTTCAACTTCTTTGACGTCGCCGATATCCGGGACCTTGACTTCAACCATGCTCATAGCGTTTGCTCCGTGCTCTCTTCCCGCGGGAAGAAGATATGTGTGTGGTATGTGATGTGGCGATGCCTTGTGCGCCGCTCAGGATTTCATTGCAAAACTGTGAATGCGCAGCGGCGTGGCAGAACTCTTATCGAACTCGACGCCGGCGTGCACGCCGATCTCGGCAATCCGCTGGGCGCTGAGATCCTGCTCGTAGACCGCATACATCGCGCCCAGGGCAAAATTGCGGCCGCTGCCTATGCCCCAGAAACGATCGAAACTGAACACCTCGCGATATGAATACACGCCGAAAATACCGTACGGATTGGCAATCAGCGCGGTGATCTGCGACGACTCGTAAGGATCGTCCTCGTCTTCCTTGGTGTTCAGGAAATACTGGTCCTTGAGGATCCCGTGCACCTTGGAAAAAGTTTCAAACACCTCTTCGCGGTTAGTCAGCTTGCAGTCTTCGCCCATGCCGGTCAGCAGCTTGCGCATCACCGGAAAATGGGCGGCAGTGCCGGCCAGGGTGATATACGATTCGCCGACCTGGAAGATCTTGTTGTTGACTTCATAGGCGTGCGACAAGCGGGTATCGCCGAATGTCACCAGCGAGTCCGACGCAATCGCGATCTGCCCATTTTTCTTAACGACGACACAGGTAGTCATAGTTGTTCTCCATCGGTTTGCCAAACGACCGGTAGGGTGGGCACAATGTGCCCACGCGGCAATATGTATCCGCGTGGGCATTGCATGCCCACCCTACATTACAACAATGTCTTGCGCATGTCGCCCAGCACGTCGGCCAGGTAGACGCTGAAGCGCGCCCCCATGGCGCCGTCGACCACGCGGTGGTCGTAGGACAGGGAAGTCGGCATCATCAGGCGCGGCACGAACTGCTTGCCGTCCCAGACCGGTTTCATCGAGGCCTTCGACAAACCCAGGATCGCGACTTCAGGGGCATTGATGATCGGCGTGAAAGCCGTACCGCCGATGCCGCCCAGCGACGAAATCGTGAAGGTCGCGCCTTGCATGTCGGCCGGTTTCAGCTTGCCGTCGCGGGCCTGGGCCGACAACTCGCCCATTTCCTGGGCGATCTGGCCGATGCCCTTCTTGTCGGCATCCTTGATCACCGGGACCACCAGGCCGTTCGGCGTGTCGGCGGCAAAACCGATGTTGTAGTACTGCTTGAGGATCAGATTTTCACCCTTGCCGTCAAGCGAGGCATTGAACGCCGGGAATTTCTTCAGCGCCGCGACGCTGGCCTTGATCACGAACGCCAGCATGGTCAGCTTGACCGGCGACTTGGCCTTGGCATAGCTGTCGTTGGCCTGCTTGCGGAATTCTTCCAGCTCGGTGATGTCGGCTTCGTCGAACTGCGTGACGTGCGGGATCATGACCCAGTTGCGGTGCAGGTTCGGGCCGCTGAGCTTCTTGATGCGCGACAATGGCAGCAACTCGGTCGGACCTTGCTTGCTGAAGTCCAGCGATGGCCATGCCAGCAGGTCCAGGCCAACGCCGCTGCCGCCCTTGCTTGAAGCTGTAGCGCCGTTAGTATTGGCAGTACCGGCAATCACGCCCTTGACGTAATTCTGTACATCTTCGTGGGTGATGCGGGCCTTGATGCCGGTGCCGGCAACTTTGCTCAGGTCGACGCCCAGTTCACGCGCGAATTTACGCACCGATGGCGATGCATGCGGGATGCTGCCGCCAGCTGCGGCCGGGGCCGGAGCGGCTACCGGTGCGGGAGCAGCAGGCGCTGGCGCCGGTTTGCTCTCAGCGACTGGCGCAGGAGCCGGCACCGCTGCTGCCGGCGCTGCGGCTGGTGCGGCAGCAGGAGCGCTGGCCGGCGCTGCTGCGCCGGCAT
Source organism: Collimonas sp. (assembly GCF_035566555.1). Lineage (GTDB taxonomy): Bacteria > Pseudomonadota > Gammaproteobacteria > Burkholderiales > Burkholderiaceae_D > Collimonas. The sequence goes on from NZ_DATMRB010000040.1 coordinate 57,437, forward strand.
CGGCTTCCAGCACCAGCACCAACGTGCCTTCCTTGACCTTGTCGCCCAGCTTGACTTTCAATTCCTTGATCACGCCCGCGTGGCTGGACGGGATTTCCATGCTGGCCTTGTCGGATTCGACCGTGATCAGCGACTGGTCGACCTTGACCGTGTCGCCGACCTTGACCATCAATTCAATGACTTCAACTTCACTGACGTCGCCGATATCCGGGACTTTGACTTCCACCATACTCATCGCTTAGCTCCATTCATTCTGCCCGCTGCATATCACGGGCCTGAATTTCTTTTCAGAAAATTCAGGCCCGCGTAGGCAGCCGTGGAAATTTTACTACTGGCTAGTTATCCAGTGATTAACACCAGTACCTTATTGCGTGACCGGATTCGGCTTGTCCGGATTGATACCATACTTGGTAATTGCATCGGCCACAACCGAGGCCTTGATCTTGCCTTCGTCCGCCAGTGCCTTCAGTGCCGCCACAGCCACATAGTAGCGGTTGACTTCAAAGAATTCACGCAGCTTGGCGCGGGTATCGGAACGGCCGAAACCGTCGGTGCCCAGCACCTTGAAGGTACGGCCCGCCGGCACAAAGGCGCGGGTCTGCTCGGCGAAAGTGCGCATGTAGTCGGTAGAGACGATGATCGGACCGCTGGTGCCTTGCAGGCACTGGGTGATGTGCGCCACGCGCGGCGCATCCGTCGGGTGCAGCATGTTCCAGCGTTCCACGTCCTGGCCGTCGCGCGCCAGCAGGGTGAACGACGGCGCCGACCAGACATCGGCATCCACGCCCCAGTCGCTGGCCAGCAGCGCCGCGCCTTCGATGACCTCGCGCAGGATGGTGCCGGAGCCCATCAGCTGGACGCGCTGCTTGTTCTTCTTGTCGCCTTCCTGCAGCAGGTAGAGACCCTTGATGATGCCCTCTTCCTGGCCTTCCTTCAGGCCTGGATGGCTGTAGTTCTCGTTCATCAGCGTCAGGTAGTAGAACACGTCTTCCTGGTTGGTGACCATGCGGCGCAGGCCGTCATGCATGATGACGGCGACTTCGTGCGAGAAGGTCGGATCGTAAGGCACGCAGTTCGGGATGGTCGACGCCAGCACATGGCTGTGGCCGTCTTCATGCTGCAAGCCTTCGCCGTTGAGCGTGGTGCGGCCGGCAGTGCCGCCCAGCAGGAAGCCGCGGGCGCGCATGTCGCCAGCTGCCCAGGCCAGGTCGCCGATACGCTGCAGGCCGAACATCGAGTAGTAGGTGTAGAACGGGATCATGACCCGGTTGTTGGTCGAGTACGAGGTCGCCGCCGCAATCCACGAGCTCATGCCGCCGGCTTCGTTGATGCCTTCCTGCAGGATCTGGCCGGCCTTGTCTTCGCGGTAGTACATCACCTGGTCTTTATCGACCGGCTCGTACAGCTGGCCGACCTGGCTGAAAATACCGATCTGGCGGAACAAGCCTTCCATGCCGAAGGTGCGCGATTCGTCGACCATGATAGGCACTACGCGCTGGCCCAGGCTAGGGTCGCGCAGCAGCGTGTTGAGGATACGCACGTAAGCCTGGGTGGTGGAAATCTCGCGGCCTTCTGCGGTAGGTTCCAGCGCGCCCTTGAATGCGGACAGTTCCGGCACCACCAGCACTTCGTCAGCCTTCTGGCGGCGTTGCGGCAGGTAGCCGCCCAGCGCTTTGCGGCGGGCGTGCAGGTATTGCATTTCCGGGGTGTCGTCAGCCGGCTTGAAGAACGGCACGCTCGGCAGCTGTTCGTCGGAAATCGGCAGCTGGAAGCGGTCGCGCATGGCCTTGATCGCTTCGTCGTCCAGCTTCTTGGTGTTGTGCGCAGTGTTGCGCGCTTCGCCCGATTTGCCGAAGCCGTAGCCCTTGATGCTCTTGACCAGCAGCACGGTCGGCTGGCCCTTGTGCTCTTGCGCCACCTTGAAGGCAGCGTAGATCTTGTGCGGATCGTGGCCGCCGCGGGTCAGGTGCCAGATGTCGTCGTCGGACATCTTGCTGACCAGTTCCAGCAATTTCGGATGCTTGCCGAAGAAATGCTTGCGCACGAAAGCGCCATCCTTGGCCTTGTAGTTCTGGTATTCGCCGTCGACGGTTTCCATCATCACGCGCTGCAGGATGCCTTCCTTGTCGCGCGCCAGCAGATCGTCCCAGCCTGCGCCCCAGATGACCTTGACCACGTTCCAGCCGGCGCCGCGGAAATCGCTTTCCAGTTCCTGGATGATCTTGCCGTTGCCGCGCACCGGACCGTCCAGGCGCTGCAGGTTACAGTTGACCACGATCACCAGGTTGTCCAGACGTTCGCGGCCGGCCATGCCGATGGCGCCCATCGATTCCGGCTCGTCCATCTCGCCGTCGCCGCAGAAGGCCCAGACCTTGCGGTTGGCGGTATCGGCGATGCTGCGCGCATGCAGGTACTTGAGGAAGCGCGCCTGGTAGATCGCCATCAGCGGGCCCAGGCCCATCGATACGGTAGGGAATTGCCAGAAATCCGGCATCAGCTTCGGATGCGGGTAGGAAGACAGGCCGTTGCCGTCGACTTCGCGGCGGAAATGCAGCAGCTGCTCTTCAGTCAGGCGGCCTTCGAGGAAAGCGCGGGCGTAGATGCCTGGCGACGAGTGGCCCTGGATATACAACAGGTCGCCACCGTGGTTTTCGGAAGGCGCGTGCCAGAAATGGTTAAAGCCGATGCCGAGCATGTTGGCCAGCGAGGCAAAGCTGGACAGGTGGCCGCCGAGGTCGCCATCGAGACGGTTGGCCTTGACCACCATCGCCATCGCATTCCAGCGCATCCACGAGCGCAGGCGCTCTTCAATCTCCAGATCGCCGGGACAATGCTCGCCCATGTGGGCCGGGATGGTGTTGACGTATGCGGTGTTGCTGGAAAACGGGATCTGGGCGCCGCGGCGGCGCGCCAGGTCAACCATTCTTTCCATCAGGTAGTGGGCGCGTTCAGGGCCTTCTGTTTCAATCACAGCTTCGAGCGCATCAAGCCATTCTTGGGTTTCTATGACGTCTGGATCGTTGGCGGCCTGGGCCAAAACCTGGTCGAGCTGGGCTGACATGCTGAGTCTCCTGAATTTGTGCGCCTGTCCAATTTAGCATCGGATTAGCGGGTTGGGTCGCAAGCATCTACATCGCTTCGTAGACGGACGCCAAATTCTAACAGGAGTTTTTTCCATTTCCAAATAGCGATATGACGTTTCATATTATGAAAATATGCTGCATAGCAAGGCGAATCCTCATAAAAACATCTATCCCAAAAGTAATGTCATTGGTCTGTAAGCAAAATATGCAGGCTTATTCTTATGTCGCGACGCAACAATAATTACATATAGACATCATCAAATTAAGACTTATAGTCAATTCAATATAAGGAATTCCATAAATCCAAATAAAAAAGCGCTGGACCTGAAATGGTCAGCGCTTTTTTATCTGCATTCTTGATGCCGCTCCAGCGAAGCAGGGTGGGCAAGTTTTTTGCCCACGCGTTGCCGGGATGAGAGCGTGTCGGTAAATTTGAGGTCAC
>NZ_DATMRB010000041.1:0-2964 GCF_035566555.1 Collimonas sp.
GAATTGATTGGCTGAAGCCAACGTCATCGCGCCATCCTGATTGACACATAACGCCGGGCTGGTCGGATTGTTGCAAGGCGGAAGACCGAAGGTGCTAGTGGCCGCCAGGTTGGCGTCCGCCAGCCAAGTGACGTTCGTCACAGGATCATAGACGGTTTGTCCGCCTGGATTGACTTCCAGCCCATTGCCCGTGGCGGGCGGCGTTCCAGATATTTTGCCTGGGATCATCGGCAGTGTATACAGAAAATTGTCCACGGTATTGGCGCCCTGGAATCCGCTGTTGAACGATAGCGTGGCATTGCCGCCCTGGCCAGGGCTTTGCGACCAATATAGATAAGGTTGGAAATTGCTGAAGGGACCGGCCGTGTTGTGGGGGATGGGAACCGCGGTATTGGGCGGCTTCAGCCCCAACGCATTGTAGTACAGCGAACCCAGCGCGCCAAGCGAGCAATCGAACCCGAACGAATTGTTTTGCGGCCCCGTCTTCCCGCAGCCCTTGTCGGTTGTCGGTGTGGTCGGCAGCTGCCAGTTGGTGTGCCCCAGATAGTTGGTGGCGTTCATGGCACTCACCCACGCGGCCGCGCTCTGGTAGCTCATCGAGCCGCTTGGGTTTACACACGGTTGCAGGCCAGAAGTGCTGCATACCGGAAGGCCGAATCGATTGGTGGCCGGCAAATTGGCGTCGGCGAGCCAGCTGATGTTATTTACGGTGTCATAAACTGTAATGCCGTCCGCGCTCAGGACCAACGTCGAGCCCGCCTGCAATGTCGACAACCCGCAGGCGACAAGCGCAGCCGCGCCCATCATGCTCCGCAACATGATTCACCTCCGATTCTCATGTGTCTACATTTTAAGTGCTCGGCGGCACCTGCGGAACGATGATCTTGAAGTTGACTCATGTCACAATCTACCTATGCGTAAAAGCTCGATCATCCGTCTTAGCGCGGCGGTGCTGCTGCTGGCCGGCTTATGGGTGGCCTACACCCAAGGCCCGCCCCCGGCAAAATTGGATCTAATCAAGGTGAAAGACGATCTCTATGTCATCCACAACGATATCGTTCCCGGCAACTCCACGGCTCTGATTACCAGTGAAGGCGTCCTTCTGGTCGACGATAAATTCGACGTCGACCACAACGGCATCCTGGAGCAGTTGAAAAAGGTGACCGACCAGCCGATCAAGTACGTCGTCAATACGCATCATCACGCCGACCACAGCGGCGGAAACGCGAAGATGCAAGACATGAATGCCATCGTGGTGGCAACCGAGGAGGCTCGCCAGAACATGGTGGACGGCAAGCAGCCGGGTCTGCCGGGCATCGCGGATCCAGCATCACGCGCACATCTATCTGGGCGGCAAGAACGTGGAGATGTATCACTTCGGGCGCGCTCACACCAATGGCGACATGGTGGTCTTGTTTCCGGCCGATCGTACGCTGGCGGCGGGCGACATGTTCACCTTCGGCGACGCCACTCCCCAACTAATCGACTACGCCGGCGGGGGCAGCGGCAAAGAATGGCCCAAAACGCTCGAATCCGCGCTGGAACTTCGACTTTGACGCCGTGGTTCCAGGCCACGGCGTAGTCACAACGAAACAGGAAATGGCCAAATTCCGCGACAGCACGCTGAAGTTGCGAAACCGCGTTCACGACATGCTGGTCCAGAAAAAGTCGCGCGACGACGTCTCTAAAATGTTGCAAACCGAGTTCCACTGGGCACAGCTGCACCTGGATCGTGGTCTCGACGGCTTGATGGGCGAAATGAAGTAAACGCGGCATGACCATCGCGCCGCATCCGAATCGGCAAATAGCCTTGGCGCCTCAGACCTGCGGTGGCAGCACGGAAGTAGCGAGCCTGTTACTGAAAGCGTCTGTACGCCGCCGGCTTTTGGCTCGGTTTTCCGGCAGGATGGGATATATAATATTAACCAGGCTCCTATGGACTTCTACGGTCCAGCCATCAAGACGGACGCACGTTCCAACCCAGCCAGCTGGACATCATTTCCATCGATCAAACGTTCCTTCAACCGAAGGCTTTCTTGCATGTTAAAGGAGGTAATCCTGAAATGGCAGATACAGCAGATATGAAAAAAACCGACGATACGCCGAAGGCGGTCTCGAGACGAAAGTTTATTCAAGGGGTTATCGCCGGGGGAGCAGGCGTCTCCTCAGCGACCTACCTCTTTCGCGCGTCCAGCCTGGCATCGGCTGCCGGTGCGGGCGAGCGCCTGATTACCCTGAACGTTAACGGCCAGCAGCGGCGTGTGGACGTTATGAAGCAGGAGACGCTGGCGATGACGCTGCGCTACAAGCTGGGTCTCACCGGCACCAAGATCGGATGCGATCGAGCCGAATGCGGGGCCTGTACGGTGCTCATCGACGATGTACCGCGCTACTCGTGCTCGACGCTCACGCACACGGTGCGCAACTCAAAAGTTGTGACGGTCGAAGGGCTGCAGGCCGCCGACGGAAAACTGCACCCGGTGCAGCAGGGCATCCTTGATGAACAGGGATTCCAATGCGCCTTCTGCATGTCGGGGTTCATTATGGCTACGGTGGGATACCTCAAGACCAACCCGAATCCCACGCGCGCCGAGTTGGCGCACGGCATTTCAGGCAACCTATGCCGGTGCCAGGACTATGACAAGATTCTGACCGCGTTTATGCGCGGCGCGGAGATCGCAAGGGAGGCCAACCATGCCTAGCAGAATTCCTGACTCTACGAAGTCAACAGAGCCTCAGTATGGAGGCAATCACAAACTGATCGGCAAGAATTATCAGACTCTCGACTTATACGCCAAGGTAACCGGCAGATCGAAGTATGCCGAAGACTACCGTGCCGAGGGCATGCTGTTCTGCAAGCTTTTGCTCAGCCCAGTGCCGCACGGGCGCGTCAAGCATCTGGATTTGAGCGCAGCTCTTGCGATGCCCGGCGTAAAGGGAATTCTCACTGAGGACGATCTTCCG
>NZ_DATMRB010000042.1:0-32514 GCF_035566555.1 Collimonas sp.
CCTTCAAATGGGAAATCGCACCGGTGACCGTCACCAGCCGTGCCGGCGAAGTCGTGATCGACAAGGATGAAGGCCCGCAAAAAGCCAAGGTCGACAAGATCCCGTCGCTGCGCGCGGCGTTCAAGAAAGACGGCACCATCACTGCAGCTTCCTCGTCCTCGATCAACGACGGCGCCGCGGCGCTGGTGCTGATGCGCGAGTCGACTGCCAAGAAACTCGGCTGCACGCCAATCGCCCGCATCCTCGGCCACGCCAGCCATTCGCAAGAACCGGAATGGTTCACCACCGCACCGGTCGGCGCGATTGAAAAGCTGTACAAGAAAGTCGGCTGGAAGCACAGCGACGTCGATCTGTATGAAGTCAACGAAGCGTTCGCCGTGGTGCCGATGGCCGCCATGAAAGAACACGACATCCCGCACGACAAGATCAACGTCCACGGCGGCGCTTGTGCACTGGGCCATCCTATCGGCGCTTCCGGCGCACGCATCATCGTCACGCTGCTGGGCGCGCTGAAGGCCAAGGGCCTCAAGCGCGGCGTCGCCTCGCTGTGCATCGGCGGCGGCGAAGGTACGGCGATTGCGGTTGAACTGGTCTGATAGTTCGCGCCAGCAAGATGTAGTTCACGCAGCACAGTAGCAAGCAGCAAAAGATCAGCGTTTTTCCGTGGCATTGCCGCGGATTCACGCTGATCTTTGTTATTTGACTTCATGAATTGCGATTTAGACAAGGTAATAAACATGGCTGCTGCAATAGATTTCTATTTCGATTTTTCGTCTCCATACGGTTATTTCGCCGCCACCCGCATCGATGAGCTGGCGGCCAAGTACAAGCGCGATGTCGAATGGCATCCGATCCTGCTCGGGCCGGTGTTCAAGACTACCGGTTCAGTGCCCTTGCCGCAGGTGCCGATCAAGGGCGACTACTCGTTCCACGATTTCGAGCGCAGCGCGCGTTTCCATGGCATTCCCTACAATCGCCCAAGCGCTTTCCCGATCTCGACCCAGGCCGCGGCGCGCGCCGTGCTGTGGGTGCGCGGCAAGCAAGGTGAGGACAAGGCTAACAAGTTCGCCAAGCAGATTTACCAGGCTTATTTTGTCGACGGCATCAATATCGGCGAACCGATGCATCTGCTGGAAATCGGCCATCGCAGCGGCGTCGACAGCAACGGCATGATGGACGGCATCAACAGCTTGCCGATCAAGAACCAGCTGAAAGCCGAAGTCGACCTGGCGATGGCGCGCGGCGTGTTCGGCTCGCCATTCGTGATCGTCGACGGCGAAGCGTTCTGGGGTTTCGATCGTTTCGATCAGCTTGAAGCATTCATGCGGGACGGCAAGATTTGACGGCTGCGACCATAGCTTGCCCTTGCGGTGGCGGCAATTACGCGCAATGCTGCGGCCGCTATCACACGGGCGCAGAGATAGCGCCGACCGCGCTGGCGCTGATGCGCTCGCGCTATAGCGCCTATGTGATGGACAACGGCGCCTATCTGCAGGCGACCTGGCAGGCCAGCACCCGGCCGCAGGAGCCGATTGCGGTGGAAGCAGGCTTGAAGTGGCTGGGGTTGGATGTGCGCAGGCATGAGGCCGACGGCGACAGCGCGATAGTTGAATTTGTGGCGCGCTACAAGATCGATGGCCGCGCTCATCGCCTGCACGAGGTGAGCCGTTTTGTACGTGAAGCCGATGTGGCGGGCGTATTCCGCTGGTTTTATGTCGACGGCAGTTTTCCCGAGAAAAAATAAAGCAAGCTCGGGAAACGCAGGGAAGGCAAACAGGAGACAAGATCATGACGCAATTGAATTCGAGCATAGCTCGCGGCCGCGAGGATACGCCGCTGATCGAGCAGACCATAGGCGCGTTTTTCGACGGCATGGCGGCGCAGGTTCCAGACAATGACGCGCTGGTGTCGCGCCATCAGAACATCCGCTTCAGCTACCGCCAGCTGCAGCAGGAAGCGCGCCGCCTGGCCAGCGCCATGCTCGCGCTCGGCCTGCAGCCGGGCGACCGCATCGGCATCTGGTCGCACAATAATGCCGAATGGCTGTTGACGCAGCTGGCCACCGCCTATGCCGGCATCATCCTGGTCAACATCAATCCGGCCTACCGCGTCAGCGAGCTGGAGTATGCGCTTAACAATGTCGGCTGCAAGGCGTTGATCTCGATGACCAGTTTCAAGACCAGCGATTACCTGGAAATGATACGCATCGTGGCGCCGGAACTGGCGACTTCACAGGCAGGCAGTTTGCAGGCAGCGCGGCTGCCGACCCTGAAAACCGTGATCCAGCTGGGAAGCGAAGCCGTGCCCGGCATGCTGCGCTTTGCCGACCTGATTGCCGGCGGCGATGCGGCGGACCCGCGGCTGGCGGCAATCGGCGCAACCATACGCGCCACTGATCCGATCAATATCCAGTTCACCAGCGGCACCACCGGCTTTCCCAAAGGCGCGACGCTGACTCACCGCAATATCCTGAACAACGGTTTTTTCATCGGCGAAGCGATGAAGCTGACCGCAGCCGATCGCTTGTGCATCCCGGTGCCGCTGTATCACTGCTTCGGCATGGTGCTGGGCAACCTGGCTTGTCTGACCCATGGTGCCGCCATCGTCTATCCGAATGATGGCTTCGAGCCCTTGTCGGTGCTGCAGGCGGTGCAGGAAGAGCGCTGCACCGGCTTGCACGGCGTGCCGACCATGTTCATCGCCGAACTGGACCACCCACGCTTTGCCGAGTTTGATCTGTCGACCTTGCGCACCGGGATCATGGCCGGTTCGCCTTGCCCGATCGAAGTGATGAAACGCGTGGTGCGCGACATGCACCTGGAGCAGATCACGATCGCTTACGGCATGACGGAAACCAGCCCGGTCAGCTGCCAGAGCATGACCGACACGCCGCTGGAGAAGCGGGTGGCTACGGTCGGCACCGTGCAGCCGCACTTGCAGGTGAAAATCATCGATCCGGAATCTGGCGCGATCATGCCGATCGGCAGCTCTGGCGAACTGTGCACGCACGGCTATTCGGTGATGCACGGCTACTGGGGCGACGCCGACAAGACGCGCGAAGCGATCGATGCTGAAGGCTGGATGCATACCGGCGACCTGGCCGTGATGGACGCCGAAGGCTACGTCAACATTGTCGGCCGCATGAAGGACATGGTGATACGCGGCGGCGAGAACATTTACCCGCGCGAGATAGAAGAATTCCTGTATCGCCATCCGGCCGTGCAGGACGTGCAGGTGGTTGGCGTGCCGGACCAGAAGTACGGCGAGGAACTGTGCGCCTGGATCATCCTGCGTCCGGGCCAGAGCGCGGACGAGCAAGCCATACGCGATTTTTGCCAGGGCCAGATCGCCTACTACAAGGTGCCGCGCTACATCCGCTTTGTCGATGCTTTTCCGATGACCATCACCGGCAAGATACAGAAATTCAAGATCCGCGAAGCGATGAAGGACGAGCTGCATCTGAACGACGTCCGCACCGCCTGAACATAGTCTAAGTACTGCATTACACGACAACACCAGAGACATCAGATATATAAAAGGACATTGCAATGCCCCAGTTAGAAAGCAAGCTGAATCCACGCAGCGAAGAATTCCAGCAAAACGCCAGCGCCCTCAACCTGCTGGTCGACGACCTGCGCCAGAAGGTGGCGCAGATCGCCGAAGGCGGCGGCGAGGCGGCGCGCAGCAAACACGTGGCGCGCGGCAAGCTGCTGCCGCGCGACCGGGTGCAGATGCTGCTGGATCCCGGCACGCCATTCATGGAATTTTCCCAGCTGGCTGCCTACCATGTCTACAAGGACAAGGACGGCAGCGATGCGGCGCCGGCCGCCGGCGTGATCACCGGCATCGGCCGTATCGCCGGCCAGGAATGCGTGGTGGTTTGCAATGACGCCACGGTCAAGGGCGGCACCTACTATCCGCTCAGCGTCAAGAAGCATTTGCGGGCACAGGAAATCGCCGAGCAGAACAACCTGCCTTGCATCTACCTGGTCGACAGCGGTGGCGCCAACCTGCCGAACCAGGATGAAGTGTTCCCCGACCGCGACCATTTCGGCCGCATCTTCTATAACCAGGCCAACCTGTCGGCCAAGGGTATTCCGCAGATCGCCGTGGTGATGGGTTCCTGCACCGCCGGCGGCGCCTACGTGCCGGCGATGAGCGATGAATCGATCATCGTCAAGAACCAGGGCACGATTTTCCTGGCTGGCCCGCCGCTGGTGAAAGCCGCTACCGGTGAAGTCGTCAGCGCCGAAGACCTGGGTGGCGGCGATGTCCACACCCGCCTGTCCGGCGTGGCTGACCACCTGGCGCAAAACGACATGCACGCACTGTCGCTGGCGCGCACCATCGTCTCCAACCTGAATCGGCAAAAGCCGCCAGGTCCGCTGCTGCGGCCGGTGGTGGAGCCGAAATATCCAGCGCACGAACTGTATGGCGTGATTCCGGTCGACACCCGCAAGCCCTTCGATGTGCGCGAAGTCATTGCGCGTGTGGTCGACGGCAGCGAGTTCGACGAATTCAAGGCGCGCTACGGCACCACGCTGATCTGCGGTTTCGCCCATATCTACGGCATGCCCGTCGGTATCATCGCCAACAACGGCATCCTGTTTTCCGAAGCCGCGCTGAAGGGGACGCACTTCATCGAACTCTGCTCGCAGCGCAAGATCCCGCTGGTGTTCTTGCAAAACATTACCGGCTTCATGGTCGGCCGCCGCTACGAAAACGAAGGCATCGCCCGTAACGGCGCCAAGATGGTGACTGCAGTCGCGACCACTTCGGTACCGAAGCTGACGGTGATCATCGGCGGCAGTTTCGGCGCCGGCAACTACGGCATGTGCGGCCGCGCCTATTCGCCGCGCTTCCTGTGGATGTGGCCCAACGCCCGCATTTCCGTGATGGGCGGGGAACAGGCCGCCGGCGTGCTGGCTACGGTCAAGCGCGACGGCATCGAAGGCAAGGGCGGCAGCTGGAGCGCCGATGAGGAAGAAGCATTCAAGAAGCCGATCCGCGACCAGTACGAACATCAGGGTCATCCGTACTATGCCTCGGCTCGCCTGTGGGACGACGGCGTGATCGATCCGGCCGATACGCGCCGGGTGTTGGGACTGGGTTTGAGCGCCGCCTTGAATGCGCCGATCGCCGACACCAAATTCGGCGTGTTCCGGATGTAAGCGGCCGGTGGATAAAACAGGGACAAGAAAATAAAAATGATCAAATTCTCAAATAATCGTCATTTCATTTTGGCGTGCGCGGTTGCCGCGATCTGCTGGCAAGGTACGGCGCAAGCCCGCAATACCAAGCTGATGCTGCCAGTCAGCGAGGCAGTTTCGCAGCGCGCTGTGCAGCAGGCAGTCGGCAGCGATCTGTCGATCGTTTTCGGCTCCGCCGTGCCGGATGGCGCGACCTTACTGTCTCAAGAGATTTTCGCCAGGGGAGAGGCCAGGCCTAACTACCGCGGCATCATCACCGACGATGCCGCGGTCTGCAGAATGGCTTTGCAGAACGCTGTGCTCGATCTGGTCAAGCAGGCGCGCAACAGCGGCGCCAATGCGGTGGTAGGGATAGTCAGTTTCTACGACCATCTGGCTGTCATGGACAGCACCACCCAGTATGAATGCCATGCTGGCATGACGCGCTCGGTGGTCGATCTCAAGGCCAAGCTGGCCAAGACCGACCGCGTCTACAGCGGCTATGCAGGAGCGGCGCCGCGCCTGATGCCGCCGGCGTCGGGCTATGCCGACGTCAACGATGTGCAGCAGGTGCCTTTCCTGGACCAGCGCGGCCGCGAAGTGTACCAGCTGTGGCTGACCAGAGCCGGCCCGCGCGCTTTTGTCGTCGCCGAAGATGGTTTTGTATGGCAGTCCTGGGGCACGCCGCCTGACCCGAACTTGCCAAGAGATCCTGCCTTGCGGGCTTTGCAGGGGTGTTATAACCACGGCGCCAGGAACTGCCAGTTGTATGCAGTTGATGACGCCGTGGTTTACCGTCCTGGCGGAGCAGCCGGCCAGTTACAGCAGTCGAATGCACCGGCAGGCCGTATCCAGCAAGGTGAATGAAAGCAGTATCGGGTGAATGATCATGGATAAATCTAGATTCTCATATAGCCAGCGGTCCACGTCTCTTGCCGCGTGTTGCGCGGGCTTGTGTCTGTGCCTCTGGTTTAGCCATGTTTCAGCGCAGCCGCTGGCGCAGGACTTGAATGAAACTGTCGTCCAGCTGCCGGTGACGGTCAAGAATTTCTACGGTCGCGAGGTCAGCGGCGACGTCATCGTCACGCAATTCAAGCCAGCCGGCGCCGGGCCGTTCCCGCTGGTGATCATCAATCACGGCCGCAGCGCTACCGACCGTTCCCAGCCGCCGCGTTTCCGCTATACCCAGCAGGTGCGCTTCTTCACCGAGCGCGGCTACGCCGTGTTCGTGCCGACCCGGCTTGGTTACGGCGCTACCGGCGTCGAACCTGATCCGGAGGAAAGCGGCGGCTGCAGCCAGAAAGATTATGCGCCGATGGCGGCAGCGGCCAGCACGGAAGTGCTGGCGGTGCTGGACTACGCCAAGCGCCAGCCCTACGTCAATCCCGAGCGCGTGCTGCTGGTCGGTCAATCGGTAGGCGGCTATACCACGACAGCCGCCGCCGCCAGGATGCCAGCGGGCCTGGTGGCGGCCATCAATTTTGCCGGCGGCGCCGGCGGCGATCCGGACAAGCATCCGGGCGTGCCTTGCCAGGGAAACAAGCTGGAAAGCATGTATGCCGAATTCGGCAAGACCAGCAAGGCGCCGATGCTATGGGTGTATACCGAGAACGATTTGTTCTTCGGGCCGCAATACAGCCAGCAGTGGTACGCCGCTTTCACCAAGGCCGGCGGCCAGGCCGAATATAAGCTGCTGCCGCCGTTTGGCAAGAACGGACATACCCTGTTTTCCTCCGGAACCAAGGTCTGGACGCCGGTGGTGGCCGAATTCCTGGACCGGGTGGGGTTTGCTGCGGAACCGGCGGGTAAATGATGCACAGTTGTTTTGCAGCGCAGCGTGTGACCGCCAAGGCTGGTCTTGCTCGCAACGCGATTTTATTTATTGGGCTGTAGCGATACAGCCAACGGAGATCAAACAGTGACTTATCAGACATTAGCAATACAACAGGCAGGGCAGGTCGCTACCATCGTGCTCAACCGGCCGGAAGTGCGCAACGCCTTCAATGAAACCATGATCGCCGAGATCACCCATGCCTTCCTGGAACTGGGCCGCAGCGCCGAGGTAAGGGCCATCGTGCTGGCCGCCGACGGCCCGGCGTTCTGCGCCGGCGGTGACCTCAACTGGATGAAGGCGATGGCGGATTACACGCCGGAGCAGAACCGCGCCGACGCGGCGCAGCTGGCGAGCATGCTGCGCACCATTTATCAATGCCCCAAACCGGTGGTTGCACGGGTGCAGGGCGATTGCTATGCCGGCGGCCTTGGTCTGGTTGCCGCCTGTGATATCGTGGTGGCGGTCGAAGCGGCGCAGTTTTGCCTGTCGGAAGTGAAAATCGGCCTGATCCCGGCTACCATCTCACCCTATGTCATCAAGTCCATCGGCGAGTCGGCCGCGCGCCGCTACTTTATAACTGCTGAACGCTTCTCCGCCGAGACCGCGCAACGACTCGGCCTGGTGCATGAAGTCTGCACAGCGGAAAAACTCGATGACGGCGTCAGCCTGCTGCTCAAGGCCCTGCTGGCGGCAAGTCCGAATGCGGTCAGCGAAGCCAAGCGCCTGGTGCGCTCGATTGCCGGGCAGCCGCTGAGCGAAATCCTGATCGCCGACACCGTCGAAGAGATCGCGAAAATCCGTGCGTCGACCGAAGGAAGGGAGGGCGTGCGCGCCTTCCTGGAGAAGCGTAAACCGTCCTGGCTGCAGTGATTTCGGCGTGATCACATACAATCTCGTCCTTGCTGCTTCGATTTTGCCGAAGCATGTGTTGGAAAAGATAATAAATGCGATATTAAATGATTAACGAAGCTTTTTTGCAAGATCCATATCCGGCCTACCACGCCCTGCGTGCCGAGGGCGCGCTGCACTGGAGTCCGGAGTTCTGCGGCGGCGCCTGGCTGCTGACCGGTCACGCCGATGTCGCCAGCGTGCTGCGCGATCCGCGCTTCTCGGTGCGCCGCGCGGGCGGCTGGGCCAATAGCAGCGGACCGGAGGCGCTGACGGAGCTGCGCGAATTCAAGCGCATCTTTTCGCGCTCGCTGCTGTTTGTCGATGCTCCCCAGCACACCCGCCTGCGGCAGGTGATGAACGCCGGCTTCAAGCCTGCGGCCCTGCAAGAACTTGCACCACAGATACAAAACATTGTCGACCGTCTACTGGATGACGTATTGGCAAAAGCCGCCGCTACGCCTTCCGGACAGTTTGCGCAGTTTGACTTCATGCAGGATTTCGCCCGTCCGCTGCCGGCGCTGGTGATCGCCGGCATGCTCGGCATCGCCGCCGAGGACCGCAGCGAATTCGTCGCCTGGTCGGACGATATCGCCGCCTTCATCGGCAGCCCGACGCCGACCCTGGAGATCGCTCGCCGTGCGCAGGCCAGCCTGATCGCGATGAACGAGTATTTCCGGCAATTGCTGCCGCAGCGGCGCGCCGCCCTGGGCGACGACCTGATGAGCCAGCTGATCCGGGCGGAAGCGACCGGCGGCATCATCACCACCAAGGAATTGCTGGCGCAATGCTGCACCTTGCTGTTCGCCGGCCATGAAACCACCCGCAACCTGCTCGGCAACGGCATGCTGGCGCTATTGCAGCATCCGCAGCAATGGCAAGCGCTGCAAGCCGATCCGGCCCTGCTGCCGTCGGCCTTGAAGGAACTGCTGCGTTTCGACAGTCCGGTGCAATACACCGGCCGCCGCCTCAAGGTCGATGTCGAGATGCATGGCCAGCTGATGAGGAAGGGCGACCTGGTGATTCCGCTGATCGGCGCCGCCAACCGCGATCCGGCCAGGTTCAGCGAACCGGACCGGCTCGACATCCAGCGCAACGAAGGCGTGCATCTGTCCTTCGGCTACGGTCCGCACGTCTGCATCGGCGCCACCCTGACTTACCTGGAAGGAGAAATCGCCATGCGCAGCGTGATGCGGCGCCTGCCGCAGCTGCGCCTGGCCAGCGCCACGCAGTCGTGGGGTGGCAATGCCGTCTATCGCAGTCTGAACGCTTTGCCTTTGCAATTCGCTCGTCCTGCGCCGGCCGCAAGCTTGCCGCCAACGGAAGCCGCCTATGCCTGAGCTGCTGAAGCAGATCCGCGCCCAGCTGGATGCGCTGCAGGAGCAAAAGCTGCTGCGCAAGCGCCGTATCGTCGACGGCCCGCAAGGGCCGGTATTGGACGTCGACGGCCGCCAGTACCTGGCTTTCTGCAATAACGACTACCTCGGTCTGGCCAACCATCCCGCGCTGCATGCGGCGGCGCAGGCCGGGCTCGACAAATACGGCGTCGGCGCCAGCGCCTCGGCGCTGATCAGTGGCCATACCAGCGTGGTGGAGGAGCTGGAGCAGGCATTGGCCGAGTTCGTCGGCATGCCGCGCGCGCTGCATTTTTCCACCGGCTACATGGCCAATATGGGCACCATCCCGGCGCTGGTCGGCGTCGGCGATGTAGTATTCTCGGACCGCTTGAACCACGCCTGCCTGATCGACGGCGCCCGTCTATCAGGCGCCCAGTTCCGTGTCTATCCGCACAACGATGTGGCGCGGCTGGAACAATTGCTGGCGAAAAGCAGCAGCCCGCGCAAGCTGGTGGTTACCGATGCCGTCTTCAGCATGGATGGCGATATCGCACCCTTGCCGGAACTGCTGGCCCTGTGCGAAAAATACGATGCCTGGCTGCTGGTTGACGATGCCCACGGTTTCGGCGTGCTGGGGCCGCAAGGGCGCGGCAGCATTGCCCATTTCGGACTGAAGTCGGAACGCATCCTGTACATGGGGACGCTGGGCAAGGCCGCCGGCGTGGCCGGCGCCTTTGTGGCCGGTGACGCGACCCTGATCGAATGGCTGCTGCAACGCGCCCGCACTTACATATTTACTACCGCCAGCCCGCCACTGCTGGCCAGCGCCTTGCTGGCCGCGGTCAAGCTGATGCAGGAGGAAGACTGGCGGCAGCAGCACTTGCAGCAGCTGATCGCGCGCCTGCGCAACGGCCTGGCGGGCCTGCCATGGCCTTTGCTGCCCTCGACCACCGCGGTGCAAGCCATGATCGTGCAAGACAACCAGCTGGCGCTGGACCTGATGGAAGGCTTGCGCCAGCAAGGCATCTGGGTGCCGGCGATCCGCCCGCCCACGGTGCCCAAGGATACGGCGCGCCTGCGCATCTCGCTGTCGGCGACGCACAGCAACCAGCAAGTGGATCAACTGATCGGCGCATTGCATGCGCTGGCAAAGCAACATGCTGAAGCGGATACGTGCAGCATGGCAAAGAATGGGAATACCGTTGAATAAAAACATATCTGCACCCAAGTCTGACCTGGTCCAGCGCAGCCTGGACAGCGTCTGGCATCCGTGCACGCAAATGCAGCACCATGAATCGGTGCCGCTGATTCCGGTCAGCCGCGGCCGCGGCGCCTGGCTCTACGACACCGAGGGCAAACGCTACCTGGATGCGATCAGTTCCTGGTGGGTCAATCTGTTCGGCCATGCCAATCCGCGCATCAACGCTGCCTTGAAAGATCAGCTCGACCAGCTGGAACACGCCATGCTGGCCGGCTTTACCCACGAACCAGTGGTACAGCTGTCGGAACAGCTGGCGGCGCGCACCGGCCATGTGCTGGGCCATTGCTTCTATGCCTCGGATGGCGCCTCGGCAGTCGAGATCGCGCTGAAGATGAGCTTTCACGCCTGGCGCAATGCCGGCTACGGCGACAAGCAGGAATTCGTTTGCCTGAAAGGCAGCTATCACGGCGAAACCATCGGCGCGCTGGCTGTGACCGACGTGCCGCTTTTCCGCGACGCCTATGGCCCCTTGCTGCGACAGGCGCACGTGGTGGCCTCGCCCGATGCGCGCGCCGCGCGTGACGGCGAAAGCGCTGCCGAGGTTGCCCACCGTGCCGCCGCGGTGCTGGAAAAGCTGCTGCAGCAACGCTCCAGCCACATCGCCGCCGTCATCATCGAACCGCTGGTGCAATGCGCCACCGGCATGGCGATGCACGATCCGCTCTATCTGCGCGAGCTGCGCGCCCTGTGCGACCGCTACAAGGTGCACCTGATCTTTGACGAAATTGCAGTCGGTTGTGGCCGCACTGGCACTTTCTTCGCTGCCGAGCAGGCTGCGCTGCCAGGCGAAACGCCGGTCTGGCCGGATTTCCTCTGCCTGTCGAAGGGCATCAGCGGCGGCTACCTGCCTTTGTCGCTGGTGATGACGCGCGACGAAATCTACCAGGCGTTCTACGACAGCGATGTCGCCCGCGGTTTCCTGCATTCGCATTCCTATACCGGCAACCCGCTGGCTTGCCGCGCCGCCCTGGCGACGCTGGCGATCTTCGAGGAAGACGATGTGCTCAACGCCAACCGCCTGCGCGCACAAAAAATTACTGCGGCACTGGCGCCGCTGGCGCAGCATCCGAAAGTGAAGCACTTTCGTCAACGCGGCATGATCTGGGCCTTCGATGCCGTGATCGAGAGCAAGACGCAGGCAGCGACATTTTCGCGGCGCTTTTTCAGCAGCGCAGTGGAACATGAATTGCTGATGCGGCCGATCGGCAAGACGGTCTACCTGATGCCGCCATATATCCTGGACGACGAAGAAATCGCTATGCTGGGCGCGCGTACCGCCGCTGTTTTCGAAAGCGTGATAAACCATGACTGATGCCCGCAGCAATCCAGCAAAAGCTGCCTGGTTCATCGCCGGCACCGATACCGAAATCGGCAAGACGCTGATCGCCAGCGCCATGCTGCATGCGCTGACGAAAACCGGCGTGCGCAGCGCTGGCATGAAGCCGGTGGCCGCCGGCGCCGTATTGCGAGACGGCGTCTGGCATAACGACGATGCCGATATCCTGGCGGCGGAAGCCAGCGTGACGCTGCCGCAGGAGCTGACCACGCCGTTCCTGCTGCAGCAGCCGACCGCGCCGCACATCGCCGCGGCGCAAGAGAACCGGACCATCGAGGTCGCGCACATCCTGTCGTGCTATCGACAGCTGGCCGAACAGGCCGACGCGCTGGTAGTCGAAGGCGTCGGCGGTTTCCGCGTGCCGCTCAACGAACGCGAAGATACCGCCGACCTGGCGCAGCAGCTTGGCTTGCCGGTGGTGCTGGTGGTCGGCTTGCGGCTGGGCTGCATCAACCATGCCATGCTGACGGTGGAAGCGATCGCCGCGCGCGGCTTGCGCCTGGCCGGCTGGGTCGCCAACACGGCCGATGCCTACATGCTCAACGGCGCCGCCAATATTGCTGCACTCAGCAGCCGCATTCATGCGCCGCTGCTGGGCCATGTGCCGCGCATGGATGCCTTGCCGGCCAAGGCGCTGACCGCGGCGGCAGCCAGTCATTTGAATTTTTCCAGTTTGCCGGGGTGGCCTGAGCCAGCCGGCAATCGTTCTTAATAAACCTATTCCCTCAATACAAAGGAAATCTGATCATGTCATCGCAACCAATTACACTGCATCCAGCCGCCAAGCCTATGGTGTTCCCTGAAGACGCTAAATGGCCGGTAGAGAAAGTGCTGGAACTGTTCAACCTGCCGTTCAACGAACTGATGTTCAAGGCGCAGCAGACGCATCGCGAGAATTTCGATCCTAACGAAGTCGAACTGGCGACACTGTTGTCGATCAAGACCGGCGGCTGTCCGGAAGATTGCGGCTACTGCCCGCAGGCGGCGCGTTACGACACTGGCGTCACCGCGCAAAAAATCCTGCCGCTGGATACCGTGCTGGAAGCGGCACGCCAGGCCAAGGCGCATGGCGCCACCCGTTTCTGCATGGGCGCGGCCTGGCGCGAGCCGAAAGACCGTGACCTGGAAAAGGTCGAAGAGATGGTGCGTGAAGTGAAGGCGCTCGGCCTGGAAACCTGCGCAACCCTGGGTATGCTGGGTGAAGGCCAGGCAGAACGCCTGAAGGGCGCCGGCCTCGATTATTACAACCACAACCTGGATACTGCGCCGGAAATCTATGGCGACATCATCACCACCCGCGATTACCAGAACCGCCTGGACACGCTCGACAGCGTGCGCGGCGCCGGCATCAAGGTCTGCTGCGGCGGCATCGTCGGCATGGGCGAGTCACGCTTGCAGCGCGCTGGCCTGGTGGCGCAGCTGGCGAATCTGGAACCGTATCCGGAATCGGTGCCGGTCAACAATCTGGTGCAAGTGGAAGGTACGCCTTTGCATGGCATCGACCCGATCGACCTGTTTGAGTTTGTGCGGACTGTGGCAGTCGCCCGCATCACCATGCCGAAGGCACGTGTGCGTCTGTCGGCTGGCCGTCGCCAGATGGGCGAGGCGATCCAGTCGCTGTGCTTCCTGGCCGGCGCCAATTCGATTTTCTACGGCGACAAGCTGCTGACCACCGGCAATCCGGAAGTCGAAGAAGACCGCGCCTTGCTGGAAAAGCTCGGCATGCATTCGCGTTCTTCGGCGTTCGACGCGCGTTGCGAAGTCACCGCTGACGACGCTGCCAACAACACCCAGAAACAATAAATAAAGAAAAAGGGGGAGACCGCATGTTTACCAAAATCCTGATTGCCAACCGCGGCGAGATCGCTTGTCGCGTGGCAGCCACCGCACGGCGCATGGGCATCAAGACCGTGGCCGTCTATTCCGACGCCGATGCCGGCGCCAAGCATGTCGCAGTCTGCGACGAAGCGGTGCTGATCGGCTCGGCCGCGGCCAAGGAAAGCTATCTGCGCGCCGACAAGATCATCGAAGTGGCGCTGGCCACCGGCGCCCAGGCGATTCATCCGGGCTACGGCTTCCTGTCCGAGAATGCACAGTTTGCCGAAGCCTGCGCCAAGGCTGGCCTGGTGTTCATCGGGCCGCCGGCCAGCGCGATTTCCGCCATGGGTTCGAAATCTGCTGCCAAGGCCTTGATGGAAAAAGCCAAGGTGCCACTGGTGCCTGGTTATCACGGCGATAACCAGGATGCCGAATTCCTGCAGGCCGAAGCCGACAAGATCACCTATCCGGTGCTGCTCAAAGCCAGCGCCGGCGGCGGCGGTAAAGGCATGCGCATCGTCGAGCAAAGCGCCGATTTCAAGGCGGCGTTGGCCTCCTGCAAGCGCGAAGCGATCAACAGCTTCGGCGACGACAAGGTGCTGGTGGAACGTTACCTGACGCGTCCGCGCCATATCGAGATCCAGGTGTTTGCCGATACCCAGGGCGACTGCGTCTATCTGTTCGAGCGCGATTGCTCGGTGCAGCGGCGTCATCAGAAAGTCCTGGAAGAAGCGCCGGCGCCGGGCATGACGGCGGAACGCCGGCGCGCCATGGGCGAAGCCGCGGTAGCAGCGGCCAAGGCCGTCGGTTATGTCGGCGCCGGCACGGTCGAGTTCATCGCCAACCAGGACGGTTCATTCTATTTCATGGAAATGAATACGCGCCTGCAGGTTGAACATCCTGTGACGGAAATGATCACCGGCCTCGATCTGGTCGAATGGCAATTGCGGGTGGCCTCAGGCCAGCCGCTGCCATTAAAACAGGATCAGCTGAAACTCAGCGGCCATGCCCTGGAAGCGCGCATCTATGCGGAAAATCCGGACAAGGGCTTCCTGCCGTCGATCGGTACCCTGCGCCATCTGCGCACGCCGGCAGCAAGCGCATTTGAGGTCAGCCAATCCGCCACGAGCATCGTGCGCATCGATTCCGGCGTGCGCGAGGGCGACGCCATTTCACCGTTCTACGACCCGATGATCGCCAAGCTGATCGTCTGGGGCGCAGACCGCGAACAAGCGCTGGCCGCCATGGCGACCGCGCTGGCGCAATATCAGATTGTCGGTCTCGCCAGCAACGTCAAGTTCCTGCAGCGCCTGATCGGCAGCCAGGCATTTTCGCAAGCCGATCTGGATACGGGTCTGATCGAACGCCATCACGATGCGCTGTTTCCGGCAGCTGTGCCGGCGGCGATCGAAGTACTGGCGCTGGCGGCGGCGTCGCTGCTGCTGTCCGAACGCAATAGCGTCAAGAATGCCGGCAGCGATCCCTGGACCAGCACCGATGGCTGGCGTTTGAACAGCAACCTGCAGCGCCGCCTGGCCTTTGTCGACGGCGATAAGACTGAGGCGCTGGACGTCATGTACGAAGGCGGCCGCTGGCTGCTGCACCATGCGCAGTTGCAAGGCGAGAATTTCCGTCAGATGACGGTGCTGCATCAGGCCGGCAACGAGATCGAAATCAGTCTCGGTGACCGCACCGTAGCCGGCACCGTGGTGCGGGAAGGCGAACAGTTCCACGTGTTCTACGCTGGCAGCCATGCCACGCTGGGCTACCTCGATCCGCTGCTGCACGCCGGCGACGCCGAAGCCGAGGGCGGCCGCCTGACCGCGCCGATGCCGGGCAAGATCGTCGCGCTGCTGGTGAGCCAGGGCGAGCAGGTAAAAAAAGGCGCAGCATTGCTGATCATGGAAGCCATGAAAATGGAACACACCATCGCCGCCCCCGCCGATGGACTGGTCGAAGAACTGCTCTACGCGGTAGGCGACCAGGTCAGCGAATCGGCGCAGCTGCTGGTATTCAAACCAGCATAAGTAGTCAATTGGGGTCAGAGTTTTTTTACGACAGTTTCATCGTCGTAAATTACTCTGCCCCCAATTGACGGGCCACGGAGTAAGAACCGCAGCATTCGCTTTATGCAAGCAAGACAGCAAGAGGACCCAACAGTGAAACTCCTGTGTTACGTACCCCCAGGCAGCGATTTCGAGACCTGGATCGCCGACTTCGGCAAAGCACTGCCGCAAGCCGACATCCGCTTCTGGCAAGAGGGCGACAATGCTCCCGCCGATTACGCCCTGGTGTGGCGGCCGCCCGCTGCCATGCTGCAAGGACGCCAGGACCTCAAAGCGATTTTCAACCTCGGCGCCGGCGTCGACGCCATCCTCAAACTGGGCGATGCGCTGCCGGCCGGCGTGCCGCTGGTCCGCATCGAAGACGGCGGCATGGCGATCCAGATGGCCAGCTATGTCACGCATGCCGTGCTCGGCTATTTCGGCCGCTACGATATATACCGGCAACAAGCCGCACGGCGCGAATGGCGGCCGCTGCCAGAACCGGACAAGCGCGAGTTCAGCGTCGGCATCCTCGGCCTCGGCGTGCTCGGTTCGCGCATCGCTGCAGCATTGCATCATTTTGAGTTTCCCCTGAATGGCTGGAGCCGCACACCCAAGGATTTGCCAGGCGTGCGCAATTTTGTCGGCGACGGCGCGCTCGACGATTTCCTGCGGGCCTCGCGGGTGCTGGTCTGCATCCTGCCGCTAACCGATGCTACGCGCGGCATCGTTAACCGGGAAAACCTGCAAAAATTGCAGAAGGGCGCCGAGGGCGCCTACCTGATCAACGTTGCCCGCGGCGGCCATGTGGTCGAGGCGGATCTGCTGGCGCTGATCGAGGAAGGGCAGGTTGCGGCGGCAACGCTGGACGTGTTCGAGCAGGAACCGCTGGCGCCCGACCATCCGTTCTGGCAAGAACCGCGCATCAGCATTACCCCGCACATTTCGGCCATCACGGTGGATGCCGATTCGGTGCGGCAGATCAGCGACAAGATCCGGCTGCTGGAACAAGGCAAGGCCGTGAGCGGTATCATTGATCGCAGCAGCGGCTACTAACAAGCAAGAGAAAAGAAAGATCGGAGGCAAGAAATGACATTCCCCAGCAAAGTAAAAATCGTTGAAGTCGGTCCCCGCGACGGCTTGCAGAACGAAAAGGAAACCATCCCGGCCGAGGTGAAAATGGCGCTGGTCGACCAGCTCACCAAGGCTGGCTTCGCCAACATCGAAGCCGCCTCGTTCGTGTCGCCCAAATGGGTGCCGCAGATGGCCAGCTCGGCGGAAGTGATGGCGGCCATCCAGCGTAAGCCAGGCGTAATCTATTCCGCCCTGGTGCCAAACATGAAAGGCCTGGAAGCAGCACTGGCTGCGGGCGCTGACGAGATGGTGATTTTCGGTGCGGCGTCGGAAGCGTTTTCACAGAAAAACATCAATTGCTCGATTGCGGAGTCGATAGAGCGCTTCCGCGATGTCGCCAGACTGGCGAAGCAGGAAGGCAAGCGTCTGCGCGGCAGCATCAGCTGCGTGTTCGGCTGCCCCTATCAAGGCGAAGTCGGGATCGATTCCGTGGTCGATGTGCTGCATCGCCTGCGCGACCTTGGCTGCGACGAGATCGATATCGCCGACACCATCGGCGTCGCCACGCCTAACAAGGTTCACAGCGTGATGCAAAGGCTGGTGCAGGAATTTCCCATCGAGCGCTTGTCGGGCCATTTCCACGATACTTACGGCCAGGCGCTGGCGAATATCTACGCCAGCCTGGAAGTCGGCATTTCGATCTACCACTCGTCGGTCGCCGGCCTGGGCGGCTGTCCTTACGCCAAGGGCGCTACCGGCAATGTTGCTTCGGAAGATGTGCTGTACCTGATGCAGGGACTGGGCATAGAAACCGGCATCGACCTGGATGCGGTGGTCGACGCCGGCCAGTTCATTTCGCGCCACCTGGGACGCAAGTCGGCCAGCCATGCGGGTAATGCGATTGCGGCCAAGCGCGCAGCCGGCTGATGCATAGCGGGATGTCGGTGGCGGCGCCAGCTGGCATGGATGATGCAGTAATCCAGCTTGCGATTTTTGCCGTCAGCCTTGCGCCCCGCTTTGGTGCGGCGGCTATCGGCTTTGGGGCATAATCCATCCTATCAGCTTTGCTTATCAACAGAAACGGAACAACCATGAAACATACTCTGATCAAAACCGCCTTCCTGACCGTACTGACGCTGGGCGTACTGAGCGCATGCGGCAAGCATGAAGAGGCGCCGGCAGCCAGTGCTGCGGTGAAAGAATATGTGGTGGGCACCGGCGCTACCTATGCGCCCTTCGAGTACGAAAACGAGCACAAGGAACTGGTGGGTTTCGATATCGACGTGCTGAAGGCGATCGCGGCAAAAGAAGGCTTCAAGGTCAAGTTCATCAATACCCCTTTCGACGGCATCTTTACCGCGCTGGCGCAGGGTGACCGCGACATCATCGCTTCCGGCCTGACGATCACCGACAAGCGCAAGCTGACTGTCGATTTCTCCGATCCGTATTTCGAAGCCGGCCAGGTGATCGTGGTGCCGAACGATTCCAAGATCCAGAAAATTGGCGACTTGAAGCCGCTCAAGGTCGGCGTCCTGCAAGGTTCTACCGGCGATGAAATAATGCAGAAGCTGGCGGGCGACAACAATGCAGACATCAAGCGTTTTGAATCCACCCCGCTGGCCATGAAAGAGCTGGAAACCGGCGGCGTCAGCGCGGTCATCGCCGACAAGGGGGCGGTGGTGCATTACCTGTCCAATAACCAGGTCAAAGGCATCCGCATGGTGACGGATGATAATTTCCCGAAAGAGTACTTCGGCATCGCGGTGCAAAAGGGCAATGCCGCATTGCTGGAAAAAATCAACCACGGCCTGGCCGCCATCAAGGCCGACGGCAGCTACGACAAACTGCATGCCCAGTATTTTGACGCTGCCAAATAAGGGCCGGCATTGTTGAGACAAGACGATCATCCTATGGAAAAATTGCCGGAAAGCGCACAGCGCGTTGCCGATCTGTTGACAGCCATCGGACATGACAAGCCAGTCGTGATGCTGCCGGCAAGCGGCAAGACTTCCGCTGAGGCCGCCGCCGGCCTGGGTTGCAGCGTGGCCGAGATCGCCAAGTCCATTGTGTTCCGGCGTCTGGCCGACGATGCCGCCGTGATGGTGGTCGCCAGCGGCAGCAACCGCGTCGACGAAGCCAAGGTTGCCGCCATTGTCGGGCCGCTGGGCAAGGCCGATGCGCGTTTCGTCAAGGAACGCATCGGCTACGCCATCGGCGGCGTCTGCCCGATCGGCCACGTCGGCAAGACGCTGATGCTGATCGACCAGGACCTGCTGCAGCTGGACAGTGTCTGGGCAGCTGCCGGACATCCGCATGCCGTCTTCAACCTGACGCCGCAGCAGCTGGTGACGATGACTGCGGCGCCGGTGGCGGATGTCGCCTTGCGTGCCTGACGCCAGAGCTCATGGGACCGGGTGCATGAACCAGCGCCGCAGCACATGCGCGGCAATACCTGCGACGGCGCCGAGCAGCCCTAGCAGCATCGGCCAGACGCCAAGTGCAAATTGCCGCGGCATCTCGCCGCTGTCAGGTGAATCTGGCGGGGCATAAATCATGGCCAGCGTGCCGGCCACGATCAATATCGCGCAGCATATCCAGTACCAGCGCTGGCTGGTAGCCCGGCATCCCTGCCATATTGCATAGACCAGGCTGAGCAGATACAACGATCCGTATAGAAAGATCAGGATCAGCTCCTGGCTGCTCCATATATTAGGATTCATTTCCATGTTGACTGGCATTGCCATCTCCTGGTTTTGCGGCGCTTAAGCGATCTCGGGCTTGTTCGTTGCGGCTGTCTGATACCAGTCGATCTTGCGGGTGACGATCATGATCACGGCCAGAATCACGAACAGCATCAGGCTGCCCAGCACCAGCGCGTTGTCTTCCGAGATCAGCAAGCCGTACAAGGTGCCGTACAAGAGCGTCAGCATGGCGCCGAAACCGAAGCCGCGGGCGGCGCTGCGCAGTACCTGGCTCAGGTAAAAAGTCAGCAGGCTGATGCAGGCGGCGCTGGCGGCAAGGTAAGCTTGCCAGAAGGCGATATGCTCGGACAGGCTGACCAGTATCAGGAAGAAGATCGCCAGCCCGAGTCCCACCAGCAGATACTGGATAGGGTGGATCGGCAGCTGCTTGATCATTTCAAAGATGAAGAAGCCAACGAAAGTCAGCAGCACAAACAGCAAGCCATACTTGGTGGCGCGGTCTGCCTGCGAATAGATATTCACCGGTTCGGCCAGCTGGATGTCCAGGCTCTCCACGCCTGTCTTGTCGTCGCTGCGCAGCTGGCGTTGTGCATTGGAAGCCAGCGACGATACTTCCCACACGGCGCGGAAGCCCTGCTCGCTGACACTGCGGGTACGCGGCAGGAAACTGCCGCCGAATTGCGGATGCGGCCAGCTCGAGGACAGCTCGAAACGGTTGGTATCGCCTACCGGCGTGATCGCCAGGTTCTCTGTCCCGGCGACGGTCATGGCCAGGGAAACATCCAGGCTGCCGCTGTCGGCCAGGCCCGGCTGCGGCAAGGCGGCGTGCATGCCCTTGCCGAGGTTACCTGCGCCCTGTTCCAGCAGCGCGGGCTGGCCGCCTATTTTCAGCAACGGCGCGCCAAGCAGGCCGCGTACGTCGCTGATGCCGATGGCCAGGTAGGGACGCGCCAAGGTGATCTGGTCGGCAGCCAGCTGGGCAGCCGCCGGCAACTGATATTCGATGCGGCCGCTGAAACTGCTCTGCAATTCATACACGTGCACCTTGTGCAAGCCGCGGTAGCGCTCGCTCGGCAGCAATTCGCCCTGCATCTGCAGGTCTTTCGGGAAAAACAGGTATTGCCGGTTTTCGTTGCGGCTGCGGTAGGTTTTCTTGCCTTCGGCGTCCTGCCCCACTTCGTCGATCCGGATCTTGTACGGCACCACCAGCACCGGTCCGGTGATGGTCTGGCCGCCGGCATAGCTGGCGGCGATCGAGGCGATCGCTTCTTGCCGGTGCTGCTGGCGGTCTTGCACGGTGTCGCGGATCAGGTCCAGCGGAATCAGGATCAGCAGGGTCAGTACAATAATCGCCAGCAGTTTGAGCAGCAATGGTCGGTTCATGGTTTCTCTCGTTGGGGTCAAAGTGACAGGGGTCACGTTGATGGCCAGTGTACGGAGCCAGTGTGAATCGACGACGGCGGCTTTGCGAGGCGGCTGCGGCGCTAATGTGAAGCGAGCGTGAAGTGCAGCAAAGCGGGCTCAGGCGGGATCGGCGGGCAGGCTCAGCTGCGCTTCGGCGCCGCCATCGCTGCAATTGCGCAAGCTGATTCGGCCATGGTGCAATTCCGCCACCTGCTGGACGAAACACAGTCCGAGGCCGGTGCTTTTTTCGTTGCTGCCGGGCCGCGGCAGGGAATAAAAGCGTTCAAATACCCGCGTCAGGGCATAGGCAGGTATGCCGGGACCGTTATCCCGTACCGACAGTTTGACGGTGCCCGGCAGTGAAAAGTCGCTCTTGATGACGATCACGCTACCCGGCGGTGAGAAATCGATGGCGTTGTCCAGCAGGTTGATCAGCGCCTGGCGCAATAAAAAAACTTCGCCGCGAATTCTAGGTTGCAGCACCGATCCCGGCGGGTAGGTGTCCCTGCGCACGCTGATGCCGCTACGCTGCAGGCGCGGCTCCAGCAGGTCGATTACTTCTGCCAGCAGCTCGCCAAGATCGATGGCGGCGATGTTCTCCAGGGTTTGCCGGTGCTCGATCGCTGCCAGCGCCAGCATTTTCTCAATCAGTTCCGCCAGCCGCTGCGACTGGCTGCGGATGTTATGGGCGAAGCGGCGGCGCTGGGTTTCCGGCAAATTTTCATCGAGCAGTTCTGCCGCACCCTGGATCGCCGCCAGCGGACTTTTCATTTCGTGGGTCAGGCTGTGGATGTAATGCTCGACATATTGCTTGCCTTCCAGTTTTTGCCGCATCGATTCCAGCGCCTGGCCCAGTTCGATGATTTCACTGGCGCCCTGGAGCGGCGGCTGCACGCGTTCGCCGGCTGTTACCGCACGGGCATAGCGCTGCAGGGCGCCGAGCGAGCGGCTGATCCACAAGGTCACTGCCAGCCCGACTGCCAGCGACAGGAACAGCAGCAGGGCGCCCCAGCGCAGGATGGTTTTCTCGCTTTGCGAAATCGCCGGCTGCAAGGTGTTGTTGGGCTTGGCCACGGTCAGCACGCCGATCATCTTGCCGTTGTCGATGATCGGCGCCGCCACGTGCATGACGGTGCTGCGCTCGTCGTTGTCGATATCGCGCGTGGAACGCGCGCCGTAGCTGCCTTGCAAGGTCAGATAGACATCGTTGCGATGCGAATAGTCCTGGCCGACGGCGCGGCCGGTGGAGTCGAACAGGACGATGCCCTGCAGGTCGGTAACGTAGATGCGGTAGTCCAGCGTGGTCTTGCGGAAGCTCCAGATCTTGGCGTCGATGCCGCGATGCCCATATTCCCGCACGCGACGGGCGAAATTGCCGTCGGCGATATGGTCCTGCTTCATGTCGTCGGCCGCCAGTTCGGCCAGGATGTTGGCGGTGTCGACCAGCGTGTCTTCCATCGCCTGCCGCACTGCCGGCTTGACCTCCGCCAGGAACACGCGCTGGATGAAGACGCCGGCCAGGCCGACAATCAGGAAATAGCCTAGCAGGATGCGGATGCCGAGTTTCATGGCGGCGCCAGCTCCAGCGAATAGCCGAGGCCGCGGTGGGTGTGGATCGGGTCGGCGCCGGGAGCCACGGCTTTCAGCTTGATGCGCAGGGTCTTGACATGGGTATCGACGGTGCGGTCGGTGCTGTCCGGCGCGTCGTGCCAGATCGAGTCCATCAGCTGGTTGCGGCTGAAAATGCCGCCCGGCCGGCTCAGCAGCATCTTCAGCAGCAGGTATTCATAGCGGGTCAGCTGCAGCGCCTGGCCGGCATAGCGTATGCGCATGCCGAGCACATCCATCTCGAATGCGCCGAGCGCGACGATGGCCGGCGTGCTGCCGGCAATGCTGTTCTCGGCCGCCGGCGCATGTCCCAGGCGGCGCAGGACGACGCGGATGCGCGCCGCCAGTTCGCGCGGCGAGAATGGCTTGACCATGTAATCGTCGGCGCCGATCTCGAGGCCGATCAGGCGATCAATTTCGCCGCCGCGCGCAGTCAGGAAAATCACCGGCAGAGAAGAAAATTTGCGCAATTCGCGGCAGACATCGAAGCCGCTCATGTCGGGCAGGCCGACGTCCAGCACCGCCAGGTCGAACTGGCCGCTGCGCGCCTGCTGCAGGGCGGCGCTGCCGAGCAGGCAGTGATGGACCTGGAATCCTTCGCTGCTGAGCGCGTAGATCACCGTGTCGGCGATGGCGCTTTCATCTTCAGCCAATAGAATATTCAGCATGCGGGTGGTGCTCATGGAAGGCGGCGATGTCGCTTATTATATGGATAAGCGCAGCAATCGCCAGCATAGATAGCATAAGCAGTATAAAAAGCATAATCAGAGACATTGTGAAAAACCAGCAAACCAAGTCCGTCCTTGTGCCTGCGGCAGCCGATGTCGCCACGGACGACAGCGCCTCGCCCTGCATCAACGTCTGCGTGATGAACCCGCTAACGGCCTTGTGCGACGGCTGCCAGCGCAGCCTGGATGAAATCATCCTGTGGGGCAGCGCCAGCGAGGCCCAGAAACGCGCCATCTGGCAGTTGATCCGGCAACGGCGCGCGGCGCCATGAGCGCAATTCGGTTACCGCCGACCATGCGCGTGCTGGAACGCGGCTGGCTATCGTCCAACAACATCCTGTTCCTCGGCAGTGCACAGACCGCGCTGGTGGACAGCGGCTATCTCACGCATGCGCCGCAAACCCTGGCGCTGGTGGCGCACGGCCTGCAAGGGCGGCCGCTGGACCGTTTGCTGAATACTCATCTGCATTCTGACCATTGCGGCGGCAATGCCGCTCTGCAGCAGGCTTATCGATGCCGGACCTCGATTCCCGTCGGCCACGCCGAACAGGTGCGGCGCTGGGACCGGGATGCGCTGAGCTACAGCGGCACCGGCCAGCAATGTGCACCTTTCACCTTTGACGATACCTTGCAGCCCGGCGACTGGCTGAGCCTGGGCGACCTGCAATGGCAGGTGCTGGCGGCGGCCGGCCACGATCCGCATTCCCTGGTTTTTTATTGTCCGCAGCACGGCATCCTGATTTCCGCCGACGCCTTGTGGGAAAACGGCTTTGGCGTGATTTTCCCGGAACTGGACGGCGCATCCGGATTTGCCGAGGCGCAGGCGACGCTGGAACTGATCGCCTCTCTTGACGTGCACCTGGTGATTCCGGGCCACGGCAGCCCTTTCACCGATGCCGGCGCCGCGCTGGAGCGGGCGTTTGCGCGGCTTGCCTATCTGGCCGCCGATCCGCAGCGCAACGCCGCCAATGCGATCAAGGTCTTGCTCAAATTCCTGCTGCTGGAACGGCAACAGATCAGATTGGACGAAGTGGAACAGATGCTGGTCAGCCTGCCCCTGGTCGACGCCGCCAACCGCCGCTATCTGCAGCGCAGCGGTGCTGACCTGGCTGAGTGGACGGTGGATCAGCTGCTGCGCGCCGGGGCGGCGGAAGTGCGTGACGGCTACTTGTTGAATCGCTAATTCGACGAGGTCGTCAGTATCGAGCCAGGCCAGTCGGCAGCTTGGTTTAGAGGACAAAATCTAGCACGATCGTACTTTTTATTCCGGGCTTCCCCCTATAATCAGTCATTCACCCCCAATTCAAGAGGTCGTTATGGCATTGCCAGCTGCGTTGCAAAACCTGAGCCTTCCCGTTATCGGTTCGCCGATGTTCATTGCCAGCGGCCCGGCCCTGGTGGCTGCCCAGTGCAAAGCGGGCATCGTCGGTTCTTTTCCCGCTCTCAATGCCCGGCCGGCGGAATTGCTGGATGTCTGGCTGACCGACCTGCAGGCGGAACTGGCGGCCTACAAGGCCGAGCATCCTGAGGCCAAGATCGGCCCGATTGCGGTCAACCAGATCGTCCATCAATCGAACGACCGCCTGGCGCACGATGTTGCGGTGTGCGTCAAGCATAGAGTCCCTATCATCATCTCCAGCCTGCGCGCGCCGCCGCCGGAAATGATGGATGCGATCCACAGCTATGGCGGCATCGTGCTGCACGACGTGATCTCGATCCGCCACGCACAGAAGGCGCTGGAAGCCGGCGTCGACGGCCTGATCCTGGTGGCGGCCGGCGCCGGCGGCCATGCCGGACCGCTGTCGCCGTTTGCACTGGTGGGCGAGGTACGTAAATTCTTCAAGGGTCCGATCGCCTTGTCGGGTGCGATCGCCACCGGCGACGCGATCCTGGCAGCGCAGGCGATGGGCGCTGACTTTGCCTATATTGGCTCGCGCTGGCTGGCGACCAAGGAAGCGCATGTCGACGATGCCTATCGCCAGGCCATCGTAGAGTCCACGGCGGCGGATGTGGTGTACACCAATCTGTTCACCGGCGTGCACGGCAACTATCTGAAGAAATCGATCGTCAATGCCGGTCTCGATCCGGACAACCTGCCGGAAGCGGACAAGTCGAAGATGAATTTCGGATCCGGCGGCACCGGCGCCAAAGCCTGGCGCGATATCTGGGGCGCCGGCCAGGGCGTGGGCCTGATGGATGACGTGCCGAGCGTGGCGCAGATGGTGGACCGCTTGCAGACTGAATACCAGGCGGCGCGTAAGCGTCTGGCACTATAAGAACGACAGGAACCGGGTCAGCGCTGCCTGACCCGGTTGAGCTGTCAGCTGGTCAGGAGCACCAGGCCATCCGTTACCGAAATCTGCGCCAGCGTGGGGTCCGTCTCATGCACTGCAATTGCATTCAGTCCCGCCTGAAACACGCGATAGCCTAACTCTTTGAGAAAGGCTTCGATCGCCGCCGGGTCGGATTTGATGACCTCGATGCACATGATCGGGCGATGCTTCTCTATCGTATAGCGGGCGCCGCGCAGCACATCTAGTTCCATCCCTTCGACATCCAGTTTCACCAGGTCCAGGCGCTCCAGTTTCAGCGAATCCAGGCTGACCATCGGTACGGTGGCGCCGGCATCGGCTTCGTAGGAAATCTGCTGGCCGATGAATTCGGTGTTCGGGCGCCGGCGCAGTTCCAGGCTGCCAAAGCTGGACGCCTTGAAGTAGTCCGGCTGCGGCACCATCAGCTCACCGCATTGCTCACCCAGCGCCGACAGTTTCACCCGCGCGTTCAGGCAATTGTTGATGGCGACGTTGCCGGCCAATGCGTAGAACACCACCTCCTGCGCTTCGAATGCCAGTACCCGGCCCCAGCCATGCATGTGGCGTGCCCACTCGATGGTGTGCACGCCGATATTGGCGCCGCCGTCGATGGCAAATACGCTGTCGCCGAAATGGCGGCGCCGGCAATTCAGCAAGGCTAGCGCAAAGTCTATCTCGCCGGCATCGAAACTGGAATTGCTGAGTATCTGGTAGCCCACCCCGTAGCCGGTGTTGTCATTGAGGTCGTGATGATCATGGCGGTTCACGATCATGCTGCCATGATTGGACGCGGCCAGGACAAAAGCGATAGGGCGAAGTGGTAAAGACATGGCTGGCAATCCTTAAGGTGGAGTTACATCATCATTCGAGACTGCTGATCCAGTCCGACAAAATCTGCAGCAGCTGCTGCGGTTTTTCCAGCGGCGTCATATGTCCGCAGTTTTCGACCAGCACCATGTGCGCCGTGGCGATCTGGTCCAGCATCTGCTGCGACTCGGCGATGCTGCTGAGCTGGTCGTTGCTGCTGGCGACGATCAGCGTAGGGCATTGGATTTTATGCAGTTCGGCATAGCCGTCGCTGCGCAAGGCCGACAGCTGGCGGATAAAGACGTCCTTGCCGTTGCGCAGCGCCATCGCTTGCAGCCGTTCCAGCAGCACGCGGTCATGCGCCAGGTCAGGATGCAGCGAAGACGCCAGGGCGCGGCTGGTGAGGCCCTTGAACGGCACTTGCTTCGCCAGCTCCAGCTGCACCTTGTTGCCGGCGATCTCGCGCGGATTCTGCTGCCGCGCCGAGGTGTTCAGCAGCGCCAGCGCAATCACCCGTTCCGGCGCCTGCTGCATGATGGCCTGCGCCACATAGCCGCCCATGGAAAAGCCGATCAGGATGAAACGCGGCGGCGCCTGCTGCAGCACGCGCGCCGCCATGGCGCTGATCGAATCGTCCTGGCCGACATCGCCGAAGTGCAGCTGGCCCAGCTGTTGCAGGCCTGCGCGCATGTCGTCCCACAGGGTCTGGTCGAGCATGAAGCCGGGCAGCAGCAACAGCTGCAGGCGCTCATTGTTTTCTACCGATGGTGCCATTATTTCTTGACCACTTCCTGTTCCACGATCATGTCGAGCGTCCACTTGATCGAACTGGCGTCGGCTGGCGGATTGAGCACCGGCTCTTCCAGGATGCGCAGCCGGTAGGCGATACCGGGTTCATATTTGAAGCCAACGATATTGCCGTACCAGAGCTGCCACGGATCTTCCTTGCGTTCGCGGATCTGCAGGCAGGTGGTGCGCATCACGCCGGCGCTGCAAGGCGCTTTTTCCGCTGCAACGTAAACAAATTTGATCTTGGCGGCCGCACTCGGCTTTTCGCGCTGATAGAAGCTGAGCGTCTGGCCATCCAGGGTTTTCATTTCCAGCACCGGGCCGCTGATCTTGTAGTGGTCGACGGCTTGCAGCTTGTCGAGGAAATCGGCTTCGAACTGCATCGCTGGCGGCGGGCAAGCCATGCGCGTGGTCACCGCTTCAACAATGGTCAGCTGGCCGGCGGCGCGCACCGAATAGGGTGCTGAAAACTGATTGCAGCCGGCGCGGCCGCTGACTCTGCCCTTGCCGTCCTGCATGTCGAAATTCAGGATGACCGGCTCACCGTTGTCGCCATGCGGGACGCTGTGGCCGCTCCAGCCGGTCAGCTCCCAGCGCACGGCCGACAGCGCCGGATCGTTGCCGGCCACGGGCGCCGGCGGCGTCGCGGCACAAGCGGCCAGGGTAAAGCCGACGGCAGCGCTGACGGTCAGGGCGCGCAAGCGTGGCAGTGAAAAAATCGAGGCAAGCGTCATAGGGACTCCTGATTGCGGTTGGGCCAGACCACATTCTAGCCTAGTGGATTAGCTACTCCAGCCATTTCGCACGGCTGGCGGCCAGCGCTACCGCTGCACACAGCAGGCCGACCAGCGACAACGCCATGGTCAATCCGTAACCATGGGCGACGAAGCCGATCAGCGGCGGACCGATCAGACCTCCGGTATAGCCCATGGTGGTGACACCTGCCAGCGCGGTCGGGCCGTGGCGGCCGGCAGCGCTGAAGATGAATGGAAAGACGGTGGCGACGCCCACCCCGGTCAGCGCAAAGCCGGCGATGGCAAACGGAATTTCGCTGGCGGCCAGCGCAATCAGCAGGCCGATTCCGGCTGCGAGCGCGCCGCCGGCAACGATGCGGCGGGCGCCGAATGCGTCTTTCAAGCGGTCGCCGGCCAGCCTGGTCAGCAGCATCATGCCGGCGAAGAAGGCGAAGGCCAGCGGCGCCACGCCATCGCTGGCCAGCAGCTGGTCCTTCATGTAGACGCCGCTCCAGTCGGCCACCGAACCTTCGACGATGGCGCCGCCGAAAGCCACTACGCCAAGGGCGATCAGGGGGCCGTGCGGCAACGCAAAGTGTTTCTTCCCGGCGATGTACTGTGGCCGGTCGTTCGGCAATGCGCGATAGCACAGGCGCAGCGGCACTAGCGCACACAGGGCAATCGCGACAAAGTGCAGTAAAGGCCCGATACCGAGGCCGGCGATGGCGCTGCCCAGCAGGGCGCCGGAGAGCGTACCGACACAATACCAGGCATGCAGCTGCGACATGATCGAGCGGCCGGCGTTTTTTTCAGCTTCCGCGCCGAGTGTATTGATCGCCACGTTGAAGCAGCTGGAGCAGACGCCGAGACAGAGCATCGCCAGCATCAGCAGCGGCAGGTTGGGCGCCAGCGCCAGGCATGGCACGCTCAGCAACAGCG
Organism: Collimonas sp.; assembly: GCF_035566555.1. Taxonomy (GTDB): domain Bacteria; phylum Pseudomonadota; class Gammaproteobacteria; order Burkholderiales; family Burkholderiaceae_D; genus Collimonas. The sequence goes on from NZ_DATMRB010000042.1 coordinate 28,806, forward strand.
CCAGGCCGGCATACCAGCAGGCGCGGCGGGCGCCGTAGTGGCCGATCAGCCAGGCCGCCAGCGGAAACGAGCTGACCGCGCCGATGCCGCCGCCCAGCAGGAACAGGCTGATGCTGGCCGGATCCAGCTGCAGATGATCGCGCAGCGCAGGGATGCGCGAAACCCAGCTGGCGAAGATCACGCCGACCAGCAGGAACAGCAGCGGTAGCGCTACCTGACGCATGCGCGGGTGGACTGCACTGGATGATGCGATGGGTATGGACATTGGGCGAAGGAAAAGTGGCTGTCTGGACAGCGGCGGGTGGTGCAGTCAGCGAAATCAGCGCGGCCGGTTCTGCTTCTATAGGCGCCGGCCGCGCTGAGGCAAGGTCAGAAGTCGACCGGTAATGTTTTCAGATGCAGCTGCAAGGCATCCAGCAATGCCTGGCAAGCCTGGTCGGTGCCGACCGTGATGCGCAGGAACTGGGCGATGCGGGCGCTGCTGAAATGGCGCACGATGATGCCGTCGCCGCGCAGGCAGGCGGCCAGCTTGGCGGCGTCATGATGCGGATGACGCGCGAACACGAAGTTGGCGGCCGACGGCAGCACCTCGAAGCCGAGCGCGGCGAGTCCCGCCACCATGTGCTCGCGGCTGGCCATCACTGCATGCCGGGTCTTGTCGAAATGCGCCTGGTCCTTGATGGCGGCAGTGGCGCCGGCGATGGCCATGCGGTCCAGCGGATAGGAGTTGAAACTGTTCTTGACCCGGTCCAGCGCCGTGATCAGGTCCGGATGGCCGATCGCAAAGCCGACCCGCAAGCCGGCCAGCGAGCGCGACTTCGACAGGGTCTGCACCACCAGCAGGTTAGGATAGCGCGCCACCAGCGGGATCGCGCTGTCGCCGCCGAAATCGACATAAGCTTCATCGACGATCACCACGCAGTCAGGTTGCCCCGCCACCAGTCGTTCGACTTCGGCCAGCGGCAGCAGGCAGCCGGTAGGCGCATTCGGATTCGGGAAAATGATGCCGCCGGCAGCGACGCCCAGATAGTCGTCGACGCGCAGGCTGAAATCCGCCGCCAGCGGCACCGTGCGGTGCGCTACCTGATACAGGCCGCAGTAGGTCGGGTAAAAGCTGTAGCTGATGTCCGGGAACAGGATCGGTTCTTCGTGCTGCAGCAGGGCCTGGAAGGCATGCGCCAGCACTTCGTCGGAACCGTTGCCGACGAACACGTGGGCAACGGTGATGCCGTGCGCGGCGTTCTGTTCGGCCAGCGCCCGTTTCAGGACGTCGGCCTCGGGATCGGGATACAGGCGCAGGCTGTCGCCCGCCTCGGCGGCAATCGCGGCCAGCGCCAGCGGCGACGGCCCGTACGGATTCTCATTGGTGTTGAGCTTGACCAGCTTGCTCAGCTTGGGTTGTTCGCCGGGGGTGTAAGGCGTCAGGCGGCTGACGATGGGACTCCAGAATTTGCTCATATTGTGCTGATGGGGGGACGCAGTGCGGTGGCTAAAGAAGGTGGGCGGATCAGCCGTATGGTAGCAAACCCGGAGCGCTCTGGCTGGATTTCGCTGGTTGTATCTAAGTCAACTGGTAACATAGAGGGCTGAATCTGCGGACCCGGTTCGCGCTTTTTCTTATAAGCAACAGGAGCTGCCCTTGAATATATTAGCCGTCAATCAACTTACAACGCTCTGGAATTTCCTCCTCGAATCTTCCCTGCACTACGGCCTGAACGCCGTGCTCGCCATTTTCACGCTGGCGGTGGGCTGGTGGCTGTCCTCGCGTTTCGCCAATGCGCTCGACCGCGTCATGATCCGCGCCAGCCTCGACGCCACCTTGCGGCCGGTGCTGCGCAGCGTGCTGCTGTGGCTGGTGCGCTTGATCACGCTGGTCGCCGTGCTGGGCCAGTTCGGGGTGCAGACCGCGAGTATCGTCGCCATCCTCGGCGCCGCCGGCCTGGCCATCGGCCTGGCCTTGCAAGGCACCTTGCAAAATATCGCGGCCGGCATGATGCTGCTATTCCTGCGGCCGTTCCAGGTGGGTGAATACATTTCCAACGGCAGCATCGAAGGCACGGTCGATGAAATCGGCCTGTTCGCCACCAAGCTGACCAAGGCCGACGGCATCTGCCTGTTCGTACCCAACAATCAGCTCTGGAACAGTGCGCTGACCAACTTCAGCCGCAACAATACGCGCCGTATCGACATGCCGGTCGGCATCAATTACAAGGACAATCCGGCCGCGGCGATCCAGGCGCTGCAAAAGCTGCTGCTGGCGGACGAGCGGATCCTGGCGACGCCGGCGCCGCTGGTGGTGGTCACCGACCATGCCGAGAGCGCAGTGATGCTGAACATGCGAGCCTGGACCACCACTTCCGAATACTGGGCAGTGCGCTGGTCGCTGGCACAAAACCTGCAAGCAGCATTGGCGTCGGTGAACTGCTCGATCCCGTTCCCTACCCGCGAGCTGCTGATCACGCAGGCAGCCGAAGCCGGTACGGCGGCGTAGGAAAAACGGGGCAGGCGTTGACTGGCATTTCTTTTTGATAATAAAATCGCGCGCCTGCCCGATCTCCGCGATGTCTATAACGATTGTGCATAAACCTATGCATAGTTAGCATAGGTTGGCTGTCCACTTTCCGTTACAGTTTCGCTGCGCGACGGCGCATTGTTCAATGCTCATTGAGTAATATTGATCTGCCGCGTGACCGCTGCGTGAGCTTTTTCAGCTCAGGCTGTGGTCCACAATTATTCACAAAATCAGGAGATTTATGTCTACCCGCAAACTTACACTGCGCACTGTCCAATCCTACGCACTAGTGATGTTCGGCGCCTTGCTGCTGTCGACTTCCGCGGTGCAAGCGCAAGATGCACAAGCCAAACTGCCTAACGTCGTGATCCTGGCAACCGGCGGCACCATCGCCGGCACCGGCGCCGACAGCACGACGACCGTGGGCTACACCTCGGCCACCGTGGGCGTGGAAAAATTGATCGCCGCTGTGCCCGAGCTGAAGAAAGTCGCCAACGTCAAGGGTGAGCAGGTATTCCAGATCGCCAGCGAAAGCATGACTAACGACCACTGGCTGAAGCTGGCTAAGCGCGTCAACGCGCTGCTGGCGCAACCGGATGTGGATGGCATCGTCATCACCCACGGCACCGACACCATCGAAGAAACCGCTTATTTCCTCGACCTCACGGTCAAGAGCCGCAAACCGGTAGTAGTGGTCGGCGCCATGCGTCCATCCACCGCGATCTCGGCCGACGGCCCGATCAACCTGTACAACGCGGTCCTGCTGGCCGGCAGCAAGGATGCCATCGGCAAGGGCGTGCTGGTGTCGCTGAACGACCAGATCAACGCTGCGCGCGAAGTCACCAAGACCAATACCTCGACCACCGACACCTTCAAGTCGACCGAACTCGGCATGCTGGGTTACATCCAGGGCAACAAGGCTTATTTCTACCGCCAGTCGACCCGCAAGAACACGGTCGATACCGAATTCGACGTCAGCAAGCTGGACGTGCTGCCGCAGGTTGACATCATCTACGGCTACGCCAACATGACCCGCGCCGCACTCGATGCGCAAGTGGCTTCCGGCGCCAAGGGCATCATCCAGGCCGGCGTCGGCGACGGCAGCATTGCAGCGCAAATGAAAACGCCGCTGGTTGAAGCGCGCAAGAAGGGCGTGATCATCGTTCGCGCCAGCCGCGTCGGCCAGGGCATCGTGGC
>NZ_DATMRB010000043.1:0-28583 GCF_035566555.1 Collimonas sp.
ACAAAATATGTTGCAGGCCTGGGCGCCAGCGGCGATCCGTCGCCTTTCACTGCGCTGGGCTGCTTCGTCGGCGCGCAAGCGGCCGTCAAGCACTACCTGGGCCGCGATTCGCTGCAAGGCCTGACCGTTGCGGTACAGGGCCTGGGCAACGTCGGCTACGACTATGCACGCCGCCTGCATGAAGCCGGCGCCAAGCTGATCGTCACCGACATCGACCAGGCCGCGCTGGAACGCGCGCGCGCCGAGTTCGGCGCCGAAGTGGTGGCCACCGACGCCATCTACGATGTGCAAGCCGACATCTACGCGCCGTGCGCACTGGGCGCCACGCTCAACCCGGCTACCCTGACGCGCCTGAAGGCCAAGATCGTCGCCGGTGCCGCCAACAACCAGCTGGCGACCGCGGAAGTCGGCGAACTGCTGCGCCGCAAGGAAATCCTGTACGTCCCGGATTTCGTAATCAACGCCGGCGGCATCATCAAGGTCTGCTACGAGTACTACGAAAAGCCGGAAGCCGATGTCGAAGCGCATGTGCGCGAAATCGGCGTGACGCTGTCGGAAATCTTCAAGCGCGCCGACTCGGAAGGCTTGCCGACCAGCGTCGTGGCCGACAAGCTGGCTGAAGCTCGCTTCAAAAAATAAGGAAACAAGGTGGGGTGGAAGACGTAACGGTTTCCACCCCATTTTTATCCGCCCATTCCGCATGCTGCCGGCAGCGCACGCTGCTCGCGGTTTGCCGGGAATCGAATTCGACCGCAAGACTCAGGGTGCACAGAAGGCTATGTATCTGTAAACTGTCGTCATAAGCTAAGCACAGCTATCTGATCTGACGGGAGCACCACCATGAATCTATTCCTACACCGCGTCGCCTCGCCCATTGGCGTCATCCTGCTGGTCACCGACAGCCAGGATCGCGTGCGTGCACTGGACTTTGAAGACTATGAGCCGCGCATGCGCAGCTTGCTGACGACCCATTACGGCCATTACACCCTGAGCGATGCAAGTTCGCCGTCCGTTGCCGAGCCCGCTCTGCAACGATATTTCAACGGCCAGCTGGATGCGCTGAAGGATATTGCGGTAGCCACCAACGGCACGGAATTCCAGCAACGGGTCTGGACCGCCTTGCGCCAGATCCCGCCGGCCCGCATGACCACCTACGGCAAACTTGCCCAGCAGCTGGGCGAGCACAACGGCGCCGCCCGCGCGGTGGGCAGCGCCAACGCCACCAACCCGATTGCCATCATCGTCCCCTGCCACCGGGTGGTGGGGGCCGACGGCAAGCTGACCGGATTTGCCGGCGGCCTGGAACGCAAGGCCTGGCTGCTTGGCCACGAACGGGCCGAGGTCGGCGATCCGGAAAGCATGCGGCTGCCGGGTTTCTGAGGCCCGGTTTCGGCTCTTAGTGCGCCTTGTCCAGCACCGTCACCGTAATCTCTTTGCTGGAAATATAGTAAGGCACGTGGTTATGGTCGGCGAACAGCAGCCGCAGCGTGTGCTTGCCGGCCGGCAGATCCAGCAGAGTCTCGGTTTCGCCGTTGCCGAAATGCTTGTAGTGCTGGTGCTGGTACTCGTTCGGCTTGTCGAACGGGATCGGCGCCTTGATGTCGGCCGGCATCGGCATATCGATCAGGATGTGATGATGGCCGGTGTCGTGTATGTCGCCTGCCGCCACCGGCGACACGCCCATGCCGGTAACCGCGAAGGCCACCCGGAACGGCGAGCGCACCTGGTCGCCATCCTTGATATTGACGAAATAAGCCAGCTTCTCGCCGACCGGAAACGGCCGCGTGCGCTCCGATGCGCTGATGGTGCTGATGATGGAATCGGTATCGACGTGGGTATCGGCAGCCTTGGCCGCAGCCGCCGTTGCGGCCGAGACGTGGCCGCAAGCCAGTACTGCGCCGACCAGCAACGGCAGGGCCAGCAGCGCGGGAGCGTAGGCAGCGGATTTTTTAGCTAAAGCATTGGGTAAAGTCTTGCGTTGCGCGGTCATTGAATTATCCATAGGGCTGGTGTGGGAAATGATGTGTCGGGTACGCCTGTAACAACAACTTGGACTAGCAAGAATCAATCCTTGCCGCATCCGCCACCGTGCTCGGCATCAGCCAGCGCGGAAACTCAAGCAAGGTCTTGCGCAGGCAATCGCGGTAACCCATCTCGCCGCTGATCAGGCCGGCAAAATCCTGGTTGACGCGCTGGTTCAGCACCAGATGAGAAAACGCCCGTTTCGGAAAACGGTAGACCAGCTGCGCCATCCAGCTTGCCGCGCGCAACTCGGGCAGCAGTTCGCGCTGCAACAGCCGGCTGTAGGCCATGGAATCGCCGCGCAAACCATCCGCGGCGATCGCCCGGGCAGCCAGCGTCGCGGTTTTCAAAGCGAAATAAATCCCTTCGCCGAACAAGGCTTCCGCCAGCCCGGCGGCATCGCCCAGCAGCCACACGCGGCCGCGCTGGAATAGCTGGCGACGATTCGCCAAAGGGATGATATAGCCCTGGTATTCGACTTTACGCGGCCGCCGCAGGCTGGCGTAGGCCGCGGTAAAGCGCTCCAGATGCTGGCGCAGGGCGGTGCCGCCAAAAGGTGAGTACACACCGACATTGAAATGATCGCGCTTCGGGAAGATCCAGCCATAGCCGTGCGGCATGCCGTCGAAGTCGAACAGCGCGCGCTGGCCGAAGCGCTCCAGGGCTCCTTCCTCGGGCCAGAGCATGGCCTCCAGCGCCGGTACATAAGCCACCAGGTCCTTGCCAAACAGGCGGTTGCGCACAGCGCTGGCGGCGCCGTCTGCCGCCAGCAGCAAACGGCTGCGCAGCACCCCGCAGCTGGTCGTCACGCTGACGCCGTCCGCGGATTCGGTGGCGTCGACAAACGCCGTCTCGGGGCAGAAGCGTACGCCTTGGGCACAAGCGCGGTCCAGCAGCATCTGGTCGAATTCGCTGCGCACCACGGTGCAAGCTGCCATCGGCTGCATTTCCTTGAGCACGGCGTCGCGGTTGCCGTACGTAAGAATGGCGCCGACTATCGGCTGATGCATGGCGGCGCCGAGTTCAAAGCCAAGCAGGTCCATGGCTTTGCGCGACAAACCGCCGCCGCACACCTTGGCGCGCGGGAATGCCTGCTTGTCGATGATAGTCACCTGCAGCCCCTGCTGCGCCAGCAGATAAGCCAGGTGCGAACCGGCCGGGCCGGCGCCGACGATCACTACGTCGCTGACAACGCTGTCGTCAGCCGCCATGGCTTGCCGCCGCAAATGAAAGACAGGCCGCGCCACAACGGCAGGGCAGCAAGCAGCTTAGCTCCGGATTTCCCCACGACTTCATCAGCAGCACCTCGCAAAGGTCTGGCCGCGGCACATGCATTGCCCGGCGGAACCATGAGCATAGCTGAAAATCGCCGCAGCGGCAGAGCTCGGCACGGCTCTTGCTCATAAGCTTAAGCACGTTTCTTTTGGGATTTGTGTGCCATTCAGCTACGTTTCTAAATGGAAATATGCTAGTGTAATCGGCTGTCCAATTGGCAAGCACAAGATGCCAACGGGCAATAATTTGAACATGCATTTCGACTGGCACAGGGAGGCCGCAATCATGAAAAACGTAAAAAAACCGGAAGACACAGCCATTTTGCAAAAGCGCCGCGCATTGCTCACCGGCGGCCTGGTAGCAGGAGTGGCCGCCGTCGCGCTGGCGCCGGCGCAACTGCTGGCGAAGGAAGCCAAATCCGCCGGCCTGAAACTGGACCGTGCCAAATGGGGCGAACGCAACCACCAGCAGCTGCAAGCCCTGATCGCGCGCAACGGCAACAGCAGCGCCGATTACAATCCCAAGCGCCGTCCTTACGCAGTGTTCGACTGGGACAACACCAGCATCATGAACGACACCGAAGAAGCGTTGCTGATGTATCAGATCAACACCCTCTCCTTCAAGCTGACGCCGCAGGAAATGGCCGCCATCATCCGCCAGAATGTACCGGCCGGCCCGTTTGCCGCCGACTTCAAGAACGCCGCCGGCCAGAGCGTCGAGCTGGAAGCGATCTGCAGCGACATCGACAGCGACTATCAGTACCTGTACGAAAACAGCGACAAGTTCAAGGGCGACAAGAAACTGGAAGAGATCCGCGAAAGCGCGCAGTTCCAGGATTTCCGCGCCAAGCTGTACTACCTGTATGAAGCAGTCAACGAGACCTACGGCGTCAACGTCGGCTACCCATGGGTGATCTACTTCTTCACCAACATGTCGGTGGCGGAAGTGCGAAAACTGGCGGAGGCGTCCAACGACCACAATCTCGGCCTGGGCCTGGTCAAGACCAAGTACACCAGCCCGGCGGCGCAGCCAGGCAAAGCCGGTGTTGTCAGCACTACGCATTTCCACGGCATCCGCCTGTGCACCGAGATCGCCACCTTGATGGATGCCTTGCAGCAGAGCGGCATCGATGTCTACGTCAGCTCGGCTTCATTGGAAGACGTGGTGGCGGTGTTCGCCACCACGCCGAAGTACGGCTACAACGTCAAGCGTGAACACGTGCTGGGCCTGCGCCTGGAAAGCGCCAACGGCGTCTTCGTCAACCAGTACAAAGCTGGCTGGCCGCTCAACTGGGGCCCTGGCAAGACCGAGGTAATCAAGCAGGAGCTGGTGGCGAGCAAGGGCTACGGTCCGATCTTCGTGGCCGGCGACAGCGATGGCGACTACGACATGCTGCGCGATTTCGCCGACACCCAGCTGGGCATGATCGTCAACCGCATGAAGAAGGGCAAGATCGGCGACCTGTCGAAACTGGCCGCCGAGCAGATCCCGGCCAAGTCGCCGCGTTTCCTGCTGCAAGGCCGCAACGAGCAGACCGGCAACTGGATGCCGTCGGAAGCCAGCATCAAGTACGGCAAGAGCGGCGAAGCGCTGCTGGGCTGATCCCGTTTCTAGCGCCGGTCCGCGACCGGCCAGCCGGTTCCTGCACGGGAACCGGCGCATATCCCTCGCATGAATTTATGCGGCCGCCCAGCGCGGCCGCTGCTACATGTTTTCCATCACCTTGAAATAGTCAGATAGGCAACAATGAAGAAATTACTGAAAACCGCGCTCTTGCTGAGCTCCATCGCCATGTACTGCGTCGTGCCGCGCGCAGTCGCCAAGGATGACGACAATCCGCGCAAGATCACCATCGGCCTGATCGCCACCACCACCGCCGAAGACACGCAAAAGCGCTGGCAGCCGGTAATCGACGACTTCGCCAGGTACACCAAGATGGAAGTGCGCACGGTGGTGTCGACCAACTACAACGACATCCTGAACGGCCTGAAAACCAATACCATCCAGGTAGCCTGGCTGAGTAGCAAGATCGCGCTGGAAGCGGTGGAAGACAACCAGTCGACGGTGTTTGCGCAGATGGTCAAGCAAGACGGTTCGCACGGCTACAATTCGGTGCTGATCACCCCTGCCAAAAGCCCGATCAAGTCGTTCGAGGACATCCTGGCCAACAAGGGCGTGTACAGCTTCTACGATGGCGACAAGAGTTCGACTTCGGGCTACCTGGTGCCCGCCTACTACGCCTTCGCCAAGAACAAGGTGGAACCGGAACGGCTGTTCAAGAGCATCGTGGTCGGCAACCACAAGAAGAACCTGCAGGCTGTGATCAACGGCCAGGTCGATGTCGCCACCAACAATACCGAGGAGCTGGACCGCCTGAAGAAGGAATCGCCGGAGCAGCTCAGCAAGCTGCGCGTGATCTGGTCGTCGCCGCTGATTCCTAACGATCCGCTGCTGTACCGCAAGGATTTGCCGGCCGCCAGCAAGGCGCGCATCGAAGAGTTTTTTGTCACCTATGGCAAACCGAAGAATCCGGCCAGCCAGCCAGACGTGCTGCAAAAAATCCTCGACCTGTCGGGTTTCCAGCATTCCACCGACGCCCAGTTGAAGCCGATCGCCGATCTCACCATGTTCGGCCTGCTGCGCAATAACATGTACGATACCAAGCTGAGCACGGCGCAAAAGCAAAAAGCTTTCGAAGACATCACCGCCCGCTTCGGCAAGCTGAGCATGGCGCTGGAGATGGCGCGCCTGCGCTAATTGATCCTAGTGTCCTGAGTTAGAACGTAGGGTGGGCACCTGTGCCCACGCAGTTGCATTGCGCCGCCGCGTGGGCAAAAAACCCCGCCCACCCTACCCGGCTGCAATATCAGCGCGAGCTGCTGTATCAGGCTCGCGCTCTCATTTCTTCTAGCCGTTCCGGCAGCTGTTGCGGGAAATACAGGCTGAAGCGGATCAAGCCTGCCGCTGAACAGGCGACCTCGGCGCTGCCGCCGTGCACCAGCATGATGGCGCGTACGATCGCCAGCCCCAGGCCATTCGATTCCGTGAATTCGCTGCGCGACTTGTCGCCGCGGTAGAAGCGGTCGAACAGGCGATCCAGTTGTTCCTGTGAGATCGGATCCCCCTGGTTTTCCACTTCGACGCAGATGCCCTGCTCCCGCGGCTTGCCGCTTAACAGCACGGTGCTGCCCGGCAGCGCATAGCGCACCGCGTTCACCACCAGGTTGCTGACGGCGCGGCGCCACATGACCGGGCTGGCTTCCAGCTCGCCGCTGGCCTCCACCAGCAGCCTGATGCCGCGCTCTTCAGCCACGCCTTCAAAATACTCGGCGATCTTGTGCAGCTCATCGGCCAGCGCCAGCGACGTTTTCTCGACCGAGAGGCCGGCGTGGTCGGCATGCGCCAGGAACAGGATGTTTTCCACGATGCGGCTCAGGCGCTGCAGCTCTTCCAGGTTGGATTCCAGCACCTGCTGGTATTCGCCGGCATTACGCACCTTGTTGAGAGTGACCTGGGTCTGCCCCATCATGGCGCCGATCGGCGTGCGGATCTCGTGCGCGAGGTCGGCGGAAAATTGCGACAGATGTTCGTAGCCATAGGACAGCCGGTCCAGCATGGCGTTGAAGGAGGCCGCCAGCAGCCGCAGCTCCTGCGGCGCATCTTCTTCACGCAAGCGGATCGCGATATTGGTCGGGCTGACTTCGGCGGCGCGCTCGGCCATTGCACTTAGCGGCCGGAAGCCGCGCTTGAGCACCAGGAAGCCGAGCAGCGCCGTCAGCAGCACCGATACCGCTGCCGCAGCGATCACCTGCCAGTAGTAGGCGGCAAGAATATGCGATTCCTGCGTCATCACATGGGCGCCCACAATCACGACCTTGCTGCCGTCGCCGCCCACCTCGGCCTCGGTCGAGATCCAGCGCACGCGCACGCCATCGGCACGCTCGCCCGCCTGCAGCGTGGCCAGCGTCAGCGGCTGCTTGAGGCCGACCGGCTTCATCGCCGGCGGCGCCATGTTGTCGGGATTGACCCGCAAGAACGGCGCCTGGCCCGGGTAGCTGAACATCAGCACATCCTGCTCGCTGCCCAGCATGGTTTCAAATAGCGCCGGCCGGTCTTCCATCTGCTTGACATTGTAGAGATCGTGCAGCAGCGTGCGGAAATGTTCCACCCTGCCGATCAGCGAATAATCGGCGCGGGTTTCCAGCGCCTGCCGTGTCGACGAATACAGGTACATGCCGAGACTGGTGACGATGGCGCAGGCAATCAGCGCAAACAGGAAAGTGACGCGCGCGGTCAGCGAAAGGCTGCGCCAGAGTTTCATGGATTTTCCGAAAACATGTAGCCGATGCTGCGCACCGTGTGGATCAGCTTGTGCTCGAAGGGGTTGTCGATCTTGGCGCGCAGGCGCTTGATGGCGACATCGACCACGTTGGTGTCGCTATCGAAATTCATGTCCCACACTTCGGAAGCGATGACGGTGCGCGACAAGGCTTCATCCTGGCGCTTGACCAGCAGGTGCAGCAGCAGGAACTCCTTGTTGGTGAGGACGATGTCGATGCCCTGGCGCGTCACCCTGCGGCGCAGCAGGTCGAGCTGCAGGTCGGCCACCTGGAAAAAATCCAGCTCATGCGCTTCGCGCACCACGCCGCGGCGCAGCAGGGTACGGATGCGCAGCAGCAGTTCGGTAAACGAAAACGGCTTGACCAGGTAATCGTCGGCGCCCAGCTCCAGCCCGCGTATGCGGTCGTTGACATGGTCGCGCGCCGTCAGGAAGATGACCGGCAGGTCGCGGCGGGCGCGGATCGCCCCCATGATCTTCCAGCCGTCGGTGCCGGGCAGCATGACGTCCAGCACCACCAGGTCGTAGGAATTTTCCAGCGCCATGTGCAAGCCGTCGCTGCCGTTGCGTATCAGATCGACTGCATAGCCGGATTCACGCAGCCCCTTCTTGAGGTAGGCGCCGGTCTTGGGGTCGTCTTCGATGACGAGGATAGCCATGCTATGTCCTTGATTTAGTTAGGCCTATTCTATCAATTCGCTTACCGAGAAGAATGACAATATTGTCATTCATATGTCACCGATAAGACACTCCGGCCCACCTAGACTGGACTTCCCAGCAACCACCGAGACTGATCCCATGACAACTGCACAACTCTTGCGCCGGCTCGTGCCGGCCCTGGCCGCATCGACCCTCCTCGCCTATGGCAGCGTCGCCATCGCCCAGACTGCCGCCCCGGCAGCACCGGTGCGGGTGCGCGCCACGATTGAAAAAGTCAACGCTGACAATCTGGAAGTCAGCACCAAGGCCGGCAAGAAACTGACCCTGAAGCTGGCGCCGGACCTGATGCTGTTTTCGGTCAGCCATGCCGCCATCACCGACATCAAGTCCGACAGCTTCATCGGCAGCGCCGCCGTGCCGCTGCCCGACGGCAGCCTGAAGGCGCTGGAAGTGCACGTCTTCCCGGCCGGCATGAAGGTCGGTGAAGGCCATTACGCCTGGGACCTGGGCAAGAAGAGCAGCATGACCAACGGCACCGTCGGCGACGTGGTGGTGACCAGCGGCCGCACCATCACGGTCAAGTATCCGGATGGCGAAAAGAAGATCGTGGTGCCGGCCGATGTTCCTATCGTCAGCCTCAACAAGGGTGACCGCAGCCTGCTGGTGGCGGGCGCGCATGGCGTATTTTTTGTCAGCAAGGCTGCCGATGGCAGCGACGTCGTTGGCCGCGCCACGGTTGGCGTCAATGGCGTAGTACCGCCGATGTAATGCGGCTTTGCGGGCGGCCTGGCTGCCCGCAATCATTCTTGACAAGGTATCCCCATGACGACTGCCGGCCAAACCCGCCCCATCATTCATCCCTTGCTGGTACGGGTGGCTCACTGGATCAACGCCTTCGCCATCGTCTGCATGGTGATGAGCGGCTGGGCCATCTATAACGCCTCGCCGCTGTTCGGCTTCGACTTCCCGCGCTGGGCCACCTTGGGCGGCTGGCTGGGCGGCGCGATCGCCTGGCATCTGGCGGCGATGTGGCTGCTGGTGGCGAATGGCCTGATCTATCTGGGCTACGGCCTGCTGGCTGGCCATTTCCGCCGCCACTTCCTGCCGCTGCGCGCACGCGATCTATTGCGCGACGTAAAAAATGCCCTGACTTTCAAGCTGGCGCATCAGCCCGGCATCTATAACGCCGTGCAGCGCCTGATGTATATCGCCGTGCTGCTGCTTGGCGTGCTGGTGGTGGCGTCCGGCCTGTCGATCTGGAAACCGGTGCAGCTGGATGGCCTGGTCGACCTGTTCGGCGGCTACGACGTAGCGCGCCGCGTGCACTTTGTGGCAATGGCCGGCATTGTCGCCTTCGTCGCGGTGCACCTGGCGCTGGTGCTGATCGTGCCGAGCACGCTATTGCCGATGCTGACAGGGCGGGCGCCGCGCCACGCCGGCAAGAAACCGCCAAAGCAGGAGCAGCAAGCATGAGCGAAAAGAAAGAAAAACCACCGAAAAACAGCGAACTGCAACCGGAGCTGGTGCAGCTGCAACGCCGCCTGTTCCTGCGCTCCGGCCTGTCGCTGGGCGCGCTGTCGCTGCTATCCGGCTGCAACCTGCAGGATGGCGACCAGGTCGACAAGGTATTGTGGGCGATGTCGCGCTGGAACGACCGCGTGCAGAGCATGCTGTTCCGCCCCAATCATCTGGCGCCGACTTATCCGGCCAGCATGATCACCAAGCCATTTCCGTTCAACGCTTTCTACGACGCCGATTCGGCGCCGGAAATCGATGGCGATACCTACAAGCTGGAAGTTTCCGGCCTGGTGCGCGACAAGCGCAGCTGGAACCTGGCGCAGCTGCGCGCCTTGCCGCAGGCGTCGCAGATCACGCGCCACATCTGCATCGAAGGCTGGAGCGCCATCGGCCAGTGGAGCGGCGTGCCGTTGCGCACTTTTCTGGCGCATATCGGCGCCGATACCACGGCAAAATATGTCGGCTTCAAATGCGCCGACCGTTATTACTCCAGCATCGACATGGCGACCGCCTTGCATCCGCAGACCATACTGGCGCTGGATTTCGGCCAGGAGCCGCTGCCCACCGAATACGGCTATCCGCTGAAACTGCGGGTGCCGACCAAGCTGGGCTTCAAGAATCCCAAGCACATAGCGGCGCTCTTCGTCACCAATGAAAATCCCGGCGGCTATTGGGAAGACCAGGGTTACAACTGGTTCAGCGGATCTTAGGATCCGATCCCGCTTACTTGAAATCCCATTTCATTTGCTCGCCGATGGGGATATGCCTGGTGCTGACTGCGCACAGGCCGATATAGTCGGTGAATGGCGGCGCGCTCGGTACACCTTCGGCCAGCAGGTTCTTGTTGCAGAACACATAGTTGAGCCTGGCGAACTCGCCGTACAGCTTTAATGCCCGCATCAGCAACCGTGGGCTGCAGTCCGGGATGCGGATCTTGATGCGCGGCAGCAGCTGGTCTATTTTCCCGACCTCGATCTGTTCGTAATCGCGGCCACAGACGTTGCCCATGCCGACGGCGGCCAGCGCGCTGTCGATCTGGCGGAACGAGCGGCTAGACTGGGTCCCGGCCGACAGATGGTATACCGGCTGCGCCAGCTTGTCCTTGAGGGCCAGATGCAGGATCGCGCCGGCGCACCAGTCGACCGGCACCACGTCGATCCTGTCATGCATCGCAGCCGTCAGCGCGCCCAGCTTCTGCCAGGCCATGAAAACCCAGAAAATGCTTTGCGAGGGTGTGCAGCCCAGCGTCGTGTGGCCGACCACGATCGAGGGCCTCAGCACCACCAGCGGCAGTTGCGGAAAGCGTTGCCGCAGCAGGCGCTCGCCGACCGCCTTGGAGCGGGTGTACGGCACCAGGTGGTCTTCCTGCGCCAGAGACAGATTGGCGATTTCCGGAATGCTGTGGTCGCTGGCCGAATGGCTGCCGCAAGCCATGGCGGTGCCGATGTACAGGAAACGCCGCAAGCCGGGACGGCCTTGCATCATTGCCGCCAGCGCCAGCGTGCCGTCGACATTGGTGGTTTCCAGCGCTGGATGGTTGGCGAAAGTGGCCAGGGCGGCGCAATGAATCACGGTCGACACGCGCTGCAGACGCGCATCGGCGGCGATGCCGTCAAGCGCCGACAAGTCGCCGCACAGCACTTGCGACAGGCGCAGCTGGGCCAGCTCGCAGTCGCCGGCGCCGAGCCGCTTCAACTGAGCCTGCAAGCGGTCCATCCCTTGCGCTGGGTCCTGTGCACGCACCAGCAGCAGCAAGCGCGGCGTCAGTCCGGCCTTGATGGCTTGCACTACGGTGGCGCCGCCCAGGAATCCGGTGGCGCCGGTAATCAGGATCAAGTTCGCGCTGTCCATATGCTTTCCATCGTTGGCTAAGTTCAATGCGGCCTCAATAAGTGTAGGTAAGGTAGATGGCGGCATTCGGCGCCAGCCTGCGGCTGGCCAGAGGACTCTTGGCGGCGTCGCCCTGCAAGCGCGTCGCGCCCACCATGGTCTGCAGCGCCCATTTGGCGTCGAAGCGATGTTCCCAGCTCAGGCTGGCGTTCACTTCATACAGACCGATCTTCGGCTTGAAAGCGCGGTAGCCGGAATTCTGATGCTGCAGGCCGGTCACGCCGTAATAGGTCTGCATGTATTTGCTGTCGCCGACGCTGGCCGTCGCCGCCAGCGACAGCTTATCGCTGGCGCCCGAGTAGAACGGGCTGGAAACGCCGAAATGGAAGGCATTGCCGTTGTTTCTTTGCGAAAGCGCGAGATCGGCCGTGACGCTCAGGTTCAGCCACTCGAGCGGGGCGTAGCCCAGGCTCAGGATGGCGCTGGCCGAACCCTTGATGGTGCCCATGCCGCGCAGGCGCGTGCTGCCGCTGCTGAAGCCGAAATCGCTCTCATCCTTCTCTTCGCGTCCGCCGCGATAGCCCAAGGCTGCGCTATAGTTGAAGGCGCCGATCGTGCTGCCATAGCCGAGACCGCGCATGGTGCTGGCGAAAAAGCCGCTGGACGTGGAATAGTCGAGCAGCAGGAGCGGTCCGGTCATGTTCTGGCTGGAACCGGAATAGCGTGGACCAAAGGCTGCGCCGGCGCCTATGATGAATGTGTTTTCGGCCGCTGCGGCATTGGCGCCGGACTTGGCTTCATCGGCATGGGCGCTCTTGGCCGCCAGCAGGCCGACGGCCAGCAGCGCCAGCAGCACGGCTATCGACAAAAGAGTATTCGTAATGACATAGAAATTGCGGGAACGGGCGGGCTTGATATAGCGTTTCTTCATGGTCGGCTTCCTGGTCGGATGATATGGCGCGCTCCGCAGCCATACGAGAATGGTCAATTCAGCAGTATCCGTGAGCGATATGAAGAAAACATGAGCCGTTCATGAACGTTTGCTGAAGACGCCTTCCTCGCAAACTGTGTTCTTCA
This sequence comes from Collimonas sp., assembly GCF_035566555.1. Taxonomy (GTDB): domain Bacteria; phylum Pseudomonadota; class Gammaproteobacteria; order Burkholderiales; family Burkholderiaceae_D; genus Collimonas. Next base: position 12,722 of record NZ_DATMRB010000043.1, read on the forward strand.
GCTTTTCTTCACATTAAGATGCTTAAATAGCAAATTATGAAAATACTGTTGATTGAAGATGACCTGGACCTCGGCAACGGCGTCCGCATTGCCCTCTCCGACCAAGGCATGGACGTGGTCTGGGTACGCCAGTTGGCGGATGCGCAGCGCGCCCTGGAATCCGACACTTGCGACCTGGTGCTGCTGGATCTGGGCCTGCCGGACGGCGACGGCCTGAGCCTGCTGACGCGCTTGCGGCGCGAGAAGAACGGCTTGCCGGTGATTATCCTGAGCGCCCGCGACGCCATCAACGACCGCCTGCTCGGCCTCGACACCGGCGCCGACGATTACCTGGTCAAGCCTTTCGTGCTGGTCGAGCTGTTGTCTCGCGTCAGGGCCCTGGCCCGCCGCAGTTACGGCTTCGACGGCGATACCCTGGACTTGCGCGGCCTGTCGCTGCATGCGCCGACCCGCCGCGTGACCGTGCAGGAGCGGCCGGTGGAGCTGACCGCCAGCGAATACGCCTTGCTCAGCACCCTGCTGATCCGCGCCGACCGGGTGGTGACGCGCCGCATCCTGGAAGAGCTGGCGCTGCCCGGCGGCCAGGGCAACGCCAGCAATACCCTGGACGTGCACATGGCGAATCTGCGCCGCAAGATAGGCGACGGCTACATCCGCACCGTGCGCGGCGTCGGCTTCGTGATCGACCTGCAGGCGCCGGCCCGCAGCCCGCACAAATGATGTTGCACGGATGGAACTGGCTGCTGCGGCCGACCCTGGTGCGGCGTCTGCTGCTGGCGCAGATGCTGCTGCTGACGGTGCTGTGGAGCCTGTTCATCGGCTACGCCATGTTCGAGACCAGCCGGGCCCCCGGCCCGATCAATCTCGACCGCACCTATGAGGCGATCCTGGGCGTCGCCGACAACCTGGCCGGCGATCCGGAGCGCCAGTTCAAGGTGCTGCACATGATCGACCTGGCGGTACGCGAAGGTTACGGCGTGGGCGGCGATACGCCGAAACTGTCGCCCAGCATCCGGGTAAGGCAGGGAGAAAGGCTGATCTACCAGTCCGAGGATATTCCGCAAGGCATTCACAACAGCCGTCTCGACGATGCGGAAACCATCTACGCCAATGGCGTGCGCTGGCGCGCCCGCACTCTACAGTCGCCGCATTCGGATACGCGCGTCACCATCATCGTTCCGGCCGACGCCATGGACATGCTGATCGACATGAATTCACGCGGCTATTATTCCCTGCCCTTGCTGATCAGCCTGCCGTTCCTGCTGCTGCCGGCCTGGCTGTCGATACGCGTGGCGCTGCGTCCGTGGAGCCGCATCGCGCGCGAGGTAGCGGCGCGCGGCCCGCACAATCTGGCGCCGCTAAGCTTCAGGCCGAAGCACCTGGAACTGAGTTCGATGGTGGACCGTATCAACGGCCTGTTGCAGCGCATCAGCGACAACGTGGCGCGCGAACGCAACTTCATCGCTGACGCCGCCCATGAACTGCGGACCCCGCTGGCGGCCATGCGGGTCAATGCGGAAGCCTTGCAAAGCCAGGCCGGCGACAGCCAGCAACAGCAGCTGCTGGCCGGCATCCTGAGCAGCAGCAACCGCGCCACCCGGCTGGTCAGCCAGCTGCTGCTGCTGGTGCGCAGCGACGCCACTGCCAGCATCTCCATGGAACCACTGGCGCTGGACGTGCTGGTGCAAGACCGGCTGGCGATACTGTCGACGCTGGCCAACTCCCAGCATATCGAACTGGAATTGAACTCTGACGATGAGTGCTTTATCTTCGGGCGCCGGGAAAGCCTGATGTCGCTGATCGACAATCTGGTCGAGAATGCCATCAAGTACAGTCCGGCGGGCGGGGTCGTGACGGTTGGCCTGCGCCGTGAGCAAGACGAGGTGATATTGAGCGTGGCGGACGAAGGTCCGGGAATCGCCCCGGCTCTGCGCGAGCGCGTGTTCGACCGTTTCTTCCGCAATCCCGACCAGACCCAGAGCGGCAGCGGACTGGGGCTGGCGATTGCCAGATCGGTGGTGCTCCAGCATAGCGGAAAGATACGGCTGCTTGCAGCCGACGGTGAGCTGGGCTTGCTGGTGGAAGTCCGGTTTCCGCTGGCCTGGCCTTAGTACCGTGCCGGTGTCCTTAACGCAACGGCGCTATTCCCCGCGCTCGCTGCAGCATGGGCAGGCATGATGGCCGCTCATCAGATGCGGCGGCGCGGTTTCTTCATCCTGCGCCACGGTGCGCATGAATTCGGCCAGCTGCTGTTCCATGCTGGCCAGCAGATCGGCCTGGGGCTGGACCGGGACGCTGGTCGCAAGCCAGTGGCGCTCAGTAGTGTCTTTGGCCGTCATTTCTGTTCCTCCGGCTGGCCGTAATATTTCTCGCAAATCTTGATGCGCTCGCGCCCCTGGTCCTTGCGCCAGCGGTTGCTGTCGCGCAGCGAGTAGACGCAGCCGCAATATTCCTGCTGGTAGAAATTCTCGCGCTTGGAGATCTCGATCATGCGCGCCGAACCGCCCTGCTTGCGCCAGTTGTAATCCCAATAGGTGATGCCGGGATAATGCGCCGCCGCGCGGGCGCCGCAATCGTTGATCTGTTCCATGTTCTTCCAGCGCGAAATTCCCAGCGAACTGCTGATCACCGGAAAGCCGTGCTCATGCGCGTACAGCGCGCTGCGCTCAAAGCGCATGTCGAAACACATGGTGCAGCGTTTGCCGCGTTCCGGCTCATGTTCCATGCCCTGGGCGCGCGCAAACCAGTTGTCCAGGTCGTAGTCGGCGTCGACGAACGGCACGCCGTGCTGTTCGGCGAAGCGGATGTTTTCGTTCTTGCGCAGCTCGTACTCGCGCTGCGGATGGATATTCGGATTGTAGAAATAGATGGAAAAATCGATTTCGCTGGCAAGCAAGGCTTCCATCACCTCGCCCGAGCATGGCGCGCAGCAGGAATGCAAGAGCAGTTTATTGTGGCCGCCCGGCAGGACGAGTTTCTGGCGTTGAGTCATGAGGGAGCTACCTGAAGAAGCGCGCCGGCTTGGAACTAAGGCTCGGACGATGGCGCTGATTGTCCAGTTTCTCGCCTGGGACCGGCTGCGTCAAGCGACAAACTCTCAAGTTTGCATGAGCAGAATTCATACAGCCCGCTGACTACCTGTCAGTGCTGGCAGGCAGCACTGTAATGACATGCTGCGGTCATAAATGCGGCATATATTCGGGCGGCAAAGAGTGTTGTAAAAAAACCTTCTCTTCTTTCCCGAATGGAGTCTCCATGAAATTGAACCGTCAGCTATTCCTCACGTTCGTCAGCGGCGTGGCATGCGCCGCGCCTTTGATACTGGCCAGCCAGAACGCCCAGGCCTGGGGCGATGAAGGCCATATGGTGGTCGGCCTGATCGCCAACAACTACCTGAGCGACAATGTCCGCGCCCAGGTCAACGCCATCCTGGCCAATGACAGCACAGGCCTGACCGCTGGCGATATTGCCTCGGAGGCCACCTGGGCCGATAAATACCGTAATTCGCATCGCGAAACCGCCGCCTGGCATTTTGTCGATACCGAAATCAGCGACGGCGACATCGACGCCGCCTGCTTCGGCCATCCGAGCCTGCCGGCCAACACCCCGGCTTCGGGCGGCGTGGCGCAGGACTGCGTGGTCGACAAGGTTGACCAGTTCACGCTTGAATTGAGCAATCCGGATACCGATCCGGCGGAACGCCTGCTGGCGCTGCAGTTCCTGCTGCACTTCGTCGGCGACATGCACCAGCCGCTGCACTCCAGCGATTCCAACGACCGCGGCGGCAACGATGAAACCGTGTCCGCCACCGGCATCGCCGCCGGCAAGCTGCACGCCTACTGGGATACGGCATTCGTGAACAAGCTGGGCACCGACCAGAACAAGGTGGCGTCGGCCCTGATCGCCAAGATCACCAAGGCCCAGATCGCGCAATGGCAGCAGCAGACGCCGCGCGACTGGTCGCTGGAAGCATTCGGCCTGGCCCGCACCGACGCCTACGGCAAGCTGCCGACGCCCGACGCCAGCGGCAAATACAAGCTGCCGGCCAGCTATGTCAGCAACGCCACCAGCGTGGTGGCCTTGCAGTTGAGCCGTGCCGGCGTGCGTCTGGCCAAAGTCCTCAACGACGCCTTGGGTCAGGGTGCTTCCGTAAATGCGGCAGCAGTGTTTGCATCGCCTTTCGGCGGCAAAAAATAACCGTAGCGTGGGCAGATTTCCTGCCCACGCTGAATTCACTCATCGATTGAGTTACTTACCGCGTGGGCACAGGTGCCCACCCTACGGCGCTTAGATCAAGCCGCGCTTGGCCAGCATCGGTTCGACCTTCGGATCGCGGCCGCGGAAGGCGCGGAACGCCAGCGCCGGATCCTGTTTGTTGCCGGAGCTGTAGATATGCTTTTGCAAGCGTTCGGCAATCGCCGGCTGGAATGGATCGCCGGCTTCGATGAAGGCATTGTAGGCGTCGGCATCCAGCACTTCGGCCCACATGTAGACATAGTAGCCGGCGGCGTAGTCGGAACCCGCGAACAGATGCTGGAAATGGCTCAGGTAATGGCGCTGGCCGATATCCTGCGGGATGCCCAGCGCCGCGCATTGCTGTGCTTCGAATGCATCCAGGTCGACCGCGCTGCCGTTCGGCAGCGAATGCAGCGCCATGTCGATCAGCGCCGGACCGGCATACATGATGGTGGCCCAGGCCTGGTCGAACTGGCGCGCGCGCTTGAGCTTTTCCAGCAGCGCTGACGGAATCGCCTCGCCCGTCTGGTAATGCCGCGCATGCTGCTTGAGCACCGCTTCCTCTTCCGCCCAGTTCTCGAAAATCTGCGACGGCAGCTCGACATAATCCTGCAATACCTGGGTGCCGGCCAGGCGCTCGTACTTCACCTGCGACAGCAGGCCGTGCAAGCCGTGGCCGAATTCATGGAACAGGGTGCGCACATCGTCGAAACTCAGCAGCGCAGTATCGGCCTTGGCGAAATTGTTATTGTTGATGACGATAGGCAGGGTGCCGCCGGCATGGCCGGACTGGCTGCGGAAGATATGCATCCAGGCGCCGCTGCGCTTGCTGGCGCGGGCAAAATTATCGCCGATGAACAGGCCGATCAAGGCATTCTCGCGGCTGCGCACTTCCCACAGGCGGGCGTCCGGATGATGCAGGGCAACGCCGTGCTGCTCGACAAAGCTGATGCCGAACAGGCGCCGGGCGCAGTCGAACATGGCGCCGATCATATTGTCCAGCGCGAAGTAGGGTTTCAGTTCGGCGTCGTCCAGGTCGTAGCGCGCCTGCCGCACTTTCTCGGCCAGGTAGCGCCAGTCCCAGGCCGCAATCGGCGTCGGCTGAGCGAGGCTGCGCGCCATCTCGGTCAGGGCGACGCGGTCCTCTTCAGCCTTGGCCTTGGCCGGTTCCCATACCTTGCCCAGCAAGGCGGACACTGCCTCCGGCTTGCCGGCCATGCGGTCGATCAGCTGGTAATCGGCATAGGTGGCGTAGCCGTGCAATTGCGCCTGCTCCTGGCGCAAGGCCATGATTTCGGCGGCCACCGGGCGATTGTCGTGACTGCCGGCGTGGGCGCCGCGGGCGACGCGGCCGCGCCATACCGCTTCACGCAAGTCGCGGCGGTCGGAGAAGGTCATGAACGGCTCGGCCAGCGACGGCGACAGCGTCACCACATGGCTGCCCGGCGGCAGGCCGCGCTGCTGCGCCGCCGCTGCGGCCGAAGCGCGCAGGAAAGGCGGCAGACCGGCCAGTGCAGCCTCGTCTTCCAGCGCCAGCGCAAAACTGGATTCATCGGCCAGGACGTTTTGCGTGAACTGCGTGCTCAGCGCCGCCAGCCTTTCCGTCACGGCACTGTAGCGTGCACGTGATTGCGGCGGCAGGTTGGCGCCGGCGCGCACGAAATCCAGGTGCACCCGCTCCAGCAAGCGCAGCTGCACCGGATCCAGGTCCAGGCGGGCGCGCTCGGCGTACAAGGCGTCGATACGCGCAAACAGGCCGGCATGCAGGTAAATTGCATTCTTGTGCCCCGCCAGTTTAGGCGCCAGCGCAACCTCGGCAGCCTGCAGGGCCTGCGAGGTTTCGCTCGCGGTCAGGTTTTCGAACAGCAGGCTGATGCGGCTGTTAAGACGGCCAGATTCATCGAAAGCAGCCAGCGTGTTGGCAAAAGTGGGAGCCGCCGTTTGTGCGGCGATGGCATCGATCTCGGCCAGGTGGGCCGGCAATGCGATTTCAAAAGCGGGGACGAAATGTTCCGCCTTGATCAGATCGAAGGGCGGCAAGCCGTAAGGGGTATTCCAGTCTTGCAATAGCGGATTGGTGGCGTGAATGTCTGACATGGCGAAAAGCATCCTGGCTAATGGTGAGGAAGCTATTGTATGCCGGGTATGTCTTTTTGGCGTGCGCGCCGATTCCGGTCCAAGTCAAAACAGCGTCAGCTGCTGCCGGTCCCGATCCAGTTCTCGATTCTCACGCCCGGATAGACGGCGAAATCCCGTTCGTTATTAGTCACCAGCACCACATCCAGCGCTAGCGCATGCGCTGCGATCAGTTTGTCGAGATGGTCTTTCCTGCGCTCGCGCGTCGCCTCGCGGATCGGACCATAGGCGCTGGCCGCGGCGCTGTCGAAGGGCGCTACCGGGATGTCTTCGGTCAGCGCAGCCAGGTGCTGCCGCTCGCGGACGGGATGGGCCGACGCTGTGACGCCATATTCCAGTTCCGCATAGGTGATCGCCGACATCACGACATCGCCGACAAGACACGCGGCAAAGCGCTCAGCCACTTGCCGCGGCTGGTTTTTCATCAGGTAGATGCACATATTGGTGTCGAGCATGTAACGCGCCATCAGAGAATCTCGCGCTCATCCTGTTCTTGTCCGCCGCGCCCCCCAGCCATGAAGCCGACGCCGAAACTGGCGAATTTCTGCAGCACGCCGGTCAGGGGGCGGCCTGCCGGGCGAATCCGCAACTCGTCGCCGACCCGTTCGATCTGAAACTCGATGTCGGTACGCTCGTAGGCCAGTTCGGCCGGAATCCGGATCGCCTGGGAATTACCGTTCTTGAAGACCTTGGTCGTGTGCATGTCAAACAGCGCTTGAGGAAAATACAATGAATACAGAATAGACATCTCCTGAAAAAATGTAAATACATGTGTGTACATAGTGTTTGTTTACACACCAAAAATATCCAATGAGAATATGTATTTACGCAACAAGCGTCTTCTTGTTTTGAATTATACTGTACGTATATACAGTTAATTTTGTACAGGGGAGAGTCTTATGCAAGTGGTCAGAAGATCGGAACTTGACGCCATTACAGAGGGATTGAAGACGACCATCGCCCGCATCGTGCTCGGCCACCGCAGCGCCGGCGCGGACTTGACCTGGTCGCTGATGCACCAGATCGAAAGCGAAGCGATGCGCGCCATGGAGCAATCCGGCAACTTCGACCTCACCCATCTCAACATGCTGCGCGCCTACCCCACGGCGTATCCGCGCACCGACGACCTGGTCAATTTCGGCAACGCCACAACGCTGCCGATAGCGCTGTCCCTGATCTACCGGGAATACCGGAGATCGCACTAACAACGTAGCGCCAGGCCGCCAGGCGCTACAGGCCGAGCTCGCTCAAACCAGGATGATCGTCCGGACGGCGCCCCAACGGCCAGTGATACTTGCGTTCCGACTCCTTGATCGGCAAGTCGTTGATGCTGGCATAGCGGCGGTGCATCAGGCCGTGTTCATCGAACTCCCAATTCTCGTTGCCGTAGGAGCGGAACCAGTTGCCGGCGGCGTCATGGCATTCGTAGGCAAAGCGCACCGCAATCCGGTTGCCGTCGAAAGCCCAGAGCTCCTTGATCAGGCGGTAATCCAGCTCGCGCTCCCATTTGCGGGTCAGGAATTGTACGATCTGCTCGCGTCCTTCGGGAAATTCGGCGCGGTTGCGCCAGATGGTGTCGACGGTATACGCCAGCGACACCCGCTGCGGATCGCGGCTGTTCCAGCCGTCTTCCGCCATCCTTACTTTCTGGATGGCGGTTTCGCGGGTGAAAGGAGGAAACGGCGGACGTGCTTCGCTGGCTTGACTCATATCGGGCTCCTGGAACGTTGGGGAAAAGCTGATGCCACACTTTACAGAATTCCATTCAGTCTTGCGCGGCAGCCAGGCGCTGCGCTAAAGGTGGAAATCGCTGCGGCGCAGCAGGCGGCGCCGATAAGGGCTAAAGTGTCGGCTTGTATTTTTCAAGGCAGTTCAAACATGTCGCAAACCCAATCCGCCAAACTCAGCGCCGGCCTGGTGATCATGATGTCGGTCGCCACCGGTGTCGCAGTGGCCAGCAACTATTACGCGCAGCCTCTGCTGCACACCATCGCCGCCCGCTTCGGCATTTCCAACGGCAGCGCCGGCCTGATCGTCACCGTGGCCCAGCTCGGCTACGCGCTCGGCCTGATGCTGCTGGTGCCGCTGGCCGACATGCTGGAACGCAAGAAGCTGATCGTCATCATGAGCCTGCTGTCGGCCTGCGGCCTGCTGATCACGGCTACCGCGCAAAACCTCGCGCTGGTCCTGCTCGGCACCGCCCTGACCGGCCTGTTCTCGGTCGTATCGCAAGTGCTGGTGCCGTTTGCCGCTACCCTGGCGGCGCCGCACGAGCGCGGCAAGGTGGTCGGCCATGTGATGACCGGCCTGCTGCTGGGGATCCTGCTGGCGCGCACCGTGGCCGGCTATCTGTCGGCCTGGGGCGGCTGGCAGACCGTGTACTGGTTCGGCGCCGCGCTGATGATCCTGACCGCCATCGTGCTCGGCCGCGCGCTGCCGCGCCATCATCCGACCCAGAGCCTGAGCTATCCGCGCCTGCTGGCCTCTATCCTGACCTTGTTCGTGGCCGAGCCGGTGCTGCGCATCCGCGCCTTGCTGGGGGCGATCATCTTCGCCGTCTTCAGCGTGCTGTGGACTTCGATTTCCTTCCTGCTGGCGGCTGAACCTTTCCATTATTCCGACGGCACCATCGGCTTGTTCGGCCTGGTCGGCGCCGCCGGCGCCATGGCCGCTTCGCATGCCGGCCGCCTGGCCGACCGCGGCCATGCCGGTCGTTCCACCACCATCGGGCTGGCACTGCTGTTGCTGTCCTGGCTGCCGCTGGTGTTTGCCAAAAGCTCGCTGCTCGGGCTGCTGTTCGGCATCCTGCTGCTGGACCTGATGGTGCAGGCAATCCACGTCACCAACCTGAGCGTGATCAATCACCTGCATCCGGATTCCCGCAACCGCCTGACCGCCGGCTACATGACTTGCTACTTCATCGGCGGCGCCTGCGGCTCGCTGCTATCGACCGCGATGTACGGCCACTCGGGCTGGCTCGGGGTGTCGATGACGGGCGCAGGATTAAGCGCGCTGGGGCTGCTGGTCTGGCTGTTTGCCGAACACAGGCAGAAGCGCTAACCTTGCCTGCAAGAGCGGCTGCGCGGGCGCGGCCGCTCTCAAGGTTGCTGCAACTCGGGATACAGCGTCAGCAGCTGCATCGCTACGCCGTTGGTCCAGCCGAAACCGTCCTGTAGAGCATATTCACCGCCGCCGGCTTCGGCATCGCTGCCGGTCACATTGTATTTTTCCACCAGCTTGCCGCTAGCCGCGTAGACCTGCTGCACTTTGCCCATCCAGCGCGTGGCGACATCGCGCGCCATGGCATGCAGGCCATAGCGCTCCAGGCCGTCCACCGCAATCCATTGCAGCGGCGCCCAGCCGTTCGGCGCATCCCATTGCTGGCCGCTGTCGACTGTCGTGGTGACGATGCCGGCGGGCTGCAGCAATTGCTTGCCGACCCACTGCGCCACGCGCTCCGCCTGCCTCGGCTCGGCGATGCCGACGAACAGCGGATATAGCGTGGCGGCGCCGGGGCGGCCGGTCGAACGCTGCCTGATCCATTGATAGTCGACATAATGCCCGGCGGCGTCATCCCAGAAATATTTTTGCACCGCCAGCCGGCGCCGTTCGGCGCGCTGCGTGAACTCCTTGCTGCACGCCAGGTCATGCACCCGCTCGCAGCCGAGCCGAATAGCATTTTCCAATCCATACATCAGGCTGTTGAGATCGACCGGCAGGATGGCGGTGGTTTCGATCGTGGCCAGCGACTTGCCGTCGGCCAGCCAGCGGCTGCTGAAATCCCAGCCGCTTTCCGCGCCGGCGCGAAAATCCCGGTAAACCTCGGCAGCCTGGCGCTTGCTCTGCTGCGCCAGCTTGACGTCTTCCGCATACGATTCGTCGCGCGGAACGGCACGGTCGTCGTAATAGCGGTTCAGCAGGCTGCCGTCCGCCAGCGCCACCACGCGCCGGTGCGCGGAGCCGGGCTTGAGCGTGCCGGCGCCGTCCATCCAGAACGCATATTCGCGCCGCAGCTGCGGCAGATAGCGTGCGTAAGCGCCGGCTTCATCCTGGGTCGACAGCAAGCCGACCATCTTGAAATAGAAAGGCGGCTGCGAGCGGCTCAGGTAATAGCTGCGACTGCCGTTGGGGATATGGCCGTAGCGGTCGATCAGGCTGGCAAAATTGTCGACCATGGCGCGGATCAGCTGCGGCTTGCCGTTTTGCAGCAAACCCAGCATGGTGAAATAAGAGTCCCAGTAATACACCTCGCGAAAGCGCCCGCCTGGCACCACATAGGCTTGCGGCAGCGGCAGCAGCGAAGATCCGGCGCTGGCCTTGGCAGGCTGCCTGGTCAGGTGCGGCCAGAGACCCGCTATATGCTGCTGCAGCGACTGCGAACGATCGCTGACATAAGCATCTGCACTGTCTTGCGGCAGATCGAAGTGTTGCTGCACGAAACCGGCCAGCGTGAACCCGGGAAGATTCTTTTCGCGCTGGTAGCGCGCTGCAATGGCGGCCGGATTGTCCTTCGGTACGGCATCGGCGAAGGTCTTGCCGTCCTTGAAAACCTGGCCCATCTGCACCGCGGCAAACAGCTCTGGATACAGTTCTGAAGGCGGCGCCGGGTAAGCCGCAAGCGCCGCTGGCCTGGCAACAGCGGTATCGGCCTGCACGGCGCCGCTCCAGCTGCCGAAGGCCAGGCAGGCGGCAGCGCCAATGACTGCGATGCGAAAATTGCGGCGGTGCGATAGCGCAAGAAAAAAATTCATAGCTCCGGTCTCCGTGGTCCAGGTACCAAGCAGATCTTGGCAACTTGCTCCGCTAACTTACCCAGACTTGGACATTTTGACAAGCACTGATCCGGCGCTACGCCTGCACCTCAGCCAGCATTTCCGACAACAGTTTCTTAATTTCCGGCACACAAGAGCCGCAATTGCCGCCCGCCTTCAGGCAGCCGGTAACCTGCGCCACGGTCGTCAAGCTCTGCTTGCGCACCGCATCGCAGATGGTGTTGCGGCCGACCGCGAAGCAGGAGCAGATAGTCGGACCGGTATCGGCGCCCCTGGCGACCGGCTGGCCGATGAGCAAGCCGACGCGGTCGGCATCTGCCAGCTGCTCCTTGAGAAACAGGCTGGCCAGCCAGGCGCGCGCAGGCAGGTCCGGCCGCGGCGACAGGAACACGCAAGCTTCGATGCGGTCATCCACCACATGCACAGCGCGATAAATCCCGGCGCTGCCATCCTGGTATTCCAGCCAGTCGGCGGCGGCGGTGTCGACTCCCAGCAGCCTGGCGGCCCACGCGCCATGATCGGCGATCGGGCTGCGTCCGGCCAGTTCATAGCGATGAAAGCTGCGTCCCTGGACCCGCGTCCAGTGGGTGACATCGTCCAGCGCCGGCTGCGCGCGGCTAAGCACGAAGCCGTACCAGGTCACCGCAAATTCCTCGATCCGCACCGGCGTGTGCTTGAATTCCGGCTCGCCGGAAACCGGATCGACCACCGGATTGACCAGCGCCCCTACCCGCGCATCGGAAGCTGACTGCCGGTTCCAGTGGATGGGGACGAACAGGCTGCCGCGGGCGATGCCGCCGCCGTGCTGCACGCGCGCCACCATCTCGCCCCAGCGGCTCGATACCCGTGCCAGCATGCCTTCACGTACGCCATATAGCAGGGCATCTTGCGGATGGATGTCGATGAACGATTCCGGCACGTGGTCAGCCAAGCGCGGCGACTTGCCGGTACGCGTCATGGTATGCCACTGGTCGCGCACGCGGCCAGTGTTGAGGCTGAGCGGATAGTCGCTGTCGGTGGCGTGCCGCGGCGCCCGCGGCACCGTGGCGATGAAGCGCGCCTTGCCGTCGGCGTGGGCGAAACGGCGGTCGGCGAACAGGCGCGCCGTGCCTTGTTTTTCCCCATCGGCGCCGATCGATAGCGGCCATTGCACCGGCTGCATGGCATCGAACTGCGCCTGGTCCATGCCGTGCAAGCCGCTCAGGTTGAATACGCGCTGCGGGCCATCACCGTCAGCGCCATTGCGATAGGCGCTAAGCCGGGCATGCTCGTCGAATATCTGATGCGCCGAGCTGAAGCCGAAGCCGTCATAGCCCATGCGTTGCGCCACCTGGCAGATGATGCGCCAGTCTGCGCGCGCTTCGCCCGGCGCCGGCAGGAAGCCGCGCTGGCGCGAGATGCGGCGTTCCGAGCTGGTCACCGTGCCATCTTTTTCTCCCCAGCCGAGAGCCGGCAGCAAGACATGGGCAAAAGCGTTGGTGTCGGTTTTTTCGATGATGTCGGAGATCACCACCAGCTCGCATTTTTCCAGGGCGCGCTGGACTTGATCCGCATCCGGCAGGCTGACCACCGGATTGGTGGCCATGATCCAGACCGCCTTGACCCGTCCTGCTTCGATCGCCTGGAACAGGTCGACCGCCTTCAGGCCCGGCCGCTCGGCCATGCGCGGCGACTGCCAGAAGGTCTGCACGGTCTGGCGATGCTGCGGGTTATCCAGTTCCATGTGCGCCGCCAGCATGTTGGCCAGGCCGCCGACTTCGCGCCCGCCCATGGCGTTGGGCTGGCCGGTGATCGAAAACGGCCCCATGCCGGGCTGGCCGATACGGCCGGTCAGCAGATGGCAGTTGATGATGCTGTTGACCTTGTCGGTACCGGAAGAGGACTGGTTGACTCCTTGCGAAAAGGCGGTGACCACCCTTTTATTGTCCGCAAACCATTGATAGAAGGTCAGCAGGTCGCGCGGATCGAGCTTGCAGATCTGCGCCACCGCTGCCAGTTCGGCACAATCTTCCTCGGCTGCTGTCAGCGCGGCGGCCATGCCATTGGTGTGCGCCTCGACGAAGCCCTGGTCCACGGCGCCGTTGCGCGCCAGGAAGCTGAGCAAGCCATTGAACAGCCAGACATCGCTGCCGGCCTTGAGCGGCAGATGCAGGTCGGCCAGTTCGCAGGTAGCAGTGCGGCGCGGATCGATCACCACCAGTTTCATCTGCGGCCGCGTTTCCCTGATTTTGGCGATGCGCTGGAACAGGATCGGATGGCACCATGCGGTGTTGGAACCGACCAGCACCACCAGGTCGGCTAGTTCCAGGTCGTCATAGCATACCGGCACCAGGTCGGCGCCGAAGGCGCGCTTGTGGCCAGCCACCGCGGAAGACATGCACAGCCGTGAATTGGTATCGATATTGGCGCTGCCGATGTAACCCTTCATCAGCTTGTTGGCGACGTAGTAGTCTTCTGTCAGCAGCTGGCCCGAGACATACAGAGCGACAGAATCCGGACCGTGCTGCTCGATGATGTTACGGAAACCGTGCGCCACCTTGTCCAGCGCCGCATCCCACGATACCAGCTGCAATTCCTGACTTTCACCGCTGCGCATCTTCGGATACAGCAGGCGTCCATCCAGTGCGACCGTCTCGCCCAGCGCTGCGCCCTTGACGCATAGCCGGCCCAGGTTCGAAGCATGGGTTTCATCGCCGGCGATGTCGACCTGGCCATCGCCGTTGACCGTCGCGCGCACGCCGCAGCCTACGCCGCAATACGGACAAGTCGTAAGCGTGTCGGCCAGCCTGGCGGCCGGCTGCAAGGGGAAGCTCTGAACTTGTGTCATCCGTGCTCCGCTTCAAGCAGCCTGGACGCATAGCGCCTGGCCGAACAGCAGCTGGCTGCGCAGGGCAGAAATATCGACCTTGTTCTGGATCAGTTCGAAGTACCAGGGGCCATCCTTGACGTCGCCGTACAGCACCGCGCCAACGACGCGCGGACCGCTGATCACCAGCCGTTTGTAGATGCCGCGGCGCGGATCGCGCAGCACCAGGTCTTCGCTGCCCTCGCCGCCGATGAAGTCGCCGGCGGAATACAGGTCGACGCCGGTGACCTTAAGCTTGGTGGCGGTGGCTTGCTGCACATAACGCCGATGGCCGGCACCGGCCAGGTGCGCGCCGCAGACGCGCGCCTGTTCCCAGATCGGCGCCACCAGGCCGAAAGTCGCCATGCGGTGCTGCACGCATTCACCCACCGCATAGATGCGCGGATCGTATGTCTGCAAGGTATCGTCGACCACGATCGCGCGGTCGCAATGCAGCCCGGCCTGCTGCGCCAGTGCGATATTGGGACGGACGCCGGCGGTCATCACCACCAGGTCGGCCGGAATCTCGCTGCCGTCCTTGAAGCGCACCGCTTTCACCTGCTGCCCTCCGACAATCTCGGCTGTCTGAGCGTTCAATAAAAATCGCAAGCCTTTCTGCTCCAGCGCCTTCTTCAGCAAGATGGCGGCGGACTTGTCCAGCTGCCTTTCCATCAGGCTATCCATGACATGCACCACGGTCACATCCATGCCCTGGCGCAGCAAGCCGTTGGCCGCTTCCAGCCCGAGCAGGCCGCCGCCGATCACCACCGCATGGCGATGATCGCGCGCCGCCGCCAGCATGGTCTCGACATCCTGGATATCGCGGAAAGCAATCACGCCCGGCAGCTGATGGCCCGGCACCGGGATGATGAAGGGCCTGGATCCGGTCGCCAGCAGCAGCCGGTCGTAACGCAGTTCAATGCCGGACTGCGAACGCACAATGCGGTGCTGGCGGTCTATGCTGATCACCGGATCGCCGGCATGCAGGGTAATGCCATTCTCGACATACCATTCACGCGGATTGAGCATGATGTCATCCATGCTCTTGTCGCCCGCCAGCAGCGGCGACAGCAGGATGCGGTTGTAATTGCCGTGCGGCTCGGCGCCGAACACGGTGATGTCGTACAAGTCCGGCGCCAGCTTGAGCAATTCTTCAACCGTGCGCATGCCGGCCATGCCATTGCCGATCACCACCAGCGACGGCTTGCTGGCGGCTGTCATGCGGCTACCCAGACCTTGCCGCCTGTGATGCGCGCCGGATAGGCCGGTACGGAATTCTCCGGCGCTTCCAGGCACTCGCCGGTCTGCAGGTCGAAGTGCTGCTTGTAGATTGGCGAAGCCACCACGATCCGTTCGCCCAGGCTGCCGACCAGTCCGCGCGAGAGCACTGCGGCCTGCGCATTCGGATCGTAATTGCCGATCGCGAACACGCGCTGCTCGCCGTCGATGACGTGGAACACCGCCACCTGTTCGCCGTTGATCAGCGCGCAGACGCCGGTGTTCGGCACGATCTGTTCAATGGCGCAGACTTCAATCCAGTGCTGGCCCAGCTGGTCCTTGTGCATCTCGCTTCCTTTAAACGGTTTCAACCACGATCGGGATGGCGATGCGCTTGCGCTCTTCCACCGTGGCGGGACGGATCTGGCCGCGTTCCGGCATGAACACCACGTTGTCGTCAGCCTGTTCGCTGTTGACGAAATGGCGGAAGCGCTTGCGCGTCTCGGGATCGGTGACGGCCCGCTTCCACTCGCACTCGTAGGTGTCGATCACGTGCTGCATTTCCGTTTCGAGTTCGGCGGCCACGTTCAGGTGATCGTTGACCACCACGTCGATCAGGTACGCCAGACCGCCTTCGAGGTTGTCGCGCCACACG
>NZ_DATMRB010000044.1:0-38883 GCF_035566555.1 Collimonas sp.
GGGAACCTTTTCTTCCAGGCTGGCGGTGCAGATCACTTTGGTGTCGCCGAACTCGACCAGCACCGAACCTTCGGCGTGCTTGGTGTAGTTGCGGGTCAGGCGCACGGTGCGCAAGGCATCGGCGGCGCGGCCGCTGGGGCGGGTAATAGTAGGCATACTCAACTCATTTCTTATAGTGTTGGGGACAGAGTAATTCGCCACGCTACGGTGGCTCTCAAACTCTGTCCCACAATTAAATTAAATGTTCTTTTCAATGGCGCCGCGGATTTCCGCGATCGCCTGTTCAATGTCGGCATCGCTGAAGCCGTCCGGCGCATCGACTGCGCCCAGCCGCGGCGCCTGGATGGTGGTGGTCAAACTGCCGATCGGCAAGGTGTGCGTGACGATGGAACTGGAAGGATCGTCAATATTCGGATCGCTGCCCCAGGCCATTGCCAAAGCGGTAACATTATCGCTGGTTTTGCCGGCAATCCCTAGCGCATTATTCACCAGCTCCGGCACTGCCCGCACAATAGTGCTGGTTTGCAGGCGCTGCGCCAGCAGGTGGTCCGGCAGCATCGACCACAAGCCGTCCGAGCACAGCAGCATGACGTCGCCCGCCTGCAGGCTGACGCGGCGCGACAATTCGACGATCGGCATGTTGGTGGCGCCGAGACAGTTGAACAGCTTGTTGCGGTCAGGGTGGGTGGCGCGCTCCGAAGGATCGGCCTTGCCCTGGGCGATCAGGCTTTCGATGCGCGAGTGGTCGCGCGTGCGCGCCAGGATCTGACCGTTGCGCATCCAGTACAGGCGCGAATCGCCGCAATGCGCCCAGAACGCGCTGTTGTGCTGGATCAGGCAAGCCACCACCGTGGTGCGCGGCGTTTCCGGCAGCTTGTGCACTTCGCGGTAGCGATGGATTTCCATGTGCGCGGCATAAAAGCTGTCTTCCAGGAAGCGCTCCGGCTTCTTGATATACGGCTGGGCATTCTTCTGGAACAGCGAACCGATGGTTTGCATCGCGATATTGGCAGCGATCTCACCGTGCAGGTGGCCGCCCATGCCATCGGTCAGCAATAGCAGCAAGGCGTCGCGCGTGAAGCTGTAACCCATCCGGTCCTGATTGACCTTGCGGCCACCGATATGGCTTTCTTGATAAACAGAAAATCGCATGACTTCTCTATGTGGTGTTCTTACTAACAATGAAGCTAAAACACGGCCGGCGCAGGCGCGATGCGCCCGGCAGGCAGGTTACTGGGTGTTTTCCTGGATGGTGGTATCCGGGTTGCTTACGGCCTTGCGGCGGAACTGGATATGGGTGAAAAAGACGTTGCGGATCTTGCGCGTCACCATGTCGCGCACGCTCACCTCCTCTTCCTGCACCGGCTCCATCAATGCCCGCTGCACCGCGAACACGCTTTGCGGCCGCTGCAGCGGATCGATCATCAGGCACCAGCGCACCACCTGGATCAGTTCCGGCGAATACAAGCCTTCCAGCTTGCGGAAATGGCCTTCCATCTTGTCGTTGACCTTGCGCTGGTCGACCGGCTGCGGCGGCGCGCCGACCATGCAGGCGAAGATCGAGGCGCCGATACTGTAGATATCGGTCCACGGCCCGAGGTTGCCATTTCGCTCATACAATTCAGCCGGCGCAAACCCCGGCGTATACATCGGATACAGCTTAGGCGAATCGGAACGCAAAGTCTGGCGGGCGGCGCCGAAGTCGAGCAGGATCGGCGTGCCGTCGGCACGCAGGTAGATATTGGCCGGCTTCAGGTCCAGGTGCAGCAACTTGTGCGTATGCACTTCGCGCAAGCCGTTCATCACGTGACGGAACATCTTGCGGATGAATTTTTCCGACACCAGTGGCTTCTCGCCCTTGTCGCGGCGGCGCAGGATATGCTCCTGCAGCGAGCGGCCGGACTCGTAAGCCATCACCATGTAGACGGTTTCATTGGCGCGGAAGAAATTGATCACGCTCACCACGTTCGGATGAGCGATGCGCGCCAGCGCGCGCCCTTCCTCGAAAAAGCATTTCAAGCCGATACGGAAGGTCGGCAGGTTTTCCGGCGAAATCGCCGGCGCGAGTTCTCCCCATTGGCGTAAAGCCAATGAACTCGGCAGATATTCTTTGATGGCGACTGCGTTGCCATCCTCGTCGTATGCCAGATAGACAATACTGAACCCGCCAGAAGCAATCTTCTTTACAATGCGGTATCCAGCAATTTTTAGCCCGTCAGGCAATGGAGCATTGTTTTGTGCGGCCATGCGATCCTACCCTAGTAAATGGTGTAAGGATTGTCTTGATAAATCGCTGATTTGTAAAGAAAAACCCTTGCAAACCAGAAACAAAGGACAGCATTTTGACTATCTGTAGCATGACAGGTTACGCCGTCGCCAATCGCGAGACCGCGGCAGGCACGATTACCATCGAGATCAAGAGCGTCAATTCGCGTTTTCTCGACCTGCAATTCCGCATCAACGACGATTTGCGCTCGCTCGAACCGGCGCTGCGCGAGGCCATCATCGGCCGCGTTGCGCGCGGCAAGGTCGAGTGCCGGCTGAGTTTCGGCCGCAAAGCGGCATCCGGCGCCTCGCAAGTCCTGAACACCGAGCTGCTGGCCTCCCTGGCCGACCTGCAAAGCGCAGTGCGCCAGCAATTCATCGAAGCTGCGCCGCTGACGGTCAATGAACTGCTGCGCTGGCCCGGCGTCATCGAAGAAGCCGTCATCAGCCAGGATACGCTGCAAGCCGATGTCCAGACGACCATGAGCGCCACCCTGGAAGCGTTTGTCGAATCGCGTGCGCGCGAAGGCGCAGCCTTGCAAGCCACGCTGATCACCCGCATCGACGCCATGGAAGCCATCGTGCAGCGGATCACGCCGCTGGTGCCGCAGGTAGTGGCGCAATTCCAGCAAAAAGCCACCGAGCGGATGCAGGAAGCGCTCGGCCTGGTGCAGCAGGATGCCGGCAACAGCGGTCTGTCGCGCGATGAAGCCCTGGACCGGATCCGCCAGGAAGTCACGCTGTACGGCATCCGCATCGATATTGCCGAAGAGCTGTCGCGCCTCGCCGCCCATCTCAATGAAACCCGCCACATCCTGAAAAAGGGCGGCCAGGTCGGCAAGCGCCTGGATTTCATGATGCAAGAACTCAATCGCGAAGCCAATACGGTCGGCTCGAAAGCGGCAATCAAGGAACTGGCCGACGCTTCGATGGAGCTGAAGCTGCTGATCGACCAGATGCGCGAGCAGGTGCAAAACCTGGAATAGAGCGCTTCCGCTGCTTCGCTTTACCGCTGCAGAAACCGCTTTCTGCAGCCCTTCATCTCTGCCGGAAAAAACACCCCGCCTTCCCCGCCTTATCTTACAGGCAAAATTAATTATCAATATTGCAATATCAAATGCTCTTGCGTAGCATCGGCGGCTCAGACTATTGAAAAATATACAATATCCGCCGCACTGCATGCGATACCGCCGCGGCGGGGAGGAGCCATCATTGAATATCCTTGCCGCAGCGCGTTTCCTGACGCCGCTGGCCGCCGCCGCTGCCATCAGCGCCCAGGCGGCGAACACTGACGCCGGCAAAGCCGCCAGCCACCCCAACCCGCTCAACCGCACCGAAGAACACGGCGAGCACGGCGTCATCGATGGCGACGCGATTGACCAAAGCCACCTCGCGGCCACGCCAGCAGCCGTCAGCTCGCAGCAAGCCGACAGCAAAGGCCTGATCGCCGACAGCCATCTGAACTGGCTGCTGCGCAGCTATACCGACCATCTGGAAAACCAGGGCTCCAACACCCGCAACGCCTCGGTGCTGGGCAGCCAGCTCAACTTTGAATCCGGCTTCACCACCGGCGCCATCGGCCTCGGCGCCGATGCCGGCCTGTTCAGCGCGCTGAAGCTGAATGGCGGCAGCGGCGCCGGCAACATGGTGCACGTGAATCCTGCCGGCGGCGGCAGCAATCAGCAGGCATGGAGCTATTTCGGGCTGTACGACCTGAAGGCCCGGGTCTCGAACACGATAGTGAAATATGGCGCGCAAATCGTCCATAACCCCTTCCTGGAGCCGCATGACAACCGCGCCCTGCCGCCGACCTTCCTCGGCACATCCCTGATCAGCACGGAAATTGCCGCCCTCAGCCTGGCGGCGGGCAGCTTTACCAGGAGTCTGCCGCGCGGGCAAACTCGCTTGCAACCCTTGCGCACGGCCTACGGCGGTGTCCAGTTCGATCGCTTCAGCTATCTTGGCGGCGACTATGCCTATAGCCCGGACACCAAGCTCTCGCTATACGCCAGCCGCGCCGAAAACGTCTGGGACCAGTATTACTCCGCCTTCTCGCACAGCATCGGCGACGCCGACACCCTGCGCTGGACTGGCCAGCTGAATTACTATGCCACGCGCAATCAGGGCAGCAGCCGCCAGGGAAGCATCAACACCAATGCCTACAGCCTGGCTCTGAGCGCCCAGCACAAGGCGCATACGGTGTTGCTGGCCTACCAGAAAATCCAGGGCAAGCAGTTCTTCGATTATGTAGGCGAAGGCGCCGGCGACTTTCTCAGCAATTCGATGAACGTCGATTACAACGCTCCCGGCGAACAATCGCTGCAGCTGCGTCATACGGTCGACCTCGGCAGCTACGGCCTGCCCGGCTTGAAAATCATGAGCTGGGGTGTGCGGGGCTGGGGCGCAGATGCTTCGGCCAGCGCGGCCGCCAATGCGGATCCGGCCGGCAGCCTGTACGGGCTGTACTGGAAGAACAGCGCGCCGGTGCGCGGCAAGCATTGGGAGATTGGCATGATCCCGACCTATGTGGTCCAGGCCGGCAAGCTGAAAGGCAGCAGCGTCAACCTGACCTTGATGCATCATCGGGCCGATGCGCAATACTCGGACGCCGGCAACACTATTTACCGGCTGGTGCTGAACATGCCGATGAATATTTTTTGATGCATTTAGATGGGTGAAAAACGTTCTTTCGCGTAGGGTGGGCACACTTTTGTGCCCACGCGGATAGCACTACATCGTGGGCACAAAAGCGTGCCCACCCTACGTCTGCCGATGAGATGCAGGACGGATAAAAAAGCCGCGGCAGAGTGCGATCTGCCGCGGCTTTTTTTGCATCGCGTTGCCCCGATCGACGATCCGAGGCGAGCGGATTATTTTTCGACGATGAAATTCTTCAGTTCCTTGGTGCGCTGTTCGGTGTGGGCGCGCATGCAGCCGAGGAATTCGATATCGCGGATGGTTCCGCTCTCATTATAGGTGTACACGGCGTCGCAATCCTTCTTGCGGAAGCTGACCCAGGCGCGCTGCGCTTCAATCAGCTTCTTCTTGACCTCGCCGTAGCGCACGCCATCCTGGTCCGGCTTGGTGATCTGCTTGACCAGCTGCTGATAGGTTTCGTTCAAGGTTTTCTCATCCTTGTCGAAAGCGGTCTTGGCGCAGGTATTCATTTCGACGGTATTGCTCTGCGACAGACATGGATCAACCTGAGCAAACGCTGCAGCAGGCACTACCAGGCACTACCAGGCACAGAGCCATCAGCATCTTACGCATACACTCTCCTTGGAAAGGCTTCGCCATCGGCCGGCGTGGCCGGCAGGCGAAGCGGTACTTCGATTAACCCAGTTCTTCCAGCCGAATCTTGGTGACGCTGCCGACCACGGTGCTCAGTGCTTCGATCTTGACGATCGCGGCTTCCACATTCTTTTCCTGAGTCTGGTGCGTCAGCATGATGATATCAGTACGGGTCTCGTCTGCGGCCGGCTCTTTTTGCAGCATGGCGTCGATCGAGATCGAGGAGTCGGCCAGGATCCGCGTGACGTCGGCCAGCACGCCCGGCTGGTCGGCGACATGCATGCGCAGATAATAGCTGGTGGTGATTTCCGCCATCGGCAGGATCGGCGTGTCGGCCATGGCGTTCGGCTGGAACGCCAGGTGCGGCACGCGATGCTCGGGATCTGCGGTGGCCAGGCGGGTGATGTCGACCAGGTCGGCGATCACGGCCGAAGCAGTCGGCTCGGCGCCGGCGCCCTTGCCGTAGTACAGCGTGTCGCCGACGGCGTCGCCGCGCACCAGCACTGCATTCATTGCGCCTTCGACATTGGCGATCAGGCGCTTGCTCGGAATCAGGGTCGGATGCACGCGCAGCTCGATGCCGCCGGCGGTGCGCTTGGTGATGCCGAGCAGTTTGATGCGGTAGCCCAACTGTTCGGCGTAACGGATGTCGGTAGCCTGCAGCTTGGTGATGCCTTCCACGTGCGCCTTGCTGAACTGCACCGGGATGCCGAACGCAATCGAGGCCATGATGGTCAGTTTGTGGGCGGCGTCAACGCCTTCGATATCGAAGGTCGGGTCGGCTTCGGCGTAACCCAGGCGCTGCGCTTCCTTCAGCACGACGTCGAAATCGAGGCCCTTGTCGCGCATCTCGGACAGGATGAAATTGGTGGTGCCGTTGATGATGCCGGCGATCCACTGGATGCTGTTGGCGGTCAGGCCTTCGCGCAGCGCCTTGATGATCGGGATGCCGCCGGCCACCGCCGCTTCAAACGCGACGATCACGCGCTTCTCTTGCGCCGCCTTGAAAATCTCGTTGCCATGGGTAGCGATCAGCGCCTTGTTGGCGGTCACCACATGCTTGCCGTTGGCAATCGCCTGCAATACCAGGTCTTTGGCGATGCCGTAGCCGCCGATCAGCTCGATGACGATATCGATGTCGGGATTGTTGACCACCAGCCTGGCGTCGTTGACCACGGTGACTTCGCCGTTGGTCAGCAGCTTGGCACGCTCGGTATCGAGATCGGCCACCATGGTAATCTCAATAGCTCTCCCTGCGCGCGCTGCAATCTCTTGCTGATTGCGCTTCAATACGTTGAACGTGCCGGAACCGACCGTACCTATGCCAAGCAAACCTACCTTGATGGATTTCATGATCTCTGCTGTCTGTGAAAAAATCTGCTGATACCGGAGCGGCAACTGCGCCCGCCCGGCGTGTTAAAAAACCTTATTTCAAGCCTTGCCGTTGCGCCTGCGATAACCTTCCAGGAAACTCGCGATGCGGCCCATCGAATCGGCCAGGTCATCGGTGTTCGGCAGGAACACCACGCGGAAGTGATCCGGCGTCGGGCAGTTGAAGCCTGTGCCCTGTACGATCAGCACGCGCTGTTCGGCCAGCAGTTCGTAGGCGAAATCCTGGTCGTCGGCGATCGGATACATCTTCGGATCGAGGCGCGGGAACATGTACAGCGCAGCCTTCGGCTTGACGCAGGTCACGCCGGGAATATCGGTCAGCAGCTGGTAGGCCAAGTCGCGCTGGCGCGTCAGGCGGCCGTGCGGCCCGACCAGGTCGTTGATGCTTTGATAGCCGCCCAGCGCGGTCTGGATCGCGTACTGCCCCGGCGCATTGGCGCACAGGCGCATCGACGCCAGCATGTTCAAGCCTTCAATATAACCCTTGGCGTGCTTTTTTTCGCCCGACACCACCATCCAGCCGGCACGGTAGCCGCAGGAACGATAGTTTTTCGACAAGCCGTTGAAAGTAATGAACAGCACATCGTCCGCCAGCGCGGCCAGCGAGGTGTGGGTTTCGCCGTCGTACAAGACCTTGTCGTAGATCTCGTCGGCGAAAATGATCAGCTGGTGCTGGCGCGCCAGGTCGACGATCTGCTGCAGCAGTTCCACCGGATAGAGGGCGCCGGTCGGATTGTTCGGGTTGATGACGACGATCGCCCGCGTGTTGCTGTTGATCTTCTTCTTGATGTCTTCGATATCCGGAAACCAGCCGGCCTGCTCGTCGCACACATAATGGCGCGGCGTGCCGCCCGACAGGCTGACCGCGGCGGTCCACAGCGGATAGTCCGGCGCCGGCACCAACACTTCGTCGCCGGTGTTGAGCAGCGCGTTCATGCTCATCACGATCAGTTCGGAAGCGCCGTTACCCAGGTAGATGTCGTCGATGGTGACGCCCTGGATCTGCTTCTGCTGGCAGTAATGCATGACCGATTTGCGCGGCGCAAACATGCCCTTGGAATCGGTATAGCCGGAGGCGTTGCCCATATTGCGGATCATGTCCTGCACGATTTCATCGGGCGGCTCGAAACCGAACACGGCCAGGTTGCCGATGTTCAGCTTGATGATCTTGTGGCCTTCTTCCTCCATCTGGCGCGCTTTTTCCAGCACGGGGCCGCGGATGTCGTAACAGACATCATCCAGTTTTTTCGATTTTTGAATCGGTCGCACAGCACAATTCCTTGTATTTTACGCAACATTATCCAGTTTTAAAAAGCTGTCTGGAAAATTGGGGTATCGTCACACGGGAGTAGGTGCGCCGCAACAAATGCTTGCGGCTACCCCTTGTAAGGGTGCCCCAGGGTTATGCACCCTAGCATTTCACGACTTTTCAGACAGCTTTTCGGCGCTGCACAAAACATCGCCAGAACCATCCATTCTGCCGAAAGCGTGGGGTTTTATCAATCAATACCGCAAGCTTATGGAAGGAAAACGCTACAATGCAGCACTTTATTTTCCATTTCCCGGGAATTTGCACGCCGTCTGCGGTCTATCCTTAGGTTTTTCCCAATGTCATCCCGCCGGTCATGACATGTTAACTACTTGCAGGACGGGGCATTGCGCTCGGTCCTCAGCTATTTAAAGACAAGCAATGAAGCTACATACCACCTCCACCCAGCAGTACCAAACCGTCACTGCCTACGATGACAAGGGCGTGGAAATCAATGCGGTCCGCTATGAACACAGTTTGCTGGTGCTGCCGGAATCGGCGCCGGCGATCTGGCCGGTCAGCAGTTTCGACGCCCTTACCCCGGAACACTTTGCCCATCTAGACAGCACCCGGCCCGATGTCGTCATCCTCGGCACCGGCCTGCGGCAGCGTTTTGTGCATCCGAAACTGACCACCGTGCTGACCGCGCGCCGCATCGGCGTCGAATGCATGGATAATCAGGCGGCTTGTCGCACTTACAATATTTTGATGGCTGAGGGACGCAAAGTCGTCCTTGCCCTGATTTTCGATACCAACAAGGAAACCGCCCAAGATGCGTGAACTGCATAAATCAAAAACTTTCGTCTGGCTGCTGTTCCTGCTGTTCTGCATCGTCTGGTGCTACATGCTGGGCGCACGTGCGCTGGTGCCTACCGACGAGGGCCGCTACGCAGAGATGGCGCGCGAAATGGTCGCCACTGGCGACTGGATCACCTTGCGCCTGAACGGCATCAAGTATTTCGAAAAGCCGCCGCTGCAAACCTGGATGAATGCGCTGACCTTTGAACTGTTCGGCCTGGGCGAATGGCAGGCACGCTTGTGGACCGGCCTGTGCGGCTTGCTGGGCGTGGTGCTGGTGGCCTTTACCGGCAGCCGCGTGTTTTCGCCGCGTATCGGGTTCTTTGCGGCGCTGGTGCTCGGCTCCAGTTTCCTGTGGGCCGGCCTGGGCCACATCAACACGCTCGACATGGGCTTGTCGGGCATGATGACGATTGCGCTGTGCGCGCTGCTGCTGGCGCAACGCAGCGACATCAGCAACAGCGAACAACGCAACTGGATGCTGCTGTGCTGGGCCGGCATGGCCCTGTCGGTGCTGTCGAAAGGCTTGATCGGCTTGCTGATTCCGGGCGCGGTGCTGGTGCTGTACACCTTGTTTTCGCGCGACTGGTCGATCTGGAAGCGGCTGCACCTGGTGCTTGGCCTGATCCTCTTCTTCGTGATCACAGTGCCTTGGTTCGTGCTGATTTCCCTGAAGAATCCTGAATTCCCGCAATTTTTCTTCATCCACGAACAGTTCCAGCGCTTTACCAGCAAGATCCACAACCGCTATGGCCCGCCCTACTATTTCGTGCCTATCCTGATCCTCGGCATCGTGCCGTGGCTGGGCGTGATGTTCCAGAGCTTGTGGAACGCCGCGCGCGAGAGCCATACCGTATCCGGCTTCCAGCCGAAGAAAATGCTGCTGATCTGGAGCATCTTCATTTTCGTGTTCTTCAGCATCTCCGATTCCAAGCTGCCTTCCTACATCCTGCCGATCTTCCCGGCGCTGGCGCTGCTGATCGCCTGCCATCTGGACAAAGCGTCCAGCAAGGCTGTGACCGCCTCTGCCCTGTTGCTGCTGTTGCCGGCAGTGGCCGGCCTGGCCTTGTCCTGGAAAATCCCGTCGCTGGCCAAGGACGCCTATTCGCTGCCGCTGCTGCAAGCCCATGTGCCTTGGGTATTCGCCGCATCCGTGGTCGCCTTCATCGGCGCCATCGCCGGAATGCTGCTGGCGCGTCGCCAGAAAGAATGGGCCATCGTCGCCCTCGCCGCCGCCGGCTTCATCGGCGGCCAGCTGCTGATGTACGGCCACGATCCGCAGGGCCGCTATTCGGCCGGCATCGACCTGGTGCCGGCGATCAATGCCGAGATGACGCCGCAAACCACGCTGTACGTGGTCGACAAGTATGAGCAGTCGCTGCCGTTCTACCTGCGCCGCACCATGACCATGGTCAAGCACATGGACGAACTGGAATTCGGCCTCGGGCAGGAACCGCAGCTGTGGATCCCGACGATCGAAGCCTTTGTCGTCAAATGGAATGCCGATGCCGCCGCCGGCAAGAAGGACATTGCCATCATCCGTCCGGAGAAGTACAAGGAGATGGCGGCGCAAGGTGTGCCGATGCGCGTTATCGGCCAGGATCCGCGCCGCGTGGTAGTGACTAACCAGGGCATTCCTGCCGCAATTGCCCCTGCTCCGGTCGCACCGGCGGCAAACGCAGAAGCGCCGGCGGAATCCTCTGCCGCCGCAGCTTCCAGTACACACAGCGCACCATAATAAGCCGGCACCGACATGAACCTCACTACCTTTGCCTTCATCATTACCGGCGTCTGCCTCAACGCCGTGGCGCAGCTGCTGCTGAAAGCCGGCACCAACGCGGTCGGCGTCATCAGCCTGACGCCGCAGAACTGGTTTGCCACCGGCATCAAGCTGGCTACCCAGCTGCCGATCCTGGGCGGCCTGACCTGCTACGTGATTTCGCTGGTGGTCTGGATCATCGGCCTGTCGCGGGTCGATGTCACGATCGCCTACCCGATGCTGTCGCTGGGCTATGTCATCAGCGCCGTCGGCGCCTGGTATTTCCTGGGCGAGGCGGTATCCGCCCAGCGCCTGGTGGCTATCGGCGTCATCATAGTCGGCGTAGTATTGCTAACCCGCAGCTAAGCTGCTGTAGCCAAGCTAAGCTCCTCATTTTAAGACCCATACTTATAAAACAATATGAGCCAACAACCATTCCTCCCGTTCGCCAAGCCCACCATCGACGAAGCCACCATCGCCGCAGTCGGCGATGTGCTGCGTTCCGGCTGGATTACCAGCGGTCCCAAGGTGCAGGCATTCGAAGCGCAGCTGTCGGAATATTTCGGCGGCCGCCCGGTGCGCACCTTCAATTCCGGCACCTGCACCATGGAAATCGCCCTGCGCATCGCCGGCATCGGCGCCGGCGATGAAGTCATCACCACACCGATTTCCTGGGTCGCCACCGCCAACGTGATCATTGAAACCGGCGCCACCCCGGTCTTCGCCGACATCGACCCGGTCACCCGCAATATCGACCTGGCCCAGGTTGAAGCCGCCATCACGCCGCGCACCAAGGCCATCATCCCGGTCTACCTGTCCGGCCTGCCGGTCGACATGGACCGCCTGTATGCGCTGGCCAAGAAGCACAATCTGCGCGTGGTGGAAGATGCGGCGCAGGCGCTGGGATCGAGCTGGAACGGCCAGCGCATCGGCGCCTTTGGCGACTTTGCCTCGTTCAGCTTCCAGGCCAACAAGAACATCACCTCCTCCGAAGGCGGCTGCCTGGTACTGAACAATGCCGAAGAAGCCCGGCTGGCGGAAAAATACCGCTTGCAGGGCGTCACCCGCAGCGGCTTCGACGGCCTCGACGTCGACGTCCTCGGCGGCAAGTTCAACATGACCGACGTCGCCGCCGCCATCGGCCTCGGCCAGTTTGCCCACATTGAAGCGATTACCGCCCATCGGCGCGAACTGGCGCAGTACTATTTCAGCTGCTTCGGCAGCGATTTCGAAGCGAAATACGGCGCCCAGCTGCCGGTGCCCGATTTCGAGAACAGCAACTGGCACATGTTTCAGCTGGTGCTGCCGGAGCGCCAGGACGGCAAACCGGCGCGCGCCACCTTCATGGAAAAGATGCAGGCGCTCGGCGTCGGCATCGGTTATCACTATCCAGCCATCCATCTGCTCAGCATGTACCGTGCGCGCGGCTTCAAGGAGGGCATGTTCCCGGTCGCGGAAAAAGTCGGCCGCCTGATCGTCTCGCTGCCCATGTTCAATGTCATGACCAAGAACGATGTCGAACGCTCCGTGTCCGCGGTAAAATCCGTTCTTCAATAAACCGACAAGCGCTTGATGAAACCAGAACTTTCCGTCGTCATCCCGGTATATAACGAGGAATCGGGCCTCGCCAAACTGTTCGAGCGCCTCTATCCGGCGCTTGACGCACTTGGCATCAGTTATGAAATCCTGTACGTCAACGATGGCAGCCGCGACAAGTCGGCGGCCATCCTGGCCGAACAGTTCCGGCTGCGGCCGGATGTCACCCGCGTAGTCCTGTTCAACGGCAATTTCGGCCAGCACATGGCGATCCTGGCCGGCTTTGAAGCGACCCGCGGCGACATCGTCGTGACGCTCGACGCCGACCTGCAGAATCCGCCGGAAGAAATCGGCAACCTGGTCGCCAAGATGCGCGAAGGCTACGATTATGTCGGCTCGATCCGCCGCAAGCGGCAGGACTCGGCCTGGCGCACCGTCGCCTCCAAGGCCATGAATCTGCTGCGCGAGAAAATCACCGGCATCAGGATGACCGACCAGGGCAATATGCTGCGCGCCTACGGCCGCAACGTGGTGGACCTGATCAACCAGTGCAAGGAAGTCAACACTTTCGTGCCTGCCCTGGCCTACACATTCGCCCGTAAGCAGGCGGAAATCGTGGTCGAGCATGAAGAACGCTCGGCCGGCGAATCGAAATATTCGCTGTACAGCCTGATCCGCCTGAACTTCGACCTGGTGACCGGCTTTTCGATCGTGCCGCTGCAGTTGTTTTCGCTGATCGGCATCGTGCTGTCCTTCGCTTCCGCCGCGCTGTTCGTGGTGCTGGTGGTGCGCCGCTTCCTGTTCGGCGCCGAAGTACAAGGTGTGTTCACCCTGTTCGCCTTCGCCTTCTTCCTGATGGGCATGATCCTGTTCGGCATCGGCCTGGTCGGCGAATATGTCGGCCGCATCTACCAGCAAGTCCGCGCGCGTCCACGCTATGTGGTGCAAGCCATGCTGGAACAGTCTTCTTCCGAGGATAAGCAAGCCTCATGAAAGCCGTCGTCTTTGCCTATCATAATGTCGGCGTCCGCTGCCTGAAAGTCTTGCTGGCGCGCGGCGTCGAAGTGGCGCTGGTGGTCACCCACGCAGACAATCCGCAGGAAACCATCTGGTTCGAATCGGTCGCTTCGCTGTGCCTCCAGCATGGCATTCCGACGGTTGCGCCGGACAACCCGTCGACACCGGAACTGCTGGCCCAGGTGACTTCCCTGGCCCCTGATTTCATTTTCAGTTTCTACTATCGGCACATGCTGCCGCTCAATTTGCTGGCCCTGGCCAGGCACGGCGCCTTCAATATGCACGGCTCCTTGCTGCCGAAGTACCGCGGCCGGGTGCCGATCAACTGGGCAGTCCTGCACGGCGAAACGGAAACCGGCGCCACCTTGCATGAAATGGCTGCCAAGCCCGACGCCGGCTGCATCGTGGCGCAGACTTCGGTGCCTATCCTGCCCGACGACACAGCTTACGAAGTATTCGGCAAAGTTGTGGTGGCGGCAGAACAGACGCTGTGGAATGCATTACCGGCCATGCTGGCAGGCAATACTCCGAAAATGCCGAATAACCTGACGCAAGGCAGCTACTTCGGCGGCCGCAAGCCGGCCGATGGCGAAATCGACTGGAGCCAGCCGGCGCAGCAGGTGTACAACCTGTACCGCGCGGTAGCGCCGCCCTATCCCGGCGCCTGGACTATTGCCAAAGGCCGCACCTTCATTGTTGGGAAAGCAAGTTTTCCAGCAAACTTGGCTGCCGATGCGCTGGTAAATTTGCCTCAAGGCTTGGCGGTAGTGGATAATCACATTGTTGGCGTCTGCGGCGATGGCCGGGCGTTGTTGATTAACCAATTGCTGGTGGACGACCAGGCTGTCGCACCAGAAGCACTGAAAAACATCCTTTTATAAAACCGGCTGCGTGATTTCGCGGGCATCGCGGCCTTTGTCGCCGCTCTGCCCTCCTGGAATCGCAGCGTTTGATATTCCGCCGCGCGGAATGCCACCCTAACAACAATAGAACACTATGAAAAAAGTCCTCATCCTCGGCGTCAACGGCTTCATCGGCCACCATCTCTCCAAGCGCATCCTGGAAACCACCGACTGGCACGTCTACGGCATGGACATGATGACCGACCGCATCCGCGACCTGCTGGACAACGAAGAATACAAGTCGCGCATGCACTTCTTCGAAGGCGACATCACCATCAACAAGGAATGGGTCGAGTACCACGTCAAGAAGTGCGACGTGATCCTGCCGCTGGTGGCGATCGCCACGCCGTCGACCTACGTCAAGCAGCCGCTGCGCGTGTTCGAGCTGGACTTTGAAGCCAACCTGCCGATCGTGCGCTCCGCCGCCAAGTACGGCAAGCACCTGGTGTTCCCATCGACCTCGGAAGTGTATGGCATGTGCCATGACGAAGAATTCGATCCGGAGCAATCCGAACTGATCTGCGGCCCGATCAACAAGCCGCGCTGGATCTACTCTTGCGCCAAGCAGCTGATGGATCGCGTGATCTGGGGCTATGGCATGG
This sequence comes from Collimonas sp., assembly GCF_035566555.1. Taxonomy (GTDB): domain Bacteria; phylum Pseudomonadota; class Gammaproteobacteria; order Burkholderiales; family Burkholderiaceae_D; genus Collimonas. The sequence continues at coordinate 14,872 of NZ_DATMRB010000044.1, forward strand.
AAGAAGGCTTGAACTTCACCCTGTTCCGTCCGTTCAACTGGATCGGCGCCGGCCTCGATTCGATCCATACGCCAAAAGAAGGCAGCTCGCGCGTGGTGACCCAGTTCTTCGGCCACATCGTGCGCGGCGAGAATATCTCGCTGGTCGACGGCGGCCAGCAAAAACGCGCCTTCACCTACATCGACGACGGCATCGACGCCCTGATCAAGATCATCGCCAACAAGGACGGCGTCGCCAGCGGCAAGATCTACAACATCGGCAACCCAGTCAACAACTACTCGATCCGCGACCTCGCCGACATGATGCTGAAGCTGGCGGCAGAATATCCTGAGTACGCCGATTCGGCCAAGAAGGTCAAGCTGATCGAGACCACTTCGGCCGCCTACTACGGCAAGGGCTACCAGGATGTGCAGAACCGCGTGCCAAAGATCACCAACACTTGCGACGAACTGAGCTGGCAGCCGACCACGACCATGGCCGACACGCTGCGCAATATTTTCGATGCGTACCGCGGCCAGGTAGCTGAAGCGCGCGCCTTGATGGACTAAGCGTTACCCAAGTCCGCGCGAGACATGAGTTACCTGTGTTTTTTGCGCGGACGCTGTTTTTCCTTACTACAGCCAGACCAGACAACTTGCCTCTCCTCACCCTAAAAATCGACGCCGACACCTATCGCGGCACCCGTGAAGGGGTACCCAACCTGGTACGCCTGCTGAGCAAATACCAGGCGCGCGCCACCTTTCTGTTCTCGCTCGGCTACGACCATACCGGCTGGGCTCTGAAACAGGTATTCCGTCCCGGCTTCTTCCAGAAAGTATCGCGCACCTCGGTGGTCGAGCATTACGGCTTGAAGACCCTGATGTACGGCGTATTGCTGCCGGCGCCGGATATCGGCAAGACCTGCGCCGCATACATGCAGGCGGTAGACGCCGCCGGTTTCGAATGCGGCATCCACACCTGGGATCACCGCGTCTGGCAAGACCATGTGCGGCAGCGCGGCGCCGACTGGACCAGCCAGCAGATGCAGCGCTCGTTCGACCGTTTCCGCCAGATCTTCGGCCGGCCGCCGCTGACCCATGGCGCCGCCGGCTGGCAGATGAACCAGTACGCCTTCGAGCAGCTGGAAAAATTCGGCATGGCCTACGCCTCCGACGGCCGCGCCATGCTCACGGACGACGGCGCACTGGCCGACCAGGCCGCCGGACCGCATCGCCTGCAGGTCGACGGCAAGACGCTGGCCTGCATCCAGCTGCCGACCACCCTGCCGACGCTGGACGAACTGCTGGGCCGCAGCTGCAACGGCGTCGAGCTGACACCGGACAATATCGCCGAGCATATCCTGGCGCTGACGGCGACGCCGCGCGATCATGTATTTACTCTGCATGCAGAGCTTGAAGGGCAAAAACTCGCCCCCATATTCGAGCGGTTGCTGCAGGGCTGGCAGGCGCAAGGCTACGATCTGGTCTCGATGGAAGATTACTATCGGCACGTCAAGGACCAGGCGTTACCCGTCGCACCGCTCACGTGGGCGGAATTGCCGGGACGTTCAGGCGAAATGATCATGCAGGAAACCTGACCAGCGGATCAAGCCCTTGATTGGCAACCGATTCATCATAATCTTTAGTGAACAGGACAAGAAAGTGGCAGACCATCCTTCCATCATCAACATGACGGTGCCCGACTTCTCTGCAGCCATGACCGGTGCACAGACATTCAAGTTATCGGACTATCATGGCAAGAAAATAGTGTTGTATTTTTACCCTAAGGACAACACGCCAGGCTGCACCACCGAAGCCATCCAGTTCCGCGACCTGCACCAGGAATTCCAGGGTCACAATACTGTCATATTCGGCGTCAGCCGCGACAGCATTCGCTCGCACGAAGGTTTCAAAGCCAAGCTGGGCCTTCCTTTTGAGCTGATTGCCGATCCGGATGAAACGCTATGCGCCATGTTCAACGTCATGAAAATGAAAAACATGTACGGCAAGCAAGTACGCGGCATCGAGCGCAGCACGTTTGTGATTGACGCCGCCGGCACATTGGTGAAAGAATGGCGTGGAGTGAAGGTGCCTGCGCATGTTGAGGAAGTATTGGAGTTTGTAAGTCATTGAATTCACAAAAAATTATTTTGTTAAGCCGTTTGAGGAAAAGGCCCGCGGGCCTTCCCAAACGGCTTTTTTACTTTTTAATTTGTGCTTGGGGCCCGCCAGGAAATAAATTGGGCATTTGGGCGGCCATAGCTGGATGCGATGCAAGGCGCCCGCCGTGCCGCAGTGCGAGCACTGCAAGCGGCGGGCAACGCAGCAGCGCGCCAGCTACGGTCGCCCAAATGTTCAAGTTATTTCCTGACGGGGGCCTTGACCGGCCAGGCCTGCCCAAATGGCGTCTTATGGGCCTGTTTATTGTGAGTGATAGCTGATGTTCCTTACCAATATTGTTGTTCCAGCCGTAGCTTCATCTGTTTGGTCCAGTTCGACTTGCAACCCAAGCGAACCTTTTTTCATCTTTAAAGCGAGGTTCTGATGCCCTTACCAAAATTACCGACCAAACCCGCTGCTTTACTGTCCGTTCAAGATTATCCAAAAGCGGAAGCCGGCAAAGCCGTCAAACCACGTATCGCCATTGTTGAACCGATTACCCGCAACAAGGAAATTGCACCACAGGCGCGCGACAAAACCGTCGCCAAGCCAGCCGTCAAACCAGTGGAAAGCCGTAAAACCAAGGCGCCCGCGGACAATGCCCGCGCCGTCGCCCCGGCCAAGCCTGCCGAAGGCCATAGCCGCCCGAAATCGAGCACCAGCCGCGCCGCCGACAAATCCGGCGTGACCAAGCTGTTCGTGCTGGACACCAATGTGCTGATGCATGATCCAAGCTCGCTGTTCCGATTTGAAGAGCATGACATCTATCTGCCGATGGTGACCCTGGAAGAACTGGACAACCACAAGAAAGGCATGTCGGAAGTCGCCCGCAACGCCCGCCAGGTATCGCGTTCGCTGGACGCGCTGGTCGGCGATATCGGCGACGACCAGATCGACAGCGGCATTCCCTTGTCCAAACTTGGCAACAAGGATGCCAAGGGCCGTCTGTTCTTCCAGACCAAGCTGCAGAATGCCGACCTGCCGGAAGGTTTGCCAGTCGGGAAAGCCGACAACCAGATCCTCGGCGTGGTGCGCGGACTGGAAGCGGAAACCCCGGGCCGTCCGGTGGTGCTGGTGTCGAAAGACATCAACATGCGCATCAAGGCCCGCGCCATGGGTTTGCCGGCGGAAGACTATTTCAATGACCATGTGCTGGAAGACACTGACCTGCTGTACTCGGGCATCCAGCAATTGCCGGACGATTTCTGGATCAAGCACGGCAAGGGCATCGAATCCTGGCAAGAAAACAAGCACGGCACCGGCTATACCTACTACCGCCTGAGCGGACCGCTGGTGCCGACCCTGCTGGTCAACCAGTTCGTTTTCATTGAACCGAAAAACGGCGAGCCGGCATTCTACGGCCAGGTCACGCAGATCAACGGCAAGACCGCGGTGCTGCAAACCTTGCGCGACTACGGTCACGCCAAGAACAGCGTGTGGGGCATCACCGCCCGCAACCGCGAGCAGAACTTTGCCCTCAACCTGCTGATGAATCCGGATTGCGACTTCGTCACCCTGCTGGGCCAGGCCGGCACCGGCAAGACCTTGCTGGCGCTGGCGGCCGGCCTGGCGCAAGTGCTGGAAACCAAGACCTACAACGAAATCATCGTGACCCGCGTCACGGTGCCGGTCGGTGAAGACATCGGTTTCCTGCCGGGTACCGAGGAAGAGAAGATGGGGCCGTGGATGGGCGCCTTCGACGATAATCTGGAAGTGCTCAACAAGTCCGATTCCGATGCCGGCGAATGGGGTCGCGCCGCCACCCAGGATCTGATTCGTTCGCGCATCAAGATCAAGTCGCTCAACTTCATGCGCGGCCGCACCTTCGTCAACAAGTTCCTGATCATCGACGAAGCGCAAAACCTGACGCCGAAGCAGATGAAGACGCTGGTGACGCGTGCCGGTCCGGGCACCAAGATCATCTGCCTGGGCAATATCGCGCAGATCGATACGCCGTACCTGACTGAGGGTTCGAGCGGCCTGACTTACGTGGTCGACCGCTTCAAGGGCTGGTCGCATAGCGGTCATGTCACCTTGGCGCGCGGCGAGCGTTCACGTTTGGCGGACCACGCTAGCGACGTGCTGTAATCACGCTTGAAAGCGGCGCAGCGATGCGCCGCCAGTAGCAGGCAAACGGGTGTAATTCGAGGTGCGCGATGAGCGCTCTGATTGAATTACACCCGTTTTTATTTGATGATGTGGTATGCACTTCATCCGCCACGGAGTACGCCCATGAAAATCGCCATCCTTTCCGACATCCACGCCAATATCTGGGCGCTGCAAGCCGTCCTGACGGATATCCGGCGGCAAGGCGCGGACCTGATCGTCAACGCCGGCGACATCCTGTCCGGCCCGCTGGCGCCGGCCGCCACCGCCGATCTGCTGATGGCGCTGGAATTGCCCACCATCGCCGGCAACCACGAACGCCAGCTGCTGTCCTGCGCCGCTAAAACCGGTCATCCGACCGACCAGTTCGCCTTCGAAAACACCAGCCAGGCGCAGCGCGACTGGATCAGGGGATTGCCGGGCACGCTGGCAGTCGCCGAGGATGTCTTCATGTGCCACGGCACACCCGCCAGCGACCTGATTTACTTCCTGGAAGAAGTCGACCAGCATGGCTGCCGCATGGCCCGGCAGAACCAGATCGAGATGCACGCCGCCGGCCTCAGTCAGACGCTGATCATCTGCGGCCACAGCCATAAGCCACGCAGCTGCGCTGTCTCCGGCGGGCGGCTGGTGGTGAACCCGGGCAGCGTCGGCCTGCAAGCCTATGACGACGACCAGCCCTGGTTTCATGTGATCGAAAACGGCAGTCCACACGCGCGCTATGCGATGTGCGAAAAAGACATGCATGGCTGGCGCGTCGGCCACCACTGCATCGCCTACGATCATCACCAAGCCGCGGCCGAAGCCGCAAAGAACGGCAGAGACGACTGGGCCCGCTGGCTGCTGACGGGGCGCGCAGCGTCCTGACGCGCTACCAGGCGGCGCCGCAGAGTTCGCCAGGCCTCCCGCTTGCCAGGCTCGCCCCCATTCAATTGTTACCTGCCATCCCGATCGCTGCCCGCGCGACATCGCGGATTGCGAAAATGTAATCCCGTCGTCACCTTCCCGCAGCCACATCTTTCCCATACTGGATATCCAAGGCATTCAGGCTGATGCAGCCATTGCCTTTATTAAAACGACGCCCGCCGGCAACTTTCAGGACAGGAAAGCATGCCGGCAAAACGGTGTCGTTGGTGTATTCCGAAGTCTCAATCAAAAGGAGTTTGCAATGAAATTCACACAACTGATATTGGCGCTGGCCGCGGCATCGCTTTCATTCGGCGCTATAGCCGCGGATAGCACATCGAATGGCAAAGGCAAGACGCGGCAAGAGGTCCGCCAGGAACTGACCGAAGCGCAGCACAATGGCCAGGTCCCGGCCCGGAACGCCGACTACCCGCCATCGAAGGACACCATCAAGCGCAACCAGCAAAGCCACAAGGCTGCGGTGCATCCCAAGAACGAAAAGACGAATGGGATTGACTCGCATGACGATCGCAGCGGCGCCAAGCAATAGCCGCCAGGACTGCGCGCGTCCTGGATGAACGAAAAAAAACGGCGCATCGTAAAATGCGCCGCAACCTTAAGTCAGTAAATTTCAATTAAGAACTAGAATGCCACAGGACGCCATTTCAGCAAACGTTTTTCTAAGGTAGTCAGCAAATAATCCGCCGCCAGGGCTACCACCGCCAACACGATCATGGCGGCAAACACGCCGCTGGCGTTGAAAGCGCCTTGCGCGGTCGAGATCAGCAAGCCGATGCCCTGTTTGGAGCCAAGGAATTCACCCACCACGGCGCCGACCAGCGCAAAGCCGAAGCTGACATGCAAGCTCGCCAGGATCCAGCTCAGCGCCGACGGAATCACCACCGACATGGTGACCTGGCGCGGCGATGCCCCCAGGATCTGCGCGTTTGCAATCATGTAACGGTCAGCTTCACGCACGCCCTGGAAGGCGTTGCCGAACACCACGAAGAACACCATCACCACCGCCAGCGCCACCTTGGAGGCCATGCCCAGGCCCAGCGCAATCACGAAGATCGAACCCAGCACCACCCGCGGAATCGAATTGGCGACCTGGATATAGATGCTGAAGACATCCGACAGCAGCTTGTTGCGACCCAGCAGGATGCCGCACACCACGCCCGCCACCGAGCCGATGAGGAAGCCCAGCACGGTTTCTTCCAGCGTCACCAGCACCTGGGTCCAGAGCGGACCCTGTGATGTGCCTTCGACGATCCAGTCGTAGATCTGGATCACGATCAGCGAAGGCTGCGAAAAGAAAAACGGATCTATCCATTGCTGCCTGGCTGCCAGCTCCCAGCCGCCCAGGGTCAGGATCAGGATGGCGACGCGCAGCGATATCACCAGCCAGTAGCGTTGCTTGATTTTGCGTTGTGCTTCTTGTTCGACAGTAGCCAGGCTGGCGGCGCTGAGCTTGTCGACGGTGTGTGCTTGATTCATGGTTTGCCTCTGTGCTGCCGCCTGCCCTGGAATCCAGACTGGCAAACGGCACGGTAAATTAGGGTAGGACGACTTAGCTGATGTGCACTTCTTCGCGCAGGTCGGCCCAGATCTTGCGCGAGATATCGATGAAACGTTGTTCGTAGCGCACCTCGGACATCACACGCGGCCGCGGCAGATCGATTTCATAGACGCTCTTCAAGGTGGCCGGACGCGCGGTCAGCACATAGACCTTGTCGGCCAGCGCAATCGCCTCTTCCAGGTCGTGGGTGACGAACACCACCGAGCCGGCTTGCGACGACCACAGCTGCAGCAACTCGTCCTGCATCAGAGTGCGGGTCTGCATGTCGAGCGCACTGAACGGCTCGTCCATCAACAAAATTTCTGGGCTGTTGATGAAAGTCTGCGCCAGGGCAACGCGCTTGCGCATGCCGCCGGACAGCTGGTGCGGATAGTGATTGCTGAACTTGTCGAGGCCGACGCGGCGTATCCATTCTTCCGCCAGCGCATACGCGGCATCCTTAGGTTTGCCGCGGAACAGCGGCCCGGCGGCGACATTGTGCAGCACGCTGCGCCACGGGAATACCGCGTCGTTCTGGAACACGAAGCCGATGCGCGGATCGATGCCGTTGACCGGCTCGCCCATGATGCGCACTTCGCCCACGGTCGGCTTGAGCAGGCCGGTGATCATGCTCAGTGTGGTCGACTTGCCGCAGCCGGTAGGGCCGACCACCGCCACGAATTCGCCGCGCGCCACGCTCATGGTGAAATCGCGCAAAGCCACGGTGGCCTTGCCGTCCGGCGAGATGAAGCGGCACGAGACGTTGCGCAGTTCGATGGCTGGCGTGTCGCGCGACGGTTCCGGCGTCACCGGCTTGACGGACGAAGCCGGCGCCGAGGCGTATGCTGTTTGACTCATTTCAGTTTCCTTTTAAATTTTGGACGGCAGCGGTCGCGCCGCACGCGAAGCTCGCGCCGGCCAGAGCCATCCATCTGCCGCCAGGTCCTGCGCCTGGGCGCGGAACACGGCGGCCTTTGCCAATTCAGCGCCGTGCTTATTTAGCCGTGCTGACGAACTCGTTGGTGTAGGTTTTCGCCAGGTCGATATGCTTGCCCTTGACGTTCGGATTGAATCCGGACAAGACCTGCAAGACAGTCTCGGGGCCGCCTGGCGGCATCTTGCCGTCTGCGGAAAACATCGGCAGGGAATTTTGCAGTGCCTGCACATACATAGGCTTGTTGTTGCCGTAGTAGTCCTTCGGCATCTTGTCGGCAATTTCAGCCGCGCTGTGGGTGTTGATGAACTTCAGCGTCTTGACGAAAGCGCGCGCCAGCTTGGCCGCTTCCACCTTGTGCGTATTCAGCCATGGCCGCTGCACATACAGGCTGGAGGCCGGGTATAAGCCACCGAGCGCCTTGACTGTACCTTCGACAGTACGCATGTCGACCAGCACCGAAGCATCGCCGCTCTTCAGCAGCTGCGACACGGTCGGTTCGGTGGTCATGCCGGCATCGATGCGGCCCTGCTTGATCGCCACGATGAAGGTATTGTCGGCACCTACCGGCAGCACCGAATACTGGTTGGAACTGATGCCATTCTTGGCCGCCAGGTACTGGGTCAGGAAGTTGGTGGAGGAACCGAGGCCGGTCACGCCAAGGGTCTTGCCCTTGACGTCGGCCATGCTCTTGATGCTGGCGGCGGCCTTGGTCGCGACCATTTCGACTTCGCCGGGAACCTGGCCGAAGACGGTGATCGCGGTCACTTCCTTGCCCTTGCTTTGCAGGTCGATGGAGTGATCGTAGAAACCGACCACCGCCTGCACCGCGCCGGCCAGCAGTTCATTTTCTGCATCGACGCCGGCCGGCTGCGATTGCAGCTCGACGTCCAGCCCCTCTTCCTTGAAATAACCGAGCTGTTCAGTCAGCTTGGCCGGCAGGTAAATCATTTTGGTGATGCCGCCGACCATGATGGTGATTTTTCCTGAATCTGCCGCGACGGCCTGGCTGGCGCCAAGCACCGCGCCCGACAGCAGCACAGCAGAAATCAATGAACCGCGGATGAGGGTATGCATTGTGTTGTCTCCATTTGTTTTTTTGGGATAATCGCTGGATCCATATGACGAGCTGCCATTGTTCCAATCTTGAGCGTATTCTAGGATGCGATAACTTTCATCCAGCTTTCCAAATCCCGGCAATTTAGCTTGCATTGCAACATAACCTAGCCAGCACCCATGAAATTACTCCTGATCGAAGACAATCCACCGCTAGCACTATGGCTCAGCAAGATCCTCAAGGAAGACAAGTTCACCATCGACCTCGCCAGCGATGGCGAAATGGCCGACAGCCTGCTGCAAAGCGAAAGCTACGATGTGGTCCTGCTCGACCTGCAGCTGCCGAAGATGAACGGCAAGAGCGTCTTGCGGCGGCTGCGCCAGCGCCACAACAACGTGCCGGTGATGATCCTGACCGCCAGCGGCTCGATCGACGAGAAAGTGGATTGCCTGGGCGCCGGCGCCGACGACTATCTGGTCAAGCCGTTCGAGGTGCGTGAGCTGGTGGCCAGGATCAAAGCCCTGATCCGCCGCCAGACGCCCGGCAAGACGGCGGAAATGCATTGCGCCGACCTGCGCTACGACAGCAATACCCGGCAATTCGCTATCGCCGGCCAGCCGCTGGCACTGCCCGCGCGCGAACACGATGTGCTGGAAATCCTGATGCTCAAGCAAGGCAAGACCGTATCGAAGACGGCCTTGATGGATGGCGTCTTCGGGCTGGACGATGAACCGAGCGCAGACGCCATCGAGATCTACATCCATCGCCTGCGCAAGAAAATGGAACACTGCCAGGCCGCCATCATGACGCTGCGCGGCCTCGGCTACCTGCTCAAACAGAAAGACATCTCTTGATCATCAGCCTGCGCCTGCGCTTACTGTTGTGGCTGCTGATTCCGCTGACGCTGTTTGTCGCCATCAGCGCCACGCTGTCGTACCGCAGCGCGCGCCACACCGCGGACCTGATCCAGGACCATGCCTTGCTGGCCTCGGCCCAGGTGATCGCCGGCGAGATCCAGTGGCTGGACGGCGTGCCGCATGCCAGCGTGCCGCCGGCGGCGCTGGAGCTGCTGGTCTCGCCCGAGCAGGACCAGGTGTTTTATCAGGTCATCACTGACCATGACAGCCTGCTGGCGGGGCGTCCCGATTTTCCGCCGGCGCTGCGCTTTCCGCTGACCGCGCCGGCCTTCAGCAATATCGACTACCACGGCCAGCCACTGCGGGTGGTAAGCCAGGTACGTACCCTGTACAACGCCGGCCAGCTGCGCAAGATCGCGGTGCTGGTAGGACAGACCACGCGCGCCCACGACCAGATGCTGGCCGGACTGTGGCGCCCCGCCCTGCACGGCCAGATCGCCATGCTGCTGCTGGCCATCGCCCTGGTGGTGATCGGCCTGACCATGGAACTGCGACCGCTGATGCAGCTGAAGAACCAGCTGGCCGCGCGCGACGCCACCTCGCTGTCGCCGATCAGGCCCGGCCAGCTGCAGCTGGAGCTGCGCCCCATCGTCGAAGCCATCAACCAGACCATCCAGCGCCTCAACACCCAGGTCGCCGCACAGAAGCGCTTTATCGCCGACGCCGCCCATCAGTTGCGCACGCCGTTGACCTTGATCGACTCGCAGATCCAGTTTGCGCGCCGCCTGACCGATGAGCAGCGGCGCGGCGAAGTATTGCAGGCGCTGCAGGAAAGCAGCCGCAACATGACCGAGCTGACCAACAAGCTGTTGCTGCTATCGCAGGCGGAAGCCTCCAACACCACCGCTTTCCTGCGCCACCCGGTGGACCTGCTGGCGGTGGCTGCCACGGTGCTGGAAGAAATTGTCGACCTGGCGCAGCGCAAGAACATCGATCTCGGTCTCGACACTGCGAACGAGCATGCCTGGGCCATGGGCAACGAAGCCTTGTTCAACGCCATGATGATGAACCTGGTCGACAACGCCATCCGCTACACACCGGCCCATGGCAAAGTCACCGTGAGCATTGCCGCCGGCCCGGAACAGACCGTCATCAGCGTCAGCGACAATGGGCCGGGCATTCCGGCGGAAGTACGCGACCGTGTGTTCGAACGCTTCTTCCGCAACGCCGCGCCTGGCCAGGAAGGCACCGGCCTGGGGCTGGCGATCGTCAAGGAAATCGTGCTCGCCGCACAAGGCACGATAACGCTGGCTGCGTCCGGCCAGCAAAGCGGCCTGACCGTATTGGTACGTTTGCCAGCTTGTGCAAAAGCTGGTGCAGCAAATAAAACCTGAACAACAGTTCTAGGGCCTCGCCAGCAAAGAAGTTTATTTTGCAGTATATTATTGCCTAGGCAACGAATATTCGCGTAAAACTTATACCAACAAGCGGCGAATAAATAATAAATAAATGATGCATCAGCACAGAAAAGCAAGAAATCCGTGAGTAATCGAACACCTATTTTCAACGTGGAGAACTACCAGATAGAAGAAAGCATCGGCTATCTGCTGGCGCGGTCGCGCGCCATGCTGGTCAAGAGTTCGGACGAATCGCTGGCGGAATATGGCATTACCCATGCCCAGGGCGCAATTCTGCTGATGTTGTCGACTGGAAAATATTCCACGGCCGCCGACCTGGCGCGCGAGACGTATACCGACGCCGCGTCGACCAAGCGCATGATCGACCGTCTGGTCGCGCGCGAGTTGATTACGCGTGAACCCTGTGCGCAGGACCGGCGCCTGATGAAGCTGCATCTGACCGCCGATGGCCTGGCGCTGTCGAAAAAATTGCCAAAAGCATTTTGCGGTGTACTGAACCAGCATTTTTCGGATTTCAGCCCTGAAGAAATCGGCTTTTTGAAATCCATGCTGCGACGGCTGCTGGCAAGTAACTCGCCGACCGAGAAAACACATTGACTATGCAAGAACTATCCATACAGTATTATTTTTAAGTAATCAGGCGCCTGTGTCATTCCCCGTTGTTATTCCTTATAGTCATTCATCTATGGCCGCTAAACCAACTCGTCAAATCTATACCGACATGTACCTTCTTTCTCCTTCATCCCGGCGCAGCCTGCCGAAACTTGCAACGCAGCGCCTTGCCATCAGCGCAGCCGTGTTGCTGCTGGCGGCCTGCGCCAACTTCAGCGGCATTCACAGCAACGCCCATTCGAACAGTGCGGAGGACTATGCATCCGCTACGTCCTTGCCGGGCCAGGGCGGCGCCTGGCCGAGCAGCGCCTGGGTAAGCAGCATCGGCGGCAGCCAGCTGCAGCAGCTGGTCGACGAAGCGCTCGCTACCAATCCGAATCTGCAGGCGGCGTCCGCCCGCATCGCCGCATCGCATGCGATGGTGGAAGCGGCCGGCGCCACCAGCAAGCCGCAAGTCGGCGCCAGCCTGTCGGCGACGCGGGAACGCTTTTCCGAGAACAGCATTTATCCGCCGCCGTTCGGCGGCATGTACGTGACGGATTACGAAACGGCGCTGAACTTTAGCTACGACCTGGATTTCTGGGGCAAGCACAGCGAGCAGTTGCGCTCCGCCATTTCGCAAAGCAAAGCCGCGCAAGCAGAAGATTATTCAGCGCGCCTGGTGCTGACCGCGGCCATCTCGAAAGCATGGCTGCAGCTGGGCCGCCAGTACGCCCAGCTGGACCTGACCAACCAGCAGCTGGTATTGCGCGACAAGCTGGACAAGCTGACCCAGCAGCGTTTTGCCGCCGGCCTCGATACCCAGAGCGACAATCAGCAGAGCCGCCAGCAAATCGCCGGCCTGCGCGCAGAACGCTCGCAATGGCAGGAAGCAATCGCGCTGACCCGCAACCAGATCGCCGCATTGATGGGCCAAGGCCCGGACCGCGGGCTGAAGATCGCCCAGCCGGCGCTGCCGGCGGACAGCGCCATCGCCCTGCCCGACCAGCTGCCGCTAGGCCTGATGGGACGGCGGCCGGATGTGCTGGCAGCGCGCTGGCAGGTAGAAGCGGCGCAAAGCGATATCAAGGTGGCCAAGACCGAGTTCTATCCGGATATCAACCTGTCAGCCATGATCGGCTTTTCCAGCCTGAGCTTCTCGCAGTTCCTGAACCATAGCAGCAAGGTGATCGGCGCCGGTCCGGCCATCCATCTGCCGATCTTTGAAGGCGGCGCCTTGCGCGCCCAGCTCAAAGGCCGGGTCGCAGCCTATGACGGCGCGGTGGCAACCTACAATCAGGCGCTCAACGACGCCTTCCACGAAGTCGCGGACAGCGTGCAGTCGCTGCGCGCCGCGGAAGAACAAGGCAAGAATCAGCAGACCGCGGTCGATGCCGCCGAACGCGGCATGAAGCTGGCCGAACAACGGCAACAGGTCGGCACCGCCAATATGCTGCAGGTAGTCAGCAGCCAGATCAGCTGGCTGGCGCAGCGCAAGCTTGAGCTCGATACGCGCGCGCGCCGGGCCGATCTGCGCGTCAACCTGATCAAGTCGCTGGGAGGCGGCTTTGAGGCAGACGCGGCGGGCCTCGGTCCGGCCGCGGCAGATACCGCCAGCAATCCGCAAGCAAGCGCTACTAACTGATTCATCAAAATAACCGTTCACTTATTGCGAAATCCGCACCATGACAACAGCAAATCAAAACCCACAAGAAGCATCCGCCGGCAGCGCCGCTGCTGCCGCTCCAGCCCAGCCGGCTGCCGCCAACGGTAATGGCAAGCGCCGCAGCCTGCTGATCGGCGTCACCATTGCCCTGATCATTGTCTTGCTCGCCTACGGCATCTGGTGGTTCATCTATGCCCGCCACTACGAAAGCACCGACGATGCCTACGTCGGCGGCAACGTGGTGCAAGTGACGCCGCAAGTTGGCGGCACGGTGCTGGCGATCAATACCGACGATACCGAACTGGTGCAGGTCGGCAAACCGCTGGTGGAACTGGACAAGGCCGACGCCAAGGTTGCGCTGGACCAGGCTGAAGCCCAGCTGGCCCAGACCGTGCGCCAGGTACGCACGCTGTTCGTCAACAATAATACGTTGACCTCTGCCGTCACCGCCCGCAGCGCTGAACTGGAACGCGCCCGCGCCGACCTCGCGCGCCGCCAGCAGCTGATCGGCACCGGCGCCGTCTCCAAGGAAGAACTGGATCACGCCAAGGTTGCGGTACAAGGCGCGGAAGCGGCCCTGCAATCTGCGCGCGAGCAATTGTCTTCGAACAAGGTGCTGACCGACCGCACCACGGTTGAACAGCACCCGAACGTGCTGAACGCCGCCGCCCAGGTCCGCAATGCCTATATCAACCTGGCCCGCACCAGCCTGCTGGCGCCGACCACCGGGTATGTCGCCAAGCGCTCGGTGCAGGTCGGCCAGCGCGTCGCCGCCGGCACCCCGCTGCTGTCGATCGTGCCGTTGAACGCTCTGTGGGTGGATGCCAACTTCAAGGAAGTGCAGATCAAGAACATGCGCATCGGCCAGCCGGTTACCCTGGATTCCGATGTATATGGTTCCAAGATTGAATACCACGGCACGGTGGTCGGCCTGGCAGCCGGCTCCGGCTCCGCCTTCGCTTTGCTGCCTGCGCAAAACGCCAGCGGCAACTGGATCAAGATCGTGCAGCGTATTCCGGTGCGTATTTCGCTGGATCCGAAAGACCTGGAAACTCATCCATTGCGTATCGGCGTCTCGATGAACGTCAGCGTTGACGTCGCCAAGACTGAAGGCACTTCGCTGACTGCAGGCACGGCGCGCACCGCTCCAGCCTACACCACCGACGTATTCGACAAGAGCGGCCAGGAGGCCGATGCACGTATCGCCAGCATCATCGCTGCCAACAACAATGCAGCGGCAGCGCACTGATACCCTGCAGTTTGGCGGCGGACGCCGTCGCGAATGCCGCAGCGCAAGCCGCCCCCCTGGCGGCTGCGCTGACGGCAGCGGACATGCAATAACCCTTACCGGAATGCCTTCATGAGTTCCCCAAAACCAGCGCCGCCACCGCGGCCGCCATCGCAACCACTGCCGCCGCTAACTGGCGGCAAGCTTGTCATGGGTACGGTAGCCTTGTCGCTCGCCGTGTTCATGAACGTCCTCGATTCGTCGATTGCCAACGTTTCCATCCCGGCCATTTCCGGCGACCTCGGCGTCTCGCCGCAACAAGGCACCTGGGTCATCACCTCGTTCGCGGTGGCCAATGCCATCTCGGTGCCGCTGACTGGATGGCTGACGCAACGCTTCGGCCAGGTGCGCCTGTTCGTGACGTCGATCATCCTCTTCGTCCTGTCTTCCATCCTGTGCGGCCTGGCGCCGAGCATGGAAGTGCTGATCGCTGCCCGCGTACTGCAGGGCGCCGTCGCCGGACCGATGATTCCTCTGTCGCAGTCGCTGCTGCTGTCCAGCTATACCCCCTCCAAGAGCGGGATGGCGCTAGCCTTCTGGGGCATGACCACGCTGGTGGCGCCGGTCATGGGGCCGCTGCTGGGCGGCTGGATCTCGGATAACTACACCTGGCCGTGGATTTTCTACATCAACATTCCGGTCGGCATATTTGCGGCCTGGGCTACCTGGTCGATCTACCACAAGCGCGAATCCTCCACCTACAAGCTGCCGATCGACAAGGTCGGGCTGGCCCTGCTGGTGGTCTGGGTCGGCTCGCTACAGATCATGCTGGACAAGGGCAAGGAGCTCGACTGGTTCAATTCCTCGACCATCGTGATCCTGGGCGCGGTAGCGCTGGTGGCCTTTATCTACTTCATCATCTGGGAACTGGGCGACGACCATCCGGTGGTCGACCTGAGGCTGTTCAAGGGCCGTAACTTCAGCGGCGGCGTGATCGCCATCTCAGTCGGCTACGGCCTGATGTTCGGCGGCCTGGTGATCCTGCCTTTGTGGCTGCAGACGACGCTCGGCTATACCGCAACGCTGGCCGGCGAAGTGATGGCGCCGGTGGGGATCTTTGCGATCATCCTGTCGCCCTTCATCGGCAAGCTGCTGCCCAAGATCGATGCGCGCTGGGTGGCCAGCACCGCGTTCTTCATCTTTGCCATCGTGTTCTATCTGCGTTCGCAGTTCACCGAAAACGTCGATACCTTCACGCTGATGATTCCGACCATCATCCAGGGTGCGGCGATGGCCATGTTCTTCATTCCGCTGACCTCGATCATCCTGTCAGGCCAGCCGCCGGACAAGATTCCTTCGGCGGCGGGTCTGTCCAACTTCGTGCGTATCATGTTCGGCGGCATGGGCACCTCGATCACCAGCACCTTGTGGGATCGCCGCACTTCCCTGCACCACTCGCAGCTGACCGAATTCACCGGTCCGCACAGCCCGGCATTCAACGAGGCGGTGCACAATCTGATGGCGCAGGGCATGCCGGAACCGGCGGCCTGGGCTACCATCGACCGCCTGATTTCAGTCAAGGCGGCGACCCAGGGGGCAACCGATATCTTCTGGATCTCGGCGGTGCTGTTCCTGATGCTGATTGCACTGGTGTGGCTGACCAAACCGCAGCGTTCCAGCTTGCCGGTGGATGCAGGCGGCGCGCATTAAAAGGCCATCCTGTCATACACGAAACGAAAACAGCGATGCCACCTTGAACGGTGGCATCGCTGTTTTTACCTGTCGAGATTATCCGCTCAGCCAGCCTGAACTCACCACAGGTAGCGCAAGCCCAGCGTGATCCGGTTCACCCGGTTATGCGATTCGGCTTGCAGATCGTAGTCCGCCAGCAGGTTCAGCCGCGCTGAAGCGGCGTAGACCAAGTTCACCCCTGCCAGCACCGCATCGCGGCCGAAATCCACGCCCTTGACGGTAAAGTCGCTGCCGGGAGCGCCGAGCAACGTCGCCTGGTATTGCGCTTGCGCGTCCTTGAATTCATGCATCCAGCGCAGCTGCCCGCCCAAGGTGATGGTCCCTGTCGCCAGTGCAAAATCCTGGCTGGCCTTGACGCCCAGACTGCTGCGCAAGCTGTTCAGGGTGGCTGCCTGTACCGATAGTCCGAGATTTTCGGCATCGGTTTCGCTGAAGCCGTCCTGGCGCAAGCGGGTGTAATGCAGCGCGGCGAAAGGCTGCAAGACAAAACCCTCGCGCAATGTTGCGCGATAGCCCAGCTCACTGTACAGACTTGCCTGCTGACCGTCGTAAGAGCCCTTGGCGCGCAGCGCGGGGCCGGTCGCGGTCAGGACGTCGCGCTGCATGTCGGTGCGCTGCAGCGCGTAACTGGCAATCGCGTCGACATACATGGAGCCCGGCGCATAGCTGGCATAGGCGCCCAGCTTGTAGCTGTCGAGCTTGCCGTTGGCATTGTAGTCGTCGAAATCAGCATGCAAATGCGCATAATCCAGGCCAGCGCCGACTATCCAGTCGGTGCCGACGGCGCGGTCAACACCAGCGCTGATGCCGCCGATCTGGTAACGCGCGCCGGAGGTATCGGCAGTCGCGCTCAATTTGCCGAAGGAACCATAGGGGCGCACCCACATGCCGTCATCGCCGGCCTTGCGCTCGCCTTCACGCTGGCTGTCCAGGCGCACCGACAGTGCACGCCCGAACAGGTCGTTTTCACGCAAGGCCAGCTGCGAGAAGGTCGCGTGCACGCCGCCGGTCAGGCTGCCGACAGTTGCCTGCAGTTCCGCCTTGTCGAGCAGGTTGAGCGTATTCACCGTTTCTGCCAGTGCGCCTGTGGCCACCGGTACTCCGGCCGGGGTGAGAAGCGGAGGCGCGGGCTGGCCCGGGGTGACAGGTGGCGGAGGTGGCGGAGGCACAGGCTGCCCCGGGTTAACAGGTGGCGCAGGCGGCTCCGGGGTGGCCTGCGGCCTGCTGTTGTCGATTGCTTGTCCGATCGCCGCATCGTTGCCAGGGTTGGCGTCAGCAGCGCCGTAGCGTTGGCCTGCAGCTGGCTGAACGTGCCGTTGACGCCTCCTGCGGCACTGACAATCGGCAGCCGTACCTGATCCGCATAGGCGCCTGGCAGCATGGTGGCGTTCACCGTGCCGCCCTGCAGGGCGGCGGTGCCTCCCACCGTCAGCAATCCGGCAGAAACCGGCGATGCCTCGGTCTGGAATATCGCATTCGCCGCATGGGTAAAATTGCCCGTCACAGTCAGGTTGCCAGTGCCATCGCCCGCACCCGGATGCAAGGTGCCCTGGTTCAGCAGGTCGCCGGCAATCGTCCCGCCATTGCCGGCAAGCGTTGCCCCGGCGGCGACAGTAGTCGCCCCGCCCAGGCTGCCGGTGAGATTGAACAAGCCGCTCTGGATCTGCGCGGTCGTGAACACGCCATTGCCGCTCCAGGTCCAGTTATCGCCCTGCGCTTGCAAGGTGGCGAAACTGCTGAAAGCGTTAGACGCCGTTCCCGATCCCTGCAGCACCACCCCGCTGCCGGCATTGCCGCCACCGTTGGCGGCACCGTTGATCACCGAACCGGTTTGCAATATCAGCGTGTTGCGCCCCGTGCCCATCGACACCGCGGTGCCGGAGCCGCTTTGCAGCAAACCGGCATTGATGACGGTGCTACTGCCATTCAGGGTGCGCACTGCCGCCCCCTGCTGGCTGATGATCTGGCCGCCGGCCTGGTTCTCGATGCTGGCGGCAAAGCTGGAACCGACCGTATTGGAAAACACCGCATCGGAACCAGCGCCGGACGCGTTGATCGTACCGCTATTGGTCAACTTGTCGTTATTGCCCTGCATGTACACGGTCGGGCTGTTGGCGCCGGTGGTCGACAACTGGCCGCTGTTGGTCACCGTGCCGCTGCCGCCGAGAATGGAAATGGCGCGCGCATTGCTGCCGGCAGTCGTTATCGTTCCTGAATTGTTTATCGTGTTGTTGAGCTGGCCGAGATTGGTCTGGCCCCAGGCTGCCGATATGCCAAATGCACTGGGACCTGAGGTAGCAATGCTGCCTTGGTTAGTTAATGTATTGCCGCTGCCGTTAGCCGCCATGCCATCGTTGAAGGCGCCGCTGGTAACAATGCTGGCCTGGGCGGCATTGGTCAGCTGGTTGCCGTTGTTGGCACCCAGCAGCGCCGCGCCGCGATTGCCGCCGGTGCCGCCACCGCCGGTCAGGGTGACGCTGCCGTTGTTGGTGATGCTGCTGGAAGTGTCCACGCCGAAGGCGACCGGGCTGCTGCTGCGCGGAATGCCGGTGGCGACGCTAGTGTCCAGCGTGACCGTCACGCCGCTGCTGCCGGTTTGCGCCACCACCGGGCCGGAATTGCTCCCTGAGCAGGTGACTGTAACGCCGGCGGCGGGGGCATTGTTGCTGCATGCCGCGTGCGCCTGCGTAATCAAGGTTCCTGCAATGCCAATGATGATGATGCTTTTTTTCAGAATTGCTTGCATGGCGTGGCCCTCATGTCGTGCCTTAAGAACGGACTGAATGGTCCAGCCCTTAATAACCTCCCAAGTGGAAACTATCTTAGGAGCAATAGAAGAGATTGGCAACCAGGCAATGCACAGCAAGCAATGGCGGGGAGCGGCGGATTGTCCACGAAAAAAAAAGCGATGCAGGAAATATCCTGTATCGCTTTTTTATTGCATTTTTGAAAACTTACAAGATATGTTTACCAATCCACCAGGCAATCGCCGCCATGAAGGCCGAGGCTGGAATGGTCAGTACCCAGGCCCAGACGATATTGCCGGCAACACCCCAGCGTACCGCCGAAACGCGGCGCGCGGCGCCAACGCCGACGATGGCGCCGGTGATGGTGTGCGTGGTCGACACTGGAACGCCCAGCATGGTCGCCAGGAACAGCGTGATGGCGCCGCCGGTTTCAGCGCAGAAGCCGCCTACCGGTTTCAGCTTGGTGATCTTCTGGCCCATGGTCTTGACGATGCGCCAGCCGCCGAACAGTGTACCGAGGCTGATCGCGCTATAGCAGGAAATGATCACCCACCATGGCGGCAGGCTGTCGCTGGCTTGCGAAAAGCCGGTGGCGATCAGCAGCATCCAGATGATGCCGATGGTTTTCTGCGCATCGTTGCCGCCGTGCCCGAGGCTATACATCGAGGCCGACACCAGCTGCAGGCGGCGGAACCATTTGTCGACCTTGCGCGGCGTCGAGCGCACGAAAATCCACGACACCAGCACCATCATGATGGAGCCGAAGACGAAGCCCAGCAGCGGCGACAGCACGATGAAGGCGATGGTCTTGATCAGGCCGGCCGAGATCAGCGATCCGGTGCCGGCCTTGGCCACCGCGGCGCCGACCAGGCCGCCGATCAAGGCGTGCGAAGAGGACGATGGAATACCGTAGTACCAGGTCAGGATATTCCAGCAAATGGCGCCGACCAGGGCGCCGAAGACGACGTAATGATCGACCACGTTGGGATCGATGGTGCCCTTGCCTACGGTAGCGGCGACGTGCAGCTGGAACACCGCAATCGCAATGAAGTTGAACAGGGCCGCCATGGCCACTGCTTGCTGCGGCTTGAGGACGCCGGTGGAAACCACTGTGGCGATCGCATTGGCGGCATCATGGAAGCCGTTCATGAAGTCGAATACCAGCGCCAGTGCAATGAGGAAGACGAGAACGTAAATACTGATTTGAAGAGTGTGCATGAGTAGCCAGAGTCGTTTTTTTAGGATTACATCGATGCGCTAGCGGCCGCGGGCCGCTGCGCCCTACTCTGCATCAGGCATTTTCGACGATGATGCCTTCGATGATGTTGGCGACATCTTCACAACGATCGGTGACGGTTTCCAGCAGTTCGTAGATCGCCTTGAGCTTGATCAGGGTGCGTACATCAGGCTCGTCGCGGAACAGTTTCGACATGGCGGCGCGCATCACGTGATCGGCGTCCGATTCCAGGCGGTCGATCTCGACGCAGATCGCCAGGATCTCGCGCGAGTTGTCCATATTGTGCAGCAGGCCGACCGCAGCCTTGACCTTCTCGGCGCAGCCCAGGCACAGTTCGGCCAGGCGCTTGGCTTCAGGCGTGATGGCCTTGATGTCGTACAGCGAGATGGTCTGCGCTGCATCTTCCAGCAAATCGAGGATATCGTCCATGCGGGTGATCAGCTGATGGATGTCGTCGCGGTCGATAGGCGTAATGAAGGTCTTGTGCAGCATGTCGATCGCATGGTGCGTGACCTGGTCGGCCTGCTTTTCAATGCCTTCGATCGCATGCACGCGGATTTCCAGATCGTCGAAATTAGTCATCAACGCCACCATTTCTTTAGCGCCCTTGACGCATAGCTCCGCATGCTGATTAAAGAGCTCAAAGAATTTGCCCTCGGTGGGCATCAATCGTCCAAACATGTTTATTCTCTCTTTTGAGGGTTAAGCTGAATCTAAAACTACAACTACGCTTGCATTTACATCAAGGATATTGATTTAAAGCAAACAATGTCACGAAACTGAAATATATCAGGCTCGCTCGGCCAGCGCTTAGCAGGATTTTGTAAATTTTTCGTTAATGCAACAGAATCAACGACAGTAATCAATCGCCGCCGTACGGCGCATCCAGATTACCGACATAGTTGTCGAATTTCGTGTATTGCCCGAGGAAGCTCAGACGCACGCTGCCGATCGGACCGTTACGCTGTTTACCGATAATGATTTCCGCGGTGCCCTTTTCCTGCGAATCGGGGTTGTACACCTCGTCGCGGTAAATGAACAGGATGACATCGGCATCCTGCTCGATAGCGCCGGACTCGCGCAAGTCGGACATTACCGGACGCTTGTTGGGACGCTGTTCCAGCGAGCGGTTCAGCTGCGACAATGCAATCACCGGGCATTGCAGCTCTTTGGCCAGGCCCTTCAGGTTACGCGAGATTTCGGAAATTTCGGTAGCGCGGTTTTCACCGGCATTATTGGCCGACATCAGCTGCAAATAGTCGATGATGATCAGGCCCAGCGTGCCGCACTGGCGCGACAGCCGGCGCGCGCGGGCACGCAGTTCGATCGAGCTGAGCGCCGGCGTTTCATCGATGAACAGCTGGGCGTCGTTCATCTTCTGGATCGCATGGGTCAGGCGCGGCCAGTCCTCGTCATTCAGGCGGCCGGTACGCAAACGGTGCTGGTCGAGCTTGCCGACCGAGCCCAGCATACGCATGGCGAGCTGGGTGCCGCCCATTTCCATGGAAAAGATCGCCACCGGCAAACCGCTTTCGATCGCCACGTTTTCACCGATATTGACCGAGAACGCGGTCTTACCCATGGATGGGCGTCCCGCCACGATCACCAGGTCGCCTTTTTGCAGGCCCGAAGTCATCTTGTCGAGGTCGATGAAGCCGGTCGAAACGCCGGTGATGTCGCTCTGGTTGTCGCGGTTGTAGAGTTCGTCGATGCGCTCCACCACCTGCGTCAGCAGCGGCTGGATTTCCTGGAAGCCCTGGGCACCGCGGGCGCCCTCTTCGGCAATCGCGAAAATCTTCGATTCCGCTTCGTCCAGCATCTGCTTGACTTCCTTGCCCTGCGGACTGAAAGCCTGGCCGGAAATTTCATCGGCCACGGTAATCAGCTTACGCAAGACGCCGCGATCGCGCACGATCTCGGCATAGCGGCGGATATTGGCCGCCGATGGCGTATTTTGCGCCAGCGCATTGAGGTAGCTCAGGCCGCCGACTTCCTCCGCCTTGCCGGTGCCGCTCAGCGATTCATAGACCGTGATCACGTCAGCCGGCTTGCTGCCGTTGATCAGCTTGACCATATGCTGGAAGATGATCCGATGGTCGTAGCGGTAGAAATCGTCGGCATTGACGAAGTCCGCAATCTTGTCCCACGCCGCATTATCCAGCAGCAATCCGCCTAAAACGGACTGTTCTGCTTCGATCGAATGGGGTGGTACGCGGAGGGAGTCTAGCTGTGGATCGGACGGTGCTTTAGAAGGTGCTTTCATGGCGCGAATTATACCTGCTTCTCATAAGCGTCTTGCTGCACTGCCAGAAAAAGGACGTAAAAAAAGCCGGGAAAACCCGGCTTTTTTTGACTGCAATGACTTTTTGCCAACAGCGTATTAAACGTGCTCGCCGATCACTGCGATGACGATGTCAACGACGACGTCAGTGTGCAGAGCAACTGCAACCGGGTGTTCGCCAGTTGTCTTCAGCGGGCCGTTCGGCAAGCGAACTTGTGCTTTTTCAACTGCGAAGCCTTGCTTGGTCAGCGCTTCAGCGATGTCGAAGTTGGTCACGGAACCGAACAGACGGCCGTCAACACCCGACTTTTGCGAGATCTGAACAGTCAGGCCGTTCAGTTTTTCGCCCTGGCCTTGCGCCACAGCCAGCTTGGCTGCTGCTGCTGTTTCCAGGTCAGCGCGCTTCGCTTCGAATTCAGCGATAGCGGTAGTGGTAGCACGACGCGCCATGCGTTGCGGGATCAGGAAGTTACGTGCGTAACCGTCCTTGACGCGAACAACTTCACCCAGGTTGCCGAGATTAACGACTTTTTCCAACAGAATAACTTGCATATTTTTCTCCTATTTCAAGTCGTCAATTAAGCGTTGTGCAGATCGGTGTATGGCAGCAGCGCCAGGAAACGTGCGCGCTTGATCGCAGTGTCCACTTGACGTTGATAGATTGCCTTGGTGCCGGTCAGACGAGCTGGCATGATCTTGCCGTTTTCCTGAACAAAATCCTTGAGCGTGTCGACATCCTTGTAGTCAACGCTGGCAACGTGTGCAGCGGTGAAACGGCAGAATTTCTTGCGCTTGAACAGCGGGTTTTGTTGTTGACGCTTGTTTTTCAGTTTGCTTTTATCGAACTTTTTACCGAATGCCATTTTTGGCTCCTGTATCTAAAATAATGAATCTGCAATTTCCGCTATGTTCTCTAGGAACCGTCTGCTTCCATTGCAGCGAAATCCGTGATGTGAAATACCAGGCTCCTGCCGTTGCGACTCTTGCGCGCCATGAAACCTGTGAACCAGAAGGTGCCTCCCAACGGCGCCTGACTGAATCTTCCTGAAATCTCGCCAACAGCTAGCGCGGCGATTTCAAATTCGATCAAACGCTTGATTCCTGCTTCAATCGGCTCCGAGCGATGCTGCAAGTTTGCAGATACGATCGGAATGCCTGCCGGTGTATAACGTATGACTTCACGTTCGGCAATTTCGGCAACCAGCTGAAACACGTTATTGGCTTGGCTCACTCCTGATGGACTCAATGGTTATAAGAACGCTGGCAGGACAGATAAATCAGGCTGCCGGTGCTTCAGTACGATGGCTCTTGGCAGCATCTTCCTTCTGCACAGCCTTCATCATTGGCGAAGGACCGGTTTCGGCCTTCTTCAGCTTGACGGTCAGATGACGCAATACTGCATCATTGAACTTGAAGCCGGTTTCGATTTCAGCCAGAGTTTCGCTGTCGCACTCGATGTTGAGGCAGACGTAATGTGCTTTAGCCAGTTTCTGGATCAGGTATGCCAGTTGGCGGCGGCCCCAGTCTTCCACGCGA
>NZ_DATMRB010000045.1:0-126798 GCF_035566555.1 Collimonas sp.
ATCTGCGATGAATGTATCGATCTCTGCAATGACATCATTACCGATGAAGCTTCGAACGTCGAAACGCTGGATGGTCAGAAATCGGAATTGCCGACCCCGCAGGAAATCAGCGAGCTGCTCGACCAGTACGTGATCGGTCAGGAACCGGCCAAGCGCATCTTGTCGGTGGCGGTATATAACCACTACAAGCGTCTCAAGCATCTCGGCAAGAAAGACGACATCGAACTGGCCAAGAGCAACATCCTGCTGGTGGGCCCGACCGGTTCCGGCAAGACCTTGCTGGCGCAGACGCTGGCGCGCATGCTGAACGTGCCTTTCGTGATCGCCGATGCGACCACCTTGACCGAAGCCGGCTATGTCGGCGAAGACGTCGAGAACATCATCCAGAAGCTGCTGCAGAACTGCAATTACGAGGTCGACAAGGCGCAGCGCGGCATCGTGTATATCGATGAGATCGACAAGATCTCGCGCAAGTCGGACAATCCGTCGATTACCCGCGACGTTTCAGGCGAAGGCGTGCAGCAGGCGCTGCTGAAGCTGATCGAAGGCACCATGGCGTCGGTGCCGCCGCAGGGCGGCCGCAAGCATCCGAACCAGGATTTCGTGCAGATCGACACCACTAATATCCTGTTCATCTGCGGCGGCGCTTTCGACGGCCTGACCAAGATCATTTCCGAGCGTTCGGAAAAGAGCGGCATTGGCTTTTCGGCAAATGTGAAGAGCCAGAGCCAGCGCACCTCCAGCGAAGTCTTGCTGGATGCCGAGCCTGAGGATCTGACCCGATTCGGCCTGATCCCTGAACTGGTCGGCCGCCTGCCGGTGATCGCGACGCTGGCGGAGCTGAACGAAGCCGCCCTGATCGAGATCTTGATCGCGCCGAAGAACGCGCTGGTCAAGCAGTACTCGAAATTGCTGCAAATGGAAGGCGCCGAGCTGGAAATCCGTCCAGCTGCCTTGCAAGCCATCGCCAAGCGCGCGCTGGCGCGTAAGACCGGCGCCCGCGGCCTGCGCTCTATCCTGGAGCACGTATTGCTGGATGTTATGTACGATTTGCCAAGTCAGCAAAACGTCGCCAAGGTAGTGGTCGATGAAAATACCGTCAACAGCGGCGCCAAGCCCTTGTTGATTTATCATGAGCAGCCAAAGGTGTCGGGCGCCAAGTAAGCGCCCGGGATTGAGTCGATTCTTGCCGGTGCTGGCCGGGGCGGATTTTGCCTGGCCGGCGCCATGTAGGAAAAGCGGGTAATTTTGTAAAGCCTTGTAAAAAGCAGGGGTTTAAGCAGGCTTTTCACTCAAAAGTAGTACAATTTCCCAAAATATACGATTTGGCTTCAATCGCAAAGCCACCCGAAGTCAGCTTCGCGTGTGGCTTTTTTTATTGCCCCACGCAAAAACCGGGGGCTTTCCCGAAGGCCCCCATAGAAGTGGTGATTTATTGTTGAAACTGGGGCTTGATTCTCGGCCACTCGTGCCAACATCATTAGTAAGTTTTTTTGATAAGGCTCGCCATGACGACTTCTACATTTACTGAACAGACTCAGTTGCCTCTCTTGCCTTTGCGGGACGTGGTTGTATTTCCGCATATGGTGATCCCATTGTTCGTCGGTCGTCCTAAGTCCATCAAGGCCCTGGAAGCTGCGATGGAGCAGGGTAAGAGCATCATGCTGGCAGCCCAGAAAGCTGCCGCCAAGGACGAACCGTCGCCGGACGATATTTATGAAATCGGCTGCGTCGCCAACATCTTGCAAATGCTGAAACTGCCTGACGGTACCGTCAAGGTGCTGGTGGAAGGTGCGCAGCGCGCCCGTATCCATCACATCAGCGAACTCGACACGCATTTCGTAGCCGACCTGACGCCGCTTGAATCCGAACTGGGCGACGAAGCCGAGGTGGAGGCAATGCGCCGCGCCATCGTCCAGCAGTTCGACCAGTACGTCAAACTCAACAAGAAAATCCCGCCAGAAATCCTGACTTCGCTGTCCGGCATCGATGACGCCGGCCGTCTGGCCGACACTATCGCCGCCCACTTGCCGCTGAAGCTGGAGCAAAAGCAGGTGATCCTGGAGATCTTCAATATCGCCAAACGCTACGAGCACTTGCTGGGCCAGCTCGAAGGCGAGCTGGACATCCTGCAGGTGGAAAAGCGCATCCGCGGCCGCGTCAAGCGCCAGATGGAAAAGTCGCAGCGCGAATACTATCTGAACGAGCAGGTCAAGGCGATCCAGAAGGAATTGGGCGAAGGCGAAGAGGGTGCGGATCTGGAAGAGCTGGAAAAGAAGATCCTGGCTGCCAAGATGCCGAAGGAAGCACTGGAAAAAGCCCAGAGCGAACTGAAGAAGCTGAAGCTGATGTCGCCGATGTCGGCCGAAGCCACCGTGGTGCGTAACTACATCGATACGCTGGTCGGCTTGCCATGGAAGAAAAAATCCAAGGTCAACAACGAGCTCGGCAATGCCGAGAAAGTCCTGGAAGGCGATCACTATGGCCTGGACAAGGTCAAGGAACGCATCCTGGAATACCTCGCCGTGCAACAACGCGTCGACAAGTTGAAAGCGCCGATCCTGTGCTTCGTCGGTCCTCCTGGCGTGGGTAAAACTTCGCTGGGACAATCGATCGCCCGCGCCACCAACCGCAAATTCGTGCGCATGGCTTTGGGCGGCGTGCGTGACGAGGCTGAGATCCGCGGCCATCGCCGTACTTACATCGGCTCGATGCCAGGCAAGATCCTGCAAAGCCTGACCAAGGTGGGGGTGCGCAATCCGTTGTTCCTGCTGGACGAGATCGACAAGCTCGGCATGGATTTCCGCGGCGATCCGTCGTCGGCGTTGCTGGAAGTGCTGGATCCTGAACAGAACCATACTTTCTCGGATCATTACATCGAAGTCGATTTCGACTTGTCGGATGTGATGTTCGTTGCGACCTCGAATTCCTTCAACATCCCGCCGGCCTTGCTGGACCGGATGGAAGTGATTCGTCTGTCCGGCTACACCGAAGATGAAAAGACCAACATCGCGCTGCGCTACCTGCTGCCTAAGCAAATCAAGAACAACGGTTTGAAGGCAGAAGAAATCAGCGTCGCCGAAGGTGCGATCCGCGACATCATCCGTTACTACACGCGTGAAGCCGGGGTGCGTTCGCTGGAACGTGAAATCTCCAAGATCTGCCGCAAGGTGGTCAAGCTGCTGCTGTTGAAGAAGCAAGAGAAGAAAGTGGCCGTCACTACCAAGAACATCGACAAGTTCCTCGGTGTGCGGCGCTTCGACTACGGCGTGGCGGAGAAGGAAAACCAGATCGGCCAAGTGGTCGGCCTGGCATGGACCGAAGTCGGCGGCGAGCTGCTGACCATCGAAGCGGTCAAGATGCCTGGCAAGGGCGCCATCATCCGTACCGGTACGCTGGGCGACGTGATGAAGGAATCGATCGAGGCCGCGCGCACCGTGATGCGCAGCCGGGCCGCAAAGCTGGGCATCAAGGGCGAGGCTTTCGAGAAGAGCGATATCCACATCCATGTGCCGGAAGGCGCGACGCCGAAGGACGGTCCTTCGGCCGGCGTCGGCATGACCACGGCGCTGGTGTCGATCTTTACCGGCATCCCGGTGCGCGCCGACGTGGCGATGACAGGTGAAATCACTCTGCGCGGCGAAGTCTTGCCGATCGGCGGCTTGAAAGAAAAACTGCTGGCGGCGCATCGCGGCGGCATCAAGACGGTACTGATCCCAGAGCAGAATGTGAAGGACTTGGCCGAAATTCCGGACAACGTCAAGAACAAGCTGGAAATCGTGCCGGTGCGCTGGATCGACAAGGTGCTGGAAATCGCACTGGAACGTCAGCCGGTGCCGTTGACCGAAGAGGAAGCAGTGCTGGATGCGGCGACGGTTGCCAAGACCGGCGAGAAGAGCGACCCCAGCGTGGTCAAGCACTAAATCTCTTTAAGCTGTTGAATTCACGGTCTTAATTTCCGTGATTGAAGAAAGCGTCCGCAAGGGCGCTTTTTTTTATGCGCACAGCTGTCTGATGTTGAAACTATCAAGTTTGTAAAATCAGGTTAAACCCACCCCGTAATGCCGGAAAGGCGCTTGACACAAGGCTTTGCGGCTTGTTTAATACGAGCTTGCAGATTTTTTCTGCACGCCGCCCGCGATGTTTTTACTGCACGATGCTGACCTTGTCGCATCTCGAAACTCGCATCTCGAATTTCCATTCATATGAGGGGACCTAAGTGAATAAAACCGAATTGATCGATCATATTGCCAAGTCGGCAGACATTTCCAAGGCGGCGTCGACACGCGCGCTGGATGCGATGATCGCGGCAGTAAAAACCACGCTGAAGAAGAACGGCAGCGTGACGCTGGTTGGTTTCGGCACCTTTTCCGTAGGCAAGCGCGCAGCCCGTACCGGCCGTAATCCGCGCACCGGAGAAGCAATTAAGATCAAGGCAGCGAAAGTTCCTAAATTTAAGCCTGGCAAAGCGTTGAAAGATGCTGTAAACTAGCGTTCTTTGGCGTGGTGACAAACGCCAAAATGTTTGACCGGTAGGTTTGTCGTGTTTTCTGCGGCGTGGTCAGGCAGGAAAATGCGAATTTGTTTTATAAGATTTGCGAGCAGTTTCAGGAGTGGTAGTTCAGCTGGTTAGAATACCGGCCTGTCACGCCGGGGGTCGCGGGTTCGAGTCCCGTCCACTCCGCCAAAATACAAAAAAGGCGAACGAGAGTTCGCCTTTTTTCTTATGTGCATTTGGTTTATATAGTTGCCTCATATGAAGTATTCCTATATGTTGCAGCTTTATTTATTAGCCGCTTGATCTCGATTGGCCGACCATGTTTGAATTTGTCCGTACCCATCAGCGCTTGATGCAGTTCTTGCTGCTGCTGTTGATCATCCCTTCCTTCGCTCTAGTCGGTCTGCAAAGCTATAGCAGCTTTGGCGACAGCGCCAATACGGTAGCGAAAGTCGCCGGCCAGCCGATCACCCAGCAAGAGCTGGATGGCGCCTTGCGCCAGCAGATGGAGCGCATGCGCCAGGCGTTTGGCGACCGTTTCGATCCGAAGATGATGGAGACGCCGGAAGCCAAGCAAGGCGTGCTGGACAATCTGATTTCGCAACGGGTGCTGGCGGCAACCGCCAACAGCGAGCATCTGACAGTCACTGATCCGGCCATTCAGCAGGTCATCCTCAGCCAGTTTCCAAACCTGCTCGGCGCGGATGGAAAATTCGACAGCAAAACCTTCGATCAATTGCTGGCCATGCAAGGCATGACACAGATCAGCTACGCTGCCCGCTTGCGCCAGGACATGGCCATGCAGCAGCTGAACGGTGCGGTGCAGTCGACGGCATTCACGCCGAAGACCGTCGCTACCCGTCTGTCTGATATCAACGATCAGGAACGCGATGTGCAGGAACTGCTGTTCAAGTCTGCCGACTACGCTAGCCAGGTGAAGGTCACTGACGCCATGCTGCAAGACTATTACAGCAAGAATCCGAAGGAATTCGAGATTCCGGAGCAGATCAAGGCTGAGTACGTCGTGCTCGACAGCAGTGCGGTTGCGGCGCAAGTCACGGTCAGCGATGCCGATATCAAATCCTATTACGACCAGAATGTTGCCCGCTATACGGTGCCGGAAGAGCGCCGCGCCAGCCACATCCTGATCGCTGTGAAAAAAGACGCGCCTGCCGCTGAGCAAGCTGCCGCCAAGGCCAAGGCGGAAAGCCTGTTGGCCGAAGTGCGTAAGACGCCAGCCGACTTTGCGAAAATCGCCAAGGCGAATTCGCAGGATACCGCTTCCGGTGAACTGGGCGGCGATCTCGGCTATTTCAGCGCCGGCAGCATGGTCAAGCCTTTCGAAGATGCCGCCAACAAGCTGAAGCAGGGCGAGATCAGCGATCTGGTGCAATCCGATTTCGGCTACCACATCATCGAACTGACCGGCATCAAGCCGGCCCAGGTCAAGCCGCTGGATGAAGTCAAGACAGAAATCGCCGGCGAGATCAAGAAGCAGCTGGCAGCACGTAAATTCACTGAAATGGCGGAAGCCTTCAGCAATACCGTGTATGAGCAGGCGGACAGCCTGAAGGCAGTCGCTGACAAACTGCATCTGCAGATCCAGACTGCCGCGAACCTCGGTCGCCAGCCGAATCCTGCAGCTGCGCCTACCGTTCCTTACAACAATCAGAAGTTCCTGACTGCGCTGTATTCCGACGAGGCCTTGAAGAACAAGCACAACACCGAGGCAATCGAAATTGCGCCAAGCACCTTTATCGCCGGCCACGTCCTCGAGTACAAGGCAGTGACCAAGCGGCCATTTGAAGAAGTCCAGGCCATCATCCGCGACAAGGTCACGCGCACTGAAGAAGCGGTGCTGGCCAAGCAAGCAGGTGAAGCCAAGCTGACTGCCTTGAAAGCGCAGGACAACGCCAGCGGTTTCGCCGCGGCGCAATCCGTATCGCGCACCAAGAACCAGGGCATCAATCCACAGGCCTTTGAAGCGGTCATGAAGGCTGACGTCAACAAGCTGCCTGCCTATGTCGGCGTTACCCTGCCGTTGCAAGGCTATGGCCTGTATCGGATCGGCAAGGTCGGCCAGCCGGCTGCGCAGGACCAGGCGCGCCGCGTGGCGGAACAAGAACAGATCACCGGCATCCTGGCGCAACAGGAAATGCTGGCTTATGTGGATGTCTTGAAAGAGAAAGCCAAGGTCAAGATCCTCAAGCCGATCGCAGCGGCGCCGGTGGATGGCGGCAACGGCGAAAACAAATAGAGGCGGAAACTTCTAGCCTGATCAGAACAGCCCATGCAACGTCAGTCGCATGGGCTTTTTTCTGTCTGTCTGTGCGGCAGAGGAAATGGCGTAGAAAATTATTCCTCGCTGATCTGGCGTTGATTCAATTTCTGCAGTGGCCGGTGATTGTCGCGGAAGATCGCCTCGAATGCGGCAATCTGTTGCTTCGACATGGCGATCGGCTGTTCCAGCACGATCCAGTTGACCGATTCCGAGCAAGGCGGCGTAGTCAGCGAACCGGAGTAGATCAGGGCTTTTTTGTCGCTCGGCAGCAAGGCCGCGATATCGACTTGCGCCTGTCGCCCGGCTGTTGCCTGGGTTGCCGGCAGATCGACAAAGACTGGCTCCAGCGCCGGATTTTCTGCGCCTTCCTGGATGAAGATGCCAACCACGGTGATTTGTCCGTTGCTGCTCTTGTTCACCAGGTGCAGTTCCATCGGATAGGATTTCCCATCCAAGGTGTGCTCGCTGGGGGTGTGGAAATGGAATTGATCAAGCTTGTATGTTTCGCCTTTGTAGACCACGGTGTCGTTGGCATCGCTGACATTGGCCTGGATGGTATGGCCGTTATTCAGCAGAGCCACGCTGCCGGCTTCGTAGTGGATCGCAAAGTCCTTGCTGGCGACGCGCTGGGCAGTAGCTTCGGACAGGGCGATCGGCGATTGCCGGCGGCCAGAACGGCAAGCGGCATTGTCCGGAACGCCGTCGGCCCAATGGGTCGGATCGGCTTTGCCATGATAGGACCAGTGCACCCCGGTTTCAGTTGAAAATGCCGATGTCATGGCAGTAGCCAACAGGCTGGCGGCGATAGCGGATTTGAGAAGTCTCTTCATTGTTTTCTCTGGAAAATGGAGGAGGGCTGTGATCGGATTCGATGACAGCAAGCCGTATTCTAAGAAAAGAGATCTTCAAAATCTGTAGGAATGGTCCTTTGCGCGAGCCGGGTTTTTCTGGAAAACTTCCGGTTTTCGGAGCTGCCGGCAGCTTGTGCGCGCCGGGCGTGGCAACTATCCGCATGCGCCCTGGGCAGATATTAATCCTGGCTGGTGCTGCGGTTGATTGGTCGCCGCTCGAAACGCATGCGCAAAGACTATTTCGCCAGCAGCGGCTTCAATCCCGACCAGACATTATTCAATATGATCGGATGCGCCTGTGCCAGCGGGTGCATGCGGTCGGCCTGGAACATGTCCGGCTTGTCGGCGACGCCATCCAGCAGGAAGGGCACCAGCGCTGCCTTGGTCTGCTTTGCCAGCGTCGCATACTGTGCAAAGAATTTTTCGGTGTAGTCGCGGCCGTAGTTGGGCGGTATCCGCATGCCCACCAGCAGCACCTTGGATTTTGCTTGCTGGGCCGCGCCGATCATGGCGCGCAGGTTGCTTTCGGTAGCGCTCAATTGCAGGCCGCGCAGCGCATCGTTGGCGCCCAGTTCGATGATGACGATATCCGGCTTGCGCTGCAGCAGGGCCGGCAGGCGCGTCTTGCCGCCGCTGGTGGTCTCGCCGCTGATGCTGGCGTTGGTGATGGTGGCGTCAATTTTTTCAGCCTGCAGCCGCTGCTGCAGCAGCGCCACCCAGCCGCTGCCGCGCGGCAAGCCGTATTCCGCGGAAAGGCTGTCGCCTAACACCAGTATCGTTTTTGCTGCAGAATAGGCATTGTTCGTCCATACTAGACCCAGCAGGCCGAGCAGAATGACAGCTCGCCGCGAACCGCTAGCGATCTTGCCGGTCATACGTCCAGCCCATTCCT
Organism: Collimonas sp.; assembly: GCF_035566555.1. Lineage (GTDB taxonomy): Bacteria > Pseudomonadota > Gammaproteobacteria > Burkholderiales > Burkholderiaceae_D > Collimonas. The sequence goes on from NZ_DATMRB010000045.1 coordinate 8,523, forward strand.
GACAACCATTCTTCAACCCGGAGTCGATAATCTGCATGCCTCAGTCCTCTTCTGTTAATCCTGCAACGGTGAATTCCAGGGCGCCGGCCATCGATGTCCAGCATTTGAGCAAGCGGGTCGCCGACGCCAGCGGCGAGCTGGTGATTCTTGATGATATCAATTTTAACGTCCAGGGCGGCACCACGCTGGCGATTGTCGGCGCCTCCGGTTCCGGCAAGTCGACTTTGCTGGGCTTGCTGGCTGGCCTGGATACGCCATCCTCGGGTACGGTGCAGATCGACGGCAGCGATATCTTTGCGCTGGACGAAGACGGCCGCGCCGGCTTGCGCAAGGAAAAGCTGGGTTTCGTGTTCCAGTCCTTCCAGCTGCTGAGCCATCTGAGCGCGCTGGAGAACGTCATGCTGCCGCTCGAACTGCGGGGCGACAAAGATGCGCGCCAAAAGGCGCAAGCCAAACTGGAGCGGGTCGGCCTGGGCAGCCGTTTGCAGCATTATCCCAAATACCTGTCGGGCGGCGAACAGCAGCGCGTGGCGCTGGCGCGCGCTTTCGTGACCGAGCCGCCGCTGCTGTTCGCCGACGAGCCGACCGGCAGCCTGGACGCTGCGACCGGCGATGCGGTGATCCAGTTGATGTTCGACTTGAACCAGGAGCGCGGCTCCACCCTGGTGCTGGTGACGCACGATACTTCGATAGCCGAGCTGTGCCGCCAGACCATCACGATTGCCGCCGGCCGTTTGCTGCGGCCGGGCGATACGGCGGCGACCGACCAGCAGATATTTCAGTAAGTCCGGATCAAACCGGATACGCGCTAGCGCAGATCAGGAAATGGGAGATTGGTGGATGTCAGCATGGCTTTCGGTAACAAAGGCGGTGCTTCCGTATGTCAGCGATATTATCTCGGTGGCGGTGCCGGTATTTACCCGCCGCAAAGGGAATACGGAAGAAAGCCAGATCCAGATCCTGCAGCAGCAGGTGACAGAGTTGCAAGGAGCTTCTTTGCAGAACGCGAGCGACATCAAGGCGCTGGCGGAACAGCTGAGCGCAGCTTTGCCTTTGCTGGAGCGGGAAGTGCAGGCGGTTGACGCCAAACTGGCGCGCGCCAGCCTGGTGTGCGGGGTTGGCGTCGGAGTTGCCGTACTGGCGCTGGTGGTCAGCTTCATGGCTCTGCTGGCCAAATGAGCGGATGCCTGGAAGCCAGTAATTTTCTATATGACTTGATGCCGCTGACATGACTTTTATTGTTCTCTTCCTCCTGATCGCCACCGCCGCCATACTCACGTTTCTTCAATGGCAGCGTTCGGGCCGCCTGTTGTATGCGCTGGCGCTGCTGTTGTTCATCGCCACCGGGGTCGGCATCCTGCCGAAATATTTGCTTGGCAGCCTGCAAGTGCCTTATCTCGCTTCCGCCGCCGTGGCGGATATGCGTTGGGGTGCACAGAATGTCATCGTCCTGCTCGGCGCCGGTACCGAAGCAGTCGCCGACCAGGTCGAGACTGGCACATTTGCCTATGGACGCGTGGCGAAAACGGCGATCTTGTATAGCGCTTGCAGAAAATCCGCAGGGCAATGCAAAGTGATCGTCAGCGGTGGCGACGCACAGCGGCGCGGCGTTGCCGAAGCCGTTGTGTACGGCGCATACCTGGAGCAGTTGGGAGTGGATAAAGCCGATCTGACGCTGGAGACAAGCAGCAGGAATACATGGCAGAATGCGCAGTTCAGCGCGCCCTTGCTTACCCGCGACGCGGGCCAGGTGGTGCTGGTGACGTCCGGCATTCACATGCGCCGCAGCCTGCTTTATTTTTCGCATTTCGGCATCGACGCCAAGCCGGTGCGGGCCGATTATCTGGCGGCCAAGGGCAACTGGTTTCCGCTGGCCTACAATTTTTGGGTAACTGATCTGGCGCTCAGCGAGTACATCGGCGTATGGCGCTATCATGCGTATAACCTGCTGGGCTGGAATGCGCCGGCTGTCAAGCCGGCGCTGCATTGAAGCGGCGATCAGGCGCGCTGGCGATCAAATACTTCTACGGGAAATAAGGACACTGGATGGACCGCTTGCAATCCATGCGCGTATTCGCGAAAGTGGTGGAGCAGGGCAGCTTTGTCGCTGCCGCCCAGGTGCTGGACATGTCGAATGCCGTCGTCACGCGCCTGGTGGCCGATCTCGAGAACCATCTCGGGATCCGTCTGTTGCACCGTTCGACCCGCCGCATGGCCTTGACCGAACCAGGCCAGGCCTACCTGGAGCGGGTGCGCCAGATCCTGGACGAAATCGACGAGGCGGAGGCTGCCGCCTCCGTGCTCTCGACCAAGCCTGCCGGCACCTTGCACATCTATTCGCAGATCGGTTTTGGCCAGACTCAGCTGGCGCGCCTGCTGCCGCTGTACTCGAAACAATATCCGGATGTCCAGCTGGATGTGACGTTGTCGGACCGCACCGCCGATCTGATCGAAGAAGGTTTCGATGTCGGGATCTTCTCGGTCAACCAGAAATTCGATGTCAGCATGGTGGCGCGCCAGCTCGGCATCGCCGAAGTACTGCTGTGCGCTTCGCCGGCTTATATCGCTGAGCACGGCGCACCGCAGGCGCCGGAGGATCTGGCGCGGCACGCCTGCCTGAACTTTTCCCTGGAACACTTGCGCCATCACTGGACCTTCCAGTCGGCGGAAGGCACCTCGGTGATCCCGATTGCCAGCAAAGTCATGTCGAATAATACGGAACTGCTGCGGCATTGCCTGCTGGCCGGGATGGGCATCGCCATGCGCAGCTCCTACACGCTGGGCGACGACATGGCAGCGGGGCGGGTCGTGCGGGTGCTGCCCGAGCATCAGATCAACAAGGTGGCGGTGCGCCTGGTGTATCCGAGTCGGCGCCTGTTGTCGGCCAAGGTGCGCAGTTTTGTTGATTTCATGATGGCGCAGTTTCCGCACCCGGATTGCGACCCCTGGCTGGTGTCCTGAGCTCTAGGTTTTAGCTGTTGGTCAGGCGCCGCAGCAAATTGCCTTCCTGTTGCCACAGGCGGCGTTCTTCGCTGCTCTCGGCTTCAGCCCGCAATTCTTCTACGCTCTTGCTCATCTGCGACTGCAGGATGCGTTCAGCCAGGCGCAAATCCATTTCCACCGGGGCCAGGAAGGCCACCACATCGCCACGCTGGATCAGCAAGGTGGGAAAATTGTCGATATCCAGGTCGCCCACCAGTTCAGCCTGGTCTTCGATATCGATCCAGGCAAATTGCACTTGCGGGTGGCGTTGCGCCAGCGCCGTGAAATTCGCTAGATATTCCCGGCAGCTGCCGCACCAGGCGGCACACAGGCAGGCCACCACCCAGCCGTCGTCGCTGAGGATATCGGCAAGTTGCGAGTGGTTGTGGCGGTCGAGAGTCAGGATCAGCATAGCCGGTATTTTACCGTGACTGCGTCCGAATCTGGACGATCCTGCTCGAATACCGCTCGGAGGCCTGCGCGGCACGGTAAAATACTGTCTATGCAAACAATTCTTGCCATCGAAACATCCACTGAACTGGCTTCCGCCGCCTTGTTGCGCGACGGCCAGGCGATTACCCGCGAATCGGCGGGCGTGCAAACCCATTCCCTCGCTATCTTGCCTATGGTGCAAAGCTTGCTGTCTGAAGCCGGCATCAGCCTGGCGCAGTGCGACGCGCTGGCGTTCGGCGTCGGCCCCGGTTCGTTTACCGGCGTGCGTACCGCCTGCGGCATCGTTCAGGGCCTGGCCTTCGGCGCCGGCCTTCCGGTGCTGCCGGTGGTGACCCTGGCCGCCATGGCGCAGGCCTGCCGCGAACTGAATGGCGCGGACGACGTGCTGGCCGTGCTGGATGCACGCATGGGCGAGGTCTACTGGGCGCAATACCGTTTCGCCGACGCGCACTGGCACATCATTGTCGAACCGACCTTGTCGGCGCCGGCGGCCGTGCAGCCGTTGCCATTGGCGGCCGGGGCAAAGGCTTTGCAAGCCTGCGGCAACGGTTTGTCGGCCTATGCCGAGGCTTTTTCCGCGGCGCCATTTGCTGCCGCCGGCTTGCCGGACGTGATGCCGAATGCGCGCCAGATTGCCGAGCTGGGCAGCATCGCTTTTTCTCAAGGAAAAGGCTTGAGCGCGGTAGAAGCGCAGCCTTTGTATTTACGTAACAAAGTCGCGCTCACTACCGCCGAGCGCGCGGCCAAGGTGCAGCCATGAGCGCCAGCCTGCAAGAAGCTCCGGCATTGCGGCCGCCGCTGGCCTTCGCGGCGATGCGTATCGAAGATCTCGACGAAGTGGTCGCGATCGAGAAGAGCGTGTATTCCCATCCATGGACCCACGGCAATTTTGTCGATTCGATCCAGAGCGGCTATCAATGCTGGGTGCTGCGCGATGCCGACAGCGTCCTGCTGGGATATTTTTTCATGATGGCGGCGCTGGACGAGGCGCATTTGCTGAATATCAGCGTGCACGGCGACATGCACAGGCGCGGCATCGGCAAGATGCTGCTGGATAAGGTATGCATCCTGGCGCATCAGCAGCAGATGCAGTCGGTGCTGCTTGAAGTGCGGCCCTCCAATACGCGCGCGATCGGGATTTATCAGCGCTACGGTTTCGCCGAGATCGGCCGCCGCCGCGATTATTATCCGGCCGCCGATAATCAGCGCGAAGAAGCGATCGTCATGAGGCTGTTCCTATGAGCGAAGCGACCAGGCGCAGCGTTTTCCTTGACGAGATCGGACTGGGGCCGATCTGGCTGCGGCGCGAGCGTGTGCCTGCCTCGAACGAAGCTGCGCCAGAGCTGGCCGATGTTTCTCCGCCGGCGGCTGTGGCGCTTGCGGCGCAGCTGCCCGTTGTTGCCATGAGTGAGGCGGAGCCGCAGCCCGCAGCAGTGCTCGCACCTGCTGCTGTTGCGTCGGCGCGGGATGCGGCGCCCTCGGCCTGGGCCGAGGATGGGGCCGTCAATTCTGCGCCGCCGGCGCCGGCCACGGCTATTTCATTGCTGCAGTCGCCGGCCGCGATGGACTGGCCGCAGCTGCAGACAGCCGTTGCCGAATGTACTGCATGCGGACTTTGCCGGGGACGCAAAAACACCGTATTCGGCGTCGGCGACAGCAAGGCCAGATGGCTGTTCATCGGCGAAGGGCCTGGCCGCAACGAGGATATCCAGGGCGAGCCGTTCGTCGGCCCGGCCGGCAAGCTGCTCGACAATATCCTGCTGGCGATGGGACTGGCGCGTGGCCAGAACGCCTATATCGCCAACATCGTCAAATGCCGTCCGACCGATGAAAATGGCCGCGACCGGCCGCCTGCCGCCGACGAAGTGGCCGCCTGCATGCCGTATCTGCAGCGCCAGATCGAACTGATCCAGCCTACCGTGCTGGTAGCGCTGGGCAAGACCGCCGCCTTGTCCCTGCTCGGGCTTGATCCGTCGACACCGGTGTCCAAGCTGCGCGGCAGCGTCCATCGCTATGCCGAACGTCCTTTGATCGTGACCTATCACCCGGCCTATCTGCTGCGGCAATTGGCGGACAAGGGCAAGGTCTGGAGCGATTTGTGCCTGGCGATGAGCACCTATGCCAATACCCCGGAATGAGGCTGCAGGGCTAGCGCAGGTGGTGCCAAGCGCTACCTGCCAGGAACAATTCCATCGCCGCTGGAATCACTTGCAGGATCCGCATGTCAGGGCGCTGGCCTGGCTGCTGGATGCGCCCGACTTGCTCGATCCGCAGGCGCCGCAATGGCTGGGCCGGATCGCCACCTATGCCGACGCGGATCTGGCGCCATGGCTCAATGCGCTGGACCGGGAGCCGCAAAAACTGCAGGATTTGCATGACTACATAGGCAGCTTGCCTTCAACCCGCCTCGGCCTGTATGCGGAAAAACTGCTGGCGTACTATTTCGAGCGGCGGCAGTTGCTGGTGGCGCACAGCGTACAGGTGCGGGCCAGCAAAAACGATACAGTCGGCGAGTTCGATTTCCTGTTGCGGCTCAATGGCGGCCTGGTCCACTGGGAGTTCGCCAGCAAGTTCTATCTGCTGGCAGCCAGCGGCGCCAGCCCAAAGGCGGACGATTTTATCGGCCGCGACATGGCGGATTCGCTGGGTTCGAAAATGCACAAGCTGTTGCACCAGCAACTGGCTTTATCGCAGCATCCTGCGGCTCAGGCACATCTGAGCGAAGCGGTTGTGTCGGCGCAGGTATTGATGAAAGGCTGGCTGTTTTACCAGGACCCGCTGCACCCGGCTGGCGTTCCCGGCGTATCGTCAAATGCCTGCCGCGGCTATTGGTGCGCCTGGTCCGATTTGCAGTTGGATGAGACCGCCGGGTATTATCTCTTGCCGCGTCAGCGCTGGCTGGCACCGGCCAAGGTGGCGTCTGAAGATGTGCGCAGCGCGGCGCAAATGCAATTGACGTTGTCGGGACATTTTGCTGACGATGCCTCGCCAGTACTACTGGTTACCTTACGTTCTGAAGGTGAGTTTTCCCTGGAAACCGATCGCGGGTTCGTTGTGAGGCCCGGCTGGGCGCTGCAAGCCGCTGCCCGTCGCCGTTAATGGCTTATCTGTTCTGCCGCGGAATAAACGAAAAATTCTTTTTGGTAAGAATTTCTTTCCAGGCAATGTTGTTTCCGGCATAATGTATTTTTAACTCAATATTTCAAAAACACTGCATTAAAGACCAGGGAACACATGAGGAAGTTAGCAATAACCACAACAGCACTGCTTGGTGCTTTTTTTTCGTCTGCCGCTCAGGCAGAGGATATCATTTCTCGCTTTACGGTCCGGGACCAGGGCCAGTTTGCCGTTGACGGCAGCTTGGCGGGGAGCCGCGGCCATTCTTCTTATGGTAGTCCTTATGCCCCGGGACTCTCGGCGGAACAGCATGACTACGACAGCAGGGCTATTCTTGGCGGAAATATTGGACTGGGCTACGGCATCGAGTTGTACGCCGCTCTCCCATATGTCCTGAGCAACCATGTCGGAGTGGATTACACCTACCAAGGCAATCACTTTTCCCGTGACTTTGACGGTGACAAGGGCTTCAGCGATGCGACCTTCGGTCTGAAATATCGGGCTTTCAAAAGCGCTGATGGCAGCAATGAAGTGCTGCTCAGGGCCGCCGTTTTGCACCACAGCGGCTCTTCGGGATTTATCAGTGCGGAAGCAAGCTACCTGCATATGTTTGCTCCGGCAATCAAGACGGCCATTTCGCTGAATTACGAGAAAGTGCAGGGTGGACCTGATAGCGCAGGCATGGGTACGTATCTGATGTGGCAGGTGTCGCCGCAAATTGCTTTCGTACCGTATGTCCGGGCTGATCGTATCAGCGGATACCAGGGGCTAGCTAGCTATAGCGCGGTGGCGGGCGGCGTGCAGTTGCGCTATTCGCCGGTCAAAGGCTGGAACATCACGCCAGGCCTGAGCGGAAGCCATGCCGGTAAGCGTGGCAGCTATATCGGTAGCTCGAATTCCATAGGTGCGTCGTTGATTGTACAGAAGGAATTTTAATCATCCTGGCCATGCTGCACGATCAGGGAACAAAAAAGCGGGCTTGCCCGCTTTTTTTATTGCCCTGATTTCACCACCAGTTTGACTAGTGCTTGACTTCGCCAATCAAGGCCAGCGAATCATGCTCGCGCTGGTTGGCTGCATGCTTGCGCATGATGAGCAGCATGATGCAGGCCACGAAGGAGCCGAACATCAGGATCACGATATTCACGTCCAGATCGATCTTGATCATCAGGGCGTACAACACCAGCATGGTCAGCACCGACAGGTTCTCGTTGAAATTCTGCACCGCAATCGAATGGCCGGCGCTCATCAGCACATGGCCGCGATGTTGTAATAACGCATTCATTGGCACCACGAAATAGCCTGACAGGGCGCCGATGATGATCAGCAGCGGATAGGCTACCCAGACTGAATGCACCACGGTCATGGCCATTACGACAATCCCCATCACGATGCCCATCGGCATGACAGTCAGCGACTTTTTCAGCGGGATCATGCGGGCTGCGGCGCCGGCGCCGATGGCCACCCCGAACGCCACCACGCCTTGCAGAATGGCAGCCTTGTCGAGCGGCATGCCGAGCGATTTCTCCGCCCATTTCAAGACAATGAATTGCAGGGTGGCGCCGGCGCCCCAGAACAGGGTGGTGACGGCCAGTGAAATTTGGCCCAGCTTGTCTTTCCACAAGATCGCGCAGCAATTGGCAAAGTCGGCAATCAGCTTGCTCGGCCTGTGCTGCTGATGCGGATAGCGGGCGCCGGTGTCGGGAATCTTGAGGTTGAAGATGGTGGCGATCACATACAGCGCGCCGATCACCATCAGTGCCGCATGGGTGGGCGTGTTCAGGTGCCAGTTGAAGATAGGTATGTGCCATTGCAGCAATATCGACACCACGTGCGGACTGACCAGAGCGCCGCCCAGCACTGTACCGAGGATGATGGAGGCCATGGTCAAACCTTCAATCCAGCCATTGGCCGCGACCAGTTTCTCAGCGGGCAACAATTCTGTCAGGATGCCGTATTTGGCGGGCGAATATGCCGCCGCGCCAAAGCCGACCACCGCGTAGGCAAGCAAGGGATGGACATCGGCGAACATCATCAGGCAGCCGGCGATCTTGATCATGTTGGTGATGAACATGACTTTGCCTTTGGGCAAAGAATCGGCAAAAGCACCGACAAAAGCGGCTAACAGCACGTAAGACAAGACAAAAAACAATTTCAGTAAGGGTGTCATCCAGTCCGGCGAGGACATTTCCGCCAGTAAGGCGATGGCCGCTATGAGTAGGGCGTTGTCGGCTAGCGAAGAAAAAAACTGCGCTGCCATGATGGTGTAAAAACCGCGATTCATCCGCATCCCAGAATGTAACAATGTGTCCCCGGCCTGCTTTATACCATGAAAATATGACCGTTCCGTGTTTATGACGGCAGCAAAAGTCAAAACGTTCAGGGGAATTATTGAGAAATTGCCAATCCTTTGCCGCGCTTGCTTCCGGTAAAATAGGGCGCTCTACGAATCTTCAGCATTTCTGCCATTCATGCCCAGACCGCTCCTTGCCTCGATAGACATTTCTGCGCTACAACACAACCTGCGTATTGCCAAGTCGCATGCCCCATTGGCGAAAATCTGGGCGGTGGTCAAGGCCAACGCCTACGGCCATGGCCTGGAGCGCGCCATGCGCGGTTTCGCGGAAGCCGACGGGCTGGCCCTGATCGAGCCTGAAAATGCGCTGCGCTTGCGCGAACTGGGCTGGCAAAAGCCGATTCTGTTGCTTGAGGGAATTTTCGACGCCGCCGACCTGGAAACCGTCGTACAGGCCGGGCTCGACTTTGCCGTGCATTCGCCGGACCAGATCCTGCTGCTGGAACGCGCTGCCTTGAAGGGGCCGCTGGATGTCCACCTGAAAATGAACAGCGGCATGAACCGGCTGGGCTTCAAGTCCGAGGTTTACCGTGCGGCCTATCAACGCTTGCGAGCGATTCCTGCCATCCGCAAGATCACGCTGATGACGCATTTCGCCAATGCCGACGATCCGCTTAATCCGGGCTTGCCATTGCTGCAACAAGTGCAGTTGTTCGAGCAAGGTACGGCCGGCATCGAGGAACAGCGCAGCATCGCCAATTCAGCTGCCGATCTCATGCATCCCGAACTGAAATCGGACTGGGTGCGGCCCGGCATCATGCTGTACGGCGCCAGTCCGGGCGGCGCCAGCGCCGAACAGTTCGGCCTGAAGCCGGCGATGACGCTGACCAGCAAGATCATCGGCATCCAGCGCATAGGCGCGGGCGAGGCGATCGGCTACGGCAGCCGTTTTGTCGCCGCCGCGCCGATGATCGTCGGTGCGGTAGCCTGCGGTTATGCCGACGGCTATCCGCGCCACGCCCCCAACGGCACGCCGGTGCTGGTCGATGGCGTCCGCACCGCCACCGTCGGCCGGGTGTCGATGGACATGTTCTCGGTCGACCTGACCAATGTGCCCGGCGCGGCGGTCGGCAGCAACGTGACCTTGTGGGGCGCCGGCTTGCCGATAGACGAAGTGGCCCATGCCGCCGGCACCATCGGCTATGAATTGATGTGTGCTTTGGCCGCGCGGGTTAAAGTGCTGGAGTCTTGAACGCAGGACGGTAAAAAGCGTCCACCAAATGGGTAGATGGTGGGCAGATCAGTTGTGCATGCATGTTATGAAACTATAGAAGCGAATGGCCAAAGCTAAAACCAATTACACCTGTACCGAATGCGGCGGCGTCGCCAATAAATGGACCGGCCAGTGCCCCTCGTGCGGGCAATGGAATACGCTGGTGGAAACCATCGTGGAAGCGGTCGGCAACCGTTTCTCCAACCAGCACCAGGGCCTGGCGCAGACGGCGCCGGTGATGACCCTGGCCGATATCGAGGCGATCGACGTGCCGCGCTTCGGCACCGGCATCGAAGAGTTCGACCGCGTGCTGGGCGGCGGCCTGGTGGCTGGCGGCGTGGTGCTGATCGGCGGCGATCCGGGCATCGGCAAGTCGACCTTGCTGCTGCAGGCGCTGGCCAACCTCTCCAAGATCAAGAAAGTACTGTATGTCAGCGGCGAAGAGTCGGGCGCGCAGATTGCCTTGCGCGCCAAGCGCCTGGCAGTAGATGCCGGCGACCTGCGCTTGCAGGCGGAAATCCAGCTGGAAAAAATCCTCAACACCCTGGTGGAACACAAGCCGGAGGTTGCTGTGATCGACTCGATCCAGACCGTGTATTCCGACGCCCTCAGTTCCGCCCCCGGTTCGGTGGCCCAGGTGCGCGAATGCGCGGCGCAGCTGACGCGGGTCGCCAAGCAGTCCGGCATCACCATCATCATGGTTGGTCATGTCACCAAGGAAGGCGCGCTGGCGGGGCCACGCGTGCTGGAGCATATTGTCGATACCGTGCTGTACTTCGAAGGCGACACCCATTCCAGTTTCCGTCTGGTGCGGGCGTTCAAGAACCGCTTCGGCGCGGTGAATGAGCTCGGCGTATTCGCGATGACCGAAAAAGGTCTGAAGGGCGTGTCGAACCCGTCGGCGCTGTTCCTGTCGCAGCATGACAGCCAGGTGCCGGGTTCCTGCGTGATGGTGACGCAGGAAGGCACGCGGCCCTTGCTGGTGGAAATCCAGGCCTTGGTCGACGCTTCGCACGTACCGAACGCGCGGCGGCTGTCGGTGGGGCTGGAACAGAACCGTCTGGCGATGCTGCTGGCGGTGCTGCACCGGCATGCCGGCATCGCCGCGTTCGACCAGGACGTGTTCATCAACGCCGTCGGCGGCGTCAAGATCACCGAACCTGCCGCCGATCTGGCCGTGCTGCTGGCGATCAATTCCTCCATGCGCAACCGGCCTCTGCCGCGCGGACTGGTGGTGTTCGGCGAAGTCGGCCTGGCCGGCGAGATCCGGCCGGCGCCGCGCGGCCAGGAGCGCCTGCGCGAAGCCGCCAAGCTGGGCTTTTCGATTGCCATGATTCCCAAGGCGAACATGCCGAAACAAGAGATCGAGGGCTTGAAAGTGATTGGCGTGGAACGCATCGATGACGCTCTGAGCAAGATACGTGACGCGGAATAAATGGCAAGCTCGCCATCCGTAATGAATAATCCTGTATTCACCAATATATCCTGGTAAAGGTCAGTCAAATGAAAACCAAAGCAGCTATCGCATGGAAAGCCGGTCAGCCACTGACCATCGAAGAGGTCGAGCTGGGCGGCCCGCGCGCCGGCGAAGTGCTGGTGGAGATCAAGGCCACCGGCATCTGCCATACCGATTACTACACCCTGTCGGGCGCCGATCCGGAAGGCATTTTCCCGTCTATCCTCGGCCATGAGGGCGCGGGCGTGGTGGTCGATGTCGGCCCTGACGTCAAGAGTTTGAAAAAGAACGATCACGTGATCCCGCTGTATACGCCGGAATGCCGCCAGTGCAAATTCTGCCTGTCGCAGAAAACCAATCTGTGCCAGTCGATCCGCTCGACCCAGGGACGGGGCCTGATGCCGGACGCCACCAGCCGTTTTTCCATCGACGGCAAGCCGATCTACCACTACATGGGTACTTCGACCTTTTCCAACTACATCGTGGTGCCGGAAATCGCTCTGGCCAAAATCCGTGAAGATGCGCCTTTCGACAAGGTTTGCTACATCGGTTGCGGCGTCACCACCGGCGTCGGCGCGGTGCTGTTTACCGCCAAGGTGGAGGCGGGCGCCAATGTCGTGGTGTTCGGCCTCGGCGGCATCGGCCTCAACGTGATCCAGGCAGCGCGCATGGTGGGCGCCGACAAGATCATCGGCGTCGACATCAATCCGGCGCGCGAAGCGATGGCGCGCAAGTTCGGCATGACCCATTTCATCAATGCCAAGGAAGTCGAAAACGTGGTGGACGCCATCGTCGGCCTGACCGATGGCGGCGCCGACTACAGTTTCGAATGCATCGGGAACACGACTACGATGCGGCAGGCGCTGGAATGCTGCCACAAGGGCTGGGGCCAGTCGATCGTGATCGGCGTCGCCGCCGCCGGCCAGGAAATCAGCACCCGGCCATTCCAGCTGGTGACTGGCCGGGTCTGGAAGGGTTCCGCTTTCGGCGGCGCCCGCGGCCGCACCGATGTGCCGAAAATCGTCGACTGGTACATGGACGGCAAGCTGAACATCGACGACCTGATCACGCACCGCTTGCCGCTGGAGCGCATCAATGAAGGCTTTGACCTGATGAAAAGCGGCGAGTCGATCCGTTCGGTGGTGATCTACTGATGGAAATCATCAGCGAGCATGCCTGCTTTGGCGGCACGCAAGGTTTCTACCGCCATGCATCGCGCGAAATCGGCCTGCCCATGCGGTTTTCCGTATTCCAGCCGCCGCAGGCTCGTTCCGGTCCGGTGCCGGTCCTGTTTTTCCTGGCTGGGCTGACCTGCACCGACGAGACCTTCATGATCAAGGCCGGCGCGCAGCGCAATGCGGCGCAGCACGGCATCATGCTGGTGGCGCCGGACACCAGCCCGCGTGATACCGGCATTGATGGCGCCGCCGACAGCTGGGATTTCGGCAACGGCGCCGGCTTTTACCTGGATGCGACGCAAGCGCCGTGGGCGCAGCATTTCAAGATGTATTCTTATATATTGCACGAGCTGAGGCAGACGGTGATCCGGGAGTTTCCGGCGCAGGCCGGCAAGATCGGCATCTTCGGCCACTCAATGGGCGGCCATGGCGCGCTGGTGCTGGCCTTGCGCAATCCGGACGTGTTTCGTTCGGTGTCGGCGTTTGCGCCGATTGCGGCGCCCAGCCAGTGTCCGTGGGGGCAGAAGGCATTCGGCAATTATCTGGGTGCGGACCAGGCCGGTTGGCGCGACTACGACGCAACGCAGCTGATGCTGGATTTGCCGCAGCCGTTCCCGCAGGAGATCCTGATTGATCAGGGGCTGGGTGACAAATTCCTGGCAGAGCAGCTGCTGCCGGAGCAGTTTGAAGCTGCCTGCGCGCAGGCAGGACAGCACTTGACGCTGCGCCGCCATGCGGCTTACGACCACGGTTATTATTTCATTTCGACCCTGATCGAGGATCATCTGGCTTTTCACCAGCGGATACTCACGGCGAAACAAGCGCTTTGAAACGCCGGTAGGGTGGGCACGTTTTTGTGCCCACGCTGTGTCGCTATCCGCGTGGGCACAAAAGCGTGCCCACCCTACGACGTAAAAAAGCCCCGCCTGGCCAGGCGGGGCTTTCACATTCAGCTTCCTCGGTCTTACTCGGCGACCTTGGCGCCTTCACGTCGCTTCGACACCAGCCAACCCCCGCCCAGCACCACCACAAAGCCCAGCACGTAAGCAGCATAGTTCAGGCCGGGCAAGCTGTCCCAGAATGTCTTCAAGACAGGTTCGGTAACGATCATGTGCATCGCGGTGTACACCAGGATCGCAGCGCCGATGAAGATCGTCAGCGGGAAGCGTTCGATCAGCTTCAGCGCCAGGGTCGAGCCCCACACCATGATCGGCACCGAGATCAGCAAGCCGATGATCACCAGCGCCATGCTGCCCTTGGCGGCGCCGGCCACGCCGAGGACATTGTCGATGCCCATGACGGTGTCGGCGATGATGATGGTTTTCAATGCGGCGGCCATGGTGGTGGCCTTGATGCCGTGCGCTTCGCCGCTATCCGACTGCGTCAGCAGGCGGTAGGCGATCCACAGCAGCGCCGCGCCGCCGACCAGCAGCAGGCCCGGTATCTTGAGCAGCCAGACCACGCTGATGGTCATCAGCACGCGCATCACCACGGCGCCGGCGGTGCCCCACAGGATGGCCTTGCGGCGCAGGTGGTCGGGCAGGCTGCGCGCCGCCATGGCGATCACGATGGCGTTGTCGCCGGCCAGCACCAGGTCGATCACGATGATCGCCGCCAGCGCCGTGAAGAAGGCGCCGGCATTCCAGTCGGCCATGCCCAGCATTGAAAGTAAACCAGAAAAATCCATAAAGTCTCCAACAGGGTTAACGAATAACCTCAAAACATGGATAACAGCAGGAGTGACGAGAAGTAGACGCGACACAATGCCTGCATGGAATCCATGCTGACAAAGGTCTTGCTCAACAGCGTTGCTGCCAAGGTAACCGGGCGCAGGCGTTGTGCCTGTTCCGTGATGACGACTACCTTGCAAAACATTGCGGCGACAGGTCGTTGAAACGCGTCAGCCAGTACAATATTCAGGAGCTACTCCCCTTTGAGAGGGTGTTGCACGAAAGCAATCGTGCAGCTGGCGATAATTATAAACCAATATTTCCAAACTGCGAGAATTTAGCGTCAACCCTGGCGCCAATAGTCGGGCTGGGCATAGGCGCGTCGCAAAAAATCCACAAATACCCGGATCCGCAAGGGCAGGTGACGCCGCTGCGCGAAGACGGCGTAGATATCGTTGCCGGGTGCGGCGAACTCGTCCAGCACGGTCACCAGCTTGCCGGATTCGATCTCGCTGCCGACTTCCCACATCGAGCGCCAGGCCAGGCCCTTGCCGGCCAGCGCCCAGTCGTGCAGCACCTGGCCATCGTTGCAGACCATGTTGCCAGCCACCCTGACGGTGACGATCTTGCCGTTCTGACGGAAGCTCCAGCCGCGCTGGCTGCCTTCGCTGCTGATCGCCAGGCAGTTGTGTTTTTGCAGGTCGTCCACGGTCAGCGGCTTGCCGTGCCGCTTGATGTAGGCGGGCGAGGCCACCACGATGCGTTTGTTGTCGGCCAGTTTGGCGCCGATCAGCGACGAGTCCGACAATGAGGCGATACGGATGGCGACGTCGATGCCTTCGCCGATCAGGTCGACCACGCGGTCGTTCAGGTTGAGGGTCAGGGTGACGTCGCGGTGCTCGGTGAGAAAGGAGGGCATCAGCGGCGCCACGTGCTGCCGTCCGAAGCCGGCCGGCGCCGAGATCAGCAGGTGGCCGCTGGCATGGGCGCTGCGCTCAGAGACCGCGGATTCCGCATTTTCCAGGTCGGACAGGATGCGCTGGCAATCTTCCAGGAAGGCTTCGCCCTCGTTGGTCAGCGCGATCTTGCGCGTGGTGCGTTGCAAAAGTTTAACACCGAGGCGTTCCTCTAATGCATCCAGCCTCCTGCCGATCATGGCCGGAGCGATGCCTTCGGCGCGGGCGGCGGCCGACAGGCTGCCCTTGGCGGCCACCTCGACGAAGGTAGAGATCTGCTTAAATTGGTCCATTGCGTTGGTCTACTGCGCTGCCGCCTCGGGTTGGGGAAAGGGAGCTGTGGTAAGCTCACTTGTGACTAAAACGCATAGATCAAATGATAATTCGTTCAACCTATGATGATTTGGTTTAAATATACTATATAGCGTAAAAATTAGATAATGCCATTCGGGATTTTGCATAGCCGACATGGTAAAAAGCGGAATGTAGCACTGCACCATGGTCCAGTGCGCAGGCTGTAGAAGACACCAATTCATAGAACAAACAGGAGTAGAGCATGACGCAACTGACACTGCCAGCAGGAATGGAAATCAAGGGCACGATTGAAGCCGAGGATGCAGAAAAATACGCAGAAATTCTGACGCCTGAGGCGCTGGCGCTGGTCGCCAAGCTGAGCCGCGCTTTCGAAGCGCGCCGTCAGGAATTGCTGGCTGTGCGCGTCGAGCGCGCCAAGCGCCTGGACGCCGGCGAGCGTCCGGATTTCCTGGCTGAAACCGCGCATATCCGCAGCGGCGACTGGAAGATCGCGCCGATCCCGGCTGCGCTGGAATGCCGCCGTGTGGAAATCACCGGCCCGGTCGAGCGCAAGATGGTGATCAACGCCTTCAATTCCGGCGCTGACAGCTACATGACCGACTTTGAGGATTCCAATTCGCCGGTCTGGGACAACCAGATCACCGGCCAGATCAACCTGCGCGACGCGATCCGCAAAACCATTTCGCTGGAACAGAACGGCAAGTCCTACAAGCTGAACGACAAGGTTGCTACCCTGGTGGTGCGTCCGCGCGGCTGGCACCTGGATGAAAAGCACGTGCTGGTCGACGGCAAGCGCATTTCCGGCGGCATCTTCGACTTCGCCCTGTTCATGTTCCACAACGCCAAGGAGCAGCTGGCGCGCGGCGCCGGTCCTTACTTCTACCTGCCGAAGATGGAATCGCATCTGGAAGCGCGCCTGTGGAACGACATCTTCGTGATGACGCAGAACGAACTCGGCCTGCCGCAAGGGACCATCAAGGCCACCGTGCTGATCGAAACCATCCTGGCCGCTTTTGAAATGGATGAAATCCTGTACGAGCTGCGTGAGCACAGCTCCGGCCTCAACGCCGGCCGCTGGGATTACATCTTCTCCTGCATCAAGAAATTCAAGCTGGACAAGGATTTCTGCCTGGCCGACCGCGCCAAGGTCACCATGACCGCGCCATTCATGCGCTCCTACGCCTTGCTGCTGCTGAAAACCTGCCACAAGCGCAACGCGCCGGCGATCGGCGGCATGGCCGCGCTGATCCCGATCAAGAACGATCCAGAGAAGAACGAGATCGCCATGGGCGGTGTGCGCACCGACAAGGCGCGCGACGCCACCGACGGTTACGATGGCGGCTGGGTTGCCCATCCAGGCCTGGTCGAGCTGGCCATGACCGAGTTCACCAAGGTATTGGGCGACAAGCCGAACCAGATCGGCAAGCAGCGCGAAGACGTCAACGTCAGCGCCGCCGACCTGCTCGATTTCAAGCCGCAAGCGCCGATCACTGAAGCCGGCCTGCGCTACAACATCAACGTCGGCATCCATTACCTCGGCGCCTGGCTGGCCGGCAACGGTTGCGTACCTATCCATAACCTGATGGAAGATGCCGCCACCGCGGAAATCAGCCGCGCGCAGGTATGGCAGTGGATCCGCTCGACCAAGGGCGTGCTGGAAGACGGCAGGAAGGTGACTGCCGAGATGGTGGTCGCGATGATTCCGGAAGAACTGGCCAAGGTCAAGGCATTGGTGGGCGACGGCGCTACTTACGACCGCGCCGCCAGGATCTTTGAAGAAATGTCGACGTCGGCTTCGTTTGCCGAATTCCTGACGCTGCCGTTGTACGAAGAAATCTGAGTTTGCTTTGCGGCGCTTGCGCCGCATGCAAGCAAGTAAAAAGCCGATCTCGCGATCGGCTTTTTTTATGTCGGTGCGCAGCGGCGTTCAGGAGATGCGACAGACGTGCCGGCCGCCTTGCCTTGATCAAAAGGCGTAGATGCGCATGAAAGCATCGACGGCGCGCTCGGTAGAAGCCTTGATCTGGTTTGGCTCCGCTCCCGTCACTACGCCCAGCATCCTGATTTCCATCCACTCGCTTTCCACCAGTCCGCGCAATTGCAGGGCCGCCACCCAGGCGTCGGCGCTGCGCAGCTGCTGCTTGTCCATTGCCTTTTTCAGGAAATCGGCAACCCGGGTCCAGCCCAGTTTCGGACCGCGTTCGTACAGCATCTTGCCGATATCCCAGCGCTCGGCGTGCGACAGCACCAAGCGTTTGACTGCCACCACTTCCGACATCAGGATCACTTGCAGGTACTTTGCACCGAGGCGTTGCAGGGTCCGGCGCAGATCGTCGCTTTCCACCAACTGCTCGAACACCGCTTCATAGTGCTGGCCAATCTGCTGGCGCATGGTTTCGACAAAAATTTCCTCCTTGGAGGAAAAGTAGTTGTACAGGGTCGCTTTCGATCCTCCCAGGCGCGCCGATATTTCCGACATGGAGGCTCGTTCAAATCCTATTTCATTAAAGATCGTTGCCGCGACATCGATGATGGCCTGCCGTCTTTCCTCGCTTTTCTTGCGCATGTGTCAATTTTTCCTGTTTTGCGGCATCAAAACCGCCGTATTTGTGCGTTGCTTTTTGGGCTTGTCGGCGCCTAGTTTTACTTGACGACGCTCAAAAGTCAATACTATACTGTACCGTACAGTTCAGTTATGAATGGATTTTCTCATGCAAGGCTTCCGTTTTTCCCCACCTGTTTCACCTTATGCCATGCCTGGTTTGCGCGGAGCCGCAACCCTGTGCGTGCTGGCGTTCGCCCTCAGCGGTTGCGCGCAATTTTCCGAAATCGGACCGCGCGCCGAACCGAAAGATATCGCGGCGTATCAAGCGTCGCAGCAACTGGCCGGCAACGCCGTGGCCTGGCCCGATGATCAATGGTGGGTCGTCTACGGCGACAAGCAGCTCGACACCTTGATCAGTGAAGGCTTGCAAGGCGCACCCTCGCTGGCGGCAGCGCAGGCGCGCCTGCTGAAAGCGGAGGGCAGCGCGCAGCAGCAGGGCGCCGCCTTGCTGCCGCAGGTCAGCGCCAATGCTTCGGTCAACTATATGAAGCAGAGCTACAACAATGGCGTGCCGGCAGAGTTTGTGCCGCAGGGCTACAACAACGAAGGCAGCGCCACCCTCAATTTCAGCTACGAAATCGATTTCTGGGGCAAGAACCGCGCCGCGCTGGCGGCTGCCACCTCCGAGCTGGAAGCCGCGCGCGCCGATGCGGCGCAGGCAAGAATCACCTTGTCGACGTCGATCGCAGCGGCCTACGCCGAATTCGAAAGATTGCTGAGCCAGCGCGATACCGCCGAAGCAGCGCTGCAGGTGCGCCGCGAAACCTACGATCTGTTCGAGCAACGCCGCGTCAACGGCCTGGAAACCCTGGGCAGCGTCAAGCAGGTGCTGGCGCGGCGCGCCATGGCAGAGGCCGACCTGCTGAACGTGACCGAATCCATCAATCTGCAACGTAACAAGCTGGCCACGCTGGTCGGCGCCGGACCGGATCGCGGCCTGCGCCTGCTGCGCCCCGAGATCGACATGTCGCATCCGTTCGGCATGCCGCAGCAGCTGCCGGTCAACCTGCTGGGCCGGCGGCCGGATGTGGTGGCCTCGCGCTTGCGGGTGGAAGCCGCGGCCAAGCAGATCAAGGTGGCCAAGGCGCAGTTTTATCCGAACGTGAACCTGACTGCCTACCTGGGTTTGCAGGCGCTGGGCCTGGGCATGCTGAGCAAGGCCGGTTCCGACGTCGGCAGCATCAGCCCGGCGATTTCGCTGCCGATTTTCGAAGGCGGCCGCCTGCGCGGCCAGTTCCGCTCCGCCAGCGGCAGCTACGACGAAGCGGTCGCCAACTACGACAGCGCAGTGACGCAGGCCTTGCAGGACGTCGCCGATGTGGCGGTCAGCGAGAAGGCCTTGACAGGCCGGCTCGACAAGACGCAAGAGGCGGTCACGGCGGCCGACGATGCTTACCGCATCGCCCGCAATCGCTATGAAGGCGGCCTGGCGACCTATCTCGACGTCCTCAATGCGCAGGACACCTTGCTGACCGACCAGCGCGAGCTGTCAACGCTGCGTTCGCGCCTGTTCGCGCTCGATGTCGCGCTGGTGCGCGCGCTCGGCGGCGGCTACCAGCGCGATGAGCGCGGCCAAGGCTGATCAAACACTCAAAACATATTCTAAGGATAGCAACATGTCACACAGCGATTCGCAAGTCATCAAGGACCTGGCTGCAGAAGAAGCCGTTGCCAAGGCAGAGGCCAAGGCCACCACGCAAAAGCGCAAGAAGTTGTTCGGCGCCCTGGCCGGGGTGATCCTGGTTGCCGGTCTCGGCTATACCGCCTACTGGCACTTCATCGGCTCGCGCTATGTCAGCACCGACAACGCCTATACCGCAGTGGAAATCTCGCAGTTGACGCCGGCCATCAACGGCATCGTCGCCGACGTCAAGGTGGTCGACACCCAGGCGGTGAAAAAAGGCCAGGTGCTGGTGGTGATCGACGACAGCGACGCCAAGCTGGCGCTGGCGCAAGCCGAAGCCGACCTGGGCCGGGCGCAGCGCCGGGTGCAAGGATATTTCGCCAATGACAGCGGGCTGGCGGCACAAGTGCTGGCGCGCGAAGCGGAGCAGAAGCGGGCCGCGGCGCAGACTATCTCGGCGCAGGCTGACCTGCAGCGCGCCGAGCTGGACTACCGCCGCCGCGAAGCGTTGTCGAAATCGGGTTCGGTCTCGGGCGAAGAGCTGAGCAATGCGCATAGCGCCTTGCTGACCATGCAAGCCAACCTGAAAGTGGCGGAAGCCGGCGAAGTGCAAGCCAAGGCCAACCGCTTCGCCACCGTCGGCGCACAAAAAGCCAGCACGGTGCTGACTGCTGACACTACCGTCGACACCAATCCTGAAGTAGCGCTGGCGCGCGCCAAGCGCGACCAGGCCAAGCTGGACCTGGAACGCACCGTATTGCGGGCGCCGGTGGATGGCGTGATCGCGCGCCGCCAGGTGCAGATCGGCCAGCGGGTGCAGGCCGGCACTGTCTTGCTGTCGGTGGTGCCGACTCAGCTGATGCACGTCGACGCCAATTTCAAGGAAGGCCAGCTGACCCAGGTCAAGATAGGACAGCCGGTCACCATGAAGGCCGACATCTACGGCGGCGCGGTGGAATACCATGGCACGGTGGAGGGCATGTCCGGCGGCAGCGGCTCGGCATTCGCGGTGATTCCGGCGCAGAACGCGACCGGCAACTGGATCAAGGTGGTGCAGCGGCTGCCGGTGCGGATCTCTGTCGATCCCAAGCAATTGCAGCAGCAACCGCTGAGCGTCGGCTTGTCGATGGAAGTCGAGATTGATACCCGCGCCGCCAAGGCAGCGCCTTCTTCCGCCATGTAAGAAAGCAGCATCATGTCATCCACCTCGTCTTCCGAACTGCCGCTGCAGCCGCTGCAGGGCGCGCAATTGCTGGGCGTCGGCCTGCTGCTGGCGGCCGCCAACTTCATGGCGGTGCTCGACACCACCATCGCCAACGTCTCGGTCTCCACCATCTCCGGCGCGCTGGGCGCCTCCTCCAGCCAGGGCACCTACGTGATCACCTCGTATGCAGTGGCGGAGGCGATCACGGTGCCGCTTACCGGCTGGCTGGCCAACCGCTTCGGCGCGGTGCGCGTGTTCATCACTTCGATGATCATGTTCGGCATTTTTTCCGCACTATGCGGGCTGGCGAATTCGCTGGGATTGCTGATCGCCTTCCGTGTCATGCAAGGGCTGGCCGGCGGTCCGCTGATCCCCTTGTCGCAAACCTTGCTGCTGCGGGTTTTTCCGAAAGAGAAGGCGCCGGCCGCGGTCGGCTTATGGGCCATGACCACCCTGATCGCGCCGATCGCCGGGCCGATACTGGGCGGCGTCCTGTGCGACCAGTACAGCTGGCCCTACATCTTCTACATCAATGTGCCGGTGGCGCTGATTTGCGGCTATATCGGCTGGAAAATGCTGAAGCGCTTCGAGTCGCCGCTGACCAAGCTGCCGATCGACAAAGTCGGGCTGGGGCTGATGGTCGTCTGGGTCGCAGCCTTGCAGCTGATGCTGGACAAAGGCAAGGAGCTCGACTGGTTCGCCTCGACCGAAATCGTGGTGCTGGCGTTGACCGCCGCCGTCGGTTTCATCGCCTTCCTGATCTGGGAGCTGACCGAGCGCAATCCGATTGTCGACCTGCGCGTGTTCCGTCATCGCGGCTACTCGGCCAGCGTCACCACCATCTGCCTGGCTTTCGGCGCTTTCTTCGGCGCCACGGTGCTGACGCCGCTGTGGCTGCAAGGCTATATGGGCTATACCGCGACCCATTCAGGCCAGACCACGGCCCTGTCCGGCATCCTGGCGGTGCTGACCGCGCCGTTCGTGGCCAAGCTGTCGACCAAGGTCGATCCGCGCAAGCTGGTCTGCTGCGGCGTGCTGTGGCTGGGCATGGTGACTTTGTTCCGTAGTTTCAACAGCACCGACATGACCACCTTCCAGATCGGCTGGCCGCTGTTGATGCAGGGGATAGGCATGCCGCTGTTCTTCGTGCCGCTGACGGCGCTGGCGCTGAGCAGCGTGAATCCGTCCGAAACCGCATCGGCGGCCGGTCTGATGAGTTTCTGCCGTACCATGTCCGGCGCGATTGCGACTTCACTGGTCAACACCGGCTGGGAAAACAACGCCACCCGCTATCATGCGGAACTGGCTGGACTGGTGGACCAGGCCGGCGACGCCGTCAACAGCCTGATGCAGTCAGGCATGTCGATCGACCAGGCGCGGGCCAGCATCGAGCAGACGCTGCAGTCGCAAAGCATCATGTTGTCGACCAATCATATGTTCATGATGGCGGCGCTGTCTTTCCTGCTGGGGGCGATTGCGGTGTGGTTTGCGCCCAAGCCGAAGCGCATTGCGGATACATCGGCGGCGCATTAAAGAATCACGAACCGGGGGAAGTTGGCTAGTAAGTGATAGTGACGGTCAAGGTATCGGTATAGGTTCCTGCCGGTTTGTTTTGAGCAGCCGGGATGCGGCCATACGGTGTGTAGTGGCGTGTCGTGGGGGTCAGTAGAATCAGATAGCTGTCGGATTCGGTTTGCGTGGCGCCGGTGCCATCACCCCAGACGATGCTGCGGGCGGTGTCGGTGTAGACATTGTAGGTGAGGGCATTGGCGCCCGATTTTAAAGTGCGGTTGACAAAGGTGCCGCTTCCCGCGTTAAGGGCAATTGTATAGCTGCCGGTGCCGATCACCAGTGTGGCGGTGCAGGTGACGGCAATGTCGCCGGTGCTGTCTGCGATGGCGCCGCCGGGAGAGGTATAGGCAGGAAACGTGATGCCGGTAGCGCTTACGGTGCATGTTGCGAGCAGGGCGTGTGCGCTCAACGGCAGCGCCAGCATGCACAGGGACACCAAGCATTTCAAAGCGTGTTTCATTTCATCTCTCGATCGCAGGCAAATGGCCCCAGCACTGGAAAAGCCTCGATCCTGGCAGGGCTTGGGATTTCGAAGCTGCAAATTGCCTGTGCTGCATTGTCGATGACCGTAATTTTGGCAGGATACGTCATTGCAGGAATAAAGACCTGTCCGCGCAAGGCCACTTCCATCGCTTCCGCACCGCCATTTACATACACGCGAGTGCCGGTGGCAAGCGGCGCTCCCCGCCGGTCTCTGAGTATCAGTGTCGCACTCTGGTTCTGCTGCGCGCTGAATTTCAGCAGGCTGCCGGTGCGGGGGCCGGGAGTTACCGATTTCTGGTTCAGGTCCAGCGTCATCGACAGCGGCAAACCGGCGGTATCCAGGTAAACGTTATTCGGTTCGTAGGCAATCAGGCGCGGAATGAAACCGACGCCATCCTTATCGGTATGGCCGACCTTGATATTGTTGGCATAGATGTCGATAGGCTGCGACACCGGCACTTCCACCATGGCGAAGCTGTCGTCCATCCAGCGCGTTGCCCGCACATGACCGCCGAGCAGGGCGATGCCGCCGCGCGCTTCCAGCTGGAGATTGCTTTGGCTATCGACATGATTCGCGCTCATCGTGTATTCGCCGGTGGTGCCCAGGTAATTGGCGCCGACATCTTCGCCGCCGTTGTCGAACAGGCTCTTGCGCGCGCGGTAGCCCCAGCCGCCTTCCTGCGGCGCGGCTTGCTGGTATTCGGCGCTGAAGGATTTGCTGCCGGGCTGGCCATTGGCCACCAGCTGTACAAAGCTCTGGTGTTCCAGCGGGATCACCCAGACCACATTGGCCGACAACGGCCGGTCCTGCGTCAGCGATTTGAGCAGCCCGACGCTAATGCTGCCATAGCGGCGCAAATTGAAATTGACGCCGGCATTCACGGCCCGTATGTTGTCCTGGCCACGGTTGACCTGGCTCAGGTAGCCGAACGCCAGGTTGGTGCTTTGGCTGATTGAAAAATTGGCTTGTGTCTGGATCTGTTGCGCCGGCGCCAGAATGTCGTCACCGAGGCCTAACTGCCAGAAGCGCGCACCTGCGGTCTGTGCACGTACGGTCAAAGCGTATCCGCTGCCTTGGCGGTCGAACTGCAGGTATTGCAGGGTGTCGCTGCCGCGCTCGGAATTGCTGGCGGCGACACCGCCGCTCACCAAGCCTATATCCTTGAGCGCAAATGTGCCGCCGATACCGACCGATTCCCGTCCGCGCATCACCTCGCCATGGCCTTCAACCGTGCTGCTGTCGCTGACGCCGTAGCGTACGGTGGCAGAGCTGAAGACCTGGCCATAATCGCTGTCCTTGCTGCCGAAATTATTGCGCAGCGCACCGACTTCATAGGACACATCCTTGCTGCCTTGCCGCAGCAGCTGGGCGCTGGTGATGTAGCTTTGCGTGTAGACCTGCTGCCGCCCCAGCACGTCGTGCACCACCATCTGCACATTGCCCTGGCCGGCATACACCGGCAGGTTATTGATGGTGAACGGACCGGTGTCGACCGGCTGCTTGAGGCGCAGGATATTGTCGACGTAGATGTCGACCACCGAGGGTGCCGCCGCAGTGCCGCTGAAGGCCGGCAGCGGAATCGGCTGGTAGCCGGGAATGGTGGAGAATTTGGTGTGCCATTGCAGGCCGCCGAAATACACCTGGCGCGAAAAGGAACTGCTGCCGGTGACGCTGTCGCCCACCACCAGGGTTGCCTGTTGCGCAGGGAAGTCGCGCGTGTACTGGCTGTCGAGCCGGAACACCGAGCGCGCGCCAGTCAGGTCCTGGCCGACGAAGCGGCTGGTGTAGGTGCCGCCGCCGCTGAATACGCCGAGTTCGGTTACCGCCGACAGATTGTTCTGGCCCTGTCCCTTGGCGTAATTGATGTCGTAATTGAGGAAGGCGCCGGTTTCGGATGCCTGCTCCAGCAAATGGCGATGAACGCCAAGATCGAATTCCGAACCGGTGAAGGCGGCCGCGCTGGCGCGGATCAGCAGCGTCTGGGTGCTGCTGTCGATTTCGGCGCTAACGCCCGGCAGGGCGTCCAGTGGATAATAGTTTTCCTGGTGACTGCTGATGGCGGCGGTAGTCGGCAAGCGCAAGCGGGCCTCCGTCAATAGCTGCGACGGCACGATGATGCCATTTGCCGCAGTGCGCAGAATAAGCGTTGCGTCGGTCAATTTCTTGTCGTTGACGACAACGGCCAATAGTATTTCCTGCTCTGCCAATGGCTGCTCCGTTGTTGCCAGTGCCGGGATCTGGCAGGCGATCAGGCTAGCGGCTAGATACCTGGTCAGCCTCCAGCGTGAGGTGTTCTTCAATCTCGCCCTTGTCTGTCAGAATGTGCAGTCGGACCGCGCCGTCACGGATTTTGCCGTTCGCCAAGGACCATTCCTTGCGCTGGCCCGGCAAAACATAAGCGGGAGCATTGATTTGCAGAGCGTCCTTGTCGTCGCCGTTGCTGAGCCGCAGCTGGTTGATCTTGCTGTGAACGTTGCCCTCGTTGGCGGCGCTGAGCACCAAAGCGCCAGCGACGCGTTTGAGTTGCCAGGAAATTTTTTCCTGTCGGACCTTGGGGGTGATAAATACCGGGATGCTGACCCTCAGCAAAGTCCTCAGGCCGGGGCTTTGCGGGCCGGCTTGCGGCACTTCATCGATCAGCAGCCGATAGCTTTTCTCGGTGGGTGAATTCTGCGGATGACGCAGGCCGAAGCGTAGAAACTGCAGCTGTCCCGGCTCAATGCTGAAGATCGGCGGATTCAGCAGCAGCGCATCGGTATCGCTCAGTACCTCCTTGCTGCCATCGGTGCTCCAGTCGACCGCTTCTACCTGGATGCGCACCGGCTGGTCGCCGGTGTTCCTGATCTGCAGGACGCCGGCACTGCGCTCGGTCGTGAGGTCGAAGCCGATCGGGTTGACGTTGAACGATGCGGCGCATGCCATGGCTGTCGCGCCGGCACACAGTCCGGCGGCCAGCAGCTGCCGCCATTTATTCAGCATGGACGCCATTGATTACCCCGTCTAGAAAGTGACAGTGGCGATGACAGAGTCGGTATAGGTTGCGGCAGGCTGGGACTGGGCCGCCGGAATGCTGGCGTAGATCGTGATCGGTGTCGCCAGGCCGGTGGCGGTGACAGCGGTAGGCGCGGTCGCAGGCGTGCCGCCCCAGGTTGTGACATGGCCGCTGTCTTGAAACAAGCCGTAGTTGAGAAAGGCGGTGCCGTTGGAAAGGCGGCGCAGCGGTACAGCGGCTGTCGAGCCGGTATTGGCGTGCGCGCCCTGGTCCAGCGTGATCACCGGACTGGCGCCGACGGTGCAAGTGGTGGTGACGCTGGCCGTCGCGGTCTGAGGCGTCGTGAGGTTGGTGACAATCGGATCGTAGGTAGTGGTGAAGCCAATCGTGGAAATGGTGCAGATGTTGGCGATGGTGACCGTGTTGGTCATGGTTGCCGTGGCGGTGCCTGCGGAAGCAGTATTGGAAACAGTGCTATATACAGTTGCAGACGCGATAATCAAAATGCCGTTCCGAACAAACCTTTTCATGACAAATCTCCCGATTGACATTTACTTTTGTGGAAACCCAAGCAAGCGCTTGGACATTTGTTATGTGCCGCACCTTCCCCTTTTTTTAATTTTCCATTAGGAAACTTTTCTTTGGCTCAATAGTGGCGTCATAGGGAAGCGACGTCAAGTTACATTTTGTATTTTGTCAAAAAAATAAGAATATTCTTCCGCGTCCTCCGGCATCGGTTAAATCCTCAACGAATGTATTTAAGGCAGGATTGTTAAATGGTTTAATTGTTGCTTTTTAAATGCAACAATTATATGATGATTGCATCCCGGACCCATGTCCGGTGTTCAGCGGGAAGCAAAGCCATGCAATTCACTAAATTTACAGATTTCGGTTTGCGCGTCTTGATGTATCTGGCGGCCACGCCGGAGCAGGGCGTGATTACGGTAGGCGAGCTGGCGGGCCATTACGACATCCCCAAGAATCACCTGAACAAGGTGGTCAACCGCCTGGTCAAGCTGGGCTGGGTCAGCGCCACGCCTGGCCGCAATGGCGGTCTGCGGCTGGCGCAGGCGCCGGCCAGCCTGAAGCTGGGGGATATCCTGAGTGCTCTGGAAGGCGACAAAGGCCTGGTGGATTGCGACGAACCGCCTTGCGTGCTGCGCGGCAGCTGTCATCTGAAGCGGGTGCTGGATATCGGCCAGCGCGAATTCTATGCCGGCATGAACCGGCATAGCCTGGCGGAACTGGTCATGCCGCCGACTTCGACGGCGATTGCGCGCATGCAGTTCCAACCTGTGGCGGCCCATTGATTTTATAGAAAACCGGTGCGCTGTCCGTTGCTTTCTAGGGCAAACATGGCGGCGCGTTTTTTTAACTTAATTGTAGTATTTTAAATGTCACAATAGGAGTTTGATATGCTGTCAGCTGCTTCCCGTCCCTACATCGCCGCTTCCGTTCCAGTCCTGCGTGAGCATGGCGTCGCCATTACCCGTTGCTTCTACCAGCGCCTGTTTGCCGCCCATCCGGAACTGAAGAACATTTTCAACATGCCGAACCAGGAGTCCGGCAAGCAGCAACAGGCGCTGGCTTCGGCCATTTTCGCCTACGCCGCCAATATCGATGATCCTGCCGCGCTGGCGCCGGTCATCAGCCGCATCGTGCAAAAGCACGTCAGCCTGGGGATCCGCGCCGAGCACTACCCGATCGTCGGCAAGCATCTGCTGGCGGCCATCGCCGACATCCTCGGCGCCGCCGCCACCCCGGAATTGATGGCCGCATGGGCCGAGGCCTATGGCTTGCTGGCGGACGCCTTGATCGGCGAAGAGCGCAAGCTGTACCAGGCGCTGGGCGTCGAGCCGGGCGAGTATCGTGCGGTCACGATCGTCCGCAAACAGAGAGAAAGCGAAACCGTCAGCTCTTTCTATCTGCAGGCCAGCGACGGCGCGGCGCTGCCGCCTTTCCAGCCGGGCCAGTACATCAGCATCGCCGTCAATGTCGCCGAACTGGCCTTGCGCCAGCTGCGCCAGTACAGCTTGTCCGATGCGCCGGCCAGCGGTCACTGGCGCATCAGCGTCAAGCGCGAGGAGGGCAGCCCGGCCGGACTGGTGTCGAACCTGCTGCACGACCGCTATCAGGAAGGCGACGTGCTGTGGGTCAGCCCGCCCTGCGGCGATTTCGTGCTGCCGTCGGGTGATATCGACACGCCGCTGGTGCTGATCAGCGCCGGCGTCGGCGTCACGCCGATGATGAGCATGCTGCATGGCAGCTTGCTGGAAAGCCCGCAACGCCCGGTCAGCTTCCTGTACGCCACGCTCGACGGCCAGCATCATCCGCTCAAGCGCGAATTGCGCAGCCTGATGCTGCAGCATAGCCGGATGCAGTCATACGTGGCTTATGAAAGGCCGGCAACCAACGATTGCGTACCGCAGGACTATCAGCAGCAAGGTTACCTGAGCCTGGCGACAGTGCCGGACAGCTTGCTGCCGCAGAACGCGGTGTATTTCCTGTGCGGCCCGGCGCCGTTCATGCGCGCCCAACGCAAGGCCTTGCTGGCGCGCGGTGTGCCGCCGCAGCGCATTCAGCAGGAGGTGTTTGGTCCGTCCTTGCTCGAACATTTGCAATAAGCGCTTGAACACAGGCGGCAGGCATGCGGCGCTGCCGCCGCAAATCGCTGGTTCCAATGTCAAACTGGATGGGGAATTCAGTCAGGTGAATGTCAAATCGCCGCCAGCGAATCTGCCCCGCATTCATGGTGACGATTCTCATTTCAGTGTGGTAATGTCTCACTCCTAAAAATTATTTATAGTTAGGAAGACGATGCGAATTCATTGGCTTTTTGCAGCACTGCTGGTTCCAGGCATGAGCATGGCAGCGGAGGGGATGTGGACCTTGGACAATTTGCCGAAGGCGAAAATGCAGGCCGAGTACGGCTTCACGCCCAGCGATGCATGGATCAAGCGCACCATGCTGGGTTCAGCGCGGATCGCCGGCGGCTGTTCGGCGTCCTTTGTCTCGAAAGACGGCCTGGTGATGACCAATCATCACTGCGCCTCTGAATGCCTGGACCAGATGTCGACGGCGAAAAAGAACCTGATCAAGGATGGCTTTCTGGCCAAGAGCCGCGAGCAGGAACTGAGCTGTCCGGAAATCGAGCTGAACCGTCTGGAGCAGATCACCGATGTCACCACTGAAGTCAAGAATGCCACGGCGGGACTGGACGGCGCCGCTTTCAAGAGCGCGCAGAACGCCATCAAGGCCAAGCTGACTTCAGCCTGCGTCGGCAAGGACAAGGAAACTGTCCGCTGCGACCTGGTCGATCTCTATCACGGCGGCCAGTACCAGGTTTACAAATACCATCGTTTCCAGGATACGCGCCTGGTGTGGGCGCCGGAAAAGGCTGCTGCGTTCTTCGGCGGCGATCCGGACAACTTCAATTTCCCGCGCTACGATCTCGACATCACCATGCTGCGTGCCTATGAAGACGGCAAGCCTGCCAAGATCGACAATTATTTCCCGTTCAGCAAAGACGGCGCGCAAGACGGCGAAATGGTGTTTGTCACCGGCCAGCCCGGTTCGACCCAGCGCCAGCTGACCGTCGCCCAACTGACCACCATGCGCGACCTGACCCTGGTCAACACGCTGATCCGCTTGTCGGAATTGCGCGGCGTGCTGGAACAGTACAGCAAGAGCAGCCCGGAAGCAGCCCGCAATGCGGGACAGATGCTGTTCGGCGTGGAAAATGGTTACAAGGCCTTGCGCGGGCGTCTGAGCGCCTTGCAGGATCCGGTCTTGATGCAGCAGAAGCAGGATGACGAAACCGCCTTGCGCAAGTTCGTGGCGCAGACGCCGGCGCTGCAAGCCAAGGTCGGCGGTGCCTGGGATGCGATTGCCGCGTCTCAGCAAGCCTATCGCCAGATGGAAGCGCCTTACGGCATGATCGAAGGCGGCCGCGGTTTCAGCAGCAAGTACTTCAGTTACGCACGCGACCTGGTGCGCGGCGCCGAAGAGCGCGCCAAGCCGGACGGCGAACGCCTGCCGGAATACGCCAACGCCAAGCTGCCGGAAGTAGAGCAGGAACTGTTTTCCACGGCGCCGGTTTACCCAGACTTTGAAAAAGTCACGCTCTGCCTGTCGCTCACCAAGATGCGCGAAATGCTTGGCACCGACGACGCTTTCGTCAAGCAGGTGCTGGGCAAGCAGTCGCCGGACCAGCTCAGCGCTGCCTTGATCGACAACACCAAGCTGGGCGATCCGGCAGTGCGCAAGGCGCTGTGGCAGGGCGGCAAGGCAGCCATCCTGAAATCCGACGATCCGTTCATCAAGATGGAACTGGCGCTGGATCCGGCCGCGCGCGCGATTCGCAGCCGTTATGAAAAGGAAGTGGATTCGGTTCAGCAAAAGAACTCGGAACTGATCGCCCAGGCTCGCTTTGCCCAGCAAGGCACCAGCGCCTATCCGGATGCGACTTTCACCCTGCGCTTGTCGTATGGTGAAGTGAAGGGCTGGAAAGAAGGCGACAAGCAGATTCCGCCGTTCACCACCATCGGCGGCGCCTTTGAGCGCGATACCGGCGCCGATCCGTTTGCCCTGCCGGCTTCCTGGCATGCCGCCAAGAGCAAGCTGAACCTGGCGCAACGCTATAACCTGGTCAGCACCAACGACATCATCGGCGGTAATTCCGGCAGCCCGATGATCAATCGCAACGGTGAAATCGTCGGCCTGATTTTCGACGGCAATATCCATTCGCTGGGCGGCGCATTCTGGTACGACCCGCGCTTCAACCGTTCGGTGGCGGTGCACAGCGGCGCGATTCTGGAAACGCTGAAAAATGTCTATGGCGGCGGCGAGCTGGCCAAGGAAATCCTGGCGCACTAAGCCACGCCGGGCGCATTTCTCCTATAATCAATCCCTCCCGGTGGCGACGCCGGGAGGGATTTTTCATTGCAGCTCCCGTCGATAGCCTGTCTTCAAGGAGAGTGATTTGGAAATGTTGATTCTCGGCCTGGTGCTGTTCATCGGCCTTCATCTGGTCCCCACCTTGCCGGCGGTGAAAGCCGGCATGCTGCAATCGCTGGGGGAAAAACGCTACAAAGGCATGTTCGCCATGCTGGCTGCGCTTGGATTGATCCTGATCGTCGTCGGCTACGCCAGGGCGCCGGCCGAACCGCGTCTTTTCAACTCGTTCATC
Organism: Collimonas sp.; assembly: GCF_035566555.1. Classification (GTDB taxonomy): domain Bacteria; phylum Pseudomonadota; class Gammaproteobacteria; order Burkholderiales; family Burkholderiaceae_D; genus Collimonas. Next base: position 39,888 of record NZ_DATMRB010000045.1, read on the forward strand.
GGCGCCAGGCATGGCGCTCCGCTGGCCATGGCGATCAGTTTCATCCTGTTGGCGGCGGCCAACATGAAAGGCCACATCCGCGCCTGGGTAAAGCATCCGATGCTGTTGGGGATTGGCATCTGGGCATTGGTGCATCTGCTGGCCAACGGCCACGAGAAAGCCACCATACTGTTTTCAGCCTTCCTGGCTTTTGTTGTGATCGATTTGATTTCAGTGCTCAGGCGCCGCAGCTACAAACCGTTCGAGCCGGTGCTGAAGTACGATGTGATCGCTGTGGTCGGGGGTTTGCTGCTGGCGCTGCTGGTCATGACCTTCCATCGCCAGCTGATGGGCGTGGCCGTGGTGCCGTGGGGTGTGTAGTGTAGCAACCGGCGGTACTGCTCAAGCGCCGCTATTCAATCAGGGATTTTTATGATTTTTTTGCAATACGTGGCGAATTTCTTCGCCGGCGCCTTCCTGTGCAACTGCATCCCGCATTTGTCCTGCGGCTTGCGCGGGGAGCCGTTCCCTACACCCTTCGCCAAACCGCGCGGGGTGGGCGATTCGTCGCCGCTCGTGAATTTCCTGTGGGGCCTGGCCAATCTGCTGATCGGTGCCGCACTGTACGCGCCTTATCCGTTTGCGTTTGGCTTTAATCCGGGCTGCGCTCTGTTCTTTGCCGGCTTCCTGGTCCTTGGGCTCTACCTGGCGCGCCATTTTGGCGCAGTCCGGCGCGACAGGAATGCACGATAGCAAGCGCTGCTCAGCGCTCTTGCACCAGTTGATTCAGTAGCAGCCGGACTTCCGGAATCAGCTCGCTGGCAGTCAGTCCGATTGGACCGATGCCTTGCGCCACCAGCTGGTCGGCGGCGCGGCCATGCAGCCATACCGCCGCCAGCGCCGCTTCCCACTGGGGCCAGCCTTGCGCCAGCAGAGCGCCGCAGATGCCGGAGAGGACGTCGCCGCTGCCGGCGGTGGCCAGCGCCGGATTGCCGGTGGGGTTGACGACTACCGCGCCATCGGCGCGGGCAATAATGCTGCCGGCCCCTTTCAGCACCACCACGGCATTGAAGCGGCTGGCCAGCTTGCGCGCCGCCGCTACCCGGTCGGCCTGGATGTCACTGGTGCTCAGGCCCAGCAGGCGCGCCGCTTCCAGCGGGTGCGGCGTCATCAGCACGGCGTGCTGGCGCTGGGCTACCTGCGCCTGGAGCTGCGGCTGGCGCGCCAGCAGGTTGAGTGCATCGGCGTCCAGCAGCAGCCAGCTGAGCGCATCCAGGGCGCGCGTCAGCAAGGCCAGCGCGCTGTTGGCCATGCCCATGCCGGGGCCGACCACCAGCACCGCGGAGGAAAAATCCAGGTCGGCGGCATGGCGGCACATCAGTTCCGGTTGTGCCTGGTCATACGCCGGCGGATTGTCCGTGTAGCCGACAAACACGCGGCCGGCGCCGCATCTGGCGGCGGCACGCGCCGCCAGGATCGGGGCGCCGGCCATGCCGGCAGCGCCGCCGATCACGGCGACGTCGCCAAAACTGCCCTTGTGCGAATTGCGTTTGCGTGGCCGCAGATAGTCGCCGAACAGCTCGGGGTGGCTCAGCCACATAGTAGGTGCGGGCAGATATTGAGCTGCAATCGCGAGGGTCGCCAATTCGACGCTGCCGGCGTAATCGGGGCCGTCGCCGGTGTACAGGCCGGCTTTGTCGGCGATGAAGGTAATCGTGTGGCTGGCCGTGACGGCGATGCCGCCGGCGCCGCCGACCACGGTGCCGGTATCGGCATCGAGGCCGCTCGGCACATCCAGCGCCAGCACCGGACAAGGCATGGCGTTCACTGCCTGCACCAGGCTGCGCCAGTCGCCGTCGAGAGGGCGGCTGAGACCGATGCCGAACAGGCCGTCGATGACCAGGGTCCACTGCGCGCTGTCGATATCGGCAAACTGCTCGGGCGGCATCAGGTGCACCCCTTGTTGCTGGGCGCGCGCCAGGGCCTGGGCCGCATCGGGTGGCAATTGCGAGGGCGGGGTCTTGAGCAGCGCCAGCACTTCGCAGCCAGCCTTGGCCAGACCGGCTGCCGCTTCCAGGGCGTCGCCGCCATTGTTGCCGGGGCCGGCCAGCACCAGGATGGCGGCGCTGTGGGGCGGGCAGGGGAGCAGGCGCAAGGCGGCCTGGGCAGCGGCGTGGCCGGCGCGTTGCATCAGGGTGTATGGCGGCAGATCGCGCAGGGCTGCCTGCTCGATTTTACGGATGTCGGCTACGGGATAAATAGCGCTCATTGGGGTGGTGTGCTCCGTGGTCCGTTAACTGGGGTCAGAGTAATTTTACGACGATAAAGCGTGTCGTAAAAAAAACTCTGGCTCCAGTTAACTACATTGGTCGTTGACCCGGCGGCAGTTAGCGATAGCGGGCTACAGTCAGGCCATCCAGGTCGACTTCCGGCACGCGGCCGGAAACCTGGTCGGCCAGGACCTTGGCGGCGCCCAGCGCCATGCTCCAGCCGGAGCCGCCGTGAGCGATATTGACGAACACGTTGCTGGCGCCGGTGGGGCCGATCAGCGGCACTTCGTCGGCCAGCATCGGCGTGTGGCCGCACCAGAAGCTGGCGCTGTTGAAATTGGCGGCGTCGGGGAACCAGTCGTGCGCCACTTTCAGCAAGGTGCGCAGGGCTTTGTCGTCGAACGCCATGTCCTTGGCGCCGAACTCGGCGACGCCGGCCAGGCGCATGCGGGCGCCGATACGCGCCATGGTGATCTTGTAGCTGTCGTCCAGCACCGCCATCTGCGGCGCCACTTCATAGTTCTTGACGCTGGCGGTGGCGGTATAGGTCTTGATGGCGTGCAGCGGCAAACGCAGTCCCAGCGGCCGCAGCAGCTGGGCGCTGGCGCTGCCGGCGGCGCATACCACGGCATCGGCGCTCAAGACTTCGCCGCCTATGTGCAAGCCGACTCTGGCGCCTTGCGCATCGATAGCGGTGACGGTGCTGTCGAAATGAAACTGTACTCCCAGCCCCTGCAGGATGGCTTTCAGCTGTTTGGTGAACAAGGTGCAGTTGCCGGAACCGAGATCCGGGAAGTGCAGGCCGCCGGCCAGCTTGCCGGCGCTCAGCAGCGCCGGCTCCAGCCTGCGCACCGCAGCTTCATCCAGCAGCTGATGGGCGACGCCGCACTCGCTCAACAGCTCGCGGGTGGGCGCCAGCGCGGCGAGTTCGGCTTCGCTGCGGAACAGCCGCAGCAGGCCCGGGCTCTGTTCGAAATCGAGCTGGAAATGCTGCTGTATCTGTTCCAGCAGATCCTGGCTGTAGGACGCCAGCCTTTGCATCTGGTGGGTATGGGAGCGGTAGCGCTGGAGTTCGGATTCCGCCATCCAGCGCCGCATCCAGCGCCATAGCGATGGGCTGAAGCGGGCATTGAGGACGTTCGCGGCTTCCTGGTTGAACATGCCGGCAAGGATTTTCTTGCGCATGCCAGGCGCGGACCAGGGCAGCGCCGAACCGGCCGACAAGATGCCGGAATTGCCCAGTGTCGACTGTTCTGCCACATTGCTGCGTTGTTCGACCACGGCGACCTGGTGCCCGGCTTCGGCCAGGAAATAGGCGCTGCAGACTCCCATGACGCCGCCGCCGATCACCACGATTTGTTTCTGTGTCTGTTGCTGTATCACTATTGTTCTCAAGGGGGTTTTGCGCAGATGTCCGGGCAGGTTCGAGCGTTGCTCCAGGATCTCTTTCTGGTCTGCGTACTGGATGCAGCGATCAGAATCATACCTTGAATTACTTAATAATAGGACAGCACCGTACGCTTTTAGTCTTCCTGCCGAGACCGGCGTGCGAATTGCCGGCTTCCCGGGCTACGGCGTAAAGACGCCGGCGTCATAGGCCTTGCAGTAAGCCAGCCAGTCCTTGCGCACCTGTGCGGCGCAACTGTGGGCAGCGTCCAGCAGCTGCTTTTTCCATTTTTTGCTCTGGCCGAAGGCGATCAGTTGGTCGGCAGTGGCCGAACCCTGTCGGCCGGAACTGCGCAACTGCGCCCAGGCGACGATGTCGCCCATCACGGTCATGACTTGCTGGATTTCCGCGACGCTGTGGCGCGGCTGCTTGAGCACAACCCGGTCTTCGCTAGGTTGCAGGCCGCGCAGCACATACGAGGTCTTGCCCAGCTTGACCGGCTGCAGGAAAGCCATGGACACCGCCTGGCAGCGCCGCTGCAGGCTTACTACGCGCTGCGCTTCGCTGCTCCACTTGGGTTGCGCCACCTTCAGGTAGGGCGTCAGCGACGAGGGCAGCGCCTGTTTCAGGTCCAGCAGGTAATTGCCGTCCGGCGAACCCTTGCCTTCGACCAGGATCACATAGCGGTCGACGCCCAGGCTGCCGGTGCCGGCGATGCGGCGCGCCACGTCGAGCACCTTGTAGAACGCCGGATTGGGCTGTTCGCTGGCGAATTTCTGCATGAATTTGGTGACCCTGGCGCGCTGCTTGTCGGTGACCGGCAGCGCTTTCTTGCCGTCCACCCGCAGCGAACGCTGCTTGCCCTTGCGCAGGCTGCGGCTGTCGAGATAGGTCGATCGCAGGCGGCCGCGCAGGCCGTTCAGTAAATCGCCGACCATGCCGCTGGCGGTATCGCGTTCGATCCAGCGCGGCTTGCCCAGGCTCAGGGCATTGCTATAGGCGTCGATGAAGCTGCGGCACAGCAGGCGCGTATCGGCAGCGCTGGCTGTCGAGCCGTCGGCGGCAATCAGCACGCTGGTCAGGAACCGCACCAGCTCCCAGCTCGCGGGGGCCAGCACCGCTTCGTCGAAATCGTTCATGTCGAAGTAGGCGAGGCGGTTGTCGCCCTTGTAGCTGCCGAAGTTTTCCAGGTGCAGGTCGCCGCAGATCCATGTCAGCGGCGCGCTGCGCATCAGACCGCTATACGGGAGACGCTCGTAAAACAGGTGGCAGGTGCCGCGCAGGAAGGTGAACGGATCGTTGCGGATGTTCTTGTACTTGAGCTGGAGCCGCTGCGGATCGCGGCCGGCGTTGTACTCCTGGATGCGCTTTACTACGTTCACCATGAAAGGCCTCTTGAAAGGGGGGGATGGGCTGCGCGTGTTATGCCGCCAATCTTACCGCATCATCTTGACAAAATCCTGACAGCGACGATGCGGCTTTCCCTGAGGCCGGTCTGATTACCAGACCCGGTAAACCTGGCCGCTTTGCGCGCCTTCGACGCTGCGGCTGTAAGCCTGCGCCACGCGGCTGGCCGGCGCCGCTTCAAAACCATAGAAAAACGGACCATAGCTGGCCAGCGATTCCTGCAGTACGGTAGGGCTGACGACGTTGATGCGGATGCCGCGCTTGAGCTCGATGGCGGCGCTGCGCACGAAACCGTCCAGGGCAGCGTTGACCGTGCTGGCGTTGACGCCTTGCAGGATCGGCTCGTCGCTGAGGATGCCGCTGGTGAGGGTGATCGAGCCGCCGTCGTTGAGGTGGTGCTGGGCCACCAGCGCCAGGTTGATCTGGCCCATCAGCTTGTCGCGCAGGCCGACTTGGAATTTTTCCGGCGTCAGTTCCTGCAGCGGGCCGAAATGCAGTTTGCCCGCCGTCGAGACGATAGCGTCGACCTTGCCGATCTGCTCGAACAGTCGTTCAACGCTGTGAATGTCGGTGATGTCGACCTGGTATTGGCCGCTGCTGTTGCCGACTTCGATGATGTCGTGGCGGCCAGCGAGTTGCTGGACTACTGCCTTGCCGATGGTGCCTGTGGCGCCGATAACTGCGATTTTCATGATGTGCTCCGGGTTAAGTGAGATCAGTAATCGATTATGATTGCTTCTCATTGGTGGATAAATATCTTATTATTACTTTCACTTGAAACCCATGGTGTTTAATTGAGAATGGATGGCAAATCATGGACCGGCTGACCAGCATGCAGATTTTCGTCCGCGTGGTAGAGAAAGGCGGATTCTCCGCCGCCGCCGAAGAGGCCGGGATTTCGCCCACCATGGTCGGCAAGCATGTGCGGCAGCTGGAGGAGCAACTAGGGGTGCGGCTGCTCAACCGCACCACACGGCGCCAGAGCCTGACCGAGATCGGCCAGCTGTATTTCGAGCGCTGCAAGCAGGCGCTGCTGGAAATCGAGGCAGCCGACGCCTCGGTCAAGCAGATGCAGCTGCTGCCGCGCGGCGTGCTGCGGGTGACCGCGCCGGCCACCTTCGGCGGCCTGATGTTGGCTGCGGTGATACGTGACTACCTGGAGCGTTATCCGGATGTCGAGCTGGATCTGTCGCTGAACGACCGCGTGGTCGACCTGGTCGAGGAGGGCTTCGAAGTGGGATTACGGATCGGTGCGCTGCCAGATTCCAGCCTGGTGGCATGGCCTTTGCAGCCATATCGCGCCTTGGTGTGTGCATCACCAGACTATCTGGCGCGGCATGGCGTACCGCAAACACCGCAGCAGCTGCCGCGGCACAATTGCCTCAGCTTCGTTCACGGCAGCCGCTACAACCTGTGGCAGTTTTCCAGTGGCGGCATCAAGCAAGAGATTGAAGTGCATGGCAATTTTCGCGCGAATAACGGCCTGGCCCTGCGCACCGCGGCTTTGCAGGGCATCGGCATCATCATGCAGCCGGAAGCCCTGCTGCGCGACGAAGTGGCGGCCGGACGGCTGCAGCGCTTGCTGACCGATTACGAACTGGAGCATCGGCCGATGCATCTGGTGGTGGCCTCGAACCGTAAGATGACCCCCAAGCTGAAGTCGTTCATAGAATTCGTACTGGCGCATTTTGGACGCGACCGCATGGCAAATGACGGTCCAGCTGTCATGGCTCGATCGTAACAACGATGTTTTCTTCGTAGCTGCCCGGCCGTATATTCTGGCTGGCGCCGATTTTGCCGAACACGTCCAGCACCACAATTCCTGCGCCCGAGCCTCCGATGGTCGAGGTGGTCTGCGTGTTGTCGCCCCAGATCTTCGTATGGTTCCAGTCTATATACAGCTGATAGCCGAGCGTATCGTCGCCGCCGATCTGGTTCATCTGGCGCAAGAGATAGTTCCCGGTTCCGGTGCTGGGAGTGACGCTAGCCGTAATGGCTTGGAAACTGTCGCAATTGACGGTCATGCCCCATGAACCATTCAACGGCGTGGACTGGCCGGATACATAGCTGCCGAACGTAAAATTATTGACTATCAGAGTGCACGCCCCGGCCATTGCCGGCGCCGGATTGGCATTGATGCCGCGCGAGTTTCTCGCCTTGGGCTGGGGAATCGCTAATGAGGGCCTTGATCCGGCAGGCATCGCGCCGCCGCTCAATTGCGCGTGCGCTGGCGGCAAGATGCTCAGATGCAGGCCCAGTGCCGCCAGCAGCGAGGGAAGCAGACACGTGCCTGATTTTTTTTTGTTGCGGACATCATTCATCTTCACAATGCACTTCTCCAATCTGGAATATCGCTGGCGCGCCAGGCGGGACCGCCACGCTGGCGCTGCAACTGCCGGCGACCCGCAGGCGATAACTGCCGCTGACAACGCCGTCGAGTTCAAAAAAGCCGTCGCTGCCGGTGCGCGACATGCTGGTCTTGCCGTCCGGGCCGGTGATTTCAATACTGCGATTTTTTACAGGGCCATCGGCTCTGCGCAAATTGCCACTCAGGGCCGCAATTTTGGGCAACGCAAATTTCAGCAATAGGCCGGCGCCGTCGGCGGGCACGACTTCCAGCTGCGGCGCCAGCAAATCGACATCCAGCGGCAGATCGTCTGCTTCGATCACGATCGTGGTGTCGGCATAGGGCGCCAGCTGCGGGATCAGGATCGATCCGCCGGCATCCGTACGGCCGATCATTTGGCCGGAACGATATACCCGGACATCGGGATATCCCACCGAGGCAACCGCAAACGCTTCACGTATGAATGGCGCCGCGCGGATCTCTCCGCCGACCGTCGCCAGCGCTCCGGAGACCTGCAGCCGCTGGGCTTCGTAGCTGGTGGAGCCAGTGTTGGCGCTGCGCGCGCTGGCGCTCAGTTCCAGCCATTTCGCCTGCCAGTTGAACTCGGCCTCCTGGTCTTTGTTGCCGCCCTGTTCGCTGCCGTACAGGCGATAGCCGAAACCGCCGTCGGAGGCGACATTCTGCGCCGCCTGCAGGTAGTACTGCGGCGGGCTGTCCTGGCTTTTTCGAAGGCCGCTGTTGATGTAAGAGCGTTCGCCGAGTGCAAAGCTGGCGGAAATGAACAAGGAGCGTTGTCGCGTGGTGTCGCCGAATGTGGTCAGCGCGCCGACCTGCAAGGTGCCGCGCCCCGGCAGTTTGTGCGACCAGGAAATCGAGGCATCGGCTTCCGTCTTGCCGTCAAAGCGCCAGCGGCGCGTCGCTACCGTGGAGAAGTAGCCTAGCGCGCCTAAATTCTGGTCCCAGCCCAGCGACAGTGCGTCATGCGCGCGGATATCGGGCAGCAGCTGGACGCCAGGCGACGCTGGCGGCGCATCGTCAAAGCCGTTCGAGGTGGCTCGCCATTGGGCACGCAAGGTGGTGCCGCGCTGTTGTGCGCTGAGATTCAGTTCCTGGGCGGTATAGCGCTGCCCGTCATGCCAGCGCGTGGCCGCGATCAATGTCGCTACGGCGATCTTCCCCAGTCGCGCGGTCAGCAGTGGCGACAGCCGCTGGTCTCCCGGCACCGAATTGCCGCGCAAGCCGACGGTCATATCCTCGCTCAGTCCGTAACGGTACTGGCCGCTCGCCGCCAACCCGCTGTAGCTGCCGACACCAAAGCCCTGGCGCTGCTGGCCGACGCCGATGTCGAAATCGTCGATACCCTTGCGCAGCAAGGTATTCGTGAAGTAAAACGGCAGGGAATAGGTTTGCTGCGTGCCCGCAGCGTCGCGCACGACAACCTGGATGTTGCGCAAACCGCCGTAGTCGCGCAAATTCTGTAAATTGAACGGGCCCGCGCCCAGGTTCGTGGTTCCCGTCAATACCCCGTCCATATAGATCTCGGCTGTCGATGGCGTTGCGGTAATGCCGGACAAGCTGGCCGTCTGGTCACTGATGAAGCCCGGCTGCAGATTGTAATTGCGCTGCAGGCGCAGGCCGAAAAATGGCGTGGCGCGCCCCAGTTCCGCCGTATCGATGGTGTTGTCGCCGACCGATAGCCGCAACGCCTGCGCCGGCCAGTCATGAAAGGCCGCGGTTTGTATGCGTTGCTTGAGAAAGCCGCTGTCGCTGTCTTGGAAAACGTGATCGTCATAGAGCGACCAGCCGAACAGCCGTAGATGCGAGGACAGGCTGCCCTGGCGCGCGAGGTTGCCGCCGGCGCGGGTCTCGCTGTAGCTGTAGTCAAGATAAGCCGACCATGGCGGTTCTGGCGACAGCGGCAATATTTTTGACGGCGACAGATCAATGGTTTGTGCCTTGAGCCGTTCCGGCGGCACATGCAAGTGATAGTTTTGCTGGTCGAAGTCGGCGTTGACCTTCGCACCCTCGATCTGGTCCGGCAAGAAATACCAGCCGTCGTCGAAATGCAGCAAGGCGGGGAAGGGAGCTTGCGTGACGATGCCGGCTTCCTGCAATAGCGCCTGAGGCAGATACACCACCTTGCCGTCGGTACGGGCAAAGACTTCAACCCCAGGACGTCCATTGACGTCAACCAGCCAGACCGTCGGCTCACTGGTTTGTGGGGTGGCGGGGGCGGACCAACTCGCGGCAGGGAGCGCAATGCAGGCCGCAAGCAGTACGCAGCCTGCGATTGTGAGGTCATATCTTGCCATGGCCGTGGCGTGTCCGGCGGATGTCCTCACGCATTGGTCGGCCGCGGCTGGCTATTTAGCGCTGCATGTTTCGGCGGGCAGAGCGATGCTGACGGGAATCACGCGACTGTCGGCGCGTATCTGCAGCACGACCTTGAGATCGCTTTCCTGGCACAATGCCGGCGTCACCTGCAGGCGGTAACTGCGTTCCGCAGCGGGCAGCAAATACCATTGCTGGAATTTGTTCTCATTGATGCCTTCCGGCTTGGAGCGGATGGCTTCGATGCGTGCATGCGCATTGCCGGTGTTTTTCAGTTTGACATCCACCGTGCCGGGACTGCCGGTGACCGCAACGGCGCTCAGCGCAGGGGCAGCTTTGCCTTGACGTATAAAGACCGGCACGCCGAAACGCACTTCCAGCTGGATGGCTTCGCCATGTTCGGCGCGTTGTGCCGGCGCCAACTCTGTAATGTAAAGCCGGTAGGCGGCTTCGACAGCCGGCCGCGCCGCGCCAGGCTTGGCGCTGACCCGGATGCTGCGTTTCGCGTGCGGCGCCAGGCTGAACGCCGCCGGATAAAACGCCAGCGCATCGGTTTTTTCATGCTGGTCGGCCGCAGCGTCGTCCTGCGTCCAGGTCATCGCGTTCACGGCCAGGTCAAGCGCCTGGTCGCTGTCATTGCTGATCGTCACCACTGCGGATTTATTTTCCGCCAGGTCGAGCCGCAGCGGCGTCACACTCATGTTCGCTGCCATGCTCGGCGTTGCCCAGGAGATCAGTATGCCGATAATGCCGGCCATTGCGGCCGCTGTTTTCTTGTTCATGATAACCCTTGTCTTGACGATGAATTATGGTTCGATGGTAATCACCAGATTGTCGCGATAAGCCGACGCAGCTGCGTTCCTGAAGTCTTCTGCGCGGATGGTGGCGACCATCTGGAAGGTGTCGGGCGGCGTCGGTCCGTTGCCGATGTAAGGATTGCCCGACGGTTCCTGCAAGGCATAGGGCAGCGTAGCGCTGCCTTCTTCCTGCATCATTTGCCGCAGGCCTTTGCCGCTGTCATAGTTCTCGCCGTTGCCAAGCCGGATGTTGTATGGCGTGCCTTTCGCGCACCAATAGCTGACTGTGCCGGTCGCCGTTGCCGGGCTATTGCTGGCGGGATTGAGCACGCCAAAGTTGAGTTCGCCGGAATCCACGATGGTGCATCCGCCTTCGACCACCACCCGCACCACTATGTCGCCGGTATCGGCCCATCCGCTGCGCGCGGCGAGCGCAAGCAGAAACAGGAAAGCGCACTGGAGATGGCGGCGGTAGCGTGCCGCCGGCAGCACCGTTGGCAGGTGGGCGTGACTGCTTTGCGCCATGGCGTCGCTATGGTTCGATGGTTACAAGGACATTGTCCAGGTAGCTCGCGGCGGCAGCATTCTTGACATCGGCGCTCAGTATGGTTCCTGTCAGTGTCAGCCGTTCGTTGGTAGCCGGACCGATGCCGGTGCCGCTGCTCTTGTCTGCCGTAAGCTGATAAGGCAGCAGCGCTGCACCGCCGTTTTGCTTCATTTGCCGGCGTGCGCTGCCCGCATCGTAATTTTCGCCATTGCCTAAGGTGATGGTGTAAGGCGTATCTGTTGTGCACCAATAAGTTACCAGGCCGGTGGCGGTGGTGGGGCTGTTGCTGGCCTGGTCCAGGGCGCGAAAATCCAGCTCCCCGAGACCGGCCAATGTGCAGCTGGCGGCAATCGACGCCTTTACCACCACATTTCCGCTGGCGGCCCAGGACGGACTGACGGACAAGGCGTATAGCATCGCACTTGCTAGTAGAACGGTTTTGAGTTTCATATTTCTATCCCATGGCACTAATACGATGAATTTTTTCTACGGATTAACTGTTGGATATGAAGGCTGAAATTTCCTGGTGGAATTATTTTTAATATAGCCCCAAGCCCGGATTGCGGTCAATAAAACCCAGTTCCGCAGAATTGCTCAACTGCCGTTGTGTACCCTTTATTCCACAGTATTCTATAAATACTTTTGTTCGGACTTCTCCGCGGGCGCTGCATGATAGTGCTATGGCTCGATAGTCACAGTCACATTGTCAACGTAGTCCGCTGCGACGCTGCTCCTGATGTCGTGACCAAAAATTGTGCCCGACAATACCGCCCTGGCATTGACAGGAAGTCCATTGCCGATTCCGCTTTCCTTGTCGATGCTGAGTTGGTAGGGTAGCAGCCCGGGGCCGCCCAGCTGTTTCATTTGCCGCTTTGCGCTGCCGGCGTCGTAATTTTCGCCATTGTCCAGCGTGATGGTGTAAGGCGTACCCTTGGTGCACCAGTAGAACACCGAGCCGGTGGCGGTGGACTCGTTGCTGGATTGATCGAGTGCGCCGAAATTCAATTCCCCAACGACGACAATCGTGCAGTTGGCAGCAACTGAAGCCTTCACCGCGGCCTTGTCGCTGGCCGCCAAGGCAGTCGCCGCAACGGTGGCGAATGCCATCACGCCGGCGTTGCTCAGATAGCCTGGGGTGTATTTCAAAAGACGCTCCGATCATTGACAGTGACGCACCGAATATATTATTCGCTGCGGGAACAGGTCAATAAATGCCCTCGGTGGACATTTGCGGCGTGTGTGTTTTATTCCACACAGAGGGCGCTCACGATATTGTGACGCCTCTACCCAGGATTCAGCTGGGAACGAAAGGCATGGATGGACAATCGAGCGTCGCAAAGCGTTCACGCAGAAACGCCAGCAAGGCGCGCAGCGACGGCGACATGCTGCTGCGGTGCGGGTACACCATGTTCAGCGGCGTGTCTTCGCCGCCAAACTGTTCCAGCAGGATTTCCAGCCGGCCTGCGGCCACATCCTGCCGTACATCCAGCCAGGACTTGTAAGCGATGCCGATGCCAGCGACGGCCCAGGCGCGCGCAATCGAGGCATCGTCGCTCATGCGGTCGCCGCGCACCTTGACGTCGATCGCTGTCTTGCCGGAGTAAAAGCGCCAGTTGTTGAACAAGCCGTGCTGCAGGTAATACAGCAGGCAGTTATGGCCGGCCAAGTCCTTGGGTGCCTGCGGCCGCCCATGCTTGGCCAGGTAGGACGGCGCCGCCACCACCACCCGGCGGCTGGCGGCCAGCACTTGCGAGACCAGCGTCGAGTCGTCCAGCGGACCGTAGCGGAAGGCAACGTCGACCGGATCGCGGAACAGATCGATGACGCGGTCGGAAAACTGCAGCGATAGCGTGACTTGCGGATGGCGCGCCTGGAAGGCGTCGAGCCAGGGCAGCAGCACATTGCGGCCGACATCGGACGGCATCGACAAGCGCAAATGGCCGCTCACCGGCCCATCGGCGTTCAGCAGCGCCTGTCCTTCGTTCAGCAGGGTCAGCGCCTGACGGCTATAGTCCAGGAACATGCTGCCCTCGGGCGTCAGCCGCATGCTGCGGGTAGAGCGCACGAACAGGCGGGTGTTGAGCTGCTGTTCCAGGCGCTTCAGGCTGGCGCTGGCGGTGGCCGGCAGCAGGTCGAGCTGGCGCGCCGCCTTGGACAGGCTGCCCAGGTCTGCCGTGTGGATGAAAAGCTGGAGGTCGGTGGTCGAGTACATTATCAAATTTTAATTGAAAGTGAATCAAATATTGCCATGTTTATAAAATAATTCAACATTATCATAATGGCGTCCAGGTACCCCAATTTACGACTGCGTTCGGATCGAAGCGGTCACACATCAGGAGTTTGAACTTGAAAGCCATTGCTTTAACCCGCTATCTGCCTATCGACAATCCCGAATCGCTGCTTGACGTCCAGCTCGATCAGCCTGTGCCGCAAGGCCGCGACCTGCTGGTCGCCATCAAGGCCATCGCCGTCAACCCGGTCGACGTCAAGGTGCGGGCGCCGAAAGACACGGTAGAAAAGGCGCCGCGCGTGCTGGGCTGGGACGCCGCCGGCGTGGTGCAGGCGGTGGGGCCGGAAGTCAGCCGCTTCAAGGTCGGCGACCGGGTGTTCTATGCCGGCGACATCACCCGTCCAGGCAGCAACAGCGAATTCCAGCTGGTCGATGAACGCATCGCCGGCAACATGCCGCAGACGCTCTCGTTCGAGCAGGCGGCGGCCTTGCCGCTGACCGCGATTACTGCCTGGGAAGCGCTGTTCGACCGTCTCAAGGTGGCGCCCGGCAAGTCGCTGCTGATCATCGGCGGCGCCGGCGGCGTCGGTTCGATCGCAATTCAGCTGGCGGTCAAGGTCGCCGGCCTGAACGTGATTGCGACCGCATCGCGTCCCGAGTCGGAGCAATGGGTGCGCGAGTTGGGGGCACAGCACGTGATCAACCATTTCGGCGACCTGCCGGCGCAGCTCAAGGAGCAAGGCTTCGACAGCGTCGACTACGTGCTGATCCTGAACGATACCGACCGCCACTTCCCAGCCGCTGCTGCGGCAGTGGCGCCGCAAGGCATGATCTGCACCATCGTCGAGAACGCCGCGCCGCTCGATGTCAGCCTGCTGAAAGCCAAGAGCGCTGGCTTTATCTGGGAATTCATGTTTACCCGCTCGATGTTCCAGACCGCGGACATGCAGGAGCAAGGCAAGCTGCTGGACCAGGTGGCGCGGCTGATCGACCAGAAAACGCTGGTCACCACGCTGAGCCAGGTCTTGTCGCCGATTAACGCCGCCAACCTGCGCCAGGCCCATGCCACGCTGGAAACCGGGCGCGTGATCGGCAAGATAGTCTTGAAGGATTTTTGAAGTAATTTCTTGCATTAAATGCAATGGCGGGCCGGCAGCTTTCCGGCTTTTCCGGCCCGCCAGCCTTTTGCCTGTGGCAATGGGGTGATTTTGTCATCACTTACAGGGGCGGCGGGGCAGTCAGCACTGTATAATGACGGCTTCTGATTTAACCCGCAGCCACGCTGCATCAACTCCCCCCTCGCCATGTTGATTTTGCCCGGTTCCAACGCTCTTCCCGCCTTCCGTTCCCAACGCCTTCTGGCCCAGCTGCAAGCGATCGACAGCAATGTCGTCGAAGTCAGTGGCCGTTTCGATCATTTTGTCGACGCCTCGGCTGCGCTCAGCCAGGACGATATCAGCCGCCTGAACGCCTTGCTGACCTACGGCGATCCGTTCTGCGCCAGTGACGGCGGCGAAGAATTCATCGTGCGATTTGTTGTAACCCCGCGTTTCGGCACCATTTCGCCGTGGGCCAGCAAGGCCACCGACATCGCCCATAATTGCGGCATGGCGCATATCAAGCGCATCGAACGCGGCATTGCCTACCAGGTGAAGATGAAGAGCGGCTTGCTGGGCGGCGTCAAGAAACTGAGCGAGGAAAGCGTGCGCGCCATCGCCGACGTGCTGCACGACCGCATGACCGAAACCGTGCTGCGCAGCGCCGAGCAGGCGGCCGATCTGTTCCGCGAACTGGACGCCAAGCCGCTGGCCTTCGTCGATCTGCTGGCAGGCGGCAAGGCTGCGCTGGAACACGCCAACAGCGAACTGGGCCTGGCGCTCTCGGACGACGAGATCGATTATCTGCTGAACGCTTTCACCAGCGCCAAGCGCAATCCGACCGACGTCGAGCTGATGATGTTCGCGCAAGCCAACAGCGAACATTGCCGCCACAAGATTTTCAACGCCGACTGGGTGATCGACGGCGCCGCGCAAGACAAGTCCTTGTTCGCCATGATCAAGAACACCCATCAGCTGGCGCCCAAGGGCACCATCGTCGCCTATAGCGACAACTCATCCATCATCGAAGGCGCTACTGTGTCGCGCTTCTACGCGCGTGGCGCAGCCGAAGGCAATACCTACCGCGCTTCGGAAGAGCTGACGCACATCCTGATGAAGGTCGAGACACACAACCATCCGACCGCGATTTCGCCATTCCCGGGTGCTTCCACCGGCGCCGGCGGCGAGATCCGCGACGAAGGCGCGACCGGCCGCGGCGCCAAGCCGAAGGCGGGCCTGACCGGTTTCACCGTATCCAACCTGTTGCTGCCGGATGCGCAGCAAGCCTGGGAGAATTCAGCGGACGTCAGCGCCGCTGACGTGACCGCCGCCGGCCAGGGCGATGCAACAGCGTACGGCAAGCCAGAGCGCATCGCTTCGGCTCTGCAGATCATGATCGACGGCCCGCTCGGCGGCGCTGCCTTCAACAACGAATTCGGCCGCCCCAATCTGGGCGGCTACTTCCGCACCTACGAGCAAAACGTCGGTGGCAACGTGCAGGGCTATCACAAGCCGATCATGATCGCCGGCGGCATCGGCAGCATCTCCGACAAGCACACCAAGAAAAACGAGCTGCCGGTCGGCAGCCTGCTAGTGCAGCTGGGCGGTCCTGGCATGCGTATCGGCATGGGCGGCAGCGCGGCGTCGTCGATGGCAACCGGTTCCAATACCGCAGACCTGGATTTCGACTCGGTCCAGCGCGGCAATCCGGAAATGGAACGGCGCGCGCAGGAAGTCATCAACGCCTGCTGGGCGATGGATGACAAGAATCCTATCCTGTCTATCCATGACGTCGGCGCCGGCGGCCTGTCGAATGCCTTCCCGGAAATCACCAACGACGCCAAGCGCGGCGCGATTTTCGATTTGCGCAAGGTGCCGCTGGAAGAAAGCGGCATGGCGCCCAAGGAGATCTGGAGCAACGAATCGCAGGAGCGTTATGTGCTGGCGATCGCGCCGGAAAGCCTGCCGCTGTTCGAATACTTCTGCCAGCGCGAGCGCTGCCTGTTTGCGGTGGTCGGCACCGCCACGGAAGAGCGCCAGCTGAAGGTGATCGACCCTGAACACGACAATAATCCGGTCGACATGCCGATGGATGTCCTGCTCGGCAAGCCGCCAAAAATGCTGCGCGACGTCAAGCACGTCAATCCGGTGCTGCCGGCGGTCGACCTGACCGGCATGAACCTGCTGGAAGTGTCGCAGCGCGTACTGAAGCTGCCGACAGTGGCCGACAAATCTTTCCTCATCACCATCGGCGACCGTACCGTCGGTGCGACTTCGGTGCGCGACCAGATGGTCGGCCCGTGGCAGATCCCGGTGGCCGACTGCGCGGTCACCAGCATGAGCTTTGAAGGCTACCTGGGCGAAGCGATGGCGATGGGCGAGCGTACGCCGCTGGCCGTCATCAACGCGCCGGCTTCCGGCCGGATGGCGGTGGGCGAAGCACTGACCAACATCGCGGCAGCAGCGATTGCCGACATCTCCGACGTCAAGCTGTCCGCCAACTGGATGGCTGCCTGCGGCCAGCCCGGCCAGGACGCCGCCTTGTTCGATACCGTGAAGGCGGTCGGCATGGAACTGTGCCCGGCGCTCGGCATCAGCATCCCGGTGGGCAAGGATTCGCTCTCGATGCGCACCACCTGGAAAGACCAGGACCAAGCCAAATCGGTGACTTCGCCGGTATCGCTGATCGTTTCAGCCTTTGCGCCGGTCAGCGACGTCCGCCGCTCGCTGACGCCGCAGATTCGCACTGATGCGGGCGACACCGCGATCATCCTGATCGACCTCGGCCGCGGCAAGAACCGCATGGGCGCTTCGGCCCTGACGCAAGTCATGCAGCAGATCGGCAATGAAACGCCGGACGTCGACAGCGCGGAAGACCTGAAAGGCTTCTTCGCCGCCATCCAGCAGCTCAACAGCGAACAGAAACTGCTGGCCTACCACGACCGTTCCGACGGCGGCTTGTTCACCACCTTGTGCGAAATGGCGTTCGCCGGCCACAGCGGCTTGTCGATCAATCTCGATATCCTGACCATGGAAAGCGAGCACGCAGCCGACTGGGGCGATTCCAAGAACTGGACCGGCCAGGTGGCCGAACGCCGCAACGAACTGACCTTGCGCGCACTGTTCAGCGAAGAACTGGGCGCCGTGCTGCAAGTCCGCGCCGAGCAAAAGTCGGAGGTCATGAACGTGCTGCGCAGCTTCAACCTGGGCGCCTGCAGCCACATCATCGGCAAGCCGAACACGCGCGACGTCATCGAATTCAGCCGCGACGCCAAGACCATCTACAGCCAGACCCGCATCGACCTGCAGCGCCTGTGGAGTGAAACCAGCTGGCGCATCGCCCGCCTGCGCGACAATCCAGCCAGCGCCGATGCCGAATACGACCGCATCCTGGATGCCGCCGATCCCGGCATCACGCCGAAGATCCCGTTCGACCAGCAAGAGAATATCGCCGCGCCTTTCCTCAACCTGGCAGCCAAGCCACGGGTAGCGATCCTGCGCGAGCAAGGCGTCAACTCGCATGTGGAAACCGCGTATGTGATGCATCAGGCCGGCTTCACCGCGGTCGACGTCCACATGAGCGACCTGATTGCCGGCCGTGCGCGCCTGGACGACTTCAAGGGTTTCATCGCGGTCGGCGGCTTCTCCTACGGCGACGTGCTGGGAGCGGGCGAGGGCTGGGCCAAGACCATCCTGTTCAACGCCAAGCTGGCCGAGCAGTTCTCGCTGTTCTTCCAGCGCGGCGATACGTTTGCGCTGGGCGTTTGCAACGGTTGCCAGATGATGAGCAACCTGAAAGCCATCATTCCCGGCGCCCAGGCATGGCCTAAATTCACCCGCAACAGGTCGGAAAAATTCGAAGCACGCTTCTCCATGGTGCAAGTCGAAGCTTCGCCTTCGATTTTCTTCCAGGACATGGCCGGGACCCAGAGCGCGATTGCCATCGCCCACGGTGAAGGCTTTGCCGACTTCTCGCAGACCGGCGATATCAAGGAAGCGCTGGTGGCCATGCGTTTCATCGACAACAAGGGCCAGGTCAGCGAAGGCTATCCGTACAATCCAAATGGTTCGCCGCAAGGCATCACTTCGGTGACGACTCCGGACGGCCGTTTCACGGTCTGCATGCCGCACGCCGAGCGGGTATTCCGTACCGTCCAGCAGTCGTGGCATCCCGAGTCGTGGGGTGAAGATTCACCTTGGATGCGCATGTTCCGCAATGCGCGCAAGTGGGTCGGCTAAACCCGGCACACTGCGGGCCGGCGCTGCATTACGCGGCGTCTGCTGTCTTCTGGTAAGAACCTGATTTTCAAAAAAAGCAGCCCTGTATCAAGGGCTGCTTTTTTTTTGCCAAAATCCGGCTTGCTCCTTATTCTTTGAGTGCGTCGCGCCGGAAGCGCCACACCGCCAGGGCGCCGAACAGCGCGGTAAACCCGAGCAGCGCCGCCATCGCCGGCAATGCCGCCTCAAATCCTAGTCCGCGCCAGGTCATGGCGTCCAGGCCGTCCACCGCCCAGCGCGTCGGCACCACCAGTGTCGCCGTCTGCAGCCATTGCGGGAACAGGAAGGTCGGGACCCAGGCGCCGCCCAGCATCACCATGATCAGGGTCGCGAACATGGCCAGTCCGCGCGCTGCTTCCGGGGTCTTGCCGAAAGCCGCCACCAGCAGGCCGAAGCTGGCGGTGACCAGAGCGAAGCAGATGCCGACGCCGATGAAGCCGGGCAGGCTGCCGGCGATCTGCACTTTCAGCACCAGCATGGCGAACAGGAAAATCACGCAAAGGATGGCGAAGGCGATGATGGCGCTGGACAGGGCGCGCGCCAGCAGCACCGTATTGAGCGTGATCGGCGCCGCCAGCAGGCGGTTCCACAAGCCCATGCGGCGCCACAGCAGCACGGCGATGCCGGCGTCGATGCCCATGAACAGGATGAACTGCACGCTCATGCCGGCGAAGGCGTGAGCGTAGCCATTGTATTTCTGCAGACCGGAAGTCAGCGCCTGGTCGCTGGTGGAGTAGGGTACCGACAAGCCCACTTGCTCTGACTGCGCTGCTTGCTGGTCGGCGCCGCCTTCTTCTTTCTTGGCGGCGCGCGACTGGTATTCCTTGATACTGCTCAGCATCTTCAGCAACTCCGGATTCTGCGTGGCGTTGCGCTGCAAGGCGTCGATGCTGGTGTTCAGGTAGGAGTCGACAGCCTTGATGTCGAACATTTCGGCGCTGACGTCCTGCATCACGTATTGCGTCAGCATGCCCTTCACCATTGCCAGCACCGCTTGCTGCGATGGGTCGTAGTAGAAGGTGATCTCGGGCTTGTTGCGGCCGCCGAAGAAGGCATTCTTGGCGGCCGCGCCGAAGCCGGCCGGCAGCACCACCGCCACGCTCAGCTTGCCGTGGCGGACCCTGTCCTGGGCTGCCGCCAGCGGCAGTTCCTGCACATTGAGCGTGCTGTCGCTCTTGAGTCCGGCAGCGATCTTCCGGCTGGTGCCGCTGTCGTCGAGCTGGACCAGGGCAATGTCGATCTTGCCGTTGCTGACCGCGCCGGAGCCACCGAACAGATAACCGAAGAAGGCGCCCAGCACGATCGGCATCAACAGGCTGATCAGCAGGGCGCGGCGGTTGCTCAGGTACAGGATCAGGTCCTTGCGGACCAGGGCGGTGAGGGCGCTCATGGGCGGTGCTCCGAAACGGAAGAAGAGAGGGAGAGGCTGCGGGTCTGCCGGCGCTCAGTCGCGCAGGCTGCGTCCGGTCAGGCCGAGGAAAATGTCTTCCAGCTTGGCCTTGGCGGTCATGAAATGCAGCGGCGGCTGGCCGCTGGCGGTAAGCCATTGCAGCAGCGGCAGCGCATCGTCCGTCGTTCGCAGGCCGATCTGCAAGCTGCTGTCTTTGCCGGTGACAGCAGTGACGCCGGGCTGGCGGCCGATCTGCTCCAGCAGGATGGCGTCGGCCGGCTGCGCCAGGTCGACCTGCAGCGCTGCTTGCGCCGGCAGCCGCCGGTACAGTGCCGCCGGGGTTTCATCGGCCAGTACTTTGCCGTGGTCGATGACGACGATGTGATCGGCCAGCCTTTCGATTTCTTCCATATAGTGGCTGGTGTAGATCAGCGAACGGCCCTGCTGCTTGAGTTGCTCAAGGCTGTCGAAGATAGCGTTGCGGCTTTGCGGATCGACGCCTACGGTAGGTTCGTCCAGGATCAGCAGCTGCGGATCGTGCAGCAGCGCAGCCGCAATGTTGAGCCGGCGCTTCATGCCGCCGGAGAAACTGCTCGGCTTGTCGGCTGCGCGGTCGCTCAGGTTGACCAGCGCCAGCACTTCGCTGCAGCGTGTCTTCAGATGGCTGCCGCCAAGGCCGTAAAGTGCGCCGAACAGTTTCAGGTTTTCGTTGGCTGACAAGTCTTCGTATAGCGCCAGCTCTTGCGGCACCAGTCCGATCTTGTGCTTGGCTGCGCTGTTGCCGGCGTTGACGGCGATGCCGTCCAGCAGTACCTGGCCGGCATCCGGCCGCAGCAGGCCGCAGATCAGGCTGACGATGGTCGACTTGCCGGCGCCGTTGGGGCCGATCAGGCCTAGCGTCTGGCCTTGCCGGACCTGAAATGAAACATCGTCGACCGCACGCCTGTCGCCGTAGGATTTGCAGAGGCTGGATACGTTGAGCAGCGTGGCGACCATCGTGCAATCCCGAATTTGAGTTGCCTCATTGTAATTGCTTGTTTCAATTCCCTCAACATCGATTGCATAAACCATGCGGGCATAAAAAAACGCTCCGAAGAGCGTTTTTTATCGGCGATGCTTTGCCAGACTTGCTTGTTTTATGCGAAAGACTTATTGAATCTTCGCTTTTGCACGCAGATCTTGCTGGTAAGCCTGCAGTTTTTTCTGTTGCAGTGCTTCAGTGATTTGCGGCTTGACTTCGGCCAGGGTCGGGATCTTGGCAGGACGGACTTCGTCCAGCTTGATGACGTGGTAGCCGAACTGGGTCTTGACCGGTGTGTCAGTCAGTTGACCTGGCTTCAGCGCTACCAGCGCATCGGAGAACGGCTTCACGAACGAAGCTGGCGTTGCCCAGCCCAGATCGCCGCCGTTGGCTGCCGAACCTGGATCCTTCGATTGCTTGGCCAGATCTTCAAACTTGGCGCCGGCTTTCAGCTTGGTGATGATCGATTTCGCATCGGCTTCGTTCTCAACCAGGATATGCTGCGCGTGGTATTCCTTGTCGCCGGCCTGTGCCTTGAACTTGTCGTACTCAGCCTGGATGTCGGCATCCTTGATCGGGTTCTTCTTGATGAAGTCGGCGACCAGGGCGCGGATCAGGATCGATTGGCGGGCGATGTCGGCTTGCGCCTTGACGTCAGGGTTGTTGCCCAGGCCCAGCTTGTCGGCTTCCTGAATCAGCACTTCGCGGTTGATCAGTTCATCCTTGACCATGTTGCGCAGTTCAGGGGTGTCTGGTTGACCGCCCTGAGCGCCGCCTTGAGCGGACAGCTGCTTGATCATCATGTCGGCGCGCGACGAAGGAATAGCCTTACCGTTCACGACTGCCAGGTTTTGGGCCATAACAGGCAATGCAGCAGCTGCAAAAAGTACCACCAGTAAACGTGAAGGTTTAAATGTCATTATCAAATCCTAATTTGGGGAGGTTGTTAATAAATTAATTAATGCGAACCAAGGCAGAATAACCGAAGTGTATTTGCAGGGCAATTATTCTTT
The DNA here is from genome assembly GCF_035566555.1 of Collimonas sp. Lineage (GTDB taxonomy): Bacteria > Pseudomonadota > Gammaproteobacteria > Burkholderiales > Burkholderiaceae_D > Collimonas. Next base: position 61,982 of record NZ_DATMRB010000045.1, read on the forward strand.
CCGATTGCATATAGATATGTTCTACGCAGTTTTTGTTTCAGATGGTGCCAGTGCAGTGATAGCCAGTGCATGAATTTCAGCGTGCATCATATCAGCCAGGCAATCATACACCAGCCTATGCCGTTTTAAGCGGTTTTGTCCTTCAAAAAGCGCGCAAACTATTCGTACCCGGTAGTGTCCACCGCCTGAGGCGGCGCCGGCGTGTCCCACATGCAGCGCCGACTCGTCCTCCACTATACATTCCACAGGCGCAAGTGCAGCTGTCAATTTGTTACGAATGGTATCAAGCCTTGGGTTCATCTGGGTCCTTGATGTATTTGGAGAGCAGGATGCTTTGGCCGATGACGAAGGCGAACATCAGGCCCATGCCGCCGAACAGCTTGAAATTGACCCAGGTCGCGGTAGGGTAATTGAAGGCGATGTACAGGTTCAAACAGCCCATGAAGGCGAAGAAGGCGATCCAGGCAAAGCCGACCCGGGCCCAGATCGGTTCCGGCAGGGCCAGCTGTTTTTCCATCATGGTGCGGATCAGGTTCTTTTTCAGCAGCAGTTGGCTGACCACCAAGACCACGGCGAAGGCCCAGTACAGCACGGTCGGCTTCCATTTGATGAAGGTCTCGTTATGGAAGTAGATGGTGGCGCCGCCGAACACGGTAATGATCAGCAGCGAGACCCACAGCATGGCATCGACTTTCTTGCGGCGCAGCAGCAGGTAACCGATCTGCGCCACCGTGGCGACGATCGCCACCGCGGTCGCCAGCAGCACCGGCGCTTGCGCGGCGGTGACCACGCCGCCGGAAACGAAACCGGAGAGATAATTGCTGACCAGCGCTTGCGCGGCCTCGGGACTTCCTTCGCTCCATTTGAAGATGCCGAAGAAAAGTATTACCGGGAAAAGGTCGAACAGGAACTTCATGTGTTTGCTGTGCTTTCAGTCAGGATATAGGTGGGTAAATCAGCTTGCCGGGTCGAACCGCAGCGAGGCCGAGTTGATGCAGTAGCGCAGGCCGGTGGGCGGCGGACCGTCCGGGAACACGTGGCCCAGATGGGCATCGCACACCTTGCATAAAATTTCAGTGCGCATCATGCCATGAGTGCGGTCGACGCGCTCTTCTACATTGTCGGGATTGATGGCTTTGAAGTAGCTCGGCCAGCCGCAGCCGGAATCGAATTTGGCGTCCGATTCGAACAAGGGCGTGTTGCAGCACACGCAGGTATAGATGCCGTGTTCGTGATGGTCCCAGAAGCGGCCAGTGAAAGCCCGTTCGGTCGCTGCATGGCGGGTCACTTCGTACTCCATCGGATCCAGTTCGGCGCGCCATTCGGCATCGGTCTTGACGATTTTGCTGCTGCTCATGTTTAAAGTTCCAATCTAAGACGAACAGCTGACTTCGAGTCCGCGCGCCCAGTCAGGAGGCAATTCGGCGTACTTTGCATGCTGCAGCTGCTCATCAAACGGGTTTTCAAGAATTTCCAGTAATTTCCTGACTTCCGAGAAGTCCTTGTTTTGCGCCTGTTCGATTGCAGTTTGCGCCAAATAGTTTCGTAATACATATTTGGGGTTGCAGCCATCCATTGCAAGCTTGCGGCTGTCGTCCCGGCTATTTTCCAGTTTCAGGCGCGCCCGGTATTGTAACGCCCAGGCGTCGAATGCCGCACGGTCCAGGAACAAGTCGCGCAAGGGGGCGTCGGCGCCGGCATCGTCCATCCGCAAAGCGCCCAGCCGGCGGAAAAACAGTGTGAAATCGACGTGGCTGGCTTGCATCAGCGCAAACATGGCATCCAGCAGCTTGTCATCGTCAGCCTGCTGCGTCGCCAGTCCCAGCTTGGCATGCAGCAATTCATCCAGTTTTGCCCCGTATTGCGCCTGATAGCCGCTCAGCGCCGCTTCCGTCGCCTCGACGCTGCCGATCAGCGGCAGCAAGGCCTGGCCCAGCGCAAAGCAGTTCCAGTGGCCAATCTGCGGCTGCTTGTTATAGGCGTAGCGGCCCTGCTGGTCGGTATGATTGCAGATATGGCTGGGGTCGTAGGCTTCCATGAAGCCGAACGGGCCGTAATCCAGGGTCAGCCCCAGGATCGACATATTGTCGGTATTCATGACGCCATGCATGAAGCCGACCGCCTGCCAGTGCGCCATCAGATGAGCGGTGCGGCGGGTTACCTCGGCCAGCAGTGCCTGGTAAGGATTATCCGCGGCCAGCAATTCCGGATAAAAACCGGCGATGACGTAATCAGCCAGGGTCTTCAGGGTGTCGTGCTGGTTGTTGTAATACCAGTGCTCAAAGGAGCCGAAGCGCACGAAGCTTGGCGCCATGCGCGTCACCACCGCAGTGGTCTCGGGCCGCTCGCGCATCGCCAACTGGTCGGAGCCGATGATGGCCAGGGCGCGCGAAGTAGGGATGCCCAGCGCCGCCATCGCTTCCGAGCACAGATATTCACGGATCGACGAGCGCAGCACGGCGCGGCCGTCGCCCATGCGCGAGTAGGGAGTCGCGCCGGCTCCCTTGAGCTGCAATTCCATGCGTCCGCCATTATTGGCGGCGACGTCGCCCAGCAAGATGGCGCGGCCATCGCCCAGCTGGCCGGCCCAGACGCCGAACTGGTGGCCGGAGTAGACCGCCGCCAGCGGTTGCGAACTGACGGCTATGCGATTGCCGCTGAGTGTCTGGATCAGTTCGCTGCTTGCAAAGGCTTCAGAATTCAGCCCTATCAGCTGCGCTGCGGACAAGCTGGCATCCACCAGATATGGCGATGGCAGCGGCGTTGGCGCCAATCGAGTGTGAAAGGACGCCGGCAGGCCTGCAAAGGCGTTGGCGAATTGCAGGTGTTCCGGCGTGGAGCTTACTGGGATGGCCAAATCAGGGTTCATTGCTCGCATCGAAATTGTGTCAGTCTCCAAGTATCGCATGGCTGGCACTGCTGCGACTGTTCAGGGCTAGTGCCGGCTACGCTTGTGTCGAGAAAGCGCGGCTTGCCAATACCTTGATATGATCGCGCACATCCGGTGCCCATGTCTCAATCAGTAACTCGAATCCAGCCTGATCGCTGGCAAACAAGGCCCGTGCAGCTTCCTCGAAATTCGCGCTGTTGCCGGCCATCGCCGACATGAAGCGATAGGCATATTCCTGGGCGCGGCGCAGCTGGTCGCGCTGTTCGCTGTGGCGGCGGGCGTCTTCCACCAGCTTGCGCAAGGCTACCGAGGCGCCGCCTGGCTGGGCGTTGAGCCAGTCCCAGTGGCGTGGCAGCAAGGTGACTTCGCGGCCGATGACGCCCAGTTTGGGGCGGCCCGGTCCGCGCGCCGGCTCATGGCTGTCGGCGTTTGCCGCAGGCGCGGCGGTGCTGGCTTCGCCGGCCGTCAGGCGCCGCAGCACTTGCTCGGCGCTGCCGCGAAAATCCACTTCGACCTGCTCGCTGGTGAGGTCGTCGAAAATCAGGATGGTCGCGCTGTCGTTGCGGTCTATGAGCTCCTTTGCTTTCAAGGCCACCAGCGCCAACTGGCCGGCGGCGATGCGTTGCGATCCGGCGAAGGCGATTACCGGGGTGATCAATCTGCTCATGGCGTAGTGGCTCTCGTAAATGAAGTAAGTGCACAATATTACCATGGTTTAATTTGCTTGGTAAAAATATCTGTGATTTAACCCTATGCCATTGCCGGCATGGCTGGCTTGCCGCGCGCGTCCAGCCCGGCTCAGCTGGCGAACTGACCATCGGCTCCTGGACAAACCGGTAGAATGCCGGACCTGAGCATCACATATCCGCACAATGGAATTTACCCTCATCACTTTGCTGAACGGCCTCAGTTACGGACTGCTGCTATTCCTGCTGTCGTCCGGCCTGACGCTGATTTTCAGCATGCTGGGCGTGCTGAATTTTGCCCATGCCAGTTTCTATATGCTGGGCGCTTATTTCGCCTACGCCATCAGCATCCAGCTGGGATTCTGGCCGGCGCTGCTGCTGGCGCCGTTGCTGACCGGCTTGCTGGGCGCGCTGGTGGAACGGGTCGGGCTGCGCCATGTGCGGCGCCATGGCCAGGTGGCGGAACTGTTGTTCACTTTCGGCCTGTCTTATGTGGTGGTCGAACTGGTGCAGCTGGCGTGGGGCAGGTCGGCGCTGCCGTATGCGATTCCGGCGCAGCTTGATGGCCCTTTGTTTACCTTGTACTCCACGGCATTTCCGGCCTATCGCGGTTTCATGATGCTGCTCGCGCTGCTGGTATTGCTGGCGGCGGGCTGGCTGCTGAAGCGCTCCCGCATCGGCATGCTGATCCAGGCGGCGCTGACCCATCCGCAGATGCTGGAAGCGCTCGGCCACAATGTGCCGCGGCTGTTCACCCTGGTATTTGCCGCCGGCTGCGCGCTGGCCGGCCTGGCCGGCGTCGTGGGCGGTAATGCCTTCGTCACTGAGCCGGGCATGGCGGCCGGCGTCGGCAGCATCATTTTCGTGGTGGTGGTGGTCGGCGGGCTCGGCTCGCTGAAGGGCGCTTTCATCGCGTCGTTGCTGATCGGTATTTTGCAGACCTATGCCGTGGCGCTGGACGTTTCCCTGTTGAGCGCTCTGGCGCACTGGGGCATCCAGATTGCTCCGGATGCTGTCGGCTATCCCTTGTTGCGGCTGACACTGGCCCAGGTAGCGCCGGTCCTGCCGTATCTGCTGCTGGTGCTGGTCATGCTGCTGCGTCCGCGCGGCTTGTTCGGGCTGCGGGATTGATGCCTATGGCGCTTTCTTCCTGGCGCGGCAAATCGCTCTGGCTGGCGTTCGCCTTGCTGCTGGCGGCGCCGCTGCTGTTTGCTCAAAGCGCCGCGCTGTCGATCCTGTCGCAATGCGGTTGCATGATGATCCTGGCGCTGTCCTTCAACATGCTGCTGGGGCAAAGCGGCATGCTGTCCTTTGGCCATGCCGTCTACTCTGGCCTGGCGGCTTTCGCCAGCGCACATCTGATGAACGAGCTGGCCGGCAGCAGCGCAGCCGCACTGTTGCTGGTGCCTTTGGCCGGCGGCGTGGCCGGCATGCTGGCGGGCGTGGTGTTCGGCTATGTCGCTACGCGCCGGTCGGGCACCGCGTTGTCGATGATCAGTTTGGCGCTGGTGGAATTGGTGGCCGCTGCCGTGCTGATGTTGCCCGCCTGGTTTGGCGGCGAGAGCGGTGTCAGCACCAACCGTGTGCTGGGCATGCCGCTGTTCGGCGTCGATTTTTCCTCACAGTTGCAGGTCTACTACCTGATCGCATTCTGGCTCTTCGTCAGCACGGCCGCCATGTACGGCCTGACGCAGACGCCGCTCGGCCGCATCGCCAACGCGGTACGCGACAATCCGCAGCGCGCAGCCTTCATCGGCCACGACCCGCGGCAGGTGCGTTACCTGATGTTCATGCTGTCGGCCTTCTTCGCGGGGGTCGGCGGCGCGCTGACTGCGATCAATTTTGAAATCGTCAGCGCCGAGAACCTGAGCCTGCTGCGTTCTGCGCAAATCCTGCTGTTCACCTTCATCGGCGGCATCGGCTATTTCTTCGGGCCGATGATAGGCGCGATTACCGGTGTGCTGTTTTCTTCTTTGCTTTCGGCTTATACCCGCGGCTGGCAGCTGTATCTGGGCTTGCTGTTTGTGCTGATCGTGCTGTTTGCGCCGGGCGGCATCGCCGGCGCCTGGATCAAGCTGCTTGCCGGCTGGCGCCAGATGACATTGCGCGGTTGGCTGCGCCTGGCGGGCGGGTTGTTGACTGCATTCGGCGCCGTGTTCCTGATTGAAATGCTGTACCGGCGCGCGGCGATCCTATGAGCGATCAATTGCATCCGCCCGTTCTCGAATTGCGCAATCTGCACAAGCAGTTCGGCGCCGTGCGTATTATCAACGGCGCTGCTCTGCAGTTGCGGCAAGGGGAAAAGCTGGCGCTGATCGGCCCTAACGGCGCTGGAAAATCGACCCTGTTCAACCTGATATCGGGCGCCATCGTCCCCGGTAGCGGCGAGCTTCTGCTGCGCGGGCGCGAGATCGGCGGCATGACGCCGTTCCAGATCAGCCGGCTGGGGCTGGCGCGCAGCTTCCAGATCACCAGCATCTTTCCGCGCCTGAGCGTGGTGGATAACTTGCGGACGGCGGTGCTGGCGGCGCATGGTTATCGCTATACCTTCTGGCGGCGCCTGTCCGGGCTGGGCAAAGTCAATTATCGCATCGAGGAATTGTTGCAGCAATGCGGCTTGCAGGCGCATGGCGCAACGCTGGCCGGCGATCTCAGCTATGCCGTCCAGCGCGCGCTGGAGATCGGCATCACGATTGCCGGCGACGCCAGCCTGATATTGCTGGATGAGCCGACCGCCGGCATGAACCGCGACGAGGCCGCTGCTGCGACCGAACTGATCCGGCGCGTGAGCGCAGGCAAGACCCTGCTGCTGATCGAGCACGACATGGACGTCGTGTTCGGCCTGGTGGACCGCATTGCCGTGCTGGTCGATGGCCGTATCATCGCTTGCGACACGCCGGCGGCGATCCGCGCCAATCGCGCCGTGCAGGAAGCCTATCTCGGCGCCGTGGAGGCACAGCAGCCATGAGCGCCTTGCTTGAAGTGCGCGGCTTGCATGCCTTCTACGATCAGGGGCAGGTACTGCATGGCGTCGATCTTGAGGTCGGCGCTGGCGAAATCGTCAGCCTGCTGGGCCGCAACGGCGCCGGCCGCTCTACCACCTTGAAGGCGCTCATGGGCATGTTGCGTTGTAGCGGCTCAGTGCGGCTTGACGGCGCGCAGCTGGCCGGCCTGAAAACATTCCAGATCGCTCGCCATGGCATGGCTTACGTGCCTGAAGAGCGGGCGGTGTTCCCGGCGCTGACGGTGCAGCAGAACCTGTTGCTGGGGCAGCTGCGGCCGGAGCCTGCAGCCTTGGAAGAGGTGTGGCGCCTGATGCCGCAGCTGGCCGTGCGCAGGCATGTCGCCGCCGGCCTGCTGTCCGGCGGCGAGCAGCAGATGCTCAGCCTGTGCCGCAGCCTGATGGGCAAGCCGCGCCTGCTGATGGTGGACGAGCCGACGGAAGGGCTGGCGCCGGACATGGCGCGAATTGTGGCGCAGCATTTGCTGACGCTGCGGGCGCAGGGGCTAGGCGTATTGCTGGTGGAGCAAAAACTCGGCATCGCGCTGGAAATTTCTGACCGCGTGCTGGTGATGGGGCATGGCCGGATTGTGTTTGGCGGGACGCCGGCACAGCTGCATGCCAATCCCGCCGTGCGGCAGAAGTGGCTCGAAGTCTAGTATTGGTTACCAGTAGTCTTCAGTCACAAACTGCCCCGGCACGGCCCGCCGGCAAGGCCGCAATCCCCGCTGGTGCAGGATCTCGCGTGTTTCGGTGATCATTTCGGGATTGCCGCACATCATGATGCGCGATGCTTCCACCGTGATAGGCAAGCCAGCCGCGGCTTCCAGCGCGCCGCTGGTCAGCAGGGCAGTGATGCGCCCCTGTAGGTTGCCGGGCGCGGCTACGGTATCGCGCGTGGTAGCGCGGATCAGTTGCAGGCGCGCGCCGCCGGCCGCCAGTTGCGGCCGCTGCGGCAGGGCCGCCAGCAATTCCTGGTAAGCCAGTTCTTCGGCGTTGCGCACGCAATGCACCAGGATCAGGTTGCGGAATTTCTGCCACGCCATCGGATCTTGCAGGATAGAGATGAAGGGACCGAGTCCCGTGCCGGTGGCTAGCATCCACAGATCCTCGCCGTCGACAAAGCGGTCGGCGGTCATGAAACCGTAGCTGAATTTTTCCACCAGCACGGGATCGCCCGGTTTCAGGTTTTTCAGCTGCTCGGTGAACTGGCCGCCCGGGACCTGCACCAGGAAATACTCCAGCTCATTTTCACTGGCGGCGGAGGTGACCGAATAAGCGCGCCAAAGGGTTTCTTCGCCGACCGTCACGCCGAGGCGCGCGAACTGCCCCGGCGTGAACTGATAGCCGGCCGGGCGCGTGGTGCGGAATGAAAACAGCTTGTCGGTCCAGTTGCGGATGCTGGTGACGGTTTCCGTGGTGGCCTTGAGCGGCGAGACCGCTGGTTTGGGAGGCGTGCTGCTCATGGCAGAGGTTCCTGTAGTGGCTGATCGTGTTGCGTGCTGCGGCCGGCGCCGGGGGTTGCAGCTGCCGGGGTCTTCAGGCGCAGCGCCTGGCGTACCGTGAAAAACGCCAGCAGCGGCGCCAATGCAAAGCAGATGAATAGCCATTGTGCCGCATTTGCCGCTCCTGGCAAACCGCCCGGGTCGGCCAGTCCGGACAGCGATGTCACCATGCCCGCGAGGGCGGCTCCGGTGGCGGTGGCGAACAGCTGCACCGTGGTCAGCGAATAAGCGGCCAGGTTGCCTTCGTCGGCAGGCGCGCTGCTCAATATGCTGGCCATCAGATGCGGCATGCCCATGCCGATGCCGAAGCCGACCAGTATCAGTGCGACGCACAGCGGCAGCAGGCCGTAGCTGTCCAGCACGGCGGCCGACGGCAGCATGAACGACAGCGCCAGCAGGGCGGCAATCACCACCAGCGGCCCGGCCTTCATGACAAACTGTGCGCGGGCGCCGCTGTAGCTGGAGAACAGCAGCGCCGCCAGGGTCCAGCCGCAGGACATGATGCCGGTCAGGTAACCGGCCAGCAGCGGCGAGTGGCCCTGGATCATCTGCAGGAAATACGGTACGTAGATTTCCGTGGTCAGTCCCAGGATCATCAATATCATGGTGGCGTACAGGGCGCCGATGCGGCTGCGCAAGGAAAATGCGCCGCTCGGCAGCAAGCGCGCGCCAGGGCGCTGTTCCAGGCGGGCGATCAAGGCGATCAGGGCGATGCCAAAAACAATGCCGGCTATATTCATGGCGGTGCTGCTGAACAGGCTGGCGGCGGACACGGACAGCACGGCTGCCGCCAGCAGCAATATCTTGGCCAGCGGAATGCTGTCTGCCTTCTCGTCGGCCCGCGTTTCGGCTGGAATTTTCAGCGTGAATTGCACCAGCAGCGCGAGGATGACTGCCGCCGGCAGCAGCGACCAGAAGGCGCCGCGCCAGCTGCCGGCCTGCGCAAACATGCCGCCGATCGCCGGTCCGGACAAGGTGGAGATGCCCCACATGCCCGACATCAGCGCCATCGCGCGCGACCATAGCGGCGGCGCAAACACCACCCGTATCATGGCGTAGGACAGCGCCACCAGCACGCCGCCGCCCAAGCCCTGGATAGTGCGCGCCAGCAGCAGCCACACCATGTGCGGCGCCAGCGCGCAGCCGGCTGAGCCGATCGAAAACACCAGCAGGGCCAGCAGGCTGGCGGAGCGGTAGCCCAGCCATTCCACCAGCCTTGAAGCCAGGCCGGCGGCGATGATGGAAGCCACCACGAACAGCGAGGTGGCCCAGGCATAGTATTCGAGGCCGCCGATATCTTTCACCACCGACGGCAGGATGGTGGTGACGATGTAGACATTGGTGGCGTGCATGCCGATGCCGCCGGCCAGGGTCAGCGAGCGCAGTGCATTGCGTCCCGACAGCAGGTCTGACCAGCTGGCTGGCGGCGGATCGGTGTTGATAACGGTAGGTGCAGGCGACATGTTTTAGTCTGTCCAGATGGGTGCTGATAAGTTGTCATGGCGAGCGCAGTCGCTATCGGCGCCATGCACCGATCGTACGCGTCGCATCTTGTATTAGAAGCCGCCGGTAAACTGATACCTTGAACCGGGATGCCACAGCGTGACCGAAGTGGCTACCGTATCGTGCACCCAGGTGCGGCGCGACAGCAGCAGGCAGGGCTCGCCGGCTTCCATCTGCAGCAGCTTGCGCATGGCCGCTTCCGGCATTTTCGATTCGATGCTGTATTCGGCACGGTCAAGCGGCGCGATCTGCACCATGTAGTGGTTCGGCGTCACCAGGTGAAAATCCTGCTGCAGGTAGTCAGGAAACAGTTGCGGATTGGTGTAGCGGTCTTCCAGCTGGATCGGGATATCGTCGGCGAAGTGCACGATCACCGAATGGAATGCCGGTCCGGCGTCCAGCCCGAGCGCTTTCAGCGCCACCGGCGTGGTGCTGGCTTCCAGCGTCAGCACCTGGCTGCGGTAGCGATGGCCGCGCGCCACCAGTTCGTCGTCGATACTGCGGATTTCTACCAGAGTAGACTGGTATTTTCCCGGCGCGACATAGGTGCCGGAACCCTGGATGCGCACCAGCAGCTGGTTGTCGGTCAGTTCGCGCAGGGCGCGGTTGACGGTCATGCGCGACAGGTTGAACTGGATCATCAGTTCGCGTTCGGACGGGATCAGGTCGCCCGGCTTCCATTCGCCGCCGCGGATCTGCTGCAGCACATGGTCTTTGACTTGCTGGAATGCGGGAATTGCCTTTTTTTCTATTGCGCCATGCATATGCCGGCTCCTACTCAATAAATTTTCATCACGGATACTAACTCAGTTACCAGCGCAGTTGCCGACCAGCCAAGTATGCAAGTTCAAGCGCACTTGAAGTCAACATCTTTTTTGCAGGGTAGCGTATCGCGGCCCATTCGGGATAGCCGGAATCTGCTAACGAGTATGTGTAAATTCGATTGACTAAGTTGTATAGGCATTATATTTTACTGGACTATACAACTTGTTGTTTATTTTCGGGCGGTCAGGATAGCAAATCGGCGCACCGACATTTTTAAGGAGATTAGCCACATGACAACCAATACTGATCCACGGCGCGACCCCAGCCGCACCATCCGCGCCGCCCGCGGCACCACTCTGACCGCCAAGAGCTGGCTGACCGAAGCGCCGCTGCGCATGCTGATGAACAATCTCGACCCGGAAGTGGCCGAGCGGCCGAACGACCTGGTGGTGTATGGCGGCATCGGCCGTGCCGCGCGCGACTGGGCCTGTTTCGACAAGATCGTCGAAGCCCTGACTAATCTGAACGAAAACGAAACCCTGCTGATCCAGTCCGGCAAGCCGGTCGGCGTGTTCCAGACCCATGCCGATGCGCCGCGCGTATTGCTGGCCAATTCCAACCTGGTGCCGAAATGGGCGAACTGGGAGCACTTCAACGAACTCGACCGCAAGGGCTTGTTCATGTACGGCCAGATGACCGCCGGCAGCTGGATCTACATCGGCAGCCAAGGCATCGTGCAGGGCACTTTTGAAACCTTTGCCGAAGCCGGCCGCCAGCATTTCGGCGGCGATCTCTCCGGCCGCTGGATCCTGACCGCCGGCCTCGGCGGCATGGGCGGCGCCCAGCCGCTGGCGGCAACCCTGGCCGGCGCGGCGTCGCTGACTATCGAATGCAAGCAGTCCAGCATCGATTTCCGCCTGCGCACGCGCTACCTCGACAAGCAGGCCAAGAACCTGGACGACGCCCTCGACCTCATCAAATACCACACCGAACGCAAGGAAGCGATTTCCATCGGCCTGCTCGGCAATGCCGCTGAGGTGCTGCCGGAGCTGGTGAAGCGCGCCAAGGCCGGCGGCATCAAGCCCGACCTGGTGACCGACCAGACCTCGGCGCATGACCTGATCAACGGCTACCTGCCGCTCGGCTGGAGCGTCGAGCAATGGGTGGCGGCGCAAAACGATCCGTCGCAGCAGGCGCGGCTGACCGCCGATGCGGCCCATTCCTGCGCGCAGCATGTGCAGGCGATGCTGGATTTCCATGCGATGGGCATCAAGACCGTCGACTACGGCAACAACATCCGCCAGGTCGCCTTCGACCAGGGCGTCAAGAATGCCTTTGACTTCCCAGGCTTTGTGCCGGCCTATATCCGGCCCCTGTTCTGCGAGGGCAAAGGGCCGTTCCGCTGGGTGGCCCTGTCCGGCGATCCGGAAGACATCTACAAGACCGACGCCAAGATCAAGGAGCTGTTCCCGCAAAACAAGCACGTGCACCGCTGGCTGGACATGGCGCGCGAACGCATTTCCTTCCAGGGCTTGCCGGCGCGGATTTGCTGGCTGGGCCTGGGTGAGCGGCACATCGCCGGCCTCGCTTTCAATGAAATGGTGCGCAGCGGCGAGCTGAAAGCGCCGATCGTGATCGGCCGCGATCACCTGGATACCGGCTCGGTCGCCAGCCCTAACCGCGAAACGGAAAGCATGAAGGACGGCACCGACGCCGTCTCCGACTGGCCGTTGCTGAACGCCTTGCTGAATACCTCCGGCGGCGCCACCTGGGTCTCGCTGCATCACGGCGGCGGCGTCGGCATGGGTTATTCGCAGCATTCCGGCATGGTGATCGTCGCCGACGGCACCGATGCCGCCGCCAAGCGCCTGGCGCGGGTGCTGGTCAACGATTGCGCGTCCGGCGTCATGCGGCATGCCGATGCCGGCTATGAAGCGGCGATCGAGTGCGCCAAGCGCCACAATCTGAACCTGCCGATGATCAAGTGACTGGCTTTGCCATAAAATCGACTTCTGCAATACGCTAATCTGAAAGAAATGAATATGAAAACAACGTTGACTCTGCAACCGGGAAAAATGACCCTGGCAGAGATTCGCAGCATCTGGGCCGAAGCCGTTCCGCTGGCCTTGCCGCCATCCGCCTACGACGCCATCAATGCGTCTGCCGCCACCGTGGCGCGCATCGTCGAGCGTGGCGATGCCGCCTATGGCATCAATACCGGCTTCGGCAAGCTGGCCAAGACCCGTATCCCGGACGAGCAGCTGGAACTGCTGCAGCGTAACCTGATCCTCTCGCATTCGGTCGGCACTGGCGACCTTATCGACGATGGCGCCGTGCGCCTGATCCTGGCCATGAAAATCGCCAGCCTGGCGCGCGGTTTTTCCGGCATCCGGGCACAAGTGATCGATACCCTGCTGGCGATCTACAACGCCGGCATCATGCCATGCATCCCGGTCAAGGGTTCGGTCGGCGCTTCCGGCGACCTGGCGCCGCTGTCGCACATGACGCTGGCGATCCTGGGCGAAGGCCAGGTGCGGGTCGACGGCAAGCTGGCCGATGCCAAGGAAGCGCTGGCCAAGGCCGGCATCACGCCGATCGTGCTGGCGGCCAAGGAAGGCCTGGCGCTGATCAACGGCACCCAGGTCTCTACCGCGCTGACCTTGAACGGCCTGTTCCTGGCCGAGCGTGTGCTGGAAGCGGCTACCGTCACCGGTGCGCTGGCAGTGGATGCAGCGCGCGGCAGCGATGCGCCTTTCGATCCGCGCGTGCATGAAGTGCGCGGCCAGCCGGGGCAGATCGCCACGGCCAAGATCTATCGCCAGCTGCTGAGCGGCAGCGCGATCCGCCAATCGCACCTGGTCAACGACGAACGTGTGCAAGACCCATACAGCTTGCGCTGCCAGCCGCAGGTGATGGGGGCCTGCGTCGACATCATCGGCAACGCCGCGCGCACCTTGCTGATCGAAGCCAATGCCGTGACCGACAATCCGCTGATCTACGCCGAGCACGATGAAGTCATTTCCGGCGGCAATTTCCATGCCGAGCCGGTGGCTTTCGCTGCCGACACGCTGGCGCTGGCGATTGCCGAGATCGGCGCCTTGTCGGAACGCCGCATCGCACTGCTGATCGATTCCTCGCTGTCCGGGCTGCCGCCGTTCCTGGTGCAGTCGTCCGGCCTCAACTCCGGCTTCATGATCGCCCATGTGACGGCTGCCGCGCTGGCCTCCGAGAACAAGGCGCTGGCGCATCCGGCCAGCGTCGACAGCCTGCCGACTTCCGCCAACCAGGAAGACCACGTCAGCATGGCGACATTCGCCGGCCGCCGCCTGCATGAAATGGCGCACAATACAGCGACCATCGTGGCGATTGAATTGCTGGCGGCGGCGCAAGGCGTCGACTGCCACCTGCCGCTGACCACCTCGCCCATGCTGACCCAGGTGCACCAGCGTCTGCGCGAACTGGTAACGTTCTACGACAAGGACCGCTTCTTCGCACCGGATATCGAAGCCGCCAAACAGCTGGTGCTGCAAGGCGCAGTGAGCGACAGCTGCAAGGCCTTGTTTGCCGAGCTGTACAGCCGTTAAGCAAGCAAGAGGCGGACCGGGGAGCGCAGCGCCGCTCCCGGCCGGAACTATGCCACGCGTTTATAGAGCGAGCACATGAAACTGATCGAGTTTGAAGACTTGCCAGCGACGCCCTGGAAGAACGGCGGCGGCGTCACGCGCGAGCTGCATTGCCAGCCGGCGGGAGCGTCCTTCGACGATTTTTTATGGCGCGCCAGCATCGCCGACGTCAGCCGGTCCGGCGCCTTTTCCAGCTTTGCCGGCGTCGACCGCATCATCACCTTGCTGGAAGGCGAGGGCATGGACCTGGTTTCCGACAGCGGCAATCACGTATTGCTGTCGCGCCTGCAGCCGCATCGCTTTCGCGGCGAAGACCACGTCACGGCGGAACTGGCGGGCGGCGCCTGCCAGGATTTCAACCTGATGCTCAGGCGCGGCGCGGCCGCCGGCGAAGTCCGCGTGTGGTCCATTGATCAAGACCTGGAGCAGGGCTGCAACCTGCTGTTTTGCGTACAGGGACGCTGGGACGTGCTGGCGCAGGACGGCGAACACGCCACCCTGGAACCGCGCCAGAGCCTGGTCTGGGAGCAGCGGCCGGGCCAGGTGTCGCTGCGTTCCCTGAGCGCCGGCAGCATCCTGATCGGCGTCAACATCAATCTGCAATAGTGGAATAATGGAATAGGAAAACAGCATGGCGCACAGTTTATCCAAGCAAGCCGATGGCATCTGGTCCAACGCCAGGATCGCCGCCAGCGGCGATCCTGGCCAGGTCATTCTGGACGGCGCCATGGTAGTGCGCGGCGGCCTGATCGCCTGGCTTGGCGCCGCGGCTGAGCTGCCTGCCGAATACAGCAACGCGGACCTGGCACGGCACGATGCCGGCCAGCGCTGGATCACGCCGGGCCTGATCGATTGCCATACCCATCTCGTATACGGCGGCAACCGCGCCGACGAGTTTGCCTTGCGGCTGGCCGGCGCCAGCTACGAGGAGATCGCACGCAGCGGCGGCGGTATTGTGTCGACAGTGCGGGCGACGCGTGCAGCGGACGAGGACAGTCTGTTCCTGCAATCCGCGCGGCGCCTGGAAGCCTTGCTGGCGGAAGGCGTCACTACAGTTGAAATCAAATCCGGCTATGGCCTCGATCTGGCCAGCGAGCGCAAGATGCTGCGCGTGGCGCGTCGCCTCGGCGAACACTATCGGGTCACGGTGTACACCACCTTTCTCGGCGCCCATGCCTTGCCGCCCGAGTACCAGGGCCGCGCCGACGACTACATCACGCTGGTGTGCGAGGAAATGCTGCCGGCACTGCATGCGGAGGGCCTGGTCGATGCGGTCGACGTGTTTTGCGAGAACATCGGTTTTTCGGTAGCGCAGAGCGAGCGCGTATTCGCTGCCGCTGCCGCGCTCGGCTTGCCCGTAAAAATGCACGCCGACCAGCTCTCGAATATCGGCGGCACGCAGCTGGCGACGCGTTTCAAAGCCATCTCGGTGGATCATCTCGAACACCTGAATGAAGCCGATGTGCTGGCGATGAAGGAAAGCGGCACAGTTGCCGTGCTGCTGCCCGGCGCCTATTACTTTATCCGCGAAACCAGGCAGCCGCCGCTGGAACTGTTGCGCCGCCACGGCATACCAATCGCCGTTTCCACCGACAGCAATCCCGGCACCTCGCCGACCACTTCCTTGCTGCTGATGCTGAACATGGCTTGCACGCTGTTCCGCATGACGACAGCGGAAGCCTTACTGGGCGTTACCAGCCATGCCGCACGGGCCTTGGGCAAGGACGGCAGGCACGGCTTGCTGGCCGCAGGGCGCGCCGCCGATTTTGTGCTGTGGGATGTGGAGTCGCTGGCGGAACTGGCCTACTGGTCGGGACGCAATCCGTGCCACACGATAGTGCGCGGCGGCCGCTTCAGCCCGGCGCCGCCGCGGATAATTGATCAAGGAGCACATCCATGAAACCCGTCATCCGACAATTGATTGCCGACCGCGCCTTGCTGGCGGATGGCTGGCGCAACAACGTCCTGCTGGAGTGGGACGAACAAGGCGTCCTGACTTCGGTCCGCCCAGATGCAGAAACCTTAGCCCTGGCGCCGCGCGCCGCCGCGACGGTCTTGCCCGGCATCGTCAACCTGCATTCGCATGCGTTCCAGCGCGCCATGGCCGGGCTGACCGAATATCGCTCCAACCCCAGCGACAGTTTCTGGAGCTGGCGTACGTTGATGTACCAGTTTGCCGCTAAATTGTCGCCGGCCGACCTGAAGGCGGTGGCGCTGCAGCTGTATATCGAAATGCTGCAGGCCGGCTATACCTCGGTGTGCGAATTCCACTACCTTCATCATGACCGCGACGGCAAGCCTTACGCCAACCCGACAGAAAACCTGGTGTGCCTGATCGAGGCCGCCGAAGAAGCCGGCATCGGCCTGACCTTGCTGCCGGTGATGTATCAGTACAGCGGTTTCGGCGCCCAGCAGCCGCATGCGGGACAGGCGCGTTTCATCAACTCGCCGCAATGGATGATGGCAGCCCTGCAGCGGCTGCAGGCCGACCATCCGCAGCATGCCGGCTTGCGTTACGGCGTCGCGCCGCATTCGCTGCGCGCGGTGTCGCCGCAATCGCTGCAGCAGCTGCTGGCGGAACTCAGGCAGTGGGATGCGCAGGCGCCGGTACATATCCATATCGCCGAGCAGCGCAAGGAAGTGGAAGACGGCAGCGCCGCCCTGGGCGCGCCGCCGGTGGCCTGGCTGCTGGACAACATGGCGGTCGATCGCCATTGGTGCCTGGTGCACGCTACCCACATGACGCCGCAAGAAACCGCCGGCCTGGCGCGCAGCGGCGCCGTCGCCGGGATCTGCCCGACCACCGAGGCCAATCTGGGCGACGGTATCTTCAACGGTGTCGAGTATGCGGCTGCGCATGGCGCCTGGGGTGTCGGTTCGGACAGCCATATCAGCACCAGCCTGAGCGAAGAATTGCGTTTGTACGAATACAGCCAGCGCCTGCAGCATCGCCAGCGCAACATGCTGGTCGGCGAGCATGCCGCTTCGGTCGGCGCTTACCTGTATCGCCAGGCCTTGCACGGCGGCGCTACAGCGAGCGGCCGTAAAGCGGCGGGATTGCAGGTGGGGCAGCGCGCCGACTTGCTGGTGCTGGACCAGCAGCATGCGGATCTGGAAGGCAAGCAGGGCGATCAGCTGCTGGACAGTTTTGTGTTTTCCCACCATGGCCAGACGCCGGTGCGAGATGTGATGGTGGGCGGCCATTGGGTCATCAACGACCGCAAGCATCGCCTGCAAGAAACCAGCCTTGCCGCTTATGCGCGCAGCATGAAGAGCTTATTGGCTTAATATTGGCTTAACCTGCGACATTCTATCGAGTTCAATTATGGAAAAATTCCTGTTTCATCGCGGCAGCCTGCCGCTGCTGGTATCGATGCCGCACGCGGGCGAACATATTCCCGACGATATCCGGGCTGGCATGAGCGCGCCGGCGCTGGATATCGCCGATACCGACTGGCATATGCCGCAGCTGTATAGCTTCCTGCAGGAACTCGGCGCCTCGGTACTGGTAGCGACCCATTCGCGCTACGTCATCGATCTCAACCGCCCGCGCGACAACGTCAATCTCTATCCCGGCCAGGACACGACCGGCCTCTGTCCGGTGGACACCTTCCACAAGGAGCCCTTGTACCAGCCAGGCAAGGAGCCGGACGAGGCAGAAATACAGCGCCGCATCGCGCACTACTGGCAGCCTTATCACCAGCAGCTGCAGCAGGAGCTGCAACGCCTGCGCGGCGAGCACGGCGTCGCCATGCTGTGGGATGCGCATTCGATTGCTTCGGTGGTGCCGCGCTTCTTTGAAGGACGGCTGCCGGACCTGAACCTGGGCACGGCCTCGGGCACGTCCTGCGCACCGGAACTGGAACGGCAGCTGCTGCAGGTTGCGGTCGAGGCCGATGGCTACAGCCACGCCTTGAACGGCCGTTTCAAAGGCGGCCACATTACGCGCCACTACGGTAAGCCGCAGGACAACATCCACGCGATCCAGCTGGAGCAGGCGCAAATCACGTATATGGAAGAGCAGCTGCCGTTTGCCTTCAATCCGCAAAAGGCCGCCAAGGTGCAGCCGGTGTTGCGCCGCTTCATGGACGTCATGCTGGCCTGGGCTGACGCCCATCGCGCCTGAATAAGCGCATCTTAGCCGGCCTACAGCCAGTATCCCAGCGAGCGCGCGGCCCATTCTTTGATGCGGTCGGAAAACGGCCGCTGCTGCCATTGCTCCAAGGTGATTTGCAAGGACCCGCGCACATCTTCGCGGAAAGCCTTTTCCATCTCGCGCCCGAACTGGTCGTCGATGACGATCACGTTGGCTTCATAGTTGTGCAGGAAGCTGCGGATGTCCATATTGGCCGAGCCGACCGTGGACCAGCTGCCGTCGATCACCGCGGTCTTGGCGTGCAATACGGAGACCTGCAGCTGGTAGATGCGGATGCCGGCGCTCAGCAGCTGGGTATAGAACGACTGGCCGGCATGGAACACCAGGCCGCTGTCGATCACGCTGGGCAGGATCAGGCTGACATCGACCCCGCGCCTGGCGGCGGCGATCAGTGCATCCGCCAGCTGGCGGTCCGGCGTGAAGTAGGGTGTGGTGATGTGGATGCTCTTGCGTGCCTGCTGTATCGCCAGGATATAGGCTTTGTAGAGGCTGTAGTCGCCGTCCGGCTGGCTGCTCAGCACGTGCACCGTCTTGTCGCCGGCCGCTTCCAGCTTGGGAAAGTAATCCAGGTCAGGTAGATCCTCGGCGTGCTGGTTTCCCCAGGTTTGCAGGAACAGCAATTGCAGCGACGCTACCGCCGGGCCTTCTATCCGCACATGGGTGTCGCGCCAGCCGACCGGGCCGGCATCGCTGCGGTGGCGCGAACGGAACAGGGAGCTGTTGGCGTAGGCGGCACTGATATTGACGCCGCCGGTGAAACCGACCTTGCCGTCCACCACCAGGATCTTGCGGTGGTCGCGATGGTTCAGCTGCCAGCGGCCGAAACGTTTCAGCGGATTGACCGGATTGAACTCGACCAGGCGGATGCCGGAAGCTCGCATGCGCTCGAAAAATTCGGTCGGAGTGCCGATGCTGCCGACGCTGTCATAAATGATGTTGACCTGCACGCCGGCGCGCTGCTTCTCTATCAGCAGGTCGGCAAAGCGCTGGCCGAGCTGGTCCTGGTCGAAAATATAGGTTTCAAAATTGATCGTGCTGGTGGCCTGGCCGATGGCTTCGATCATCGCTGTCATGGTCTGCGGGCCGTCGAACAGCAGGCTGACCTTGTTGCCCTTGATGAGCGGACTGCCCGTGACCGCTTCTTCCATGGCCGCTAGCGCGTTCAGGCGCGACGAAGCATTCGCCGGCCCGCTGCTGGGCGTGGCGGGCTGCGGCAGCGTGGCGCTTAGCTGGCTGACATCGGGCAGGGTCGAGCAGGCCGCGGCCAGGAGGCACAGCAGTACGAGGGAAAAAAAACGAAAAGAGGGCAGCAAGGGCGGATCATTCAACATGTAAATTCATCTCTCGCGGCGTATTCATGATTGTTGCCGTTCGGATACTACCTTGTTGCTGCGCTTTTTGCTTGAATTCGTGTGAATGCGCAGGCCGGATCGGCCGGCCTGCGTTTGCCCTCAGGCGCTAGGGCTATTCCCGCTGTCCTCTGGAATCGGGACTCTCTTCGGTGGAATGAAGAAATCCTTGGGGCCTTTCAAAAAGCGCGAGAACACGGCCTTGGCCAGGATCCAGCCATGGCGGAAGCGCACCTGGCGTGCACGCAGCGCCACGAACAGCGCCAGCGAGAAGCTGACCCAGAGATTGACGGTGCCGATGGCGAGCACGCCGACCACGGAAACGACCGCGGTATGCCAGCCCATGTGATTGTCGAGGCCAACCAGTGCAGTGGCGAAGTTGGCCGCCGAAAAGGTGATGTGGCGGATATCGATCGGCAGGCCGAGCATGAAACCGATGGTGCCGATGGTGCCGAGCAGTATGCCGAAGTAGAAATTCCCCATCAGACCGCCCAGGTTGTGCTCCAGGTACTCGCCGAACCTGGCCAGGCGCGGCTGGCCCAGCAGCTTGCCCAGCCAGCGTGCGCGCGCCACCCGCTTGGCCATATGGGTGTAGAGGGCCTTGTTGTCGTAGTAGCCGGAAATCAGGCCGGCCAAGAACAGGCAGACGCCGGCAATCGCGGCATGGAACAGCGCCAGGCTGGCGAAGGGATCGATGTCCTGCAGCAGATGGGCAGCCTTGTCGGGCGTCACCAGGTGGTGGCCGAACAGGGCGTGGTAGCCGAGCGCGATCAGGTAGGCCATCGGGAAGGCCAGCAGCAGGTTGCCTGCCACCGCGATGAACTGGGTGCGTATCACCTTGGCGATCAGTTCCACCAGGCTGTCGATATCGATATTGCGGCCGTCGCGGCTTTGCAGGCCGGACGCGATGCGCGAGGCGGTCATGGCCGGCTGCTTGGTGGCGACCGTGAAATGCAGCACATGGATCAGCATGAAGCCGAGCGAATAATTCATGCTGAACAGGAAGGCTTCCACCAGCGGCGCCGCGCGCAGGTAGGAGGCCAGGATTTTCAGCATCGCCATGAAGCCGATGATGAAGCCGGCGCCGGCGGCGGAGCGGAACATGGCGCCGTACTCGCTGCGGTCTTCGGCAATATAGTGTTCGCCGGTGCGGCTGGCGTTTTCGGTGACGTTGCGCGCCAGCAGGTTGATATTGTCGGTGAACAGCTCACGTACCGCGTACTTGCGGTTATGTCCTTCGATCAGTTCCCGCCCCAAGGCAAGCGCTTCTGCCTCGTCGAGCGCGACCGGGCCTTCCTGCTTTTCGGTGTTCGGCGCGCTGATGCTGACTTCGCCGACGTCGACCAGGTTCAGCAGCTTGCGCAGGCGGGCGATGCTTTGCTCCAGCCTGACCAGCAGATAAGTGAGCGAGACGCTGCTGCCCATGCGCAGTGCATTCTTGCGGATCTTGAGGACGATGGTGTCGCACTGGTCGAGCATCACCGCCAGGTGGCGGGCGTCTTCCAGCGGCGGCAGATCGGCCAGCGGCACGGCGGAATCGGCTGCCGCCAGATGGTGGCGGTAGCTGTTCAGATACAGGTGCAGTTCGACATTCTGCATCAGGAACGGCGATTCGAATTCGTCGATGCTGGGATACAGCCTGAGCAGCGCCGGCTCCAGGCCCATGGCGCTGATGCGGTAGGAAAGGGTCTGGATCGCTTCCAGCAGTTCGCCGACGGTCTTGTGGCGGTCGATGGCGTCGCTGGCGGCATTGTTGTCGGCGTCGGTATAGGGCGCGGCCTGGCTCAGCAGGTCGAACAGGCTGAACCAGTCGTCGTTCGGCACAGCGTTGATCCAGATATAGTCGGTTTCGGCCGGCAACAGGCGGTCGAGGCAGTCGCGCAGATAATTTTCATCCAGCGCCGGCGGCAGCATGCGAAACGACAGACGCTGGAACAGTTCGGTAAAAAAGCCTGCGTTCGGCAAGATCCCGGTGTCGGTGTAAAGGCTGATCTGGCGCCGCGTCGAAAACAGCCGTAGTACATAATGGCGCAGGGCGCTCGCCTGGGCCGGCTCGCCATGCAACAGCTGCACCAGTATCCGCAGGTTCTCGGCCGCTTCCGTGGCAAGCTCCGGCTTGCGCGGACGCAAGGTCTTGATCAAGGCTACCAGATGACTGATGTCGTCGGTGTTGGGATCGGCGGCGATGAGTTTTAGTGTTGACAGCATGTAAAGTTTTATAGAATACGAAGTCGCTAGTGTACGTTCAGTTTAACTGGGCCGGCTTGCTGATATGAGCGGATCTTATGCGATTATGATGTTTATGAATGTTAAATAAAGAAATATGAGAACTACTATCTGGAAATTCCACGGTAAATTACTGGCCTGCCTGTCAATCTTTCTGCTGCTGGCGGCCTGCCAGCATTTGCCGCCGGCGCCGCATCCGGCTGATGCCGCAGCGGCTGACCATTTGCTGCAGCTGATAGCTCAGCGCCTTGACGTTGCCCCCATGGTGGCCAAGGCCAAATGGAATTCCGGCGGCGCCGTCAACGACCCGCCGCGCGAGCAATTGATCCTGGACGCCGTTACAGCGCAAGCGAGCGGCTTGGATGCAGTTTTTGTACGAAGGTTCTTCCAGGCTCAGTTTGATGCCGGTAAAGCCCTGCAGCTCGGCTTGCTGGCGCAATGGCGGCAGCAGGGCGCCGGCAAGTTCAGCGACGCCCCGGATCTCGGCCGCGATGTGCGGCCGCTGCTGGACAGCCTGACGCCGCAATTGATCGCTTCATTACGCCAGATGCAGCCGCTGCTGACCGAGCCCGGGATGAGGAGTTATATCGAAAACCGTTCTGCCAGTATCGTGCGCGCCGATTTTGACGGTTTGCCACGCCGCATGGCGGTGGCCGGGCTGTTCGCCAATTAATCCGGGGCGCTGCCAGGCCGTTTCATTTCCTGATCATGCGCCGCAATGGCGACGGCAGGCAGTTGAAGAGGCTGACCAGCCAGCGCATCTGCCAGGGAAAAATGCAGCGCGCCTGGCGCTGGGCGATGGCTTGGGTGATATGCGCCAGCGCTTGCCGTTCGGTCAGCAAAAATGGCTTGTGGCTGGCGTCGCCGTGATTCAGCGCGCGTAGCTTGGCAGTGTCGATATAACCCGGCACGATGGTCGTGACCGCAATCGAGAATGGCGCCAGTGCCTTGCGGTAGGTGTCGCACAAGGCGATAACCATGCGCTTGCTAGCGCTGTACAGCGAAGCGCCCGGGTAGTCGTGCAGCAAGCCGGCGATCGAGGCAATCGCCACCAACTGTCCCGCGCGCTGCTGCAGCATTTTAGCGGACGCCAGCTCGAACGCGTGATTCAGGCCGCTCACATTGGTTCGCAGCATCTGCAGCGCAGTGGCGGGATCGAGCTGGATGCTGGGCGTGTTGAAATAGAGGCCCGCCGTCACTATCAGCAAATCTAGCCCGGGGCCTGAAAAATCATCGATGGCTGCCGCCAGCGCGTTCTTGTCGGCGATGTCCAGCTGGTAGGCGCCGATAGCAGGATAGCGCTCGATGAGCTGCGGATCCAGGCGCTGCAGATCGCGGCCGCAGACGGCGACCTGCGCGCCAAGCGCCAGATAGTGCTGCGCCAGCGCCAATCCTATGCCGCTGGTGCCGCCGACAATCATGATCCTCACGCGCTGCCCCGGTTATGCTTGGTGGCGTTGCGCATGTGCTGCTTGTGGTTGGCCTCGGGCTTGGCAAAGGCTTCCAGTCCGCGCTGGTAGCCGTATTGCCATTGCTCTTCCACATGCGCCAGATAGGTTTCGTAGCGCGCCGGCATCAACAGGCGGAAGCGGTTCCTGGTCCAGGAAATCTTCTTTTGCATGCCGCGTTTCTGGAACACCTGCTCGACATCGGAAGCGTCAATCCAGACATCGGCAAACTGGCCGTGCACGTGGCGCAGCCGCTGGTTGCCGTCGACCCCCAGCACGGCGCGCCAGGCCGGAATCGCCAGCGCCTGGCTGAATGGCGCTTTCAATTCCATGATGACGCGTTGCGCCAGCCGTTTTGCCAGTTCGATAGGAAACAGATCGACCACGCCGCCGGTATAGTGGCTGGCCTGATGCGTGTGACAGCGGAAATAGAACATGTCTGATATGGAAATCCGCACCGCGTCGCCGATCGGCATGCTGGTGTCGGTCAGCAATTCCGGCGCGATGGCGTTGTCGCCCCACTGCGGCGCGCTCAGCGGCGAGGACATGCCGGCCAGCAGCGCGGCGGTGCGGGCGTCGCCGAACACGGTCTCGGCGAACAGCTTGCGCTGCTTGCGCGGCTGGCCGACCTGGTCTTTGGAAAACAGCATTTTGCCGCCGACGATCGCTACTGCAACCGCGGGGTCGGATTGCGGCCTGGGCAACGGCAGCTGGGCCGGGATGTCGAAGAAATAGTCGCCGAACAGATCGGGAATGACATGCGCGCGCTTTGCCGTCAGGCCACGCTTGACGGCGTGCGCGAACGAGCGGCCGATGGCGGCCTTCGGCGTCGATTGCAAGCCGCACAGGAACTGGTACATGGCAGGCGAGCTGATCCAGGCCTTGCGCTGGGCATCGTCAGGCAGCGCCTGGATCACCGCGGCAGCGATGGCGCCGCCGCAGCTGGCCAGCAGCAGGTCCGGCTTGTTGCCGCTGTCGACGGCAGCGGCGTACATGCCGAGATAGTAGCCGAAGCGAAAGCCGCCGCCGGCCATCACCATGCAACATTGATATTTTTCGGTTTGCGTCATGAGCTAGAATAATGCACTAATTTCACCCTTGGTCATAAGGACCTATCTGATGGTAGCAGCCGCAGCGATCACCTGGCAGATGCGTGGGCGCCACTTTATCATCAATTTCCTGGTCTTCGCCTTGTGCTATCCGCTAGCCAACCTGCTGGCGGCGCATAGCAACATCACGCGCAACGTCGCATTGCCGTTTGAAAGCGCGCTGCCGTTCGTGCCATGGATGATTATTCCTTATCTGAGTTCGGGAATCTTCTTTGCCGCCAGTTTCGCCTGGGTGCGTACGGCCGACGATCTGCGCGTGCTCAGCCAGCGCCTGCTGCTGGCGACCGTGGTGGCGACCCTGGCGTTCGCCATCTATCCGCTGCAGTTCAGCATGGCGCGGCCGGCGGTCGGCAACCCGCTGTTTACCGCCTTGTTTGAATTCCTGTCCGTGGTAGACCGGCCGTATAACCAGCTGCCCTCGCTGCACGTCGCGTTCTGCTTCATCTTCTGGCGCGCGTTGCAGACATCGTTTGTGCCGGCGCTGACGCGTATCCTGCTGACGGCATGGCTGGCGCTGGTGGCGATCGCCACCGTGTTTACCTATCAGCATCAATTCCTGGATGTGGTCGCCGGCCTGATGCTGGGGCTGGCGGCAACGCTGCTGGTGCGTCACGGCAGGACGCAAGCCAACGTGGCGCTGTATTATCTGCTGGCCGCGGGCATCACGCTGCTGGTTGGCGTGCTGGCCTTGCACAGCACGCTTGCCATGTATCTGACTGCCAGCCTGCTGCTGGTCAGCCTCGCCTACGCCAGGCCGGACCGCTTCTTTCTACATAAACGGCAAGGCCGTTATCCGCTCTGGATCTGGCTGTTATATGCGCCATACCTGCTCGGCTATTGGCTGACCTGGTGCTGCGTGCGCTGGCGCGAGCGGCAGCGCACGCCATTCATTGAAATCAGCGAGCGGTTGTGGATAGGGCGGCGCCTGACTGCTGCCGAAGCGAAGAAGTTGCCGCCGCAGCCAGTGGTCATCGATCTCGCCAACGAACTCAGCGAAACGCCCGCTTTGCGGAGCGGCGATTACCACTACTTTCCTTTGCTCGACCTGCGCCTGCCGGATGCCGCCATGACCGATGAAATCGTCGAGCTGCTGTTACGGCAAATCGGTGAAGGGCGCTCGGTCTACCTGCATTGCGCGATGGGCTACAGCCGTTGTACATTGATTGCCAAACACTATATGGAAAAAACTGCCAGATGACTTTCTCGATCTATCAGCTCAAGCCAAAATTCCAGCAACTGCTCAGTCCCTTGCTGAAAGGGCTGGTGCGGCTGCGGGTCACGCCGAACCAGATTACGGTGCTGGCGCTGCTGCTGTCGATGGCCTACGGCGTTGCGCTGGCGCTGTTTCCGCAGTGCTTGGGGCTGTGGTACGGCTTGCCGCTATTCCTGTTGCTGCGCATGGGCTTGAACGCTATCGATGGCATGTTGGCCAGCGCCACCGGACAAAAGACCCGTTTGGGTGCGCTCTTGAATGAAATGTGCGATCAGGTTTCGGATGTCGCCCTGTACCTGCCGTTTGCGCTGCTGGCCGGCATTAGTGCGCCGTTGCTGGTCATCGTGCTGATGCTGGCCTTGCTGGCGGAGTTTGCCGGCGTGCTGGCGGCAACCATAGGCGCGCCGCGCCGCTTTGACGGCCCGATGGGGAAGAGCGACCGCGCCTTCGCATTCGGCCTGCTGGCCCTGTTGTCCGCAGCAGGGGCGGCGCCGCATTGGCTGAATGCGGTGCTGCTGCTGATACTGGCGCTGTCGCTGTGGACCGTGGTCAATCGCCTGCGCCAGGCTCTGCGCTTTTCCGCGCCACCGACACCGTAAAAATCCCGGCGATGCCGATCTGGCTGGTGGTCTTCCGGCAGTCGATGCTGGCTACCAGCGCATCCATTTCCGCTTGCGGCCGCGGCCGCATCAGCCACGGCGCGCCGCGATGATTGGTCAGGGTCTGGGCGATCATGTCCAGCTGCGGATGCCAGGGCTGGCCGGTATAGATCAGATGGCCGCCTCTTTTCAGCTGGCGCGCGATGCCTTGCAGGGAGCGCAGCACCATGGCGTTTTCGCTGAACAGCTCATACAGGCCGGAGACGATCACGATGTCATACGGCGGTTCGTCGGACGGATAGCTGGCAGGATCGAAGGCGTCGCGCTGCTGGTATTCGATAGCGCTGCGCAGTTGCAAATGATCGGCCAGTTTCCGCGCCTGCTCCAGGTTATGCGCATCGAAGTCGCGCAAGGTGACTTCGATGGCCTTGTCCTGGAAACGCTTGACGCTCTCCAGTACGTAGCGCCCCGAGCCGGCAGCGACGTCGAGTATGCGCAGCGGCTGCTCGCCTTGATGCTGGATGATCCGCTCGGCCAGCAGCTGTTGCAGCTGCATCTTGCGTTGCCGGATGCCGCGCCAGCCGATGGCGTCCAGATAGCCGCGGTCAATCGTCTTGCCGATCAGCAGGCCGCCGCCGGCCTGGTTGCGGTACACGTAATCGAGCGAAGCGCCTGAATCGAAACCATGCGTTTTGCCGATCGCCATGCCATTGCTGAGCGATCCCAAGGTGCCGAGCATGGCGCGCTGGATGCCATAGAAGGCCTTGCCGATGGCGCTGCTGGTGCTGCCGTTTTGCAGCGCCGCGTACTGGCTGGCGCTATGGCTCTGCAGGTCTGCGTTATGGTAATAGTGCGGCGGCAGTGGATCCAGCAGGAAGCATTCGTGAATGAATTTGCGGCTGGCCTCGATGGCTTCGCTGGTGTCGCGTTCGTAGAAAATCGCGTGGTAGCAGTCCTTCAGCAGGATGTAGCGTTTCAGCGGCGACGACAGCCGTTCGAAGAAAGCTTTCTGCGGCGCCTGCTTGACCACGAAATCCTTTTCCGCCGCCAGCATCAGGATTGGCGTGTCGATGGCGGCGGCGTCCTGCACGATGCGCCTGGCGGTATCCGCCAGATCCAGCAATACGCGCGCCGAAATGCTTTTGGCGATCAGCCTGTCCTGGTCGTAGCTCCTGGCTTGCTCAGGCGAGTGTGTCAGCATCGAAGAGCGGATATAGCTGGTGACGAACAAATCCGGCTTGAAGCAGGTTGCCAGGCGCAGCGCCGGCTTGGCCAGCGGTACATACAGATTGATGTCGAAGGCCGCGGCGGCCATGATCACGCCGCGCACGCGCGGCGCGTAATCGTGCAGCCAGGTCGCCGCGATGACGGCGCCGACGCTGTTGGCGACGATCAGCATGTTTTCCGGCTGGATGCCGTGGCGCAGCTGAATGTGCAGGATGAACGCATTGAAATCCTGTACCAGTATCTCGAAACCCGGGGCATCGCCGCGTTCGCCCGGCGAATGGCCGTGGCCGCGCGCATCCCAGGCAAAAGCCCAGTCTTCTTCGTAGCCGAACTGTTCCACCAGCGGCTGGATCCGCCCGGAGTGCTCGGGGCCGCGATGCAGGAAGACCAGAGCCCGCTTGACGCCGTCGGCACGGCTGATCTTTGGCTCCCATGTACGATAGAACAAACGCGTTTGATCGACGCTGTCGAAGCCGGATTCAATCTGGGTCCATGCAGTGGCGCTCTCAACTTTCATCCTGATCATCCTTGATGTGAAAAGTACATTGCGAAATACAGCAAAGGCGCCGTAACTACCAGGCTGTCGACACGATCCAGAATGCCGCCATGGCCTGGAATCAGACTGGAAAAATCCTTGATGCCCAGAAACCGCTTGGCGGCCGAAAACAACATGTCCCCGGCGAAACCGCCGAGCGACATCAATAATGCCAGGAACAGCAATTGCGGCAGGCCGGCCAGGTGCAGGTAGCTGCCCAGCATCACGGACGCCAGCATGCTGACCAGCATGCCGCCACACAGGCCCTGCCACGTCTTGTTGGGGCTGATGCGGGCAGCGATCGTGTGCTTGCCCAGCGTTTTCCCGGCGATGAACTGGCCGATGTCATTCAACGCCGTCAGCGCAAACAAATAAAACAGCCAGGCGATCCTGGTTTCTTCCGTCAGCGGCAGATGCATCAGCTGGACGATGAAGCTGAGTCCGCAACAGGTCGAGAAAAACAGCAGGAGCAGCAGCTGATCCGTTTGCCGCCGCCACAAGAAATAAGCGAATTGCGCCAGCGTCATCCACGGCAGCAGAAGCAGCGCAAGCTTGGGTTGTTGCCAGCTCAATACGGCGGCCAACGCCAACGTCGCCGTGCAGCGAAACAAGAATAGCCCGCGTGAACTGCGGCAGTACCGTGTCAGTTCACGCAGTGCCAGGACGCAAATCAGGAGCGCAAGCAAAGCGGGACCGGCCGGGTAGAACAGCAGGCCGAGGCTGACTAAAGGGAAGATCAGCCACCAGGCATTGATCTGCAGGCGCAGCTGGCTGTGCGCCGCCGCCCTGGTTTTGTAGGCGGCGCCCAAGGACGCCATCGCCAGCATCAGGTACAGGATCAGCATGGCGGAGACTGTGGAAGAACCGACGACCAGCGATGAAAGCACGGGAGCCCTTGTTGTCGAGTAGTGCGGTATCAGGAGTATATGCCGGGCGCTTGCTTTATTGTCATTATATTGTTGCCGGCTGCGCATGCTCCGCTGTACATATGCGTTAGCAATGCGCCCAGAACATCCTGGTTTGCAGATCGTCGCGTTCGCGCCGCATGCGGTCGTGCACATAGTGCAGCTGGCGGCGGTGCAGCATGCCGTTCAGCCACTCGTAGCGGCGTCCCAGGGCAGGGCAGTCGACCGTCGGTTCCGTGCCGATGGAGGTGACCGGTTCGATCACGCCTCCCGCCGGCGCCGCTTGCGCCAGCGCCGGCGGCGGCTGGCGGAAAGTCTTTTCAACAGTGGCGCGGTCGTAGCCGGGAATCACGGCGTTATCGGTAATCTGCAGCGGCTTGACCTTGCTGCCTTGAGGGCAGCCTTTGTCGGTGTAGACGATCTTGCCGTCGACAATGCATTTGGCGATGGTGTTGCCGGCTTCAGCCGGCGGCGCGGCAGCCATCGGCGGTGAACTGGCGACCGGCGGCGTCAGCGCTTGCGCAGGCGCTGCCGGAGCGGTCGCCTGCACAAGCGGCTTGGCAGTGTCGGCTGCCTGGGCATGCACGGCTGGGGGCTTGCCGCCAGCAGGCTTGTTTGTGCGGTCGATCGCATACAAGGCGGCGCTGGCCAAGGCGATCGCAAACAGGAATGCGGCAAAAATCCTGAGGGTTGGATGCATAGGCGGGTTTAAAAAATGATGTGGATTGCGCTTGCTGCCGCATGTCGCAGGCAGCAAGCGCACGGCCGCTAGAGCGCCAGGAAGGCTGGATCAGGGCAGTATCTGGCCGCGGATTTCGCCGCCGGGATTGCTGGCGCTATGGACGTTGACGTAGAGCTTGCCGGCCAGGTAGCTGGCGTACTGGGCATCGGTGAACTTGGTGCCGGCCGGGACTTCCCAGGTGTCATCGCCGACCTTGGTCAGGGGCACCAGCACCGGACCGTTCACGCCAAGCGCGCCTTCGTGGATGTGGGCCATCTTTCCCTGGATGCCGCGAGTGTTGATGGTGCCGCTGACGGTTTTATCCGAGGCGATCTTGATGGTTGCGCTGCCGCTCGCCGCCGAGTTGGTGGGCGGGACTTCATGGGCGCCGTCCAGTGTCACTTCGCTGATATGGTTTTGGTCCATCGACATGCTTGAACATGCTCCCAGCAGCAAAGCCAGGGTGAGAGAAGCGAACAACGATAGCCCTACTTTTTTAAGCAGCTTAGTCATTTTTTTTCCTTGGTTTTGTTTAGGGAGAAGCAAGTATTAGTTTAGTCCGCTTTTGGCCCAGTGAAATATTTTATGTATCTGCTTGACCTTGAAGTAACTACAGGGTTTTTAATGGAGTCATGTCAATTCGGCATCCTAAGCGTGAAGGAGCATCAAATGAGTTTTCTCAAGAATCTGCTGAACATGGGGCATCACGGCGGCGGTAATAACGCGCAGCAGCAGCGCAGCAAGCATCACGGCGGCAGCCGCCAGAACGACTGGGAAAATGTCCCGGCCAATCAAATTAATTGCCTCGGTTGCAATTCAGGCAATCCGGCCGGCGCCCGTTTTTGCCAGCAATGCGGCAATCCGCTGCAGCCGAAAAACTGCAGCGCTTGCGGCGCCGCGAAACTGGCCGGGGCGAAATTCTGCGCCAATTGCGGTAGCCAGCAATAACGCTGTACATTACATCAACGCAACTTCAAGGACGGTATCCATGAGTGCAGGCCATACACATGCTTTACCCAGCGCCGGCAATGAGAGATATATCTGGATTGCGCTCGGCCTGACTTCGACCTTCCTGGTGGTCGAGGTGATCGGCGGACTGGTCACCGGCAGCCTGGCGCTGATATCCGATGCCGCCCACATGCTGACCGACACCATGGCGCTGGCGATCGCACTGGCGGCGATCCGCATCGCCAAACGAGCGGCCGACGCGCGCCGCACCTTTGGCTATCATCGCTTCGAGATCCTGGCGGCGGCGTTCAATGCCGTGCTGCTGTTCCTGGTGGCGATCTACATCCTTTATGAAGCCTACCAGCGCTTCCGCAACCCGGCCGAGATCCAGTCCACCGGCATGCTGGTGATCGCCACCATCGGCCTGATCGTCAACCTGATCAGCATGCGCCTGCTGAGCAGCGGCAAGGATGCCAGCCTCAACGTCAAAGGCGCCTACCTGGAAGTCTGGAGCGACATGCTGGGTTCGCTCGGCGTGATCGCCGGCGCCTTGCTGATCCGTTATACCGGCTGGACCTGGGTCGATTCGGCGATTGCGGTGCTGATCGGGGTGTGGGTGCTGCCGCGTACCTGGATACTGCTGAAGGAAAGCATCAATATCCTGCTGGAAGGCGTGCCTGAAGGCATGGACATAGAAAAAGTGCAGGCGGCGATGCGCGCCGTGCCGGGCGTGCTGAGCGTGCACGATTTTCACTTGTGGGCGGTCACCAGCGGCAAGGCCAGCCTGACGGCGCACGTGGTCTACGATGCGGCGTATTCGGCAGAGCAGCAGTTGCTGCCGGCGCTCAAGGAAATCCTGGCGTCGCAGTTTGCGGTGTATCACACCACCTTGCAGTTCGAGACCCTGCCTTGCGCCCACACCGAGGATGGCTGCAACTATAGTGCGCCGGCGCATTCGCACGACGAATCCGAGGCGCACGTCCACGGCTAGCGCCACCTTTTTCCCTTGCAGCGGATGCGCACTGGTCAGTGCGCATTTTTTTGCGTTAAGGCCATGACCATGCGGCTGCGATGGCTTCTTTAGAAATTGATTGATAATAGCAATCATTCGCATTATTATTCTGTTTTTCAAAGATACTCCCTTTTGCCGCCCATTTCCCTTGCAAGCCGGATGTTCGTATCCGCGGCTGTTCTCAGCTGCGGCGGCAAGCCATGGACGGGAGCGTGCGAGGAAGTTTCCAAAGCGGTGTCTGCTTTCAAAAAAATATAAATAGCGCTTAACGATAGATAGTCTCGGGGAATACAGAATGACAACCAACACCACGGCGTGCACTACGCCTGTGCCTGCTTTTTCATCTAAATCGCGCAATCCGCCAGTCTTGCGCGCCATGAGCCTGGCGGTGGCGCTGACCTGGTCGGCAGCCACGCCGCAACTAGCGCTGGCGCAGCAGGCGGCGGCAGCCGCCGATGATGCGGCATTGCCGGAAGTGGTGGTGACGGCCGGCAGCGACCGCCAGAAGCCGAGCGAGAAAACCGGCAGCTACACCGTGCGCAACAGTAATTCGGCGACCAGGATGGACATGTCGCTGCGCGAAACGCCGCAGTCGGTGTCGGTGGTCACGCGCGCCAAGATGGACGATTTCAAGCTCGACAGCGTCGACCAGGTGCTGGCCGGCACCACCGGCGTCACCGTCGAGAAGGTGGAAACCAACCGCACCTATTTCACCGCGCGCGGCTTCGATATCACTAATTTCCAGTACGACGGCGTCGGTATCCCGCTGACTTTCGGCCTGCAGAACGGCGACCTGGATACCGCCATCTATGACCGTGTAGAGATAGTGCGCGGCGCCAACGGCCTGACTTCTTCTACCGGCAATCCATCGGCCACGGTCAATTTCGTGCGCAAGCGCCCGACTTACGATTTCCAGGCAGCTACCGGCATCAGCTATGGCTCCTGGAACACGCGCCGCATCGACGCCGACGTCTCCGGCGCGCTCAACAGCGCCGGCACCGTGGCGGCGCGGGTGGTGGCGGCGCACGAGGATGGCAACTCCTACCTGGACCGCTACCAGCCGAGCAAGGATATCTTTTACGGCGTGATTGAAGCAAACCTCAGCAGCGATACCTTGCTGACCCTGAGCTACAGCTATCAAAAGAACGACGGCAAGGGGGCGATATGGGGCGCCTTGCCGCTGTATTACAGCGACGGTTCGCCGACCGACTACGGCAGGGGCACCAGCACCGCGGCAAACTGGTCGCGCTGGAATTCCGAGGAACAGCGCGCGTTCATCGAATTGAATCATCATTTCGACAATGACTGGCAATGGAAGACCACGCTCAGCCATAACAAGCTGACTACCGACGGCAAATTGTTCTATGTCTACGGCACGCCGGACCGCACGACCGGTACCGGATTGTTCAGCTATCCGTCGCTCTACAACTCCGACAACCAGCAGACCGTGATCGACAGCTACCTCAGCGGCAAGTACATGCTGGGCGGCCGCCAGCATGACCTGACCGTCGGCGCCAGCTGGTCGCGCGCGACGCTCAATGACATATCGCATTACGGCCAGGGCATAGGTACGCCGCTGACGGCCAGCGGAGCGTTTGACGGCAGTTATCCGGAGCCGGCCTTCGATGCGTCGACTGACGGCAGCAGCTACACCGACAAGCGCAAGACCGCGTACGGCGCCACGCGCCTGAACCTAGCCGATGATCTCAAGCTGCTGCTGGGCGCTAATTACACGAGTTCCGATACTACCGGCATCGCTTACGGCGTCAGCCGCCAGAGCAGCGCCAGCAAGGCCACGCCGTATGCGGGCCTGGTGTACGACCTCGGCAAGAATGTATCGGCCTACGCCAGCTACACCGAGATTTTCAATCCGCAATACCAGACGGACAGCAGCGGCGCGACCTTGAAGCCGCTGGAAGGCAAGAGCTATGAACTGGGCTTGAAGAGCGAATTCTTCAACAAGAAGCTGAATGCGTCGGCGGCGCTGTTCCGGGTTGAACAAAGCAATGCGGCGGAGCAGGCGGGTTATATCGGCGCCAAGGCTTACTACCGTGGCATCCAGGCGCATTCGGAAGGGTTGGAACTGGATCTTTCCGGCGAGCTGGCGCAAGGCTTGCAGGCCAGCCTCGGTTATACGATCATGACGATCAAGGATGCGGATGGCAATTCGGCCAGGAATTACGTACCGAAAAAATTGCTGCGCATGGCGCTGACTTACCAGGTCCCGCAGGTCGAGAAGCTGCGCGTCGGCGCCAGCGTCAACTGGCAAGGCAAGACCAGCCAGCTGCAGACGCCAGCCATTACCACCGTGCAGGAAGGCTATGCCTTGCTGAACCTGATGGCGCGCTACGATATCAGCAGGCAGCTGAGCGTCATTGCCAACCTCAACAACGTCACCAACAAGAAATACATCCAGAGCCTGTACGCCTCGCAAGGCTATTACGGCGCGCCGATCAACGGCAGCCTTGCGCTCAACTGGAAATATTAAGAGCACATCATGGTCTTGCGTCCTCTTCTGGTACTGCTGCACCGCTGGTTCGGCCTGGCGGCTGCGGTGTTCCTGTTCATTGCCGGCGCTACCGGCGCCGTCATTTCCTGGGATCACGAGCTGGATGCCTGGCTCAATCCGCAGCTATTCCATGCCCGCAGCGCTGACCGGCCGGCGCCGGGCCAGCTCCTTCCAGGCCTGGAGCTGGCGAACCGGGTGGAGGCCCAGGACCCGCGCTTGCGTGTCACTTACGTGATGACAGAAAGCGAAGCGGGGCATACCAGCAGCATGATGGTGGAAGGGCGCGTCAATCCAGCCACCGGCCAGCCTTACGACCTGGGTTTCAACCAGCTCGCGGTCGATCCCGTCACGGCTGAAATACAGGGCAGGCGCATGTGGGGCGCCATCTCGCTCAGCCGCGAGAACCTGCTGCCGTTCCTGTACAAGCTGCACTACACCATGCATCTGCCCGAGGTCGGCGGCATTGAGCTCGGCACCTGGCTGATGGGCATCATCGGCATCGTCTGGACGCTGGACTGCTTTATCGCCCTGTGGCTGTCGTTTCCGAACTGGCGCAGCTGGCGCAAGTCTTTCGCGTTCCGCTGGCGCCAGGGCGGCCACAAATTGAACTTCGATCTGCATCGTTCTGGCGGCGTCTGGCTTTGGGGATTGCTGCTGGTGCTGGCGGTGACCTCGGTTTCCATGAATCTGTATAACCCGGTCATGCGGCCCATCGTGCAAACCTTCTCGACGCTGACGCCGGATCCGTTCGACAGCCGCAAGCCGGTCGCGCCTGCGTTGGCGGCCAAGACAGAGCCAGGGGTCAGCCGTGAGCGGGTGGCGCAGCTGGCTCGCGAGGACGGCCAGCGCCGCGGCTGGAGCGTGCCGGTCGGCGGCGTGTTTTATTCTTCGGCCTTCGGATTGTACGGCGTCGGCTTTTTCGAGGCTGGCAACGACCACGGCGATGCCGGTCTGGGCAACAGCTGGCTGTATTACGACGCCGGCGACGGCCATGCGGCTGGCGCAAAAATTCCCGGCAGCGGCAGCGCCGGCGACATTTTCATGCAAGCACAGTTTCCCTTGCATTCAGGACGCATCCTTGGCCTTACCGGACGCATCCTGATTTCGCTGATGGGAGCGGCGGTGGCAATCCTGAGCGTGACCGGCGTGATCATCTGGGCCCGCAAGCGGCGCGCCCGCGCACTGGCTGCGCGCCAGACGGCTGCGGCCGGGCGGGCCCGAACCGCCTGAGGCAAGCAGTGCCTGGATTGCAGATCCAGGCGCTGTCTTGGCCCGTTTACTCCTGAGCGATCTCAACCCGGTTCTTGCCGCCGCGCTTGGCGCGATACAGAGCCTGGTCGGCGGCTTCCACCAGTTTTTCCTGCGAACTGCCGCGCTGCGGCACGATGCTGGCGCCGCCGATGCTGATGGTGACGCGGGCGTCGTTGTTGGAGGTGACATGCGCAATGCCTAAAGCGTGCACCGCCGCCTGCAGCTTGTCGGCCTGGGTCTCCATGTGTTCGCGCGACATCGACGGCAGCACCAGCACAAACTCTTCGCCGCCGATGCGCGCCGCCAGGTCGGTCGGACGCCGGGCAAAAACGCCTATGCTTTCCGCCACCTGCTTGAGGGCGGTATCGCCCGCCAGATGGCCGTAGGTGTCGTTGTAGAGCTTGAAATCGTCGACATCGATCATCAGCAGCGAGAGCGGACTTTGCTCGCGTTCGGCACGCTTCCATTCGGCGCTGAAATACTCGTCGAAATAGCGGCGGTTGGCGAGCCCGGTGAGGCCGTCGGAATTGGTCAGGCGCTGCAGCTCCAGATTGGTTTCCAGCAGCTGCTGCTGGCTCTGCCGCAGCGCGCGGTAGGCTTCATCACGCTGCAGCAGATTGACGTAGGAGCGCGAATGATAGCGGATGCGCGCCACCAGTTCGATGGTGTCGGGCAGCTTCACCAGATAGTCGTTGGCGCCGGCGGTGAAGGCCGCGCTCTTGACCGCCGGGTCTTCGCGGGTCGACAGCACGA
The DNA here is from genome assembly GCF_035566555.1 of Collimonas sp. Classification (GTDB taxonomy): domain Bacteria; phylum Pseudomonadota; class Gammaproteobacteria; order Burkholderiales; family Burkholderiaceae_D; genus Collimonas. Next base: position 97,916 of record NZ_DATMRB010000045.1, read on the forward strand.
TGATGGGGACGTTGCGGGTGGCCGGGTTGGCGCGGTACTGGCGCACCAGGGTCAGGCCGTCGATGCCGGGCATGACCAGGTCCTGCAGGATCACAGTCGGCCGGGTTCTTTGCGCCGCCTCGATGGCTTCGTCGGGATGGGCGCAGTAGTGGAAATCGATGTTGATCTGGTTGGCCAGCGCGCGCCGCACGGCTTCGCCCACCATGGCCTGGTCGTCGACCAGCAGCACCATCACCGGATAGTCGTCTGGCGGCTGGTCGCTGTCGAGATTTAATTCTGTATGCATGGCTTGCTCCATATCTGAACTCAGTGCTGCTATTGTTTGTCGCTATTGTTTGCTGATCAGACTGACCAGCTTATCTGCAATCCGGTTCACCGGCAGGATGGCGTCGGCGGCATTCATCTGCGCCGCTGCCTTCGGCATGCCATATACTGCGCTCGAATCGCGGTCCTGGGCAATCGTGTAATAACCCTTGTCGCGCATGGCTTTCAAGCCCAGCGCGCCATCGCGGCCCATGCCGGTCAGCAGGATGCCGATCGCCTTGCCGGCCCAGGTTTCCACCACGCTCTGGAAAAATACATCGATCGAGGGCCGGTAGGGATAGCCGCTGGGCTGCTCGGTGTAACCCAGCTGAAACGGCCGGGTCAGGCGCAAATGGTCGTCGGTGCCGGCCAATAATACGGTGCCGGGGGTCGGGCTGTCTCCCGCCAGCGCCAGCCGCACCGGCAATGTCGACTGGCCGCCCAGCCAGTCGGCCATGCCGGCCGCGAACTGGGCGTCGACATGCTGCACCACCACCAGCGCCGCCGGAAAATCCGCCGGCAGTTGCGAGAGCAGGGTTGCCAGCGCCGCCGGCCCGCCGGCGGAAGCGCCGATGGCCACCAGGTACTTGGAATTCGGCGCCTGTGGCGACGACTTGCGCGGCGTCGCCATGGCCGGGGCTGGCGCCGGTTTCTCGGGGACGGCCGTTGTCTCGGGCGCCGCCTGCCGTTGATTGATCAGTTTTTCGATCGAATCGATCTTCGCCAGCAAGGAATTGACGCCGTTGCGCGGGTGGCTGGCGAGCGAGCTCGGGGTGTCGATCGCATCCAGCGCGCCATAGGCCATGGCGTCGTATACCGCCGAGACGTTGGCGCCGACGTCGCCGGTGACCACCAGGATCGCGCACGGCGTATGGGCCATGATGTGGCGCGTGGCGCCGACGCCGTCCAGCACCGGCATGATCAGGTCCATCAGGATCAGGTCCGGTACTTGCCAGGCGCATAATTCGATGGCGCGCTTGCCATCCTCCGCAATCCAGATGATTTCGTGGTCCTGGCGCAGCGCCAGCGTGCGGCGCAATGCTTCGACCGCAATCGGGGCATCGTTGACGATACCTATTTTCATTATCCAGGATTCCTTTGCTAGAAACGTGCGTCATCACGGCAGTAGGGCTTGCTACTCATCAGGTAACAATGAATGACTGAAAATATACACGCGTTCATCAGGTTCTTTGGAGAAAAATAGGCACTCAATGCTGAAAACTAGGAATCATGCGCCGCGCCGATCAGGTCCTCAACCGCCTCCAGCAAGGTCTCGTCGTGGAAACTGGCCTTGGCCAGATAGTAGTCGGCGCCGGCTTCCAGGCCGCGCTGGCGATCTTCGGGGCGGTCCTTGTAGGAGACGATCATCACCGGAATCGCTTTGAGCTGCAGGTTGCTTTTGATCAATGTTACCAACTCGATGCCGTCCATGCGCGGCATGTCGATATCGGTGATCACCAGGTCGAACGGTTCGCTGCGCAAGGCGTTCCAGCCGTCCATGCCATCCACCGCGATCCTGACCGTATAGCCGCGGCTGCTGAGCAGCTTGCGTTCCAGTTCGCGCACCGTGAGCGAGTCGTCCACCACCAGCACCCGCTTGCTGGCCTGCAGCTGCAGCTGGCTGCCGCCTTCGTGGATCTTGTCGAGCTGGCCGTGGGCGATCAGCTTGTCGACCGAATGCAGCATGTCCTCGACATCCAGTATCAAGACCGGCGTACCGTCTTCCATCAGTGCCGCCGCCGCCACATCCTTGATCTTGCCCAGCCGTGTATCCAGCGGCTGCACCACCAGCATGTGCTCGCCCAGCAGGCGGTCGACCTGCAAACCGTAAGTCTGGTGCATGTCGCCAATCACCACCAGCGCGATGCCGTCGTCGCTGGCGGCGCTCTCCTTGCTTTGCAAGATCTGGCTGGCCGCCACCAGGCCGATCTGCCTTGCTTCAAAAGCGAAGTGCTGACGGCCTTCCAGCATTTCGATCTGCTCCTGGTCCAGCACCATGGTGCGGTTCACATATGCCAGCGGGAAGGCGTAGGGTTCGCCGCCGATGCTGACCAGCAGGCTGCGCACCAGCGACAGGGTCAGCGGCAGCTGCAGCTGGAAGCGCATGCCGCGGCCGCTCTCGCTGAAAATCTGAATGGTCCCGCGCATGCGCTTGAGCATGTTGTGCACTACATCCAGGCCGACCCCGCGCCCGGAGATTTCGGTGACCGTATCGCGCATGCTGAAACCGGGCAGCAGCAGAAAGTGCAAGAGCTCGGCATCGCTCAGGCGCGCCGAGGTGGCGTTGTCGACCAGGCCGCGCGCCACGACGGCGGCGCGCAGTTGTTCCAGGTCGATGCCGTTGCCGTCGTCGCTGACGGTAATCTGCAGCAGGCCGGCGTGATGGCGCGCAGTCAGTCCGATCACGCCTTCTTCGTCCTTGCCGGCGGCGCGCCGCTGCGGCGCTGCTTCGATGCCGTGATCAAGCGCATTGCGCAGCAAATGCACCAGCGGCGCCTCCAGCTGCTCCAGGATATCGCGGTCGACCTGGGTGGCCTCGCCGCTGATTGCCAGCCTGACCTGTTTGCCGAGGCTGCGTCCGAGGTCGCGCACCATGCGGTCGTAGCCCGCCACGCGATCGGCGAACGGCCGCATGCGGGAGGCCAGCGCCTGGTCGTACAGCCGCTGGGCGCGGCTGCTGTTGCGACGTTCGAAGGATTCCAGTTCCGCCAGCCGTTCCGCCAGCATTTTCTGGCAAGCGTCAAGCTGTTGCCGGGAATCCTGCAAGGCTGCGAACTGGGCCGAGGCGACGCCGTTTTCGCGCAGCGCTTCGTGCAATGTCTCGTGCAAGGTTTCCAGAGCTTGCGCGGCGCCGTGCTGCAGGCGTTTGAGGCGCAGCAGGGACTCGTTGAAGGCCGGCAGCCAGCGCGATTCCACCAGCGATTCGCCGGACAGGCTGACCAGCTGGTTCAGGTGCGCGGCGGTGACCCGCAACATGCGGTCGGCGTTCTCGGCTTTGTCTTGCTGAAAATCGCCGGCCGGCAGCAATTCGCTGACCACCGCTGCTGGCATGGTCGGATTGGCCGTGGGAACTTGTGTGTCGCGGGCGTCGTCGTCGGCTTGCAGCAGGCTGTTGTGCAAGCCTTGCAGAAAGCTGTCGATTTCCTTGCGGCCGTCGCCGGCCTGCCACAACTGCAGGTCTTCCGCGCTCTTTGCAATCCGCTGCAGCAGGTCGACCCCATGCAGCAACTGGTCGATGCGGCGCGGTCCGAGCTGGATTTTGCCTTGTTGCGCCGAAACGAAACAGTCTTCCATCACGTGCGTGACATCGACGCCAGCCTGTATGCCGACAATCCGCGCCGCGCCCTTGATTGAATGGGCCGCGCGCATGCAGGCTTCCAGATCCTGCGGCGAGGCGCTGCGTTCGATCGCCAGCAGGCCGCTGCTCATCACCTGCGCCTGGGTTTCCACTTCCTGCCGGAACAGGTCCAGCATCGAGGCGTCGCGCATGTCGTCGGCGTTCATGCCAGGCTCCGATCCAGCGTGTGAAACAGCAGTTCCTGGTCCAGCAAGCCGACGCTGTGGCCATTCCATTGGACCACGGCGCTGGTGAAATGCCCGGCGGCGCGGGTCAGCGTGGTCGGCACCGGCTGCTGTTCGGAAAGGGCGACGCGCAAAGTGCCATGCACCTCATCGGCAGGAAAGGCGGTTGCCTGGCCGTTGCGCCTGACGATCAGCATGCGCCCCAGCAGTTCCTGGCGGCCTGCGGTCTTGGCGCTGGCGGCAATGCCGAGCATCGCCGCCAGTGAAATACAGGTGACCAGGGCGCCGCGAATATTGGTAATGCCCAGCACCACGGCATTCTTGCGATGGGGCAGGCTATGGATGCCGCGCAGCTCTGTGATTTCTTCGAGCAGGGCGGTCGGCAATGCAAGCCATTCTTCGCCGATACGAAACAGCAGCCACGAACTGAGGCCGGCGCCTTGTTCCTGCGCCGGTTCGGCCTGCTCGCTCCAGCCGTCGGCCATCTGCTCCACCTGCAAGCGATCCAGCAACTCCGCGGCGGCGCGCGCGTGTACCGGGCAGTTGCGGCAATCGATATGCTGCGCCAGTCTTTCGCAGGAAGCGTCGCCGCGCACGCCGATACGGTTCCAGCAATCGTCGATCACTTGCATGGCCGTATTGCCGGCATCGCTGGCAGGCTGCTTCATCACATCGCTCATGATGGCTTATCCCCATGGCAGCTGCTGCTGCCGACGGCTGGCAGCAGCGAACGGCGACGGCATGGCGAGTGAAAGTTCAGGGCTTGATTCATGTCAGGACGGATTGTTTTCGGTCGAACGCCGCGCGCGCTGCTGCAGCAGCTTGGCGCCGGCGTGGTCGCCCAAGGTTTGCAGCAAGGCTGCCAGGTGCGTCATGGCGTCGGCGTGGTTCGGCTCCAGGTACAGGGCTTTGCGATAGCAGTCGGCGGCAGCCTGCTTGCGGTCCGCGGCGTCGTGGATCACACCGCTCAGATAGTAAGCGGCGGCCGAGGCGCCATGCTGCCTGATGAATTGTTCGCATATGGCGGCGGCTTCTTTCAGCTTGCCCTGGTCAGCCAGCAGCTGAGCCGTCGCCAGGCTCGCTTGCGCCGGCGGCTTGGCGGAATTGCCGGTGGCGGTCCTGGCTCTGGCAGGAGTGCCCCTTGCCGCGGTTGTTCTTGGCGCTGGCGCCAGCGGCACATAAGCGACAGCGGGCGACAGCGCCGTTCTGGCGGCCTCTTGTTTCGGCGCTCCCTGCCGGAAAGCGAATGCCATCGGCGCCTTGATCGGGGTCAGCTCATGCAGCATCATCAAGGCGCTTTCAGCGGGGCCGACGAACATCAGGCCCTCGGGCGCGAGGCGCCGGATCAGGATGGTCACGGCCTGGTGCTGGGTAGCGCGGTCGAAATAGATCAGCAGATTGCGGCAAAAGATGATGTCGTAAGGCGCTTGTGCGGCCAGCAGATCGGCTGCGAACAGATTGCTTTGCGCGAACCTGACCTGCTGCCGTACCGTTTCAGATAAAGCATAGCCTTGTTCGTTGAGCGCAAAGTAGCGGTCGCGGAAACTCAGGTAGTCGCCGCGAAACGAATTCTTGCCGTATACCGCCTGGCGCGCCACATGTAGCGATTGCGGGCTGATGTCGATCGCATCGATCTGGAAATGCGGCGGCGGCACGCCGGCATCCAGCAGGGCCATGGCGATCGAATACGGCTCTTCGCCGGTAGAGCAGGGCAGGCTGAGGATGCGTAGCGGCTGGCTGGCGCTGATCAGGCGCGGCCAGCGCTGCTGCAGTTGCGCCATTTCCAGGAAGGCCTCGCGATTGCGGAAGAACCAGGTCTCCGGCACGATCACGGATTCAATCAGCTGCAGCTGTTCCTGCTCCGATATCTGCAGCAGCTGCCAGTAAGCGTCAAGGTCTGCCACGCCGCAACTGCCCTGGCGTTCCTGCAGGGCGCGTTCCAGCATGGGGCGGCCTATGGACTGGATATCCAGCCCCATGGTGCGTTTCAGCATGGTTTCGAATTTTGCCAGCGGCATTATGTCTCCATGCCCGGGAACAGCTGGGCTCGTACTGCCGGCGGCAGCAGGTCTTGCACTTGCACCGATTGGATCAGGCCGCGCGCATCGTCTGTGACCGGGCCCAGGTAGGGCGCCTCGCCATGATCCAGTCCGCTGTCGCGAAATTCCGACGATGCACGGCGCATGATCTCGCTGGCCTTTTCCAGCACCAGCCCGAGCAGGCGGCTATCCGGTCCCGGCGCCGGGTAGTGCACCAGCACGATGCGGGTGCTGAGGCGTTGCCGCGACGGCTTGCCGGTCGCCAGCTGGCTGAGGTCGATCACCGGCACCGACTGGCCGCGATAGGTGAACACGCCGGCCACCCATGGCGCAGTCGCCGGCATCTGTTTCAGCTTGACCAGCGACAGTACCACCGCGACCTGGCGGGTATCCAGCGCGTAGTGGTCCTGGCCGATTTGGAACAATAGAAAAAGCATGTGGCTGGCTATCTTTTCTTGTATGCAGGTGTACAAAAATGTTCGTTGTCGCAGGCAGTGCCGGCCGCACCTCGCCGGCCGCACTTTGCGTTAGACGGCTTTCAGCTTGAAGCGCGAGACGCCATTGCGCAGGCCGTTCGCCGTCAACGTCAATTCATCGATCGCCTGGCTCGACTGGCGCAGCGATTCGACGCTTTGCTGGGCGGCTTCGCTCAATTGACCCAGCGCCTGGCTGATCTGCTCGGCGCCCACTGCCTGCGCCTGTACGCCTTCATGAACCGACTGGAAGCGCGGCGTCAGCGCCTGCACCTGCTGGATGATCTGCGACAGCTGGGCGCCGACGTTCTGGACGTCGGCAATGCCGCGCCGGACTTCTTCGGAGAACTTGTCCATGCCCATCACGCCGGCCGACACCGCTGACTGGATTTCCTTGACCATCTGCTCGATGTCGTAGGTGGCGACGGCAGTCTGGTCGGCCAGGCGGCGGATTTCGATCGCCACCACGGAAAATCCGCGGCCGTATTCGCCGGCCTTTTCCGCTTCGATGGCGGCGTTCAGCGACAGCAGATTGGTTTGCCCGGCAACCTTGGTGATGGTGGTGACCACCTGGTTGATGTTGCTGGCCTTCTCGTTGAGGATGGCCAGCTTGGCGTTGACCGAGCCGGCCGCATCCATCACGTGGTGCATGGTGTCTTCCATCTGCGTCAGGCCAGCCTGGCCGGCGCCGCCCAGGCGCGCGGCTTCTTCCGCGCCGGAAGAGACCTCGTTCATGGTGCTGACCAGTTCGCGTGAAGTCGAATAGATCTCGCGCGAAGTGGCGCCGATCTCGGTGGTGGTGGCCGCGGTTTCGTTGGCTGTGGCCTGCTGCTGCTTGGCGGTGGCGGCAATTTCCACCACCGAGGTGGTGACCTGGATCGCCGATTTTTGCGCCTGCCCCACCAGGCCGGTCAGTTCGTCCGACATGCGGTTGAGGCCGACTTCCAGCGCCTGGAATTCATCGTGCCGGTTCAGATTGAGCCGCTGCGACAAATCGCCGGAACGGATCACTTCCAGCGCCGCCACCAGCTCTCCCATCGGCCGCGTGATGGCGCGCAACAGGAAGAAGCCGCATATGAGCGCCACCACCAGGGCGATCGCCAGCGCCGTCAGCAGCGTGCTCTTGGCGATAATCACGGCAGCTTCGATCTTGTCGACCGAGCGCACTTCAGCCTGCTGATTGAAGTCGCGCAATACGGTGGCGGCATTGCGGCCGCGCTGCCAGGCCGGCTCCAGCTGCTCGATCAGCAAGCTGCGCGCCTGGGCGTTCTTTTGCGTGTCGTCCAGTCGCAGCACTTCCGACATCAGACGCACATATTCGATGCGCGCCTGCTTGAACGCGTTGAAATTGAGCCGGTCTTGGGATTCGAAAATGGTTTTTTCATAGTCGTCGACCAGTTTGTCCATTTTCTCGTTATCGGAGAGCAGGGTTGCCAGGTCCTGCTTGCGCTGGTCTGGCTGGGTATCGACAGTAATCACTTGCAGCACCAGCAGATAGCTCTGGAACCAGGTTGAGCGGATCCCCGTGCTCAGTTCCAGGCCGGGCATGGAGTCTGTCTGGAAGCTATTGGTTTCATGTTCGATCGCCTGCAGCTTCAGGTAGCTGATGCCAGCCATGAAGCCCATCAGCAGCAGGATCACGCCAAAACTGACCAGCATCCGTTGTCGAATAGTCCATTGCTTCACGTGTTGTCACTCCTGTCGTTGATTGATGTTCACCGAACTCTCGTTTTGAATCCGAGAATGTCGCGAAATTGTTCATGTAGCAACTGCGCCGGAATGCCATCTTTCTAAGCGGATACAATAAACCAGACAGATCGAATGTGGGGAAAATTCGGCGTCGGCGAGGCTGGGCAGCGCGCGATTATTGCAGATTTTTAGCTTCACGTTTGTGGCACATTGTTAAATGTCGGAGGTAACATTTGAAATGTGCGGCGCTACCCTCGGCGCCTGCCAACTTGCTCGAAATTTGACATTTGATCCTGGCTTCCGCGGATTTGCTTTCCTCCCAGCCTTGCCACGGCCAATACACAAGGGAAACCGGATTTTTCTTGCCCGGCCCTTCAGCTTTGCCGCAGCGCTGCCGTTAATCCGGAGGATGACGAGGCGCTATGCCCCGTATCCGTGCCGGCGCGTCGACGCTGCACGTTACCGATAACAGCCATGGCAAAACGGGGACACATTCATGAACAAGCTATCTTTTACGCAAAAACTCTGGCTGCCGCTGCTGATCAGCCTGCTGGCGTTGTTTGCCGTTTCCGTATTCAATGCGTACCAGGCGCGGCAGATCCGGCTGGACGAGCGTAAAAGCGATTTGATCAACGTCTCGCATACCGCCATGAGCGTGATCAAGGAGTATGGCGCGCTGGCCGCCAGCGGCGCGCTCGGCAAGAGCGAGGCGCAGCAGCAGGCGCTGGCGCGGCTGAAAGCCATGCGTTATGGCAAGGACGGCTATTTTTCGATCTCGACTTCCAGCGAAATGATGGTCATGCATCCCATCAAGCCCGAGCTGGACGGCAAGAAGATGAGCGATTTCAAGGACCCGGCCGGCAATCTTGTGTTCGTCCTGATTTCCAAGGCCGGCAGCGAGGCTGGCGGCGGCTTCATCAACTATGTCTGGCCGCGCATCGGCGCTGCCGAGGCGGTGCCCAAGCTGTCGTTCGCCATCGGCTACCAGCCGTGGGACTGGATTTCTACCACCGGCATTTATGTCGACGACCTGGACCAGGCCTTCATGCAGTCTTTGTACCAGGCCGGCGCAATATTGCTGGCGGTGGGATTGGTCCTGGCGTTGCTGGTGGCGTATTCCAACCGCAGCATGCTGCAGGCGATCGGTGGCGATCCTGCGCGCGCGGCGGAGATCGCCAACCGCATTGCCGAGGGCGACCTCAGCCTGGATATCGCCACCCGCCAGGGCGACCGGCACAGCCTGGTGTATGCCATGAAATGCATGCGCGCATCGCTGCTGCAAACCATTTCGCATATCAAGAGTTCGGCCGACACCATCGCCACGGCGTCGTCGCAGATCGCCAGCGGCAATCTGGATCTGTCCAGCCGCACCGAACAGCAGGCCGGATCGCTGGAAGAAACCGCCTCCGCCATGGAGCAGCTGACCTCGACAGTCAGGCAGAACGCCGAGAATGCACGCCAGGCCAACCAGTTGGCGGTCACCGCTTCGCAAGTAGCGACGCAAAGCAGCGTGGTGGTGGCGCAGGTGGTGGACACCATGGGCAACATCCGCAATGCATCGCGAAAAATCGTCGACATCATCAGCGTGATCGACGGCATCGCCTTTCAGACCAACATCCTGGCCTTGAATGCGGCGGTGGAAGCGGCGCGCGCCGGCGAGCAAGGACGCGGCTTTGCCGTGGTGGCGTCCGAGGTGCGCAACCTGGCGCAGCGTTCGGCTGCCGCAGCCAAGGAAATCAAGGTATTGATTGACGATTCGGTCAGTCAGGTGGGCAGCGGCAGCAAGCTGGTGGAGCAGGCCGGGAGCACCATGGGCGAGGTGGTCAGCAGCGTCAAGCGCGTCACCGATATCGTCGGCGAGATTGCCACCGCCAGCCAGGAGCAAAGCATTGGCATCGAGCAGGTCAACCAGGCGATCACGCAGATGGATGAAGTGACGCAGCAGAACGCCGCGCTGGTGGAGCAGGCCGCTGCCGCAGCGGCATCGCTGCAGGAACAGGCCGCCAGCCTGGCGCAGGTGGTGAGCGTCTTCAAGACTGACAGTCATGACCATGCATTGGCGCCTGGACACGGTGCCGGCGCTGTGATGCCGCAGCAGTCCTCCACCTGGGATGGCGGCCGGCGCATGGCCGCCTAGGTTTACCTTCATAGTGAAAGTGCGCAAGCAATGAAAAATCTGAGTCTGAAAGCAAAATTGTGGCTGGTGCTGGCGGTCATGTGGATAGGATTGCTGCTGCTGGCCGGCTGGTCTGCCCTGAATACCCGCGACACCATGATGAGCGAGCGCGAGGCCGGCCTGAAGAATGTGGTGCAGACTGCTGCCGGCATCGTCAAAGGCTATGCCGACGAAGTCGCCGCCGGCAAGATCAACCTGGCGCAGGCGCAGAGTCAGGCCCTGCAGCGCATCAGCAGCATGCGCTATGCCCAGGACAATTACGTGTTTGTATTCGATTCCCGGCCTGTGGTGCTGATGCATCCGACCAGCAAGGATATCGTCGACAAGAATGTCGGCGAACGCAAGGATACCGACGGCAAGCTGTATTACGTTGAAATGGTCAGGGTCGGCAAGCAGCAACAGCAAGGCATTGTGCATTACATGGGGCGCTTGCCTGGCACCGTCGATACCCGCGCGGAAAAGATCAGCCAGGTTAATTACTTCGCCCCATGGGACTGGTTTCTGGTGTCGGGCGTGTTTGTCAACGATGTGCAGGCGGCTTTTTACGACAACCTGCTGAAGCAGCTGCTGATCATGTTCGTGATCGGCGCCACGGTGACGGCCACCATGCTGCTGATCATCCGCAGCGTTACCCGCAGCCTGGGCGGCGAACCGGGTTACGCGGCCGGGATTGCCGCCAGGATCGCTGCCGGTGAACTGGACTTGCCGGTGCTGGTGGACGAGCGCAACCGCGGCAGCCTCCTGTATGCGATGCGGCAGATGCAGCAACAGCTGGCCGCCGCCATCAGCGAGATCCGCGACGGCACCCAGCATATCGGCGCTTCGATCAGGGAGATTTCCGCCGGCAACGGCGATTTGTCGGCGCGTACCGAGCAGCAGGCGGCTTCGCTGCAGCAGACCGCCGCCAGCATGGAACAACTCACCGCCACCGTGCGCCAGAATGCCGACAACGCCAGGCAGGCTGGGCAACTGGCGCAGAGCGCATCGGACATTGCGGCGCAGGGAGGCGCGGTAGTGGGGCAGGTGGTGCACACCATGCAGGGCATTACCGACAGCTCGCGGCGCATTGCCGACATTATCGGCGTGATCGACGGCATCGCCTTCCAGACCAACATCCTGGCCTTGAACGCCGCGGTGGAGGCCGCCAGGGCTGGCGAACAGGGGCGCGGCTTCGCCGTGGTGGCCGCCGAGGTGCGCAACCTGGCGCAACGCAGCGCCCAGGCCGCCAAGGAAATCAAGGAATTGATCGGCGACTCGGTCAGCAAGGTCGACGGCGGTTCAGAACTGGTCAGCCGGGCCGGCCAGACCATGGACGAAATCATGCAGGCGGTGAAGCGCGTCACCGATATCATGGCTGAAGTGACGGTGGCGTCGGAAGAGCAAAGCAGCGGCATAGAACAAGTCAACCAGGCAGTGACGCAGATGGATCAGGTGACGCAGCAGAATGCCGCGCTGGTGGAACAGGTGGCGGCAGCAGCCAGCTCGCTGGAAGGGCAGGCGCAGCGGCTGCAGGATGCGGTCTCGGTGTTCCAGGTCGGCGCCGTGGCAAGCCAGGTTTTGCCGGCGCCTGCAGCGATACGCACCGGCGCCCGGCGCGCACCGGCGCCGTCAGCAACCAGGCCGGGGTTGCTCAAGCGCGCTCCGGCAACGGCGCTGAAAGTGGTCGCAAGCACTAAACCGCGTGCCAGCACAGGTGCGCCGCTTTGGCCCGCGGCAACATCGCCGTCCCTGCGAAAAGCGCCTGCCGTCAAGCTGGCCGGTACCGACAGCGACGACTGGGAAACATTTTAAGGGGGGGGGCTCGCCAGGCAGGCTGCCGTGAAATACTGGCCGAAAGAAAAGGTCCGGCGCCGCGGCCAGGAGGTATACTTGGGAGAAATATCTCGCCTGCTTCGTCAGGCGAGCCTGCAGATGGTGTTTTTGCAAACATCGCGCCTGCCTTCCTCCCCTATACAGATCGAGATCACTCCATGCACTTGACTTCCACCTTGCCAGCGTCGCCGCCGGCACCGATCCTATGATTACCGCCGAACAGCCGCTGATCCACTGGATCGAGAACGATCAGGAATGCTCGGCGCACTGGCGCTCGGAAAGCGGCAACCCGGCGCCGAAGCGGGTGGTGATCGCGGACGACCGCATGACTGCCGACAGCGCCTACCGCCTGGCCTGCGAAGGCACCGGCATGCTGTGGCGCGGTGATTTCCAAAATGCCCGCCAGCTGCTGCAGGCGCTGGCGCGGCGCGCCGAACCGAAGCCTAAAAAACGTCCCAAGCTGCCGGCCACGCCGGCCGATGCTTTCAATCTGCATCGTCAGGCGCAATCGCAGCGCGCCCGCACGCTCGGCATGCTGCTGCTGCCGTTCGACGCGAACTACAGCATCCCCTTGCGCCGCGCGCCCGATGTGCAGCAGGCTTGCAATGAGGCTTATGGCGCCTCGACAGAGCCATTCGTCGCTTCCCTGCGTGAGTTGCTGGGCCTGGTCGGCGCCCACGAATGGCGCAAGAAAGGCGTTGAAATTCCGGCGCTGGGCGAACGCATCCATCCGCACTACGGAGTTTATTCGCCGGTACGCGGCGAGTACATCGGGCTGGTAGCAGAGGCGCAGCTGCCTTCCACCAAGCTGGCTTTCGATATCGGCACCGGCACCGGCGTGCTGGCGGCATTGCTGGCCAAGCGCGGCGTCGCCAGGATCGTGGCGACCGACATGGACCCGCGCGCGCTCTCCTGCGCCAAGGAAAATCTGTTGCGCCTGAACCTGGATGGCCAGGTAAAGCTGGTGCAGGCCGACCTGTTCCCCGAGGGGCGGGCGCCATTAGTGATCTGCAATCCGCCGTGGATTCCGGCACGTCCCAGTTCTCCCATCGAACACGCGGTCTTTGATCCTGACAGCCGCATGCTGCGCGGTTTCCTGAGCGGGTTGGCGGCGCATCTGGAGCCTGGCGGCGAAGGCTGGCTGATCCTTTCCGACCTCGCCGAGCACCTGGCTTTGCGTACGCGTGCCGAGCTGCTGGCGGCAATCGCGGCGGGCGGACTGAAAGTACTGGGGAAGATCGATGTGCGGCCGCAGCACCCGAAAGTATCCGATGCGACCGATCCCTTGCATACCGCGCGCGCCGCTGAACTGACTTCCTTGTGGCGGCTGGCGGCGGCCTGATCGTCCCGGGGCGATGGCGTCACGCGATGACGCCGGATCGACAGCGCGGACGGCTGACGCGGGCAGATGATTGTGAAGCGGAAAGTATTTGCCGGAAATTCGCTTGCGGCATGCGGTTTTACCCGCGAATTGTTGTTACCTAATGTTAAAGATTGTGAATTATATAAGTCTGCTATTGCTGCAATCAGTCTCCAAATCTAGGCTATCTCTATTCATCTGGCTGTAAAAGATGAACAGAAGGTCGCACGACCTTTTTCTGCGGTACTTGTAAAAGGTAACAGCGATGTCGCGCGATAATCACTAGAAGTGGATGAAATGAACAAAAGCAAGCCTGGGCCACTGCAGCCGGAACCGCTATTGCCTTTGAACGATTCCGAGCTCGGGCTGGATGACCTGTTCCTGGCCAGCGCCAGGCAGGACCTGATCAGCATCGAACTGGCGCTTGAGTGCCGCGACTATCGCGCCATCCAGCACACGGTGCACAGCCTCAAGGGAGCGGCCATGATTTTCCGGATGGCTGCTACCGTCAACGCCACCCAGCACATCGAAGCCGTACTGAGCCAGGGGCCGGTGGTCGACCATGCCCGGCTGAGCGCCGCCTGCAGCGCCCTGCGCCAGCAGATTGAACGGTCTTGAACATGTCATGCGATCGGCTTGTGCAGGATTAATTTTCCATCGCGCTTATCCCGCCCTTATCCTTCTCTTCCAAAACGGCTATAGTCTCCATATCAAATCCGGCCACGCAATGTGACCGGAGCCGGCATCTGAAACCGATATGGAGAGTGTATGGCGTCTGTTCACCTGCAAAGCGCTAGCGGCTTTGTCCAACAAATCCAGGCCCGCTCGCACCAGTTGCGTGCTGACGAACCGCTAGACAACGGCGGCACCGACAGCGGCCCTGCGCCTTACGAGCTGCTGCTGGCCGGCCTGGCTGCCTGCACCTCGCTGACTTTACGCATGTATGCCGACCGCAAGCAATGGGAGCTGGGCCTGATCGATGTCCGCCTGCGGTTTTCGCGCGACGAGCAAGGACGGGAAAAAATCGACCGCACAGTCGCTTTCGGCGCTGCGCTGAGCGAGGTGCAGATCGGCCGGCTGGCTGAAATCTGCGAAAAGACACCGGTGACCAAGACCATTCGCCAGGGCACGCCGATTGCCACCACCTTGCAGCAGACCAGGCTTGAGATAGACAGCTAACGTTGGGGAGACACGGGCATGACCAAAATTGTCGGAGTAGCAGGAAGCTTGCGCAGCGGCTCCTTGAATGCCGCCTTGTTGCGGGCGGCGGTAGACCTGATGCCGGCCGGGGCTGGGCTGGAACTCGGCACCATCAAGGGCATCCCTTTGTATGACGGCGATCTGGAACAGGCGGAGGGCATCCCGGCGGCGGTGGCGTTGCTGAAGGAGCAGATTGCGGTGGCCGACGCACTGCTGCTGGTGACGCCGGAATATAATAATTCGATACCGGGCGTGTTCAAGAATGCGCTCGACTGGCTGTCGCGGCCGGCGGCCGACAGCGCCCGTATTTTCAGCGGGCGGCGGGTGGCCGTGATCGGCGCCTCGCCGGGCGGATTCGGCACTATCCTGGCGCAGAATGCCTGGCTGCCGGTCTTGCGCACGCTCGGCATGGAGCCTTGGTTTGGCGGCCGCCTGATGGTGTCGCGCGCCGGCAAGGCGTTCAATGAAAACGGCGAGCTGGTGGACGAACAGGTACGCGACCAGCTGCGGGAATTCAATCGGAAGTTCGTTGAGTTTTTGAGAAATTGAACGAAGGATGAAATGAAATTCAAAGATTACTACAGCGCCCTGGGCGTCGAACGCACCGCCAGCACGGCTGAAATCAAGCAGGCGTATCGCAAGCTGGCGCATAAATACCATCCGGACGTCTCCAAGGACCCGGCCGGGGAAGAGAAATTCAAGGAAATCGCGGAAGCGTACTCGACTCTGAAGGATACTGAGAAGCGCGCCGCCTACGATCAGCTGGGCAGCCATCAGCCTGGTGAAAACGTTGAGCCGCCGCCCGCCTGGCAGCAGGGGTTCAGCGATGGCGGCACTTCCTTCGGCGATGTCGACATGGCCGATATCCTGGCCGCTTTTGCCGCATCGCGCCAGGGTGGCCGGCCGCGGCCGAGCAGGGGCGAAGACTATGAAGTCAACACGCCCATCACGCTAGAGCAGATTTACGAAGGCGGTGAAACCGATGTCCGGCTGAGCATGCCGGAGTACGATGAGCACGGCAAACTGCACCGGGTGCCGCGCACTTTCCGGGTGCGCATACCGAAAGGTGCGGAAGACGGCCAGCGCCTGCGCCTGTCGGGCAAGGGCGGGCAGGGCAGCGACGGCGGCAAGCACGGCGACCTGTATGTGATGATGAAGCTGATCCCGCATCCTCTGTACCGGGTGACCGGCAAAGACCTGTATTTCGATTTGCCGCTGACGCCGTGGGAAGCAGTGCTGGGTGCGGTCGTACAGGTGCCGACGCTAGGCGGCAAGGTGGAATTGAATGTTCCTGCCGGCACCGCCGCCAATCGTCAGTTCCGCCTGGCCAAGCGCGGGCTGCCGTCCGCCGGCGGCGAGCAGGGCAATCTGTATGCGGTGGTCAGGATAGAGGTACCGAAGACGCCCACGGCGCGCGAGCGCGAGCTGTTTGAGCAGCTCGCTGCAGAATCGGCTTTCGATCCACGTCAGCATTTGCATTGAGGAGAGCGGGAATGACTAGCCTGTTAGTAGAAGCCGTCTGGCTGAACGATGCGGACGCCTGCACGCTGGAAGAGCTGGCGGAATATTCCGGGCTCAGCCATGCCGAGCTGGCGGAACTGGTGACGCTGGGCGCCATCGAGCCAGACCGCGAGCGGGAGCCCGGACGCCCGGCGCCCGGCTACGTGTTCAGGTCGCAGACCATCGTGGTGGCCAGGACCGCGCGGCGCCTGCGCGACGACTTTGAACTCGATACGCAAGGCCTGGCGGTGGCGCTCAATCTGCTGCAACGGATCCAGGCGCTGGAAGCGCGCCTGGCCGCCGCGGACGCGCGCCTGCCGCATCCCCTCTGAACCACGGCGCAACTGTTGCTAGGCGCGGTTCGCCAGGTTTGGAGTCGGTTTGCCGCTCAAGGCATCCAGCAGGTTTTGCGCCGCGCAGATTGCCATGCGCTTGCGTGTTTCATGGGTGGCGGAACCGATGTGCGGCAATGCCACTGCGTTCGGCAAACGCAGCAAAGGCGAATCCGCAGGCAGCGGTTCACGCTCGAATACATCCAGCCCTGCGCCGCCCAAGCGGCCGCTTTGCAGCGCCTCGATCAGCGCCGTTTCGTCGATGATGCTGCCGCGTGAGATATTCACGAGAATGGCGCTGGAGCGCATCATCGCCAGTTCAGCCTTGCCTATCATGCCGCGGGTCTGCGGCGTCAGCGGCACCGTGATGCAGACAAAATCGGCATCCTGCAGCAACTGGCCGAGCGGCGTGAAGCGCGCCGCATAGGCGGCTTCGGCGGCGGGGTCCGGCTTGCGGTTATTGTAGAGAACCTGCATGCCGAATCCTAGCGCGGCACGCCGTGCAATAGCGCCGCCGATGCGGCCCATGCCGATGATGCCCAGGGTTTTGCCGTGAACATCGGTGCCGAAGCAGTTCTCGCCTATGCTGTGGGTCCAGCGGCCTTGCCTGACATAATCCGCCATTTCCACCACCCGCCTGGCCGCCGCCAGTATCAGCGCAAAGCCGGTGTCGGCCGTGGTCTCGGTCAGGACATCGGGCGTATTGAGCAGCGCGATGCCGCGGCGCCGCAAGTCGGCCGGATCGAACTGGTCGACGCCGACGGAAATTGTCGAGATCGCCTTGAGCTGCGGGGCCTGGTCGAGGATCTCGCCGTCGATCTTGAGGCTGGCGCCGATCAGGCCGACCGCATCTTTCAGCTGCGCCACGAAGGCGGCGCGGTTGCCGGCGTCGATACCGTCGAACTGGATCACCTGATAGTCTTGTTGCAGCATCGCCAATACATCGTCGGCCACCTTTTTGTACAACACGATTTTCGCTTGCATCTTTTTTCCTGAACGATTGATTAGTGCGTGACAGATTGCGCCAGAGGCATGGCTTGTGGTTCCGGTTTAATGGAAATGGTCAGCACCACCGCTGCCAGCAGGCCGCTAGCCATGAACAGATAGGAAGCGGACGGGCTGCCGGTGGCGCCGTTCAGGTAGCCGACCACGTAGGAGCCGAGGAAAGACCCCAGCGCGCCCATGCTGTTGATCAGCGCCATGGCGCCGCCGGCGACGTTCTTCGGCAGCAGCTCGGGAACGATGGCAAAGAACGGGCCATAAGGCGCATACATGGCAGCGCCGGCAATCACCAGCAAACTGTAGGACAGCCAGAAATTGCTGCTGCCCAGCAGGTAGGAACCTAGAAATGCCAGGGCGCCGATCAGCAGCGCCGGCCAGACAAACAGCTTGCGGTTCTGCATCTTGTCGGAAGCCCAGGATGTCAGCAGCATGGCGATCACTGCGGCCAGGTAGGGCAGGGAAGAGAGCCAGCCGGTTTCCACCATGCTGATATTGGCGGCGTTCTTGAGGATGGACGGCAGCCACAGTACGAAACCGTAGACGCCGATGCTCCAGCAAAAATACTGCGCACAGAGCTTGATTACCACCGGCGACTTGAAGGCTTCCGCATAATTGCGCATCGGTTTCATGCCGACCTGTTCCAGGTCGAGGGCGGCCTTGAGGTCTGCCTTTTCCTGCGGCTGCAGCCAGGTTGATTCAGCCGGCTTGTCTTGCACTACGAACCACCAGATGCAGGCCCACACAATCGCCGGCACGCCTTCAGCAATCATCATGTGGCGCCAGCCGAAACTGTTGACCAGGTAGCCGGACAGCACCGACATCCACAGCACCGTGACTGGATTGCCGAGGATCAGGAAAGTGTTGGCGCGCGAGCGTTCGTTCTTGGTGAACCAGTTGCTGATGTAGATCAGCATGGCAGGCATCACCGCCGCTTCCACCACGCCCAATGAAAAACGGATCACCATCAGCATCGGAATATTGCTGATCACGCCGGTCAGGGCGGCGCAGCTGCCCCACAGCACCAGGCTCCAGAAAATCATCTTCTTGACGCTGCGCCGCTCGGCATAGATGGCGCCGGGAATCTGGAAGAAAAAATAGCCTAGGAAAAACAGGGCGCCGATCAGTGAAGAAGTGCCTTGCGTGATGCCGAGGTCATGGTTGATGCCGGCCGCGCTGGCAAAGCCGAAGTTGGCGCGGTCCAGGTAAGCCAGGCTGTAGGTGATGAAGACGATCGGCATGATGAACCACCATCGCCGCATCGCCAGTTTTCTTGTTTCCATTGCTTGTCTCCTTGTTTTGATTGTCCGCTCTTCAGGTCTGTTGCCAGCCTGCTGTTTTTAGCGGTGTTGTTCCAGCTCCAGCTGTTTTCGTGTCGGCAATCCCTCGCTGTCGCCGATTACCTGGATTGCCCTTGCCCCGATCAGGTTGCCGCGAGTCGCCGCAAAATGGGCGTCGCGCCCTTCCAGCAAGGCGCTGATGACGCCGACGGCAAAGCCGTCGCCGGCGCCGACGGTGTCGATCACCTTGGCGACCGGCGCGGCGGGAATGGTGGCTTCCTGATCCGCTGTGCGCAGATAGGCGCCGGCGCTGCCCAGCTTGATGATGACGCCGCTGGCGCCGCGCGCAAGGTAAAAGCCGGCGATCTCATGCGGACTGGCCAGGCCGGTCAGGATGCGGCCTTCTTCCAGGCCGGGCAAGACCCAGTCGGCGTAGGAGGCCAGGGCATTGAGCCGGTCTGCCATCACTGCGCGTGAAGACCACAGGGTGGGGCGCAGATTGGGGTCGAAGCTGATGCTTTTGCCGGCGGCCCGCATTTCGCTTGCGATATGGAAGGCCAGCTCCAGCGAGGATGCGGAAATGGCCGGCGCCACGCCGGATAAATGCAGGTGGCGCGCCGCCATGAAGTAGTCCGGACGATAATCGGCGATCGACAGATGGCTGGCGGCGGAGCCTTTGCGGAAGTATTCGATTTCCGGGTCGCTGCCGTCGTCGTTGCGCGATTTGAGCTGAAATGCAGTGGGATAGCGATCATCGATGGTGACGGCTGTGCTGTCGATACCCTCGCTGGCAAGCGTCTGCAGCACGAAGCGGCCGAAGGAATCGCGTCCGACCCGGCTCGCCCAGCCAACCCGGAAACCCAGCCGCGCCAGGCCGGTGGCGACATTCAGTTCGGCGCCGGCGGCACGCTTGATGAAGCTGTGCACCGTGGCCAGGTCGCCGTCTTGAGTGGCGACAAACATCGCCATGGCCTCACCGTAGGTGACAACGTCAAAGGATTTTACTGACATGTGCTTGCTCCGTGAGAGAGGGATGCCGGCGCCGAGCGCAGCTGTTGAGCATGGCGCATCTGGGCAGCCGGGTCGGCGGGCAAGGGATATTCGATGGCGCGCGGCGCGTCGCCGGGCAGCCGGGCCAGGCATGCGCGCCAGTCGACGCTGCCTTCGCCGGGCGCCACTGCAAAGCGCCGCATGCCGCTGCCTCGCACATCCTTGCAATGAATATAGCGCACGTGCGATGCCAGTGCCTGGGCTGCCGTCACTGCATCTTCGCCGGCCCAGCTCCAGTTGCCGATATCGAAAGTCATGGCTACCGGGATGGCCGGTGAATGGACCGCGCAGATGGAAAAAAAGCTGGCGAATTCGCTGACGCGGCTGCCGGTTTTTTGCTGGCCGTTCTCCAGCAGCAGTGTTACCGTCGACCCGCTGAGTGCGTGTTGCAGGGCCGCGGCGTCGACGGCGCAGGCATAGTCATGCATCTGCAGCTTGAGCCTGGCGGCGCCGAGGATTGTTGCTTCATGCAGGCGCGCAGCCAGCAGCGCCAGATCGAGATCGCCGCTTTGCCGGAACAAGGATTCCGGCGCCGAATAAACCGCCTGCAAGCCGTGCATTTCCATGGCGTCTTTTAAACTGGCAAGCTGCAGGGCGATTTCGGCATCCGAGCCGGCGCACAGTTCGCGCCGCACTTCGAGTCCGTCGGCGCCGGCGCTGGCAGCCAGCGGCAGGACGGCGGCATGGCCTTGTTTTTGTACATAATCGACGCCGTAGGCCGACGCCACGATGAGGATCTTCAGCGGTGCTTGCAAATCTGTCTCCTGAATCAGGTTTTGCTTCGCATTTCTGGGATGCGATGGCTTCATGGAACCGGTTCCATAAATGATTTAAAAAATTGCCTGATTTGCAATATCAGGCAGCGGGGCCGATGTTTTCTGGAACCGGTTCCAAAGTAATCCATAAAAAACAGGGCGTCAAGCCTCGCTTACATTTTTCAGCGATCCGGTAGAGCCGCGGATGATCAATTCGCCCGGGAAGGCCTGCATGCGCGCCGGGCTGACGATGCCGTCAATCCGCTGCACCAGGAAATCCAGTGCGGCATGGCCGATGTCGAAAGTCGGCTGGCGGATGCCGGTGATGCCGCTGCCGGCCAGCGCCGCCCAGGTCGGATCGTCAAAACCCAGCAAGCCGATATCTTCGGGCCAGCGCGCGCCCAGTTGCTGCAGGCCGAGCGCCACGTTGAGCAGCATGCGGCCGTTGCCGGCAAAAATCGCGCTGCGTTTTTTGCTCTTCAAGGTTTTCCGCAGGGCGTCGGCAAGTGCCGCGCTGTCCGTCACGTCGAGTTCCGTTGTGCTTGCCGAGTGGCCCTTGCCGGCGGCCGCCACCACTTGGCGCAGCGCCTGCTCTCGTTCGCTGCGGCTGCTGATCTGGCCGATCGGTTCGGTAAAAAAATGAATCGCCTGGAATCCTTGCTGCAGCAAATGCTGTGTCGCCAGGGTGGCGGCCTGCCGGTTGTCGAGGCCAACCATGTCGCACTGCAAGTGAACGGCGCGGCGGTCGATGATGACCAGCGGCAGGCCGGTGTTGCTGATGGATGCCAGATCTTCCTCCGGCAGGCCGATCGGATTGATCACCAGACCTTCGACCCGGTAGTTGGTGAGCAGATCCAGATAGCGCTTTTCCAGTTCCAGCTGGTTATCCGAGTTGCACACCATTAGCATGAATCCCTGCTTCTGGCAGGCGGCTTCGACGCCGCGCATCACTTCGACCGAATAGGGATTGCTGATGTCGGCCACCACCATGCCGACCATCCGCGTGCGGCCGCGCTTGAGTCCGCGCGCCATCTGGTTGGGACGGAAACCGAGGGTCCGGATGGCTTGCTGGATACGCAATCGCAAAGCCTCGGAGAGACTGTCGAATTCGCCGTTGAGGTAGCGTGAAACACTGGTTTTACCCACTTTGGCTTCGCGCGCCACATCGGTGATGGTCGGCGTGCGCAGCGTATCTGTACGGGGAGTCGGGGGCATGGGCAAGCCAATAAAAAAGTGGAAGCAAGCAATTCGTTCTTGCGCATTATTCCATGCGGCCTTCAGATGGAACAGAATCTTTGCGGTCTGTTAGTCCGGTACTCGATCTCGTTCACAGCAGCCGGATCGGTCCCGGGTACTGTGCAACCACAGAATCGACGGTCAGCAGGAGGATGCCCTCGACAGTCGCCTGGGCGACCAGGATGCGGTCAAACGGATCTTTGTGTATGAGAGGCAGGCTGTCGATCGCCACGGCATGCTCGCTGCCGATCGCCAGTTCGCTATAGCCGTTGTCCAGCAGGCCGCGCCGTAATAACCGTGCATCAACCTGGAAATCGCTGCGCCCAAGGCCGCGCTTGATGGCGATTTCCCACAGGCTGGCCGCGCTGAAGAACAATTCATTTTCCTGCGAGTCGAGCAGGGCAAGCGCGGCCGCCGATAAACGATCGGGACTTCCTGCGGCCCATAGCAACAAATGCGTATCCAGCAGCAACTTCATGCATCGCCGCCAAACAGCTGTTCGATCTCGGCGCCGCCCATGCGGTCGAAGTCGTCCGGTACGGCAATCTGGCCTTCCATGAAACCCAGCCGCATTAGCTGGCCTGCCTCCGGCGCATTGAGCGGCATGACTTTCACCAGCGGTTTTCCGGCCTTGGCGATGACGAAAGATTCGCCCTTGGCGGCTTGCTCTACCAGACGGGACAAATGTGTCTTGGCTTCATGGATGTTAAAGGTTTGCATGATATTTTTTACTGGACTAAGTTCGGTTAGTTTAGTCCGTCCCTTGCTACCTTGCAAGGGGATGCCTTTTAGGCAGTAAATCTGGTCCGCAAGGCAATCAGATTCAGAGATATGCATGCCAATAAGCTCCATTGGTTCTTTTACGCCTGTAAATGCACAGCTATTTAGTGTCCCGAGCGACTGTCAAATGATGCCTCATTAAGGCAGATGCCCATTCCCTGTTGTCGTGTTCCAGCGCTTCGATGATTTGCAAGTGTTCCTTGCAAGAATCAATCTGGCGGGGCGCGCGGTACCGCGGCAAGTCTTCATCGAGCCGCCTAAGCTGGTTTTGCTGTTGCACCGCCTGCAAGACGAAGCGATTATTGGAGAAGCGCGCCAGCATTTCGTGAAACGCCGCATTGAGGGTAAAAAAAGCCGCGGCGGAATAATCGGCTTCGGCTTGTCGCAGCAGGTTTTCATGCGCCAGGCGGCTGTTGCGCAACTGTTCGGAATCGGCCTTGAAGCTGCCTTCCAGCAGGCCGGCGCATTCTACAGCGATGCGGAACTGGTAGCTTTCAGCCATCTGCTCCGGGGCGCTGACGATGGGCGGGAAGTTCCAGCCCTGGCCACGCCGCTTTTCGATCAGGCCTTCTGCCGCCATGCGCACCAGTGTCCCCCTGAGCAGACTGCGCGACACCGGGTACTGCTCCAGGAAATCGGTTTCCGTCATGGTGTCGGCCAGCAGGCTGTGCTTGCGGTCGTCGATCATTTGCTGGTACAGCGCATCGCCGCTGATGCCGCCGACAAAGATGCTCGGCGCCTGCTGCGGGCTGGCGCTGACGAAATAGCCGCTGTTGACGTGGTAATCCAGCAATTCCTGTTGCGCCACCAGGCGTAGCGCCGCTTTGACCGGCGTGCGCGAGACGTCGAACTGGCTCGCCAGGCTCTCCTCAGTCAGGTGGGTCCCGGCCGGCAATTCACCGGTGGCGATCTGCCGGATCAGTCGATTGGCCAGATCGAGCTGCAATGGACTGGGGCGGCTGGGGTGTTTGGTTTTGCTCATTCTCTCGCCGCAGAGTGGTTGATAAAAATACATTCAAATAGATGTTAATTGATTAATGTCATATGAGTAAACACCTCGGCAAGCGACTTCGGCGGTCATTCCTTGTAAGCGGTTTCTTAAAAAACATTTTCAAATTGAATTTATCAAAAAAATAATACAAGATATAAAAATTATCCTTTAGTTAATTTTTTTGAGCGAGAATGTCGGTGAGCATACGTGATGTAGATATCGGTCATTTCCCTTTGATTGAAGTCGCCGGTACGGCTTATCAGCGCGGCAGGCTGCACGGCGGCGCTGCGCCGGAACGTGTGGCACGCAGTGCGCGCCTGTATCGGCGGCAATTGACGCGGCAGGGTCTGGGAGGCGATCGCCTGACCAGGCTGGCGCTCGGGATGCGCAGCGTCATCGAACGTTTCGATTCCGCCTATCTGGACGAAATGCAGGGTATTGCCGACGGCGCCGGCGTGCCGCTGGCAGACGTGATCTTGATCAATTGCCGTACCGAGATGATGTTCGGCCAGAGCGAACTGAAAATGGTTTGCCGGGAGCTGGAGGACGGCTGCACCGGGCTCGTGGTATTGCCCGAGCACGCAGCAAGCGGCGGCTTGATGCATGCGCTTAACTGGGACTGGCTGCAGGAATGCGCCGATACCGGGATTGTCCTGCGGATGCGGCGCGACGGCGCGGACCAGCCCGATCTGCTGCTGTTCACCGAGGCGGGGGCGTTGGGGCGGCATGGTCTCAACAGTGCCGGCCTGTCCATGAGCGTCAACTTCCTCAGTTCTGACCGCGACTACCGCCAACTGGCCGATGTTCCGCTGGCCCTGGTGCGACGCAAGATGCTGGAGGCCCCGGACATGGACAGCGCCATGAAAGTCCTGTGGCGCACCCGGCGCTTTTGCTCCAGCAACCTGATGCTGACCCAGGCCGGTATCGACCGCGGCGGCCAGCCGCTTGGCGACGCAGTCAATCTGGAGTGCGCGCCCGACGAAATTTTCTGGCAGGCGCCGCAGCACGGTTTGCTGGTGCATGCCAATCACTGGCTATGCCCGGTTGCCCGCAGCAAGCTGCGCGAACTCGGCCTGGCCGACAATCCGGATTCTCTCTACCGCCAACGTCGTGTCGAGACGGTGCTGCAGCAGGCGCTCTATCGCGGCAGTGGGAAAGTCGACTGGGCCTGCATAAAAAATGTCCTTGCCGGCGCTTTCCTCCATGCCGGCGGCGTGTTGCGCAAACCTGGCGCCGACGGCCAGCACGCAACGGTGGCGACCACCCTGATGGATGTTGCCGCAGGCGTCATGTGGATCGCGCGCAAGCCCTGCCAATCGCAGGTCTTTGCCGAGTATCGCCTATAGCCGGATGTACGGCACATAAGAATGACAAACAGGACATCGCCACCGCGAGGACAGATCAGGTCTTCAAGCAACGTCGATGGAAGGAGCGCATATGACATAGACCGCATTGCCGCAACGATTGCGCCGGCTGCAAGCAGGGAGCCGGATCCGGAGGAAGTAACCAGGAGGAGATTGAAAAATGAAGAAAAATTTTTGCATGACGACATTAGCGGCGATGCTGGCCGGCGGCGCTTGTGCCGAGACTGGCGTCACGCTGTTCGGCGTCATTGATACCGGTCTGGAAACGTTGAACAATGTACCCGACGCCAAAGGCAACGCCGGCCGCCGCAGCCATCTTAATTCGGGCAACCTGTGGGGGTCGCGCTGGGGCCTGCGTGGGCGCGAAGACCTGGGCGGTGGTTTGCAGGCCATTTATCACCTGGAAAGCGGATTTTATTCCGACACCGGCGCCGCCGGCCAGAACGGGCGCTTGTTTGGCCGTGGCGCCTATGTCGGCCTGGCGGGGAAATCCCATAGAGTGACGCTGGGGCGCCGGAACAATACCTTGTACGATTACATCTACCCCTTTGATCCGACAGGCATGGCGGCTTATTCGGCGCTGACGCATGATGCAGTGCTTGCCGGGCGGGCCGACAATGCGATTCGCTACGACGGCGTATTCCAGGATCTGGAAATGACGGGACTCTACAGTTTCGGCTATGACGGCAGTTTGAAAGATGGCGGCGAAATGGCCGGCGCTCCTAGAGTCGGGCGTGAACTGGGCATCGGCTTGAGGTATGCACCCGGTGCGCTGGCTTTCGGCATGGCTTTCGACCAGCGTCATGGCACGTCCCATGCATCGCAGCGCATGGCGGACAGGCGGCTTGCCGCCGGCGTCAGCTACAGCAGCGGAGCGGTGATCTCCTATTTCGGTTATCGCTGGTTTGCATCGAAGTCCCCCGACATGGCTTCCCGTGCATCCAATCTGTATTGGGGCGGATTGAAGTACCAGGCGACGCCAGCATTTTCCCTGGCCGGAATGAGCGCCTATACCGACACCAGGGGCAGCGCCGCCGATCCGCTGACCTTTGCATTATTGGGAACGTACGACCTGTCCAAGCGCAGCAGCCTGTATTTGCTGGCGTCTTATGCCAGTAATCGGGGCGGGTCGAATTTGGGCGTCAATGGTTTTGACGAGCAAATCGTCAGCGGCAGCAACCAGAGCGGGGTGATCGCCGGCATTCTGCACCAGTTCTGAAACCAGGGGCGCTGCGGATCAGCCAATGTCTGACGTTGTGTCAATATTCCTTGATCGCTTCGACGCTGATGTGCAAGGTTACGGCGTCGCTGACAAACGGCACGTAACGCCCCAGCTTGTAATCGCTGCGCAGGATGCTGGCTGAGCCGTTGGCGCCGCAGGCTTGTTTGCCGTAGATAAGCATGAAGCGGCAATTGAAATTGCTGATCTGCAGCGTGACCGGGTGGCTGATGCCCTTGATGGTCAGGTCGCCATCCACCTGCGTCAGCTGGGGACCGTCAAAATGCATGGCGGAAGATTTGAAGCTGATCTTCGGATAGTTGGCGCTGTCAAAGAAGTCGCCGGAACGCATGATCTGGTTAAAGCTATCGCTGCCGGTGCTGACCGACGCGGCGTCGATGTCGATCTCGACGCTGCCGCTCTGGTTGTCGCGGTCAAGTTCGATCGTGCCGGTAGTCGTGTCGAAGCGGCTGCGCTGCAGCGACAAGCCCCAGTGGCTGTATTCGAAATAGGAAAAAGTGTGCGTGCTATCGATCTGATAGCGCTCGGCGGCCGTACTGGCGTTGGCGGCCAGCGTCAGCAGCAACAGCGATCCGCGCAGCAGCAGGCCGCTCGCGCTCACGAGGGCATTGGGTCCGGCACTGAATGATTTCATCGTCTTTTGGCAAATTGTCGGCTGCGATAGCCATCATGCCTCAGCTGACATGGTTATGCCATAGTTGCCCGAGTATTCTTCGCTGGAAACATATAAAATCCCTGGTTGCAAAGCGAGGGCAGCTCGTCCGAGAGCTGTTCAGATTGCACCCTAGTGTCGTGTCACGCCTCATCTGTCGGCATCTCGCTGGTCCTTGACCCGTATCGCGTCGTTGTGCCTCGTCGCCATAGCCCCGCTATGTCTCCTCGGCACGCCTAGCGCTACGGGCCAAGGCCGGCGCGATATACCGGCAGATGAGGCGTGACACGAGCCTAGCCATGTCTAACCAACACAATTCAAGCCGGAGTGTCTGCCATCATGTATGAGCTGTATATTGCCAATAAAAATTATTCGTCGTGGTCCTTGCGCCCTTGGGTGCTGATGCGTGAACTGGGCCTGGCGTTCAACGAGCGCCTGATGCCGTTTTCGGCCGGAGGCATTGGCGCCAACTGGGATGCTTTCCGCAGTTTTTCGCCAACCGGTAAAGTGCCGGCCCTGAAAGATGGCGCGACCGCAGTCTGGGATTCGCTCGGCATCATCGAATATCTGGCAGAGCGCCATGCGGGCGTCTGGCCGGCGGATGCGCAGGCCAGGAGCTGGGCCCGTTGCGCGGCAGCCGAGATGCATTCCGGCTTTGGCGCCTTGCGTGAATACTGCACCATGAATTGCGGCGTCCGCATCAAGCTGGCGCAGGTCCCGGCGGCGCTTGCGCGCGATGTGGCGCGGCTGGACGAATTGTGGAGCGAAGGCCTGCAGCGCTTCGGCGGACCTTTCCTGGCAGGCGTCGGCTTCAGCGCTGTCGACGCGTTCTTTGCACCAGTCGCTTTCCGGGTGCAGACCTATGGCTTGCAACTGAGTCCGGCCGCGCAAGCCTACGCCACACGGTTGCTGAATCTGCCGTCGATGCAGCAATGGCAAGCGGATGCCTTGGCGGAAACCTGGCGTGAGCCGGGCCATGAAGCGGAACTCGCGGCCGCCGGCAGCTTGCTGGAAGATCTGCGCAGCCAGGCCTGACATTGCCTCTATAATAATGCGCATGTTTCCCCTTAATGACGACAAGCTGCTGCGCATTACCGATACGCTCGCCATCCCTCTGAGCGAGATCGAGATCAGCGCCGTCCGCGCCCAGGGGCCGGGCGGCCAGAACGTCAACAAGGTATCCTCGGCCATTCATCTGCGGTTCGATATCCGGGCGTCGTCGCTTTCCGAGTTTTACAAGGAAAGGCTGCTGGCCTTGAACGACCAGCGCATCACCAAGGACGGCGTGCTGGTCCTCAAGGCGCAGCAATCGCGCAGCCAGGAAAAGAACAAGGGCGAAGCCATGCTCAGGCTGCAGGAACTGTTGCTGAGCGTGACCGTGATCCAGAAAAAAAGACGGGCTACTGCGCCCAGCCGCAGTTCTCAGCTTAAGCGCGTCGACAGCAAGACTCGGCGCGGCAAGGATAAAGCCATGCGCGGCAAGGTCGTGCTTTAGTTTGTTTGGTCAGGCAAGGACCAGCCGCAGGCGGGTAATTTCGGAAGGTGCGAAAAGGCGTTTGGGCGGGCCCCAGTAGCCGGTGCCGCGGCTGGTGTATACCCACAGGTTGCGCAGGCGGTTCAAGCCTGCGGTATACGGTTGCTGCAAAGGCACGAACAGATTCCAGGGAAAGAACTGGCCGCCATGGGTATGGCCGGACAGCTGCAGGTCGAAGCCGGCCGCTGCCGCTGCCGTGGCGGAGCGCGGCTGGTGCGCGAGCAGCAGCTTGACGGCGACATGTGGCGGACTGCCAGCCAGCGCTGCCTGCGGATCGCTGCGTTCGGCTTCGTCGAAATGATGGGCGCTGTAGTCGGTCACCCCGGCCACCAGCAGCGAGGCTCCCTGATGCTTGAGGACGACGTGCTCGTTCATCAGGACCGTCAGTCCCAGCCGGCGCACCTCGGCCACCCATTCCGGCGCGTTAGAGTAATACTCATGGTTGCCCGTGACAAAGTAGGCTCCATGACGCGATTGCAAGTTGGCCAGTGGCGCCGTGTGTGGCGCCAGTTCCTGCACGCTGCCATCCACCAGGTCGCCGGTAATGGCGATCAGGTCCGCTTTCAGGGTGTTGACTTTGTTGACGATGGCATCCA
>NZ_DATMRB010000046.1:0-15014 GCF_035566555.1 Collimonas sp.
GGTGGCGGTGGTGGCGGCACAGGTGGCGGTGGTGGCGGCACAGGTGGCGGTGGTGGTGGCAGCCCAGGCGCGTCAGCCAATTTCCTCTCCAATGTCGGCACTACAGTGTCCGGCACGGGTGCAGCGGTGGATGCGATAGGCAATACGGTCATCAACAACGTGCCGCTGCTTTCGACTCAATCCAAGGGCGGCTTGACAACCGTGGTCGATAACGGCAGCGGCATTGTCAGCACGCTGGGCGCCGGCGTCACCAATGGCTTGGGCCAGCTCGGCAGCAATCCTAATGCAGTTGGCACTACCGTCGGCAGCGTTGGCGGCGTCGTTACCCAAACCGGCAATGTTGTGCAAGGCGTCGGCCAGGTGGTTAGCGGACTGGGAACCGGGCCATTGGCGCCGCTGGCTGCCGTGACTACACCGGTGGGCAATCTGGTAACCCAGGTGGGAACGGCTGTTTCCGGACTCGGAGCGCCGGTGACGACCTTGCTGACTACCGGACCGGTACAGCAGATCACGCAAACCGTCGGCCAGGCCATCGTGCCATTGACCAGCACCGTGACGACCTTGACCCAGACAGTCGGCAACGCGACCGGCCTGAACCAGCCTGTGAATGGCTTGCTGGTGGCGCTGGGCGGAACCGTCAATGGTATCGGTAAAACTCTGACCGGTGCGAATGTCCCTGGCGTGAGCAGCCTGGGCGGGGTAGTCAGCGATCTTGGCGGCACCGTGGCGGGCCTCGGTACGAATGCATTGGTCGGCACCGGCCAGCCTTTGCTGGGCAACAAGACTGGCGGTTTGCTGCAACCTTTGAATAACGTATTGACAGGGGTGATCGGGGGGCTGGGAAGCGCCGGCGCCGGCGGCAATCCATTGGCGCCAATCACCGGCTTGTTGGGCGGCTTGACCGGCGCGGCTGGCGGCGTTGGCGGTGCAGGCGGCATCCTGGCTCCGGTTACCGGCCTGGTGGGCGGCTTGACCGGTGCTGCCGGTGGTGCTGGCGGCGCAGGCAACATCCTGGCTCCGGTTACCGGCTTGTTGAGCGGTCTGACTGGCGCAGCGGGCGGCGCTGGTGGTGCGGGTAACATTCTGGCTCCGGTGACTGGCCTGGTCGGCGGCTTGAGCGGTGCGGCTGGCGGCGCTGGCGGTGCCGGCAACATCCTGGCTCCGGTGACCGGCCTGTTGAGCGGCGTGACTGGGGCAGCTGGTGGCGCAGGGGGCGCAGGGGGGGCGGGCGGTGCTGGCAACATCCTGGCTCCAGTAACTGGCCTGGTGGGCAGCGTGACTGGTGCAGCCGGCGGTGCAGGCGGTACTGGCAACATCCTGGCTCCAGTAACCGGCCTGGTAGCCGGCGTGACTGGTGCTGCGGGTGGCGCGGCCGGCGGTGCAAGTGGTGCTGGCATACTGGCTCCGGTGGTGAATCTGGTGGCAGGCTTGACCGGCGGCAAAGGAACAAGCGGCGGCGCTGGCAATACCGATGCACTGGCTCCGGTGACCGGCCTGCTGAACGGCTTGCTGGGAGGCGGCAAGAAGTAATCTGGCCGTGCTGGTCCAAGGAAGCGCTGGCCTCTGGCCAGGTTTCCTTGCCCTGGCGCCTGATTGGAAACAGTGACGAGATGCTGCGACGCTCCCGTCATTGAAAGTAGGCCGAAAATCTGTCGCAACCTGTGACTCCAGCTTGAACCTTGCTTCCATGGCCAGCGTTTCCGGCAGCGCGCAAAGAACCGGCGCTACATGCCGAACCCGGCTGAATCCGGCGCGACAGTATCGGCGAACACAGCCAGTCAAGCAAACGCTGACATCCAGTATTTAATTCTTCGAGGTGGGATCATGAGAGCCGAACAAATAGTCGATTTGATCGCATGCGCCAGCCCACAGGCGCAGGTGCCGGGAAATGATCTGCTGATCGGGATGCTGGCGCGCGAGATCGCGGCATTGTCCTACAAGCTCACGGAGCAAGAACTGTATCGGCTGATCGCAGTAGGGTCGCTAGTCTACGAAAGAGGGCGCCGCGGCCGCATATGAAGCCGTTGCGCTTCAGCGCAAGTCCTCGCTGGAGCGCACGCAGTTGCGCCCCGCAGCCTTGGCCGCATACATGGCCTTGTCTGCCGCCTGTATCAATTCAAACGGAATGTTGTCATCCCTGAGTGGAACGAAAGCTTCCACGCCGGCGCTGATCGTGACCATGCCGACCGGTCCGAAGGCATGCTCTATCTGCAGGTTGTAAATCGCCTGACGGATCTTTTCTGCAACGGCAATCGCGCCTGCCAGATTGGTGTCGGGCAGCAGGACTGCCAGTTCTTCGCCGCCGTAACGCGCGGCCAGGTCGCCCGGCCGGTTCATGCTGGACTTCACGACTTCACTGATCTGCCGCAGGCATTCGTCGCCGGCCAGGTGTCCGTAGATATCATTGTATTGCTTGAAGTAGTCGACATCGATCATTACCAGCGCCAGCGAGTTCGCATTGCGTGTGGCGCGGCTGAATTCGTCACGCAAGGTGCTATCGAAATGACGGCGGTTGGCGAGCCCGGTCAGGCTGTCTTGCAAGGCCAGCTGTTCCAGGTGCTGGTTCAAGGTGCGCAAGGATTCCTGGACTTGCAGCAAGCCCGCTTCCGCCGCCAGGCGCAGCTGGATCTGGTGGATCAGGCGCCAGCCGAGTAGCCCCAGGGCCAGCGTCAGCAGCAGGGCGCCCAGCACATGCAGATAGGTGTCGGCGCGCCAGTCGGCCAGTACTTCCTCCTTGGAGCGGGCGACCGTGATGAACAGCGGATACTGCACCAGGTGGCGGTAGGCGATCAGCCGTTCGACGCCGTCCTGGCCGGAGCGCATGACGGCGGTGCCGACTGCATTCTTGGAAGCGTAGTCGCGGTAGATCGGATAGTTGGCCAGGTTCTTGCCGATCACATTGTCCAGCATGGGGCTTCTGACCAGCATGGTGCCGTCGTTCAGGCTGAGGAAGATCGAGCCGGCGCGGCCGATATCGAAGCTGTCGTAGAAACTCTTGAAATAGCCGATGTTGATGGTGGCCAGCGCGAGCCCTGCAAAACTGCCGTCGGCGTGATTGTAGCGGCGTGAGACGGTGACGATCCATGCGCCCGTGGAGCGGCTGCGCACCGGCGGTCCGATATAGGCGCCGCGCTCGAGATGGTCGCGATGATAGCGGAAATACTGGCGATCAGAATTGTTGGCGACCGGGATTGGACCGCTGCGGGCGTTGACCAGCCAGAGCCCGCTTTCATCGTAGATAGAGAGGTCGTTCAGTTGCGGCAGCTCGGCAATGTGCTGCATCAGCAGCTTGTGCAGGCGCTCCAGCGAAGCGCCGCTGTTGCCGTCCAGCTCAAGGCGTTCAACCACGCCGATCAGCACCGTGTCTGCCTGCTTGATGGTGTCGTCCGCGTGTTCCGACAGCGCGCGCGCCAGGTTGCTGGTGGCAACTTCGGTTTCCTGCAGTTCCACGATGCGTGCATTCCAGCTGCGCCACGCTTCCACAGTCAGCAGCGATACGCATACCAGTACCACGAACAGTGTCGCCAGAAAGGTGATCGGCAGGGGTTTGAGATTGAAGCGCACTTGGCGGGCCGCTATCGCGATGGTTGTCGTGTTCATCGGTGCTCCGCGGTGCTTTCAGCTTGGCCGTATGCCTTTGCGGTACTCCGTCGGAGAGGTCCACATATGCTTGCGGAACAGCTTGGCGACATGCTCGCCGCTGAACAGGCCGCAGCGCCTGGCTATCTTGTCCACCGGCAGGTCGGTCTCGGTCAATTGCTGGCGTACCGCTTCGAGCCTCAGGTTGAGCAGGAAATCATGCGGCGTCTGTCCGGTTTCGCGCTTGAACTGGCGCACGAAATTACGCTCGCTCATGGAAACGAAGTTGGCGGCATCGACCACGCTGATCGATTCCGCCAGATGTTCCACAAACCATAGCGAGGCGCGCTGGATCTTGCTGGTCTTGACCGGCAGGCTGGCCGGCGATGCCTGGTTGGCGGGCGGCGTATCGCGGCGGCGCTGGCAGACCACCAGGCTTTGCGCCACCCGCCGCGCAACCGCCGGGCCGAGGTCGTTTTCCAGCAGGCGCAGCGCCAGGTCGGTCGCCATGCCGACATCGCAGGAGGTGAAGATGCCGTCGTCCTCGCTGATCTGCGCTTCGCGCTCGATTTTAATCAGCGGGAATTCGCGCGCCAGTTTATCCAGCAAGGCCCAATGGGTGGTGGCGCGGCGGTTGTTGAGGAAACCGGCGGCGCCGATCACGAACACGCCGGTGCAGATCGCGGCAATGCGGCGCACATTGCCGCGCATGTGCTGCAGCCAGGCGATCAGGACCGGATCCCGGTAAGCGTCGAAGTTGCCGGTGCCGCTGGCAATCAGCAGGGTGTCGAATTGATGCTTGTCGAAAGATGCCAGCGCAGACGTCATGATCTGCACCGAAGCGGACGACATGATCATGCCGCCTGAAATGGAAAGGACCGACACGGCATAGCGTGTTGTGCCGGGAAACACTGTAGAGATCAGTTTGTCGCCGACGCCGAAAACATCTGCGGCGCCGACCACGTCAGCCAGTACCACGCCTTCAAAAACGATGATTCCTATATGCCTGGTTGAGCTGCCGTTGTCTATCACCTCAAGTGTCTTTGCGCACTCGATATCCATGAGACTCTCCCTGCCGCCAATCTACCGTTGTGCATTGCCGGAACGCAATTTTTTATTGGTAAATTACTATTCCCCATTCTGCTACAAAACTGGACATTGTCCAGAGAATGATTGTTAAATTTAGTTAGTTATGTGGTGCGTAAACACAAGTTTTTCTACAGCTAAAAAAAATCAGTACCAATTTTTTCCGTGCACCAATGTTAATTTCTCGCGGGTATTTATTTGACATTCGAAGTTGTTTCTCCACGTCCATGCAAAAAATATTACGGTTTATATCGTTTTTGCCGCGCAAGCATTTTTTGGTCTGATTACGCTCAATTGGATGAGCTGTAGTGCTCGTGCTTGCTTCTCTTGTCTTCCAGCGCATCCTGCAAGCGCGAGTTTTCCAGCGTCAGTTCGGCCACAATCTGTTTCAGCTTGGCATTCTCTTCCTGCAAGCATTTCAAGTCCTGCGGATAATCAGGCATGCCCCCGTATTGCCGCTTCCAGTTGAGGAAGGTGCGCTCGGTGATCCCGGCCTGCTTGATCACATCGGCCAACGGCATGCCCAGCTCTTCCTGCTTCAGGGCCGCAGCGATCTGGTCGCTGGAGAATGGCGAACGCTTCATGGCATTGCCTCGCATTCTGTTTTAGCGATCTTTTAATGCAGACAATTCCGGCATCTTGTCCAGGCCAAGGCGAGCCCGGATCAATGGATCCTTATATTGATCGCCGATGTTCATCAGGTTTTGGCTGACGGCATTGTTTTCTGCAGAAGGTGCAGCCGGGGATGCGGGTGCTGCAGCTCTTTCCATTCCAGGGCAGGAGCGTCCGGTCGATTCAACCGCTTTGCGGTTGGCTTCGCTTTGGCATAGCAGTGCAAGGGCAACGTCGTTCAAGCCCATCGCACGGAATTCCCGGGAATCCAGCCGTCGTACGCAAGCCTGGTCGACCATGGTGGTGCCGCCTGTGGCGCCGAAACCTGTGAATGACAAGCCGAACGATGCTGAACCCATGCAAGTGTCGGACAAAGTGGTGGTCAGGGAAGGAGCGACGATATTTGGTACGGTCTTGACGGTATAAGTGCCGCCGTAGTCAACCGTGGTCAGTGTGTTGTTGGGGCTGCTGCCGGGTTCGCCGGCTGCTGCGGTGGTGCCGCCTGCGCCGCTGGTGGTTCCTGTTGGCGTGCTAGGCAGCGATACCGATACACTCACGGTTGAATTGCCGCCG
Source organism: Collimonas sp. (assembly GCF_035566555.1). Classification (GTDB taxonomy): domain Bacteria; phylum Pseudomonadota; class Gammaproteobacteria; order Burkholderiales; family Burkholderiaceae_D; genus Collimonas. The sequence continues at coordinate 5,851 of NZ_DATMRB010000046.1, forward strand.
GCCGAATTTGAATGCGAATTGCCGCCGGTGCCGCCGGCCGCGGTGGAGTTGCCGCCGGTCGATGAAGAGCGCGATGCGCCGCCGCCGATTGCCGATGCATTGGATCCGCTGGTCGAGCCGCTGCTGGAATTGCTGTTGGTGCCGATGGTGTTGACGCTTGAGCCGGCGCCTTGCGAAGTCGATGTAGAAGTCGAGCCGGAATTGGAGCCCGAGTCCGAGGTGGAGCCGGATATGATATCCGCCAGCGCCAGATTCGTCGCTGAGAGAGCGATCAAGAGCGCCGTTGCTTTAAGTGCGCATTTCATTTTTTTCTCCTAGCGGGGCTACTCGGAAATTGCTTTCCTTTCGCCCCTTACGAACGGTTGGCCTGGAGCTACGATGGGGTAGCCGTTAATGCCTGATTTAGAAATGGAAGATGAAAGCGCCACTGGCTGTATTGGCGCCTGCTGCTGCGCCAGTATTCGAACCGGAAGTGCCGCCTGCAGCCGAACCGCCATGGCCGAAGCCGCCAGCTGCGCTGGTGTTGGTCGATGTGGTGCTGGTTTGGGAGCCGGTGAGAACGCCGTTAGGGCCAAAGGTAGCGCCTGAGGTTGCCATGCCGCTGCTGCTGTTGGTAGTGGTGGCAGCGTGAACGCCGTTGCCCACGCTGACTGCGCCGGAACCGCCCCCGGAGCTGGAACCCGATGAGGAAGAAGCACCAGCATTGCCGGCAGTGCCAGCACCGACGATGGTGACTGCACCGGCCATTGCTGCGTAACCACAAAGCACGGAAGCCAGAACTGCGATAGTTGTCTTGCGTAACATTTTGATTCTCCTTAAGGTAGGGGCGTCATTCACCGTGTTGTCTCGTCTATATACGCCCCGATTAATAGACAAGAATTGCTCAACTCAAATATCCATGCGCTGTCGGCGGCGAGCAGTGCTGTCTGTTTTCGACAGGGCGGTGCGCGATCAAAAATGCCGCGCTTGGTTCCGTTAGCCGCGCCGTTTAGAGGGCTCGCTCGTTTGCGTTGATCTGATAATAGGATTGCAAGTTGAAGTGTTTACGACAAAACCTTGTCAGCTTCGGCCAGATAAGTTGGCCGATTTGGCTAGTGTTTTTCCGTGCTGCATCTTGTGAGCGCTAACAAAAAAAATGCAAAAAACTTATTTCATTCTTGGCGTTGAAATAGCGCTGCGGCGATTAATGACGTGCGGAAAAACTATCGATGTAATGTGATGTCCGTTTTTGACAAGGCATAAAACAACATGCGCGCATTCTTGATTGCTTGACTGAAATTGCGCACGACGTGCCGCCCGTGGATGCGACGTCCGTGAGATTTTTTCTGCGGAACGGGAGTGTGCAGCGAGATGTCGCGCGATTTATTTTGGAGTTCGGCATGGCGCCGGCAGCGTGATTTTTTTACGCCGGCGCGATTATCGGATATATTGCCGCATGCTAATTTTCAGCCCCGCTGCCAGCGGCGCTCAATCCAAATCGGAAAGCCAGCCATGAATATTGCGGAACTGTTTTCTCTCGCGGCCATCTGGGGTGCGTCGTTTCTATTCATGCGCATCGGTGCGCCGGAATTCGGTCCGGTGCCGTTGATCGCCTTGCGCGTCGGCATCGCGGCGCTGGTGCTGCTGCCGGTATTGCGCTCGGCTGTGGCGCGCGGCCATGTGCGCGGCAAGTTATGGCCATTGCTGGTGGTCGGCGTCACCAATTCGGCCTTGCCGTTTTCGCTGTTTGCTTACTCGACCTTGTACGTGAACGCCGGTTTCGATGCCGTCTTGAACGCCACCGTGCCGTTGTGGACCGGCTTGATCGCGTTCGTCTGGTTGAAAACCCCGATGAGCCGGCCGCAGGTGATCGGCATGCTGGTCGGCATGGTAGGCGTGATTGTCCTGGTGTGGGACAAGATCGGAGAAGGGCAGCCCGGGGTCTGGCTAGCGACCGGCGCGGTGCTGCTGGCCACGCTGTCCTACGGCTTTGCAATCAATTATTCGAAAACCCGCCTGGCCGGCGTGCCGCCGTTTGTGGTGGCGTGCGGCAGCCAGTTGGCGGCGACCCTGGTGCTGTTGCCGCTGGCATTGCTGTACTGGCCATCGGCGCCGGTGTCCAGCATTGCCTGGTATTCGGTGCTTGCGCTGGGCGTGCTGTGCACCGGTGTGGCGTATGTGATTTTCTACCGCCTGCTGGACCGCGTCGGCTCGGCCTATGCGGCTTCCGTGACCTTCCTGATTCCGATCTTCGGCGTGATCTGGGGCGCGATTTTCCTGAAAGAGCAAGTGACGCTCGGCATGGTCCTCGGCTGCCTGATCATCCTGCTGGGAACGGCGCTGGCGACAGGTAAGCTCGACCTGTCGGCGTATCTGCGCGGCAAAACAGCTAAATAAGAGTAAACGATATCCTGTGTTGGCCTTGCCGGCCCTTGCCGGCGCGAATACGTGAATATAAGCAACATACTGGTGCAGGAATGTCATTTTCACGAGGTTCTAGGGTATTAGTGGGCTGCTTCTATGGCATAATCAAGAGCTAAATTCACTGTTTTGCGCGGTCTCCAAACCGCCCTGGATCATGCTTAAAACGCTCTATGACAAACTCTGGGATGCCCATGTCGTCCATACCGAACAGGACGGCACGGCGATTTTGTATATCGACCGACATCTTTTACACGAGGTCACCAGTCCGCAGGCCTTCGAAGGGCTGAAGCTGGCCGGACGCAAGCCGTGGCGTTTGCCGGCCAACCTGATGGTGGCCGACCATAACGTGCCAACCACCGGCCGCGCCAACGGCATTGCCGATCCGATATCGCGCCTGCAGGTCGAAACGCTGGATGCCAACGCCAAGAGCTACGGCTTGACCTATTTCGGCATGAATGACCACCGCCAGGGCATCGTCCACGTGATCGGGCCGGAGCAGGGCGCGACCCTGCCGGGCATGACCGTGGTCTGCGGCGATTCGCATACCTCGACCCACGGCGCCTTCGGTTGCCTGGCGCACGGCATCGGTACTTCGGAAGTCGAGCACGTGCTGGCCACCCAGACCCTGCTGACCAAGAAGTCCAAATCGATGCTGGTGCAGGTCGACGGCGCGATTCCTAACGGCGTCACCGCCAAGGATATCGTGCTGGCCGTGATCGGCCGCATCGGCACCGCCGGCGGCACCGGTTACGCGATCGAATTCGCCGGCACGGCGATTCGCGCCTTGTCGATGGAAGGCCGCATGACGGTCTGCAACATGGCGATTGAAGCCGGCGCCCGCGCCGGCATGATTGCGGTCGACGACACCACGCTGAACTATGTCAAGGGCCGGCCGTTTTCGCCGGCCGGACCGCATTGGGAGCGCGCCGTGACCTACTGGCGCACCCTGCATTCCGATGCCGGCGCCAAATTTGACATGGTGGTGACCCTGAACGCCGCCGAGATCAAGCCGCAGGTCACCTGGGGCACTTCGCCTGAAATGGTGGTGGCGGTGGATGGCCGCATCCCCGATCCGGACAAGGAAAAAGACGCCACCAAGCGCGACGGCATGGAAAAAGCCCTGGCCTACATGGCGCTCAAGCCGAACACCGCGATTGAAGATATCCGCATCGACAAGGTATTCATCGGTTCCTGCACCAATTCGCGGATCGAAGATCTGCGCGCGGCGGCAGCGGTGGTGCGCGGCAAGTTCCGTGCTTCCAACGTCAAGCTGGCGATGGTGGTGCCGGGTTCCGGCCTGGTCAAGGAACAGGCCGAGCGCGAAGGCCTGGACAAGATTTTCAAGGATGCCGGTTTTGAATGGCGCGAACCGGGCTGCTCGATGTGCCTAGCGATGAATGCCGACCGGCTGGAGCCGGGCGAGCGCTGCGCCTCCACCTCGAACCGCAATTTCGAAGGCCGGCAAGGCGCCGGTGGCCGTACGCATCTGGTCAGTCCGGCGATGGCGGCGGCGGCAGGGATTGCCGGCCATTTCGTGGATATTCGCTCGCTATAAGATTGAAGGACGAACAATGATGAAGAAAATAGTCACCCTATGCGTGTTGCTGACCAGCGTTTATGCGCTGACGGCTTGCAATACCTTCCACGGCTTTGGTAAAGATGTAGAACACGTCGGCGAGAAGATTCAAGGCAAGTGATCACCCCGCGCAAGCGGAATGGCGTCAACAAAAGGCGCATCAAGATTGGATATGTGATGAATAAATTTACTGTACTGGATGGCTTGGTGGCGCCGCTGGATCGTGCCAATGTCGATACCGATGCCATTATCCCCAAGCAGTTCCTGAAGTCGATCCAGCGTACCGGTTTCGGTCCCAACCTGTTCGATGAATGGCGCTACCTGGATCATGGCGAGCCGGGCGTGGACAACTCGCGCCGTCCGCTGAATCCGGATTTCGTGCTCAACCAGCAGCGCTACCAGGGCGCATCCATTTTGCTGACGCGCAAGAACTTCGGCTGCGGCTCATCCCGCGAGCACGCGCCGTGGGCGCTGGACCAATACGGCTTCCGCGCTGTCATCGCGCCTAGTTTCGCCGATATTTTCTTCAATAACTGTTTCAAGAACGGCTTGCTGCCGATCGTGCTGCCTGAAGCGCAGATCGACCGCTTGTTTGACGAGGTCAAGGCTTTTCCCGGCTACCGGCTGGTGATCGACCTGGAAAAGCAGCTGGTCAGCACCGCCAACGGCAACTTGGCTTTCCCGTTTGAAGTCGGCGAGTTCCGCAAATATTGCCTGCTCAACGGGCTGGATGACATCGGCCTGACCTTGCGCCAGTCGGACAAGATCCGCGAATTTGAAGAGCGTCATTTGTTTGCTCAGCCATGGCTGAGCAACACCATTTGATTTATTGGGGACAGAGCTGCACGGGAAGTGTTTAAGAGCCGCCGCAGCGCGGCGAGTTACACTCTCCGTGCGACTCTGTCCTCAACTGAACAGACAGAATATTTTTGAATTATTCAATCCAGGAAAAAATGAAAATAGCAATCTTGCCAGGTGATGGCATCGGTACGGAAATCGTCGAGCAAGCGGTTAATGTGTTGAACGCGCTGGGCGAGAAATTTGAATTGGAAAGCGCGCCGGTCGGCGGCGCTGGCTATGCCGCGCATGGCCATCCGCTGCCGGAAGGTACCCTGAAGCTGGCAAAAGAAGCCGATGCCATTCTGTTTGGCGCCGTCGGCGACTGGCAATACGATACCCTGGAGCGTGCGCTGCGCCCGGAGCAGGCGATCCTCGGTCTGCGCAAGCATCTCGGCCTGTTCGCCAACCTGCGTCCGGCGATCCTGTATCCGGAACTGGCGAATGCGTCGACGCTGAAGCCGGAAGTCGTCTCCGGCCTGGATATCCTGATCATCCGCGAACTTACCGGCGACGTTTATTTCGGCCAGCCGCGCGGTGTGCGCACGGCGCCGGACGGCGCTTTCAAGGGCGAGCGTGAAGGTTTCGACACCATGCGCTACGCCGAACCGGAAATCCGCCGCATCGCCCACGTCGCCTTCCAGGCCGCGCAAAAGCGCGACAAGCGCCTGACCAGCGTCGACAAGGCCAATGTGCTGGAAACCTTCCAGTTCTGGAGAGACATCGTCACTGAAGTGCACAAGGAATATCCTGACGTTGCGCTGGATCACATGTATATCGACAACGCCGCGATGCAGCTGGTGCGCGCGCCGAAGAAATTCGATGTCATCGTCACCGGCAACATGTTCGGCGACATCCTGTCGGATCAGGCCGCCATGCTGACCGGCTCGATCGGCATGCTGCCGTCTGCATCGCTGGACGCCAACAACAAGGGCTTGTACGAGCCCTCGCACGGTTCGGCGCCGGATATCGCGGGCAAGAACATCGCCAATCCGCTGGCGACGATCCTGTCGGCGGCCATGATGCTGCGCTATTCGCTGAACAAGGCGGAGCAGGCCGACCGCATCGACAATGCGGTCAAGAAGGTGCTGGCGCAAGGCTTGCGCACCGCGGACATCTATGAAGCGGGCACCACCAAGGTCGGCACCAGCGAAATGGGCGCCGCAGTAGTCAAGGCGCTGGGTTAAAAGAATTTGGCAGGTGGGTCTGCCGTGGAGTGCGGGGCTTTCCCCCGATTTTGTTAGGGAATCATGATGAAACTGGTTGGTTTGGTCGGTTGGCGTGGCATGGTGGGTTCGGTCTTGTTGCAGCGTATGCAGGAAGAGGGCGATTTCGCCCATATCGAACCGGTATTTTTCTCAACTTCAAATGCCGGCGGTAAAGCCCCGGCGCTGGCGAAAAACGAAACAACGCTGAAAGACGCCAGCGATATTGAAGCTTTGAAAAAATGCGACATCATTATTACCTGCCAGGGCGGCGACTACACCAGCGAGATTTTCCCCAAGCTGCGTGCGGCCGGCTGGAACGGCTACTGGATCGATGCGGCATCGACCCTGCGCATGAAGGACGATGCGATCATCGTGCTGGATCCGGTCAACCTGAATGTGATCAAGGATAGCCTCAAGCGTGGCGTCAAGAACTACATCGGCGGCAATTGCACCGTTTCCTGCATGATGATGGGCCTGGGCGGCCTGTTCGAGCAGGACATGATCGAGTGGATGACGTCGATGACCTACCAGGCGGCTTCCGGCGGCGGCGCCCAGCACATGCGCGAGCTGCTGACCCAGTTCGGCTCCATCAACGCCGACGTCAAGGCGCTGCTGGACGATCCGAAATCGGCCATCCTGGAAATCGACCGCAAGGTGCTCGGCAAGCAGCATTCCATGTCGGCTGAAGAAACCAGGCAGTTCGGCGTGCCGCTGGGCGGCAACCTGATTCCCTGGATCGACAAGGACCTGGGCGCGGGCTTGTCGAAAGAAGAATGGAAAGCCGGTGCCGAAACCAACAAGATCCTCGGCCGCGGCGAAGGCTTCAGCAACGGCGGCAAGGTGATCCCGGTGGACGGCCTGTGCATCCGTATCGGCGCCATGCGCTGTCATTCCCAGGCATTGACCATCAAACTGAAGAAAGATGTGCCGCTGGACGAAATCAATGACATCATCGCCAGTAATAACCAGTGGGTGAAGGTGGTGCCTAATGACAAAGAGTCATCAATGCACGACCTGACGCCGGCGGCAGTGACCGGCAGCCTGACAATTCCTGTCGGTCGTCTGCGTAAATTGCAGATGGGTGGCGATTATTTGTCAGCATTTACCGTCGGCGACCAGCTGTTGTGGGGCGCGGCGGAACCGTTGCGCCGCATGCTGCGCATCGTGCTGGAAAACTGAGCCGCTGACTTGTCGCACTAGTTGTGATATTGTTGCCGACTTGCAATAAAGCCCGCTAAGGATTTTCTTAAAGGAAGCCTTGGCGGGTTTGATGCATCTAGCAGTATTGATTGGCATTTATTATTATTTGGCAGTGTTTATCGCATATTGATACGCATGCATGTCAATCTGCATATTGATTTTTAAAAAAACTGGGTACAGTATTTGCTTTCAGCAAGATTTGTCTCCTTATACGCCAACGGATAGTCCTTCATGCCACACAACATGCACCCGAATTCTTCGAATAAATTTATTTCCACCGGTTTAAAGACCCTCACTGCTGCCGTGGTTTCGACCCTGCTGATGGTGGCTAATGTCGAGGCTGCCGGGCTGGGTAAATTAACCGTGCTGTCCTCGCTGGGGCAACCGTTACGCGCAGAAATTGAGCTGACCTCGGTTAGCCAGGATGAGGTGGGCGGCCTGGTGGCCAAGCTGGCTAGTCCGGAAACCTATCAAAACGCCAACATCGATTTCAACCCGGCCTTGCTGTCCCTGCAGTTCGCTATCGATCAGCGTGGCGACCGCCGTTTTGTGCGCGTCACTTCCAGCCAGCCGATCAATGAGCCCTTCGTCGACATGCTGATGGAGCTGGGCGGCACCAAGTCGCACCTGGTGCGCGAGTACACCTTGCTGCTGGATCCAGCCGGCCAGCGCCAGGCGCAGCCGGCCCAGATGGCCGCCGCGCCAGCACGCAGTGCCGCTGCACCGGTCGCCCGCATGGCGCCAAGCCAGGCTGCGCCGTCGTCGCAGTCCGGCGGTGGCTCGACCATTTCCGATGCCACACGCGCCGCGGCAGCCAGAGCTGTCGCCGGTGGCGGCAATAGTCCTGCAGCTGGCAAGGCCGCTGGATCGGGCAGTTCGGCCAAGGCGGCCCAGGCAGCTCCGGCAGCGGAATCCTCGGGCGGCGATTATCACGTCAAGAAGGGTGACACGCTGGCGCGCATCGCCAGCGAAAACCTGCCTGCCGGCGTTTCGCTCGACCAGATGCTGGTGGCTCTGTACCGCAGCAATGAAGGCGCGTTTGTCGGCAAGAACATGAACCGTCTGCGTTCCGGCCAGATCTTGTCGATTCCTGATGCCGCCAGTGCTGGCAGCGTCAGCAAGTCGGAAGCGCGCAACGTGGTGGTGGCGCAGTCGAAAGACTTCAAGAGCTATCGCAATACGCTGGCCGGGCTGGTTGAGTCGGCCGCGCCGGCTGCCAGCGCTGAGCCGCGTCAAAGCAGCGGCGGCAAGATTACCGCCAAGGTGGAAGAGCAAGCCACGCCTGCCAGCGAATCCCGCGACAAGCTGAAGCTGTCGCGCGGCGCGGCTGCGGCTGGCGCTGCTGACGCCAAGGCGGCAGCCACGGCGGCAACGGAAGAGAAGATCGCCCGTGACAAAGCCGCGGCTGAAGCCCAGTCGCGCGTCAAGGAACTGGAAAAGAATGTCAGCGACCTGCAAAAGACGCTGGAACTGAAGAACAAGAACCTGGCGGACCTGCAGAATCAGGCCGCCAATGTCAAGCCTGCTGCACCAGCGGCAGCGCCTGCTCCTGCCGCGGCGCCAGCTCCGGCCCCAGCTGCCGTTGCAGCAGCGCCGGCGCCAGTGGTTGCGGCACCGGCTCCAGCGCCAGCCAAGGTCGAGGCGGCAGATGCCGCGCCGGCTGCCGGAGCGGCTATCGTCGTCGCCACCGGAGCAGCAGCTCCTGTGACTCCGGCCGCTGCCGACGCCAGCGCTACGCCACCGGCAGCGCCGGCGGCTGATGCGCCTAAGCCTGTGGTCAAGCCAAAGGTTGCACCTGTACCTGTCCCAGAGCCAGGCATGTTTGCCAGCCTGACCGACAATCCTTATCTGTTGCCGGTTGGCGGCGTGCTGGTCGCTTTGCTGGCAGGTCTCGGCCTGTTCCGCTATCGCCGCAACCGGGCGCGCCAGCAAGCGTTCCT
>NZ_DATMRB010000047.1:0-8186 GCF_035566555.1 Collimonas sp.
CTGGACGCCAACGCCTTCCAGCACAAGCCCTTCCTCGACAGCCAGATCAAGGCGCGCGGCTACAAGATCGTGCCGGTCGCGCTGACCATCACGGCGCCGCTGGGCATCTATTCGAAGAAATACAAGACGGTGGACCAGTTGCCGGCGGGCGCCAGCATCGGCATCCAGAACGATCCATCCAACGGCAACCGGGCGCTGCTGCTGTTGCAGAAAGCCGGCCTGATCAAGCTGAAGCCGGGTGTCGGCGAAAACGGCGTCAACGCGACGCCGCTGGACGTCATCGCCAATCCGAAGAAACTCAAGCTGGTGGAACTGGATGCGGCGCAGCTGCCGCGTTCGCTGGACGATCTGGCGGCGGCTTCGGTCAACAACGACTATGCGGTGAAGGCGGGATTGTCATTGCAGCGCGATGCGATTGCGGTGGAGGATGCCAAGGGACCGTACGCCAACCTGATCGTCACGCGGGCAGAAGACAAGGATAAGCCTTGGGTGAAAAAACTGGTCAAGGCTTATCAGTCGGAAGAGGTGCGTAAATTCATCGAAGCCGAATTCAAGGGTTCCTTGATTCCGGCGTTCTAGGCTGTTCGCCGGCTTCAGCCGGCGAACAGGCGGGCCAGCTCGGCGCCCGGATGTTCCGCCCGCATGAAGGCTTCGCCCACCAGGAAAGCGTGGACATCGGCGTCGCGCATGCGCTTGACGTCATCCTTGGTATGGATGCCGGATTCGGTGACGACCAGCTTGTCCGGCGTGATGTGCGGCAGCAGGTCCAGCGTGGTCTGCAGCGACGTGTCAAAGGTGCGCAGGTTGCGGTTGTTGATGCCGAGCAGATTAGTCTTCAGCTTCAAGGCCGCGTTCAGTTCCTCTGCGTTATGCACTTCCACCAGCACGCTCATGCCTAGCTCATGGGCGACCGCTTCCATTTCCGCCATCAGGCCGTGGTCCAGCGCGGCGACGATCAGCAGAATAGCGTCGGCACCCCAGGAACGCGCCTGGTACACCTGGTAAGGATCGATCATGAAATCCTTGCGCAGCGCCGGCAAATTGCATGCGGCGCGCGCCTGTTTCAGGTATTCGGGCGAGCCCTGGAAAAACTGGATGTCGGTAAGCACCGACAGGCAGGCCGCGCCATGGGCGGCATAGTCGACAGCGATTTCGGCAGGGCGGAAGTCGGCGCGGATCACACCCTTGGATGGCGATGCTTTCTTGACTTCGGCGATCACGCCGGCATGTCCCGCTGCGATCTTGGCGCGTAGCGCTGCTTCATAACCACGCAGGGCGGCACGTGCTTCGGTATCGGACTCGACTTCGCGCCGCAGGCTGGCAAAGTCTTGCTGTTTTTTCGCCGCAGCGACTTCATCCGCTTTGACGTCGAGGATTTTGTTCAAGATATCTGACATGGCGTTGTTCCTTGCTACGATATTGATGACGGTATTCAGCCGGCGGTGGCGATGCTTTGCGTGGCTTGCACGAACTGATCGAGTTTAGCCTTGGCGGCACCGGAAGCGATCGCTGCGCGGGCTTTCTCCAGGCCATCGGCGATCGAACTGGCGACGCCGGCTGCATACAGGGCAGCGCCGGCATTGATGGCGACGATATCGCGCGCCGCGCCCGGCTGGTCTTGCAGCGCTTCCAGTACTTTTGCCTTCGATTCGACTGAGTTGGATACTTTCAAGTTCCGGCTGGCGGTCATCTGCAGGCCGAAATCTTCCGGATGGATTTCGTACTCGCGAATTTCGCCGTTGACCAGCTCGCCCACCATGGTGCCGGCGCCGAGCGAGACTTCATCCATGTTGTCGCGGCCCCAGACCACGATCGCGTGCTGCGCGCCCAGCCGTTGCAGGACGCGCACCTGGATCCCGACCAGGTCGGCGTGGAATACGCCCATCAGGATATTTGGCGCGCCGGCCGGGTTGGTGAGCGGTCCCAGGATATTGAAAATGGTGCGTACGCCCAGTTCCTTGCGCACCGGCGCCGCATGCTTCATCGCTGCATGGTGGTTGGGCGCGAACATGAAGCCGATGCCGGTCTGTTCTATCGATTGCGCCACCTGGGCCGGCGTCAGGTTGATATTGGCGCCGAACGATTCCAGCACGTCGGCGCTGCCGGACGAGGAGGAGACGCTGCGGCCGCCATGCTTGGCGACACGCGCGCCGGCGGCGGCGGCCACGAACATGGAGGCGGTGGAAATATTGAAGGTTTGCGCGCCGTCGCCGCCGGTGCCGACGATATCCACCAGATTGCTGGTGTCGCGGCAGGGTACGGGTGTGGCAAATTCGCGCATGACTTGCGCGGCGGCGGCGATTTCGCCGATGGTTTCCTTCTTGACGCGCAAGCCCATGGTCAGCGCCGCAATCATCAGCGGCGACATTTCGCCCTTCATGATGCGGCGGAACAGCGACAGCATTTCGTCGTGGAAGATTTCGCGGTGCTCGATGCAGCGCAAGAGCGCTTCTTGGTCGGTGATTGGCATGATGTCCTTACCGGGAATGAGAAAGACGGCGCCGCTGTGGCGGGCGCCGGCGAACAGCTAGCGCCGCGTCAGGCGGTGCGCTGGACGAAGTTGCGCAGCAGCGCATGGCCATGTTCCGACAGGATCGATTCCGGGTGAAACTGCACACCCTCGATATCGTAATCCTTGTGGCGCACGCCCATGATTTCGCCGTCGTCGGTCCAGGCGGTGATTTCCAGGCAGGCTGGAATCGAGGCACGCTCGATTGCCAGCGAGTGGTAGCGGATCACGGTAAACGGGCTAGGCAGGTCCTTGAAGACGCCGACCCCGGTATGCGTAATCGGCGAGGTCTTGCCATGCATGACTTGCTGGGCGCGGATCACCTTGCCGCCAAATGCTTCGCCGATGGCCTGGTGGCCGAGGCAGACGCCGAGGATGGGCAGCTTGCCGGCAAACTGTTTCAGCAAGTCGACGCAAATCCCGGCTTCGCGCGGGCTGCACGGGCCTGGCGACAGGCAGATGCGGTCCGGCTTCAGTGCTTCAATTTGTTCCAGCGTGATTTCATCATTGCGGTAGGTCCGCACGTCTTCACCCAGTTCACCGAAATATTGCACCAGGTTGTAGGTGAAGGAATCGTAGTTGTCTATCATCAGCAGCATCAGATTTCTCCATCCAGACCGTCTTGTACCTGTTCCGCTGCGCGTAGTACTGCGCGGGCTTTGTTTTCGGTTTCCTGCCATTCCATCTCGGGCACCGAGTCGGCAACGATGCCGGCCGCGGCCTGCACATACAGCATGCCATCCTTGATGACGCCGGTGCGGATCGCGATGGCGACATCCATTTCGCCGCCGAACGACAGGTAGCCGCAGGCGCCGCCGTAGATGCCGCGCTTGGTCAGCTCCAGCTCGTCGATGATTTCCATGGCGCGCACTTTCGGCGCGCCGGACAGGGTGCCGGCCGGGAAGGTGGCTTTCAGCACATCCAGGTTGGACAGGCCGGATTTCAGCTCGCCTTCGACATTCGAGACGATGTGCTGCACATGCGAATATTTTTCGATCACCATCTGGTCGGTGACCTTGACGCTGCCGGTTTCGGCGATGCGGCCGATGTCGTTGCGGGCCAGGTCGATCAGCATTACGTGCTCGGCGATTTCCTTGGGGTCGGCCAGCAGTTCGGTGGCCAGTTGCGCATCCTGTTCCGGTGTGCTGCCGCGCGGGCGGGTGCCGGCCAGCGGCCGGATGGTGACGGTGCGTTTGGCTTCGCCGTTGGTCTTGGGAGCCGAGGTCTGTTCGTTGCGCACCAGGATTTCCGGCGACGCGCCGACGATCTGCATGTCGCCGAAATTATAGAAGTACATATACGGCGACGGATTCAGCGAGCGCAAGGCGCGGTACAGCATCAGCGGCGAATCGACATAGGGTTTCTTGATGCGCTGGCCGATCTGGACTTGCATCAGGTCGCCGGCCATCACGTATTCCTGGGCTTTGGCGACGGCTTTCAGATAATCTTCGCGCTTGAATTCGCGGATGGTTTCGGTGCGCACCGAGGCCGAAGTGACCGGCGCATCGGCCGGACGGCGCAGCATGTTGCGCAAGTCTTTCAGGCGTTGCCGCCCTTTGGAGAAAGCTTCCGGCTGGGTCGGGTCGGCATACACGATCAGGTACAGCTTGCCGGACAGGTTGTCGATGACCGCCAGTTCTTCGGTCAGCAGCAGCTGGATGTCGGGCAGGCCGAGATCGTCTTTCGGGGTCGAGTGCGCCAGCCTTTTTTCGATATGGCGCACCGTGTCGTAGCCGAAGTAGCCGGCCAGGCCACCACAAAAACGCGGCAGGCCAGGACGCAGCGCAACTTTGTAGCGCGCCTGGAATTCGGCGATGAAATCGAGCGGGTTGCCTTCGCGGGTTTCGATGACCTTGTCATGCTGGAGCACTTCGATCCGTGTGCCATAGCTGCGCAGCAGCGTGGTCGCCGGCAGGCCGATGAAGGAATAGCGGCCGAAACGTTCGCCGCCGACTACCGATTCCAGCAGGAAGGTGTTCTTGCCGGTCTGCTGGGTCTGCGCCAGCTTCAGGTACAGCGTCAACGGGGTTTCGAGATCGGCAAAGGCTTCGGCGATCAGCGGGATGCGGTTGTAGCCTTGCGTGGCCAGCGATTTGAATTCGAGTTCGGTCATGTTTCTCTCCAGACCGCTATTGTAGAACAGCGGTGGTTCACTACAAAAAACGTTGCCTGAATTTTAAATATCGGGGGCAAGTGTGTCGCCACAGTGTGGCGAATGACTTTGTCCGTAAATACTCAGGCAGCAGCTATCGGTGGGTTCAGTGAGCCCAGGATTGCCAGCGTCGCCATAGCCAGGCCCCGGGGGCGGCTAAGAGGACATGAAGTTTTTTGTTGAAAAACATGAGAGATAGGGCAGTCTTAAAATAAGCTGTAATTCAGTAAGCTGTAATTCGATAACCTGTGTCAGCCGGTTCAGTGGCTGATATTTTGTGCTGCAACAAGCAGCGAGGTGACTATACCATCGGAATCGACATTTTGTATAGACTCGCCGTGATTGTATCCGTAAGGCACGTTATATACCGGGCAACCGGCCGCGCGGGCTGCCTGGGCGTCGTTGCTGGAGTCGCCGATGGCCAGCACCTGCGCCGGTTGCAGCTGGAAATCTGCGCACACGGCCAGTAGCGGCATCGGGTCCGGTTTCTTTTTCGGAAAGGAATCGCCGCCGTAGACCACTTCGAAATAGTCGCGCAAACCGGCTTTTTCCAGCAAGGCGACCGCAAATTCCAGAGGTTTGTTGGTGACGCAGGCCAGCCGCAAGCCTTGCTTGCGCATGGCTTGCAATCCTTCCACCACGCCCGGATAGACGGTGGCAAGGCTGCCGTTGACCACGGCGTAGTGGCGCTGGTAGGAATCCAGCGCCGCCTCGAAATGCTGTTCAACCTGGGCGGCAGGGTAGTCGACGCCGAGCACGCGGCGGATCAGGTTCTCGCTGCCTTTGCCGACGAAATCGACAATCGTTTGCTGCGCCAGCGGCGCCAGGCCCAGCTCGGCGCGCATGCGGTTGACGGCGGCGTGGAAATCCGGCGCCGTGTCCAGCATGGTGCCGTCGAGGTCGATGATGGCGGCGGCGATGCCGCTCAGCACCACCGGCGTCGTTGCTGCTGTCGTCATACGTTTGCCAGCTGCACGCGCATGTCGTCGATGACGGCCTTGTAGTCCGGTTTGCCGAAGATGGCGGAGCCGGCCACGAAGGTGTCGGCGCCGGCCTTGGCGGCGGCGGCAATATTCTCGATCTTGATCCCGCCGTCGACTTCCAGCATGATGTCGCGCCCCGATTCGTCGATGCGGCGGCGCGCTTCAGCAATTTTCTTGAGCGCTTCCGGGATGAACGACTGGCCGCCGAAGCCGGGGTTGACCGACATGATCAGGATGATGTCGATCTTGTCCATCACATAGTCGAGGTAATCGAGCGAGGTGGCGGGATTGAACACCAGGCCGGCCTTGCAGCCGTGGTCGCGGATCAGTTGCAGCGATCGGTCAATGTGCTCCGAACCTTCCGGATGGAAAGTGATGATGTTGGCGCCGGCCTTGGCGAAGTCGGGAATGATGCGGTCTACCGGCTTGACCATCAGGTGGACGTCGATCGGCACCTGCACGTGCGGGCGGATGGCTTCGCACACCAGCGGGCCGATGGTCAGGTTCGGCACGTAATGGTTGTCCATGACGTCGAAGTGGATCATATCGGCGCCGTCGCGGACGACATTGCGTACTTCCTCGCCCAGGCGGGCGAAGTCGGCGGAGAGGATGCTTGGAGCAATACGGTAGGTTGGCATGAGGCTGTCCAGGGAAAGGCGCAAAAGATCGCTATTTTACCCTTTAGCCCCGCCTCAGGCGTCGTTGCAGCTTGCGCCGTGGCAGAAATTCGTGTGCAATGGGCCGTTCGCCATATCGAATACTTATATATAAGCATCAACCGAGGAAACCAGCATGGCCGCCTATGAATTCACCGTCACTGTCAGAACCCAGTATCTGGAAGAACAATCCCAGCCAGACAGTTCGCACTTCGTTTTTGCCTATGCGATCACGATCAAGAATACCGGCCAGGTCGCCGCGCAGCTGATTTCGCGCCACTGGGTCATTACCGACGCTAACAATCATGTGGAAGAAGTGCGCGGCCTGGGCGTGGTCGGCCATCAGCCGCTGCTGCAGCCGGGCGAGCAGTTCGAATACACCAGCGGCACTTCGCTGGCGACGCCGCAGGGCTCGATGCTGGGCGAATATTTCTGCGTGGCCGAAGACGGCGAGCAGTTCGAGGCGCGCATTCCGGAATTCATCCTGTCGCTGCCGCGCACCCTGCATTGAGGCCTGGTGTTTTGAACTATTGCTCTTTTTTGTCGTCTTTTGGCGGTAGCGATTTGCTTGGCGGCTTTTGCCCCTGTTTTTGATCCGGGGTTTGATCCGGGGTTTGATCCGGTTTACGGCCGGAAAACATGGTCCACCAGACAATGAATGCGAATACAAAGAAGGCGAAGCAAGCTTCGAGAGCCACTAACCACATAAAGAATCCTAAATGCTATTTAAACGTCTCAGTTTACCCGTTTCTGTCTTGATTATCGGATTCAGTTTAGCTGCCTGTACGACTACTTCTCTTACCCCTCCGCCGCAGGAAACGCCGCGTCCAGGCAACGGGACAGCGCCCGCCGTGCCATCGGCTGCCCCCGGCGCCAACCTGCGCGCCACCACTTTTGCAGCCTTGCCGGGCTGGGGCAACGACGATTTGCGCCAGGTGCTGCCGGCATTCCTGACTTCCTGCACTACGCAAGCCCGTAAAGCTGACTGGAAGGAGCCATGCGCCATCGCCGCCGGGCTGGACGCCGGCAACGAAAAAGCGATCCGCACTTTCTTCCAGTCGTTTTTCACGCCTTATCAGGTTGTTAATGCCGATGGCAGCGACAACGGCCTGGTCACCGGCTATTACGAGCCGCTGCTGAAAGGCTCGCGCAAGCGCGGCGGCCCCTACCAGACACCGATTTACCGAGCGCCGGACGACCTGATCACGGTCGACCTGGCCAGCATTTATCCGGAACTGAAGGGCTTGCGCCTGCGCGGCCGCCTGGTCGGCAACAAGGTGGTGCCTTACCCAAGCCGCGCCGAGCTGGATAAATCCGGCGCCCTGGCCGGCAAGGAAATCCTGTGGGTGGACGATCCCATCGATGCCTTCTTCCTGCAGGTACAGGGTTCCGGCCGGGTGCAGATGAATGACGGCAGCAGCATCGTGCGGGTCGCTTATGCCGACCAGAACGGTTATCCCTACCGCTCGATCGGCCGTTATCTGGTGGACAAGGGGGAATTGACGCTGGCCCAGGCTTCTGCGCAGGGCATCAAGGGCTGGCTGGCAGCGAATCCCGGCCGCCAGCAGGAATTGCTGAACGCCAATCCGAGCTATGTCTTCTTCAAGGAGGAAAAAGTACTGGATGCTAGCCAGGGACCGAAAGGCGCGCAAGGTGTGCCGCTGACGCCGCTGCGCTCGATCGCGGTCGACCAGCAGTTCGTGCCGCTGGGGACGCCGGTATTCCTGGCCACTACCCAGCCGAACAGCAATACGCCTTTGCAGCAGCTGGTGATCGCGCAGGATACCGGCGGCGCTATCAAAGGAGCGGTACGGGCGGATTTCTTCTGGGGCTTTGGCAACGAGGCGGGCGAAAAGGCCGGCCGCATGAAGCAGCGCGGCATGATG
>NZ_DATMRB010000048.1:0-27745 GCF_035566555.1 Collimonas sp.
CCACCCCTTCCCATCCCGAACAGGACCGTGAAACGAATTTGCGCCGATGATAGTGCTGCAACCAGTGTGAAAGTAGGTCATCGTCAGGCTTTTATTAAAAAACCCTCTGCCCCTTACCGGTCAGAGGGTTTTTGCTTTGGGCAGAAATTCTGTACTTCCCTTCATTTTCTGCAAATTCAGCATTCCTGCAAGAAAACTACTGTGTTTTTAACCAGTTGTCCTGTATGATTCATTGATTCACATTAAGGCCATACCGCGATGATAGGTCGTCTTTCAGGCATTCTGCTCGAGAAAAATCCACCCCAACTGCTGATCGACTGCAACGGCGTCGGTTACGAAGTCGGGGTGCCGATGAGTACTTTCTACAATCTGCCAGGACTTGGCGAAAAAGTCGCCTTGCTGACACATCTGGCGATACGCGAAGATGCGCACGTGTTGTATGGTTTTGGCAGCGCAGAAGAGCGGAATGTCTTCAAGCAGCTGATCAAGATCAGCGGCGTTGGCGCCCGCACCGCGCTTTCCATCCTGTCCGGCATGTCGGTGCATGATCTGGCCCAGGCTGTCACCTTGCAGGAAGCCGGACGGCTGACCAAAGTGCCCGGCATCGGCAAGAAAACCGCGGAACGCCTGCTGCTGGAGCTGAAAGGCAAGCTGGGCGCGGATCTGGGGCCGGTCGGCAGCCCGCATGGCAGCGAAGCCAGCGGCGACATTTTGAATGCCTTGATCGCACTCGGGTATTCGGACAAGGAAGCCATGCTCGCGCTCAAGCAGCTGCCGGCGGATGCGACCGTGTCGGAAGGTATCAAACTGGCATTGAAAGCGCTGTCCAAGTTGTAGGGCCGCGCAACAAAGCAAGATGATTTGTCTTTTATTGGCGTAGCGTGGTTTTTTTCTATATTTAATCGCCGCACACTGGCTACAATCCGATCATGAGTATCCAAACCGACGATTTCACCGAACAGCGCATCATTTCCGCCACGCCGGCATCGCCGAACGAAGAGGCGATCGAACGCGCCTTGCGGCCGAAACAGCTGGACGAGTACGTCGGCCAGGAAAAAATACGCGACCAGCTGCAGATATTCATTACCGCCGCGCGCCAACGGCGCGAGGCGCTGGACCATACGCTGTTGTTCGGCCCTCCGGGGCTGGGGAAAACCACGCTGGCGCACATCATCGCGCGCGAAATGGGCGTCAACCTGCGCCAGACTTCCGGGCCGGTGCTGGAACGCGCGGGCGACCTGGCTGCGCTGCTGACCAACCTGGAAGCCAACGATGTACTGTTCATCGACGAGATTCACCGCTTGTCGCCAGTGGTGGAAGAAATCCTGTATCCGGCGCTGGAAGATTATCAGATCGACATCATGATCGGCGAAGGTCCCGCTGCGCGCTCGGTGCGCCTCGACCTCCAGCCTTTCACCCTGGTCGGCGCGACCACGCGAGCCGGAATGCTGACGAACCCTTTGCGCGACCGCTTCGGGATTGTCGCCCGCCTCGAATTCTATACGCCGCAGCAGCTGGGCAAGATCGTCACCCGCAGCGCGTCCTTGCTGGGCGCGCCGATCATGGATGACGGCGCTTTTGAAATCGCCAAGCGCAGCCGCGGCACGCCGCGCATCGCCAACCGCCTGCTGCGCCGCGTGCGCGATTACGCAGAAGTCAAAGGCAATGGTGAAATCACCAAGGCGATGGCGGACGCCGCGCTGGTCATGCTGGATGTCGATCCGGTCGGTTTCGACATCATGGACAGGAAACTGCTGGAAGCGGTGCTGTTCAAGTTCGGCGGCGGTCCGGTCGGCCTGGACAATCTGGCGGCGGCGATCGGCGAAGAACGCGACACCATCGAAGATGTGCTGGAGCCGTATCTGATCCAGCAGGGTTATTTGCAGCGGACGCCGCGCGGCCGTATCGCGACGCCGGCTGCCTATACGCATTTTGGCGTCAGCGCGCCACGCACCGGACCGAACGGTGAGCTGTGGGGGCAAAATTAATTCGCTGCCGAAAGCAAATGCGGCCGATGCAACAAGTGGGCAATCCGCCGCCATGCAGATCTGGGTTGACGGCGATGCTTGTCCGAACGTTATCAAGGAAATCCTGTATCGGGTTGCCGAACGCTTGCAGATCACGGTGACGCTGGTGGCCAACAAGCTGCTGCGGGTGCCGCCGTCACGCTTCATCAAGGCGCTCCAGGTGCCGGCCGGTTTCGACGTGGCCGACAATGAAATTGTCAGGTTATTGCAGCCCGGAGACCTGGTCATCACCGCGGATATTCCGCTGGCGGCCGATGTCCTGGCAAAAGGCGGCAAGGCGCTGAACCCGCGCGGCGAGTTTTATACCAAAGACAACATCCAGCAACACCTGACGATGCGCAATTTCATGGAGGAATTGCGCGGCAGCGGGGTCGAAACCGGTGGTCCGACGACATTCAGTCAAAGCGACCGCCATCTGTTCGCATCACAGCTTGATCAGTTTTTGCAAAAATCGCGAATTCGATGATCGTTTCTAATCGCGGCTGATAGCCGCAAATGCGCGGGTATCGTGCCGTCCCGCGATGCAGGCGCCGAAATGCCAATGTTTCGGAGCTTGTGCAAAAATTAAACGTCACAGACAATACGATAGTCTTCACTAATAGTGTGCAAGTCAACCATGCTTATGTCTACCAAAGCTAACCGTTATGCCCATCAGCTTTTGGACGCGCGAGCGCAAGCCAAACTGATGCCCCTGCTGTCCGCAGCCGACGCCTTGTCTGTGATGGATGGCTATGAGATCGGCAAGCGGATCCTGGACGCGAGTATCGGTCAGGGTTCTAATCCGGTCGGACGCAAGCTCGGATTCTGCAACCGCAACATCTGGCAGAAATACGGCATCGCCGAATCGATCAGCGCACCGATCTGGGCGCACATCTTCGACAGCACCGTGCGCTATGCGGAAGACAATCGCGGCATCCAGAGCCTGGAGGGAGCGGTGCAGCCGCGCATAGAGCCGGAGGTGGTGTTCAGCCTGGGCCGCACGCCGGCGCCGGACGCCAGCCTGGAGGAAATCGCCGATTGTATCGAATGGATGGCGCATGCCTTCGAAATCGTGGTTTGTCCATTCCCCGACTGGAAGTTTGAAGCGGTCGACGCCATCGCCGCCTTCGGCCTGCATGGCACCCTGATCATCGGCGAACCGCACGTTTTATCGAGCGCGACCCGGCGCAACCTGGCCAGCATGCTGGCCAACGCCAGCGTTTCGCTGTCGTGCTGCACCGAGGATTCGGTCACCCTGTGCGGCGCCGGTTTCGGCAGCGATGTGCTGGACAGTCCGGTGCACGCTTTGTGGCATTTGCACCAGGTGCTGAACGCCCATCCCGAGTTCACGCCTTTGCAGGCGGGCGAAATCATCACCACCGGCACCTGGACCGATGCCTATCCGGTGCAGGCCGGGCAGACCTGGGTTACAGCATTTTCCGGCATCGCGCTGCCAGGTCTGACAGTGTCTTTCGTTTAGGCGACCCCGCTGCATATAGACAGCCGTGCTGATAGCGCTATCAGCGTCAGCAAATAAAAATGCCGTTCAGCCCAAAGCTGGAACGGCATTTTTTTACGTCTGCGGCAAGCGGCAGCGATTCATCAGAAAAGAACTTACTCCTGACGCAGCCAGGTTTGCGTACGGCCCAGCATCGGCACGCCGATATAGCCGCGCACATCGAGCTTGGCGCCATTGTCCTGCAGCGTCATCTTGCTCTTGTAGACCTTGCCGTTATCCGGATCAAGGATCTTGCCGCCGTTGTATTCGCTGCCATCCTTTTGCATGCCGGTGATGATGGTCATGCCCAGGATAGGCTGGTCCTTCAGTTCGCCTTCGCATTTGACGCATTTCGGATTCTGGTCCTCGGCAGGATCGCGCAGCAGCTTTTCGATCTTGCCGATCAGGACGCCGTTGGATTCGCTAATGCGTATCAGCGCTTTGGGCTTGCCGGTGTGATCGTCGATATTTTTCCACAGGCCGACCGCTGAGCTAGGGTCCTGGGCGAAAGCACCGCCAGCCAGCATGGCGCTGCCGGCGACTGCCGTGAATACAAGCCGCATCAAAAGTTTATTCATTCTTCGTCTCCTGGTATCTGTTGCACCGGCTGCAGCATAGCCAGCCGGTGTCATCCTATTATTAAGAAATCAAGATACTTTTAATTTTGCAAACTGTTCGCGCAGTTTTTCAAGGGTACTCGAAAAATTCACCAGGCGTTCCCGCATCTGTGCAACCACCTGTGCCGGTGCTCTTGCGACAAAGCTTTCATTGCCAAGCTGGGTTTCGGCTTTCGCCATCTCGCCTTCAATACGAGTGATTTCCTTGCCTAAACGTTCCCGTTCAGCTGCAACATCGATTTCTACCTTGAGCAGCAGCTTAGCATCGCCAACTATCGAGACCGGCGCCGGCGATTCGGGTAGAGTCTCTACTACTTGCACTTCTGATAATTTCGCCAGAGCCTGCAAGTATGGTGCAAACGACAGCAAGGTCGCTTGCTGTTCGGCGGAGCCGGCAATGATCAGCGGCACCCGCAGCGCCGGCGACAATTGCATTTCGCCGCGCAGGTTGCGGCAGGCATCTGTCAGCGACTTCAGCTGGGTCATCCAGGCTTCCGCGCTGTCATCGATTTTTTCCAGATTGGCTTCCGGATAAGGCTGGCGCATGATGGAATCGCCAGCCGGATCCAGCACCTTGCCGGTCAGCGGCGCCACGCTTTGCCACAAGGCTTCGGTGACGAACGGGATGACCGGATGCGCCAAGCGCAGCACCACTTCCAGCACGCGCAGCAAGGTGCGGCGGGTAGCGCGCTGCTGCGCTTCGTTGCCTTGCTGGATCTGCACCTTGGCGACTTCCAGGTACCAGTCGCAATATTCATCCCAGACGAATTTGTAGATGGCGGAAGCGATATTGTCGAAACGGTAGTCGGCGAAGCCCTTGGCGACATCGGCTTCGGTGCGCTGCAGGAGCGACACGATCCAGCGGTCGGCTTGTGAGAATTGCAGGTTTTCCTTGTCGCACACGCCTGGCGTATGGCCATCGAAGCCGCAGTCCTTGCCCTCGGTGTTCATCAGCACGAAGCGGGTGGCGTTCCACAGCTTGTTGCAGAAATTGCGATAGCCGTCGCAGCGGCCGAGGTCGAAGTTGATATTGCGGCCGAGCGTCGCCAGCGAAGCGAAGGTGAAGCGCAGCGCATCGGTGCCGAAGGCCGGGATGCCATCGGCAAATTCCTTGCGGGTTGCCTTGGCGATACTCTCTGCCTGCTTCGGATTCATCAGGCCGACCGTGCGTTTGGCCACCAGGTCTTCCAGCGCGATGCCGTCGATCAGGTCGATAGGGTCAAGCGTATTGCCCTTCGACTTCGACATCTTCTGGCCGTTGCCGTCGCGTACTAGGCCGTGCACATACACGGTCTTGAACGGCACCTTGCCGGTAAAGTGGGTGGTCATGATCACCATCCGCGCGACCCAGAAGAAGATGATGTCGAAGCCGGTCACCAGTACCGAGGACGGCAGGAACATCTTGTAGTCCGGCGTTTCTTCCGGCCAGCCCAGGGTCGAGAACGGTACCAGCGCCGACGAGAACCAGGTATCCAGCACGTCGTCGTCGCGCCGCAGCGCGCCGGTATAGCCGGCAGCAGCGGCCTTGGCTTGCGCTTCCGCTTCATTGCGGGCGACATAGATCTTGCCGTCGTCGGCATACCAGGCCGGGATCTGATGGCCCCACCACAACTGGCGGGAAATGCACCAGTCCTGGATATTGTTGAGCCACTGGTTATAGGTGTTGTTCCAATTTTCCGGAATCATCTGGATTTCGCCGTTGGCGACTTTTTCCAGCGCGACTTCGGTAATCGATTTGCCCGGGAAGTGGGTGCCTTCCGGCGCCGGCTTGCTCATCGCCACGAACCACTGGTCGGTCAGCATCGGCTCGATCACCACGCCGGTGCGGTCGCCGCGCGGCACCATCAGCTTGTGCGGCTTGACCGATTCCAGCAAACCTTGGGCCTCCAGATCGGCAACGATCTGCTTGCGCGCCACGAAGCGATCCATGCCCTGATACTGGACAGGGCCGTTTTCATTGATCTTGGCGTCCAGCGTCAGGATGGTGATTTGCGCCAGATTGTGCCGTTGTCCTACTGCATAGTCATTGAAATCATGCGCCGGCGTGATCTTCACGCAACCGGTGCCGAATTCCTTGTCGACATAGCTGTCGGCAATGATCGGGATTTCGCGATCGGTCAGCGGCAGCTTGAGCATCTTGCCGACCAGGTGGATATAACGTTCGTCGGTCGGATCGACCGCCACCGCAACGTCGCCCAGCAGGGTTTCCGGACGCGTGGTGGCAACTGTCAGATGGCCGCTGCCATCGGCAAACGGATAACGGATATGCCACATCGAACCGTCTTCTTCTTCCGACAGCACTTCCAGTTCCGAGATCGCCGTGCCCAGCACTGGATCCCAGTTGACTAGCCGCTTGCCGCGATAGATCAGGCCTTGTTCAAACAGGCGCACGAACACTTCGACCACCGTGCCGGACAGTTTGTCGTCCATCGTGAAATATTCACGGCTCCAGTCGGTGGAGGCGCCCATGCGGCGCATCTGGCCGGTAATGGTGGAGCCGGATTTTTCTTTCCACTCCCAGACCTTTTCGACGAATTTTTCGCGGCCGAGGTCGTGGCGCGATATTTTTTGCGCGTCGAGTTGCCGTTCGACCACGATTTGCGTGGCGATGCCGGCGTGATCGGTGCCGGGAATCCAGGCCGTGTTATAGCCGCGCATGCGGTGATAACGGGTCAGGCCATCCATGATGGTCTGGTTAAAGGCGTGCCCCATATGTAGCGTGCCGGTGACGTTGGGCGGCGGCAACTGAATACTGAAGGAAGGCTTGTCGGCGTCGGTGGTGGCGGTGTAGTACCCGCGCTTTTCCCATTCCGTACGCCAGAATTGTTCAATCTCGGCAGGGTCGAAAGACTTGGCTAATTCCATGATTTAGTTAGTGTTCTTTGCTAAAACGATGATTATAAAGTACGCAGCCGGGTGCCTCCTAACATTGGCGGCCGGGACGTGCTGTTTTTTGACGTAAAGGCAAGCATGTGGACGGATTTGCCACGGCAGCCGGCTTCTATACTTGATCCGGGATAAGGAAACCCGGATTTTCGATATACCGCAAGCTGATTGCGGGTGTAAAATCCTTTCCGCTGCCTCGGGATTCAAACACCGGGCAACGCAACGCTAGGGGTCCT
This sequence comes from Collimonas sp., assembly GCF_035566555.1. GTDB lineage: Bacteria > Pseudomonadota > Gammaproteobacteria > Burkholderiales > Burkholderiaceae_D > Collimonas. Next base: position 7,244 of record NZ_DATMRB010000048.1, read on the forward strand.
GATTGCTGAAACGCTAATGCAATCGGGTGAGAAATACCCTCGAACCTGATCTGGGTAATGCCAGCGAAGGGAAGCTGTCGAGAATGTTGTCGGCCGATTTACCGCTTTTTGCAGTGATTCCCACCGTCAGGCTCGAAAACTCCTTTGCTGGCTCCAAGCCATGAAACACAAGCAAAGGAGCCAAAATGAACGCCAACCCAAAATTCCTGTCCGCCACTGCCACGGTGGATGAAGCCGCAATCCATCCCCTGCCGAATTCGCGCAAGATCTACATCACCGGCTCGCGCCCTGACATCCGCGTACCGATGCGGCAGATCAGCCAATCCGATACGCCGGCTTCATTCGGCGCGGAAAAGAACCCGCCTATCTATGTCTACGACACTTCGGGTCCATATAGCGATCCGGATGTCAAGATCGATATCCGCTCCGGCCTGGCGACACCGCGCCTGCCATGGATCATGGAACGCGACGATACCGAAGAACTGCCGGGTCCGAGTTCGGAATACGGCATCGAGCGCCTCAACGATCCCAAGCTGGCCGAACTGCGCTTCAATCTGCACCGCAAGCCGCGCCGCGCCAAGGCCGGCAAGAACGTCTCGCAGATGCACTATGCGCGCCAGGGCGTCATCACGCCGGAAATGGAATTCGTGGCGATCCGCGAAAACATGCGCCGCAAGGAATACCTGGAAGAACTGAAAGCCTCCGGCCCGATGGGCAACAAGCTGGCCGAGCTGATGGGCCGCCAGCATCCCGGTCAATCGTTCGGCGCCGCGCTGCCGGCGGAAATCACGCCGGAATTCGTGCGCTCGGAAATCGCCCGCGGCCGCGCCATCATTCCTGCCAACATCAATCATCCGGAAATCGAACCGATGATCATCGGCCGCAATTTCCTGGTCAAGATCAACGCCAACATCGGCAATTCCGCAGTGACTTCGTCGATCGGCGAAGAAGTCGAAAAAATGACCTGGGCGATCCGCTGGGGCGGCGACAACGTGATGGACCTGTCGACCGGCAAGCATATCCACGAAACGCGCGAATGGATCATCCGCAATTCGCCGGTGCCGATCGGCACCGTGCCGATCTACCAGGCGTTGGAAAAGGTCAACGGCAAGGCTGAAGACCTGACCTGGGAAATCTTCCGCGACACCCTGATCGAGCAAGCCGAGCAGGGTGTCGACTACTTCACCATCCACGCCGGCGTGCGCCTGCAATACGTACCGATGACTGCCAAGCGCCTGACCGGCATCGTCAGCCGCGGCGGTTCCATCATGGCCAAGTGGTGCCTGGCGCATCACCGCGAATCCTTCCTCTACGATCACTTCGAAGACATCTGCGAAATCATGAAGGCCTACGACGTCAGCTTCAGCCTCGGCGACGGCCTGCGTCCAGGTTCGATCTACGACGCTAACGATGAAGCGCAGTTGGGTGAGCTGAAAACCCTGGGTGAACTGACCCAGATCGCCTGGAAGCATGACGTGCAGGTCATGATCGAAGGTCCGGGTCACGTGCCGATGCACCTGATCAAGGAAAACATGGACCTGCAGCTGGAGCAGTGCCACGAAGCGCCGTTCTATACGCTCGGACCGCTGACCACCGACATCGCGCCAGGCTACGACCACATCACTTCCGGCATCGGCGCCGCCACCATCGGCTGGTACGGTACGGCCATGCTGTGCTACGTCACGCCGAAAGAACATCTGGGCTTGCCGAACAAGGTCGACGTCAAGGACGGCATCATCACCTACAAGATTGCAGCGCATGCGGCTGACCTGGCCAAGGGCCATCCGGGCGCGCAGATCCGCGACAATGCCTTGTCGAAAGCACGCTTTGAATTCCGCTGGGAAGACCAGTTCAACATCGGTCTCGATCCGGACAAGGCGCGTGAATTCCACGATGAAACCTTGCCCAAGGATTCCGCCAAGGTGGCGCATTTCTGTTCCATGTGCGGTCCGCATTTCTGTTCGATGAAGATCACTCAGGAAGTGCGCGAATACGCCGCCGCGCAAGGCATTTCCGACATCGCCGCACTGAAGCAGGGGATGGAAGTGAAAGCCATCGAGTTCGTCAAGAACGGCGCGGAAATCTATAGCAAGCAGTGAGGCCGTGATGGAAATCGTACTCAACGGTGCGTCGCATCCGCTGACTGAGGGCGAAAGCCTGCAGCAGCTGATCGTGGCGCTGGAGCTGGCCGGCAAGGCAGTGGCGGTGGCGGTCAACCGGCAGGTTGTGCCGGCCAGCCTGTGGCCGCAGCGCATCTTGCAGCCCGAAGACAAGGTTGATGTGGTACGGGCTATCGGCGGTGGCTGAAACCGTAGGGTGGGCATGCAATGCCCACGCGGACGCCGATGAGGCGACTATCGCGTGGGCGCATGCATCCACCCTGCAACATCTTTTAAAGGATTTGTCATGGATCTGAACTCAATCCCCGAGACGGGACAAGCGGATGCCGGCCTTACTATAGCCGGGAAAACATACAGCTCGCGGCTGCTGGTCGGCAGCGGTAAATATCGCGACCTGGAACAGACACGCGCCGCTACCGAAGCTAGCGGCGCCGAAATCATCACGGTGGCGATCCGGCGCGTCAACATCGGCCAAGACCCGAACGCGCCCAACCTGCTGGATGTAGTACCGCCGACGCGCTACACGATATTGCCGAACACAGCCGGCTGCTACACCGCCGCCGACGCGATCTACACGCTGCAGCTCGGGCGCGAGCTGCTGAACGGCCACAAGCTGGCCAAGCTGGAAGTGCTGGGCGACGAACGCACGCTGTTTCCAAACATGCCGGAAACCCTGAAAGCGGCGGAAGCGCTGGTCAAGGACGGCTTCGACGTCATGGTGTATTGCAGCGACGATCCGATCCAGGCCCGCATCCTGGAAGAGATCGGCTGCGTCGCGGTGATGCCGCTGGCGTCGCTGATCGGTTCCGGCATGGGCATCCTCAATCCCTGGAACCTGTCGCTGATCATTGAGCAGGCCAAGGTGCCGGTGCTGGTCGATGCCGGCGTCGGCACGGCTTCCGATGCAGCGATTGCGATGGAGCTGGGTTGCGATGGCGTGCTGATGAACACGGCGATTGCCGGCGCCCAGGATCCGATCCGCATGGCGCGCGCCATGCGGCTGGCGATCGAAGCCGGACGCGAAGCCTTCCTGGCCGGCCGGATTCCGAAACGCTTTGCCGCCTCGCCGTCGTCGCCGATGGCGGGTAGAGTCAAGTGAGTGTGGAGCAAGACTTGCGCAGCGGCGCTGTAGCGCCGCCTTGCGTGCTGGTGTTTTCCGGTTCGGATCCGAGCGGCGGCGCCGGCATGCAGGCCGACATCACGGCCATCGCTGCACTCGGCGCACACCCGCTGTCGGTGCTGACTGTGCTGACGGTACAGGACAACCAGCGCGTATTCGGCGTCCACCCTGTGGCGGCGGAACTGGTGCGGCAGCAGGCGCAGGTGCTGGTCGACCGCATCGCTATCTCCGCGGTCAAGCTGGGCATCGTCGGCAATCGCGCCAACGCTGATGTGATTGCCGCGATCATCCGCCAGCTGCGCGTACGGCAGCCGGATCTGCCGGTGGTGTTCGATCCGGTGCTGGCGAACGGCCATGGCGACAGCCTGGCCAGCGAGGATCCGATTGCCGCCGTTGCACCCTTGTTCGAACTGGCCACGGTGATCACGCCGAACCGGCTCGAGGCCGACCGCCTGTGCGGTGGCGAAACTGATCCTGAACGGCAGGCGCGGGTGCTGCTGGAACGCGGCTGCCAGAATGTATTGCTGAAAGGCGGCCATGGTCCGGAACAGGACCAGGTCTTGAACCGCTGGACCGGCCGTGGCGCTGCGCGCAGCTGGAGCTGGCCGCGCCTGCCGGGTGAATTCCACGGCAGCGGCTGCACCCTGGCGGCGGCGCTGTCCGCGCTGCTGGCGCAAGGGCTGGAGATGGAAGCGGCGATTGCGGCCGCACAAAGCTATTGCCAGCAGACCCTGGCGGCATCGTATGCGATTGCGGCTGGCCAGCGCATACCAAACCGCACGCTGCCGTTTTTGAAGATTAAAGGATGAAGTCATGAAGGGTTTATACATCGTCACGCCCGACTGGGATGACACCGCCAGATTGCTCGCAGTCAGCGAACAAGCCTTGCAAGGCGGCGCGGCATTGTTGCAGTATCGCCACAAGACTGCCGATGCGGCTTTGCGTCAGGAGCAGGCGGAGGCTTTGCTGGCGCTGTGCCGGCGCTATCAGCGTCCGTTCATCATCAACGACTATGTCGAGCTGTGCCTGGCGCTGGGTGCCGACGGCATCCACGTCGGCGGCACTGATGCCAGCGTGGCTGAAGTGCGGGCGCAGGTAGGCCCGGACAAGATTGTCGGCGCTTCCTGCTACGGCGATCTGGCGCTGGCGCATGCGGCACAGCGCGCCGGCGCCAGCTACGTCGCTTTCGGCGGCTTCTATCCGTCGCGCGTGAAGAAATATCCGGTGACGACGCCAGTCGATATCATTGCTCGTTCGAATGCAGAAATCGCCCTGCCGAATGTGGTGATCGGCGGCATGACGCAAGAGAACGCCGTGCCGCTGATCGCTGCCGGGGCAGACATGGTAGCCGCCATCAGCAGCGTTTACCTGGCGCCGGATCCGGTCGCCGCGGCGCGCAGTTTCGCGGCCTTGTTCAACAACCGTTAAGCATCTTCAAACGCTTCAGGTTTCCAGCAGGCTGCGCAGCATCCAGGCATTTTTTTCATGCAGCTGCATGCGCTGCGTCAGCAAGTCCGCGGTCGGTTCGTCGGCCGCGGCATCCACCACCGGGAAGATCGAACGGGCAGTGCGGGTCACTGCTTCCTGCCCCTGCACCAGCTGCTGGATCATGGCGGTCGCATTCGGCACGCCTTCTTCTTCCGATATCGAGGTCAGCTTGGCGAAGGCCTTGTAGGTGGCCGGCGCCGGATAGCCGAGGGCGCGTATGCGTTCCGCGATCAGGTCCACCGCCAGCCACAATTCGTTGTACTGGGTTTCGAACATCAGGTGCAATGTATTGAACATCGGCCCGGTCACGTTCCAGTGGAAGTTATGGGTCTTCAGGTAGAGGGTGTAGGTATCGGCCAGCAGTTTGCTGAGGCCGTCGGCGATCTTCTTGCGATCCTTGTCGCTGATGCCGATATCGATGACTGCAACGTTCTTCTTTACCATGGTGCGGCTCCTTCTAACGATGACTGTTGAATGAGAGACTTGCACCACGATTTTATGTCAATTCGCCGCCGGCCAAGAAAACCACGGGTTTTCCGGCCGTGACGCGTCGGTGCTAGCCAGGGACGGCGGCAGTCGTGGCTGCCTGCGAGCGGCGATACATGCTGACGGTCAGCGCCACTGCCGCCAGCGATGCCGTTGCGGCAAACAGATAGACCTCGGCATAACCGAACTTGCTGACGATCAGGCCTGCCAGCGGACCGGTGACGCCCAGCGCCAGGTCAAGGAAGACCGAGTAGGCGCCGAGCGCGCTGCCGCGGTTATTGGCCGGCACCAGGTTCACTGCCTCGACGCCGAGTGCAGGAAATATCAAGGCGAAGCCGAAGCCGGTCAGGGCCGCGCCGCACAGCGCAAAAAATGGCGAACCGGCTTGCCACAGCAACAGCAGGCCGAAGGCTTCTATCGAAAAACAGACAATCGAAACGCGGAAGCCGCCGAAGCGCGAGATGGTGTGGGCGAACAGCAGCCGCGCGCCGACGAAGAAGCTGCCGAACAAGGTCAGCGCAAATGCCGCGTTAGGCCATTGATGGCTGGCATAGAACAAGGTGATGAAGGTGGCGATGGAACCGAAGCCGATCGAGCCCAGGGCTAGTCCCATGCCGTGCGGGAAGACCTTGCGCAATACGCGTCCGAACGGCAAGTGCTCGCCGCGCACCACTGCCGTCGCTGCTTTCAGGCGCGCTAGCAGGAAGCCGGCTACCGACAATACGGTAACGGTGGCGCCCACCGCCGCCAGGCCCCAGGCATGGGCGAGCACCACGCCGAGCGGGGCGCCGATGGCCAGCGCGCCATAGGTAGCGATACCATTCCAGGAAATCATGCGGGCCGTGTGCTGTGCGCCCACCCGCCCTATGCCCCAGGTAATGGCGCCGGTGCCGACCATGCTTTCGCCGCAGCCCAGCACCAGCCGGCCAATCAGCAGGATCGCCAGGCTCAGCGCCGGGATGTGGGTAAAGAATGCGGCGATCAGCAGGAATACTCCGCTGATGCTGCAGCCGATCAGGCCGCGCAAGACTGCAGTTTTAGGTCCGACCGAGTCAGCCATGCGCCCGGCCAGCGGCCGGCTCAACAGTGTGGCCAGGTACTGCATGCTGATCGCCAGGCCCGCCAGCACCGAGCTGTAGCCAAGGTCGACGTGGACGTAGCCGGGCAATACGGCGAGCGGGATGCCTATTGCCAGGTAGCAAATAAATGTAAAAAATGCAGTGGAAACGATATGGAACGTTACTGCGCTCTCGGACAGCGGGGGGCTGGCGCGGTCGAGACGGACTTCTTCTGACATGACGGGACTTGGTTGGGGTGAGATGGATACAGAGGCACAGCGGATGATGCAATGCAGTATTTTACCCTTCCGGCCCGAATGCTGCTGGCGCCGGCGCTGCGGCATAAGTTTACGCTGATATCGCGAGCGATCCTCAGGCAGCTGCCCCCGCAGCTTATAATGTGGGGATGCAAAATCTTCTCCATAACCTCAATCCAGAACAACTGGCGGCAGTCACCTTGCCTGCGCAGTCCGCACTCATCCTGGCCGGCGCCGGTTCCGGCAAGACGCGGGTGCTGACCACCCGCATCGCCTGGCTGATCCAGACCGGCCAGGTGTCGCCCTCCGGCGTGCTGGCGGTGACCTTCACCAACAAAGCCTCGAAGGAAATGATGACGCGCTTGTCGGCGATGTTGCCGATCAATACGCGCGGCATGTGGATAGGAACTTTCCATGGCCTGTGCAACCGCTTGCTGCGCGCGCATTACCGCGACGCGGCCTTGCCGCAGACTTTCCAGATCCTCGATTCGCAAGACCAGCTGTCGGCCATCAAGCGCCTGCTGAAGGCGATGAATGTCGACGACGAGAAATACCCGCCGCGCAACCTGATGTACTTCATCAACGGCGCCAAGGACCAGGGTTTGCGCGCCAATGAAGTCGAGGCGAACGACGATTACAACCGCAAGTTCGTCGAACTGTACGATCTGTACGACCAGCAATGCCAGCGCGAAGGCGTGGTCGATTTTGCCGAACTGCTGCTGCGCACCTATGAGCTGCTGAGCCGCAACCAGCCGCTGCGCGAACATTACCAGTCGCGTTTCCAGCACATCCTGGTGGACGAGTTCCAGGATACCAACGACCTGCAATACAAATGGCTCAAGCTGATGGCCGGCCAGCGCGGCGCGGTGTTTGCGGTGGGCGACGACGACCAGAGCATCTACGCTTTCCGCGGCGCCAATGTCGGCAACATGACCGCCTTCGAGCACGAATTCCGGGTCGAGAACCTGATCAAGCTGGAGCAGAACTACCGCTCGCACGGCCATATCCTGGACAGCGCCAATACCCTGATCGCCAACAACAGCAAGCGCCTCGGCAAGAACCTGCGCACTGATGCCGGCCATGGCGAACCGGTGCGGATCTACGAAGCCACCAGCGATTTGCAGGAGGCGCAGTGGATTGTCGAAGAAACCAAGAGCCTGATCAACGATGGCGGCAGCCGCAGTGAAATCGCCGTGCTGTACCGTTCGAATGCGCAGTCGCGCGTGATCGAACATGCCTTGGTGGCCTCCGGCATCCCGTACCGGGTGTATGGCGGCCAGCGCTATTTCGAACGCGCCGAAGTCAAGCACGCGATCGCCTACCTGCAGCTGATGGACAATCCGCACAACGATTCTGCCTTCCTGCGTGTGGTGAATTTCCCGGCGCGTGGCATCGGTGCGCGCTCGCTGGAACAGTTGCAGGATGCGGCCAAGCAGTACGGCATTTCCTTGTACGCGGCGGTGCCGTATGTGGCCGGCAAGGCCGGCGCCACGCTCGGTTCCTTCCTCAAGCTGATCGAAGGCGGACGCTTTGAAACCCAGCATCTGCCGCTGCCGGAAATGGTGCAGGTGGTGCTCGACCTGAGCGGCCTGATGCAGCATTACCAGAATGAAAAAGAAGGCGCCGACCGCATCGAAAATCTGGAGCAGCTGGTGAACGCTGCGACCCTGTTCGTCTCGGAAGAAGGATTCGGCATCGATGCGCCGGCCTTGCTCGGCCCCAAGGCGCAAGCCGTGTCGGGCGCTGCCATCACGACCGCCGACGGCATCGAGGTATTCGATGCCGATGCGCCGTTGTCGGCGGTGATGTCGCCCTTGTCGGCCTTCCTCTCGCACGCCTCGCTGGAGGCCGGCAACAACCAGGCCCAGGCTGGCGAGGAAGCCTTGCAGCTGATGACGGTGCACTCGGCCAAGGGCCTGGAGTTCGATGCGGTGTTCATCACCGGCCTGGAAGAGGGTTTGTTCCCGCACGAGAATTCGCAGAAGGAAGACGCCGGCGTTGAAGAAGAGCGGCGCCTGATGTATGTCGCCATCACGCGCGCCAAGAAGCGCCTGTACATGAGTTTTTCGCAGACCCGCATGCTGCACGGCCAGACCCGCTACAACATGCGTTCGCGCTTCTTCGACGAGCTGCCGGAAGATGCCTTGAAGTGGCTGTCGCCGAAGGTGCAGCAGCATAGCTGGTTTGCGAATACCAAATCGGCCTGGGACGAAGCGCCCGAGAAAGCCGCCAACAATATTTCGAAGAACTTCGGCCGGCGCGATATCGGCTGGCGCATCGGCGAGAATGTCGCCCACCTGAAGTTCGGTGAAGGGGTGATTGTCAATATCGAAGGCAGCGGCGGCAATGCGCGCGCCCACATCAACTTCGGCAAGCATGGCATGAAGCTGCTGGACCTGAGCGTGGCGAAGCTGGAGAAGGTCGCGTAGGGTGGGCGCTGGTGCCCACGCGTGACCTATGCGCATTTGCTGTCACGCGTGGGCAGAAAAGCCTGCCCACCCTAGGGGGGCGGTTGCTTATTCTGGCTTGTCGGCCGGCTCAGGCAGCGGCAAATCCTGCTCGGGCCTGCCGAAAATGTGGGTATAAGTCGGATAGAAAGAGCAGTACATCACCACTGTCAAGGCAATCGACAGCGGCAACAGAATCATGATGGTCACCGACTGATTGCCGACGATTGCCGCAATCAAGACGCTAACCACGGCAGGCAGCACCACGCCGATGGCGGCCCAGGCCAGGCCATAGACAGCGAACGCCTTCAGTTCGCGCGAGACCGCGAAGAAGCTGTAGAAAACCGCTTTCACCACGCCCATCTTTTGCCACATGATCAGCGGCGCTGCATACCAGAACGCCATCGCCGCCGGGATGTAGACGACCGCGGCAAACATCATCGCCAGCGATATGTTGGAGTCTTGGATTTCCTTCGGATCGAGCGTGCTCTGGCCAGTCACCGTCAGCCAGAACAGGCCGCCGTCCACCAGGCTGGAGGCAGCGATAGCGACGATCGCCGCTATCACGTAAAGCACGCCCAGCAACAGCAGTTTCTGTAGCGCCGGCGAACGGAAGCCGGTCAGCAGCAGGTTAGGGTAGACGCGCTTGCCCTGCTCGATATTCAGGCAAGCCTGCATGAAAGCCATGGCGAACACCGGCACCAGGATCACAGGCAATATTTGTCCCAGTATCGGGATCTGCAGCAGGTTCAGTCCCAGCATCAGGAACATGTAGGCCAGGAATAAGGTGGAGATCTCGGCCGGCTGTTTGCGGAACAGCGCAAACCCCTCCTTGATCCATATCCATCCGGTTTTGGCAGGCAGTTTTTCCATTGCTTATCTATGTTCTTTATCTAATCAGTACAGGTTCGGTGCCGGGTGGGCGACGCGCTGCCGCAGGATCCGCTCGAAGTGGCCGGGATCGTGCGGCGTCAGCATTTCTGCAGCGCGCGGCAAGTAAAAGTCATACAGCCGCGACAGCCAGAAGCGCAGGGCGCCGGCGCGCAGCATCGGCTGCCAGGCAGCTTGTTCCGCCGCGCTGAAAGGCCGTACGGCATGGTATGCATCCAGCATGGCGCGTACTCTGGCAATGTCAAGCTGGCCGGTCGCCAGGTCGATGCACCAGTCGTTGACGGTGACGGCCAGGTCGAACAGCCAGGTGTCGCAGCCGGCAAAGTAGAAATCGAAAAAACCGCTCAGCTGGTCGCCGTTGAACATGACATTGTTGCGGAACAGGTCTGCATGCACCGGGCCGTTAGGCAGCTGGCGATAGGTTTCCGAGGCGGCAAACGCCTCCTGGAACGCCATTTCATCGCGCAGCAGCTGTTGTCCGTCCGGCGGCAGGTAGGGCAGCACTACCGGTGTGGTTTCACGCCACCACGGCAAGCCGCGCAGGTTCTGTTGCCGGATTGGAAAGTCTTGCGCCGCCAGATGCATTTTTGCCAGCATCGCGCCGACCGCGGCGCAATGGACAGGCGCCGGCGCCATCTGGCAGTCGCCTTCCAGCTTGGTGACGATGGCCGCCGGTTTGCCGTGCAGCGGATTGATGATCTGGTCCTGCTGGTTGGCGATAGGCGCCGGCACCAGCACGCCGCGGCGCGCCAGGTGGCGCATCAGCTCCAGGTAGAACGGCAGCTGTTCAAAGCTGAGATTCTCGAATACCGTCAGCACATACTCGCCGCGCTCGGTATCGATGAAAAAATTGCTGTTTTCGATGCCGGACGAAATGCCCCTGATGGCGAGCGCCTTGCCTAAGGAAAAGGGAGGGATCCACTGAGTGAGATCGGCTAGCGTGACGGGGGTAAATACTGCCATGAGAAAAAACCGGGGAAAGACAATGTTCGTCGGAATAAATATGCGGCGAACACGCGGAAATATCCGCGCATTGGCCGCATGGCTACTTAGAGGGGGCCGGACCGGGTACTAGTTCTTGGGTTCGGAAATTGCCGGCGGCGGCAATCCTGCATCGCTGTCGGATTGCACGGCTTCACCCGGCTTGCGGGCTTTCTGGCCCAGGTCGAACTCCTTGATCTGCCATTGCGCGCCACGCGGCGGCGCATCGGTCGGCCCCAGCGTGCCGGCTTGCGACGGCGTTTTTACATAATAGGTGCTGCCGCCGCTTTCAACCTTGATCTGGTCAACCCGGCCCTGCTGGCGCGTCTGCGTGATGTTGCCGCTGTCTTCACCCGGTTTGCGGATGGTGACGGACGGCGCTTCGCCTTCTTCCAGCTTTTGCAGCTCTGGCGGCGGCGGGGCAATCGTCTTGGCGGGCGGCGTCGCTTGCTGCGCGGTCGCTAACAGAGGTGTTGCAAGAGAGGCAAGACAAATTGCCAGCAATGGCCAGACTGTGGATTTATTCATGTGAATTTGGCTACCTTGAGTGGGACAAGACTATGCCTGCATTGTAACAAACAGCCGGCCCCTATAGGCGATAAGGGGACCGGCAAACACGCTGTTTAAAGCAAAACGCCTGTATGGCGGTCGGATTCGGCCATGACGGTTTCGCCGGCTTCGTAGAATTTCACCACGGCAGCAAGGATCTCGGCCGGATCGTCCAGCACCTGGATCAGGTCCATGTCCTTGGCGGCAATCATGCCGTCACCCACCAGCTGGGTGCGGAACCAGTCCAGCAGGCCGCTCCAGAAGCTGCTGCCGACCAGGATGATCGGGATATGCCGGCATTTGCCGGTCTGGATCAGGGTCAGGACCTCGGTCAGCTCGTCCATGGTGCCAAAACCGCCCGGCAACACGATGTAAGCATCGGCATAGCGCACGAAAGCGACCTTGCGGGCGAAGAAGTGACGGAAGCTGAGGGAAATGTCCTGCCATTTGTTACCGCTTTGTTCATGCGGCAATTCGATGTTGAGGCCGACCGAGGGCGATTTTCCTTCGAAAGCGCCCTTGTTGGCAGCTTCCATCAAGCCCGGGCCGCCGCCCGAAATCACGGCAAAACCTTCGTCGGAAAAGCGCCGTGCAATGTCCTTGCAAAGAGCGTAATACGGATTGTCTTCCTTGATCCGCGCCGAGCCGAAGATCGATACCGCCGGATGCAACTCGGAAAGGCGTTCGGTCGACTCGATAAATTCTGCCATAATCGTGAACATATGCCACGATTCGCGCGCCTTTTTCGACGTTGCGCGTTCGATATCCGTCACTTGCCGCAAACGCGGCACATTTTTTCCGTTCAATTCCATATGCAAAAAACCCTGCTGTTAGTTGATGGTTCGAGTTATCTCTATCGCGCCTTCCATGCCTTGCCCGACATGCGCAACGCCGCCAATGAACCGACTGGCGCCCTGTACGGCATCATCAATATGCTGCGTCGTTTACGCATTGATTACCCCGCAGCTTACCTTGCCTGTGTGTTCGATGCAAAAGGTAAAACTTTTCGCGACGACATGTACGCCGACTACAAGGCCACCCGCGCTTCCATGCCGGAGGACCTGGTTAAACAGATTACGCCTATTCACGCCGCCGTGCGCGCGATGGGCTGGCCGATCCTGATGGTGGAGGGCGTGGAAGCCGACGATGTGATCGGCACCCTGACCGTGCAGGCCGTGCAGCATGGCATGCAGGCCGTGGTTTCGACCGGCGACAAGGACCTGGCGCAGCTGGTCAACGACGACGTCACGCTGATCAACACCATGAATAACGAGACGCTCGACCGCGCCGGCGTGATCGCCAAGTTCGGCGTGCCGCCGGAGCGTATCGTCGACTACCTGACGCTGATCGGCGACACCGTCGACAATATTCCTGGCGTCTCCAAGGTGGGCCCTAAAACCGCCGTCAAATGGCTGGCGCAGTACGACACGGTCGATAATGTGATCGCCAATGCCGCCAGCATCGGCGGTGCGGTCGGCGAGAACCTGCGGCAGGTGCTGGACTGGCTGCCGAAGGCCAAGGAACTGGTGACGGTGAAGACCGATTGCGACCTCAGCGCGCACATGGTGTCGATCCCGGAATCGTTGCTCGCGCCGGAGCAAGACAAGGACACCCTGATCGAATTGTTTACGCGCTATAACTTCAAGACCTGGCTGCGCGAATTGAGCGCACCGACAGCACCCGCCGGCTCCCCCGTCGCGTCCGCTGCTGGCACGGCTGTGCCGATCGCGGCAGTTGCCGGCAGCGGCGCCGCGGCTGATGCCCAGGCGCAGAGCAGCCTGTTCGATACCGTCGAGCGGCACTATGAAACCGTACTGACCGAAGCCCAGCTGGACGCATGGCTGCAGCGCATCGACAAGGCGACCCTGACCGCGGTCGATACCGAAACCACCTCGCTCGAGCCGATGACCGCACAGCTGGTCGGCATCTCGTTGTGCTGCGAAGTCGGCACCGCAGCTTACATCCCGGTCGCCCATCGCTACCAGGATGCGCCGGCGCAGCTATCGCGCGAACTGGTGCTGCAAAAGATGAAGCCGTGGCTGGAAGACGACAGCAAGCCGAAGGTCGGCCAGAACCTCAAATACGACAGCCACATCTTCGCCAACCAGGGCGTTAACCTGCGCGGCATTGTCCACGATACCTTGCTGGAATCGTATGTGTTCGAGTCGCACCGCAGCCATGACATGGACAGCCTGGCGCTGCGCCATCTGAACCACCAGACCATCACCTTCCAGGAAGTATGCGGCAAGGGCGCATCGCAGATCGGTTTCGACGAAGTCGAGATCGGCCGCGCCACCGAATATGCGGCGGAAGATGCCGACATCACCCTGCAGCTGCACCTGACCATGTGGCCGCATATCGCCGACGATGCCAAGCTGCGCTTCATCTACGAAAAAATCGAAGTGCCGACTTCGGTGGTGCTGCAAAAGATCGAACGCAACGGCGTGCTGATCGACGCCAGCCTGCTGGCGACGCAATCGAACGAGCTGGGCAAGCGCATGCTGGAAATCGAGCAGCAAGCCTATGATCTGGCAGGCCAGCCGTTCAACCTCAGTTCGCCGAAGCAGCTGGGTGAGATCCTGTTTGAAAAACTCAAACTGCCGGTGGTCAAGAAGACGCCATCCGGATCGCCGTCCACCGACGAAGAGGTGCTGCAGAAACTGGCGGAAGACTATCCTCTACCGAAGGTGTTGCTCGACTACCGCAGCCTGTCCAAGCTGAAATCGACCTATACCGACAAGCTGCCCAAAATGGTCAATGCAGACACCGGCCGCGTGCACACCAACTATGCGCAGGCGGTGGCGGTTACCGGCCGCCTGGCCTCGAACGATCCGAATCTGCAGAACATCCCGATCCGCACCGCCGAAGGCCGCCGCATCCGCGAAGCATTCGTGGCGCCGGCCGGCAGCGTGATCGTTTCGGCTGACTATTCGCAGATCGAGCTGCGCATCATGGCCCACATCTCAGGCGATGAAAACATGCTGCGTGCATTCGCCGAGGGTATCGACATCCACCGTGCCACCGCGGCGGAAATCTTCGGCACGACGGCAGCAGAAGTCAGCAGCGAGCAGCGCCGTTACGCCAAGGTCATCAACTTCGGTCTGATCTACGGCATGAGCGCATTTGGCCTGGCTGGCAACCTCGGCATCGAGCGCGCCGCCGCGCAAATGTATATCGAAAAATATTTCATGCGCTTCGCCGGCGTCAAGCAATTCATGGACATGACACGGGTGCAGGCCAAGTCGCAAGGCTACGTCGAGACGGTATTCGGACGCCGCCTGTGGCTGCCGGAAATCAATTCGCCCAACGGCCAGCGCCGCCAGGGCGCCGAGCGGGCGGCGATCAACGCGCCTATGCAAGGCACGGCCGCCGACCTGATCAAGCTATCGATGATCGCGGTGCAAAACTGGATTGAAACAGAACAGTTAAAATCCAAGATGGTGATGCAGGTGCACGATGAACTGGTGCTTGAAGTGCCGCAGGATGAGCTGGCGCTGGTGCGGGAAAAGCTGCCGCAGCTGATGGCCGGCGTGGCTGAACTAAAAGTGCCGCTGATTGCCGAAGTCGGAGTGGGCAAGAACTGGGACGAGGCGCATTGATGATCTGATGCGCGATGGCAGATGGTTAACGATAAAGGAGAATCTTGATGGCGAATTTGAAAGAAGATTTCGATAGTCTGGTGGCGAAAACCAGTTTGTCTGACAATGTCGACCGCCGTACTTTTTTGAAAACCACGCTGGGCACCGGCTTTGCCGCGGCGGTGCTGCCGGTGTGCGCGCAGACCATGATCAAGACCGATACCGTCGGCCTCACCGCCGGCGCCCTGGAAATCCAGATCAACGGCTTGAGCGTGCCGATCTATCGCGCCCAGCCTGAGGGCAAGACCAATCTGCCGGTGGTGCTGGTGATTTCGGAAATTTTCGGCGTCCATGAGCATATCGCCGACATCGCGCGCCGCTTTGCCAAGCTGGGCTACCTGGCGATCGCGCCGGACTTGTTCAAGCGCCAGGGCGACCCGGCTGCCTTCGCCACCATTCCAGAACTGTACAAGAACGTGATTTCCAAGGTGCCGGACGACCAGGTGCTGGGCGATGTCGATGCCTGCGTGGCCTGGGCCAAGGAAAATAACGGCAACATCGACAAGCTGGCGATCACCGGCTTCTGCTGGGGCGGCCGCATCACCTGGCTGTATGCCGCCCACAATCCCAAGGTAAAAGCCGCGGCAGCCTGGTACGGCGGCCTGGTGGGCGAAAAGAACGAACTGATGCCGAAGCAGCCGGTGGATATTGCCGCTGACCTGAAAGTGCCGGTGCTGGGTTTGTACGGCGCCAAGGACCAGGGCATCACGCAGGAGCATGTGACGCTGATGAAAGCGGCGCTGGCCAAGGGCAGCAGCAAGTCGGAAATCGTGGTTTTCCCGAATTCCGGCCACGCCTTCAATGCCGACTATCGCCCTAGCTACGTCGAAGCAGATGCCAAGGACGGCTGGAAACGTACCCTGGCCTGGTTTAAAGAGCATGGCGTGAGCTGAGCAGCAGCCACGCAGGATTGCCGTTTGTATCCGGATGCGGCCATCCGGATACAAAATTCCCGCCGTTCAGGCGGGCTAAATGACAGTTAAATTTGCCGAAATGCAGCAGCTGTGTTTTAATTTGCAACATTGTTGCATTTGAAGTTCGTTAGCTGGGGCCAAAAATTAATTCCACACTCGTTTCAATTCTCCTGGCGACCACCATCGCCGGCCTTTTCAGTATCACTGCCGCCGCCATTTTTTCCTTCGCGCTGCTGTCCAAGATGGTTGAGCGCATGGTCAGCCTGTCGGTCGGCATCATGCTCGCCACTTCGCTGTTGCATGCGTTGCCGGAAGCCTTCGAGTCCAAAGCAGACAGTCACACGCTGTTCGCGATCCTGCTGGGCGGACTGCTGGCTTTTTTCGTCTTGGAAAAATTTGCAATCCTGCGCCACTCCCATCATCACGAGGATGACGGCCACGGCCATCATCACGGCCATGACAAGAAAGAGGCAGGCAAGGCCGGCTGGATGATCCTGGTCGGCGACGGCCTGCACAATTTCACCGACGGTATCCTGATCGCAGCGGCCTTCCTGGCCGATCCGCACCTGGGGCTGATCACCGGCCTGGCCATCATCGTGCATGAAATTCCGCAGGAAATCGGCGATTTCATCGTACTGCTCAATGCCGGCTTCTCGCGCACCCGCGCCTACGTCTATAACCTGATCTGCAGCCTGATGGCGGTGCTGGGCGGCTTGCTCGGCTACTTTACGCTGGAGCGCGGCATGGAATGGATTCCTTACGTGCTGGTGTTTGCCTCATCGGGCTTCATCTATATCGCCGTCAGCGATCTGATGCCGCAGATGCAGCGCCGCGCTACCTTGCGCGAAACCATTCCGCAGATCCTGCTGATCGGCGCCGGCGTCGCCATCGTGCTGTTCCTGACTCGCCACGCCCATCAACATTAAGCCGCAGGTAGGGTGGGCACCCGTGCCCACCATCACTTTCGCTTAATCTCGTCTATCCAGGTACCGCGTGGGCAAAAAAACCTGCCCACCCTACGGACCGGAACCATCCGAAGAAGAAAAACGGGGGCGTGCGCAGCAGCGCAGCTCCCCCGTTGCAATTTCCAGCCACCGGATGTCTTATGCGCCTTTGGCCACCGGCCTGGTAGCGTCGGCACACCATTCGCTCCACGATCCCGGATACAGCGCGGCGCCATGCAGGCCGGCGATTTCCAGCGCCAGCAGGTTATGGCAGGCAGTCACGCCGGAGCCGCACTGCATGACGGCGGTTTGCGGTTCGCTGATCAGGGCGCCGAACTCCTCATGCAGCTGATGGCCCGGCTTGAAGCGGCCGTCGGCCTGCAGGTTGTCCTTGAAGAAGCGGTTCTTGGCGCCGGGAATATGGCCGCCGACCGGGTCGATGGTTTCATTTTCGCCGCGGAAGCGGTCCGGTGCGCGCGCATCGACGATGGTGCGGCGCAGGTTGGTCAGGTTGCTCAGGATGTCATGCGCGTTGACGCTGGTGGTCAGCGCCGGCTTGGCGCTGATGCTGCCGGGCGCCGGCGCCGGTTCTGCCGTCGTCAATCCTTGCCCGGCCGCCTGCCAGGCTGCCAAGCCGCCATCCAGCACCGCCACCGAAGGGTGGCCGATGGAGCGCAGCAGCCACCACAGGCGGGCGGCGTACATGCCGCCCTGGCCGTCGTAGGCGACTACTTGCGTGTTGTCGCTGATGCCCCAGCGGCGCAGTGCCGCGATCAGGGCGTCCGGTTCCGGCAGCGGATGGCGGCCTTTGAAGCTGCCGTCGGCCGCCTGCTTGGCGCCGGACAAGTCATGATCCAGGCTGGCGAAGCGCGCCCCGGCAATGTGGCCGGCATCGTAAGCGGCTCTTCCCGCCGCCGCGTCCATCAGGTCATGACGGCAGTCGATGATGACCCAGTCCGGGTTTTGCGCGTTTTGCTGCAGGTTTGCCGCAGAAATCAGCGTGGTGTAGGGATGTGCTTGAGACATGGCATTCCTTCTGTGTGAGTGTTGATCAGGTGCTGCGCCTGTCGGAAACGGGATCAGGCAGTGTCGTCAACGGACGCGCCTTTCTTTGATTATAAAACGTTGCCAGCAAACCGCCGATAAGGATCACGCTGGTCCCGAGCCAGCCGCGCCAGCCCAGCTGGTCTTGCCAGATCAGGATGCCGAGGATGCTGGAAAAGACGATGCCGCTGTATTGCAGGTTGGCGGTCAGCAAGGGATTGCCGAGGCGGTAGGCGCGGGTCATGGCGATCTGCCCTATCGTGGCCGCAATGCTGAGCGCAATCAGCAGGCTGAAGCCGGTCAGGTTGTGCACGTGCATGAAGGGAATGCCGCCGCCCGGCAAGCCCAGGCAGCCGGCCAGGCCGGTGACGGCGCTGATGGCGGAGAAATAGAACACCACGCGGTATTCCGGCTCGCCCAGCTGTCCCAGGCGCCGCACCTGCAGGTAGGCGATGGCGGAAATCAGGCCTGAGCAGAGCGCGATCAGGGCCGCCGCGGTCTGTTCCGGCGCGAACGAAGGCCGCAACAGCAGCATGACGCCGGCGAAGCTGAGCAGGATGGTGGCCGCCATGCCCCATTCGAAGCGGGCGCTGCTGCGCCACCATGCCGCGCCGAACAGGATCGCCGCCAGCCATATCGACGAGGTGTAGTTGAGGGTAGTGGTGGTGGCGACCGGCAGCAGGCTGAACGAATAGAACCACATGGCCAGGGAAATCACGCCGATCAGGCCGCGTTGCATGTGTTCGCGCGGCAACGGTGTCCTCAGGGTGCCGCCCTTGAGGACGATCAGGGCGACGATGAACAGCATGCCGATCAGGCCACGGCTGAACAGGATTTCAGAGATCGAATAGTGTTCGGAAGCAAGCTTGACGCAGACTCCCATGAGCGAAAACATGAGACTGGCGAACAGCATCCAGAGTGATTGCATGGGAAAAGTCTAACAAGAGGCCGGATTGCTGTTATTTTGACCGATTCCGGCATCGTTACGCGTGCTGCAGAAAAATAAAGGCCGGAGTAGATTCGCTGCGTACAGCGAACCGGCTCCGGCCTGCGACTCTGGCAAGGGCTGGGCTAGAGCAAGCCGTCCTGACTGCGGTACCACTCGTGGAAATGCTGCATGCCGTCTTCCATCGGCGACTGGTAAGGTCCGACTTCGCTGACGCCGCGCTCCATCAGGATGCGCCGGCCGGCATCCATGCGCAGGGCGATTTCATCGTCCTCGACGCAGGTTTCCATATAGGCGGCGCGTTCCGCTTCGACCATCTCGCGCTCGAACAGGGCGATCTCTTCCGGATAGTAGAACTCGACCACATTGGTGGTCTTCTGCGGGCCGCGCGGCCACAGCGTCGACACCACCAGCACGTGCGGATACCACTCTACCATGATGTTCGGATACAGCGTCAGCCAGATCGCGCCGAACTTGGGCGCCTGGCCGTTATTGAACTTGAGGACCTGTTCCTGCCACTTCTTGTAGGACGGCGAACCGGATTTCGCCAGGCCGTGGTTGACGCCCACGGTCTGCACGCTGTAATCCTTGCCAAATTGCCATTCCAGGTCGTCGCAGCTGACAAAGCTGCCGAGGCCGGGATGGAAGGGCTCGACGTGATAATCCTCCAGGTAAACCTCGATAAAGGTTTTCCAGTTGTAGTCGCACTCGTGCACTTCGACGTGGTCGAACAGGTAGCCGCTGAAATCGAGATCCTTGGCTACTCCGAGCTGCGCCAGCTTTTCGCCGACATGGAAGGCGTTCTGCTCGAACAGCAGTCCATTCCAGTTTTGCAAAGGCGTCTTGGACAGGTTCATGCAAGGCGTTTCGCCGAAATGCGGCGCACCTATCAGTTCACCCTTGAGATCGTAAGTCCAGCGGTGCAGCGGGCAGACGATATTACGGGCATTGCCGCGGCCATCGAACATCTTGGCCTGGCGGTGGCGGCAAACGTTGGAAATCAGCTCGATTCCCTGCGGGTTGCGCACCAGCATGCGGCCCTCGTTTTCAGAGGCCAGCGTGGCGTAATCGCCGACGTTGGGCACCATCAGCTCATGGCCGACATAGCGCGGGCCATTCTGAAAGAGTTGCTGGATTTCGCGCTTTAACAGCGCTTCGTCAAAGTAGACGTTGACCGGAAGTTGCGCATCGGAGCGCGCGAGTTTGGTAATAGAAGCCAGATCGGACATCCCTCCACCCCCAAATGTGTTGTATCAACCTAAGAGAGAAAGAATCCGCAAAAACCTGTGTTCAAATAATATGAAACGGAAATTTTGGACAGAACCGAGGATTATCCCACAAAAAAGCCGGATTTGGCGTCGTTTCAAGCATTTTATCGAGCCAAAGCTTCAAAACTGCTGTCTAAATTCAACGGCTTACGGAGGTTTGCTCTAAAATAGCGGTCTAATCACATTACACCTACTATGCCAAAGAATCCGATTTCCGCCAGCAGCCCGGCCTCGTTTGAACAAGCCATGGCCGAACTGGAGCAACTGGTAGCCCAAATGGAAGCCGGCGAATTGCCGCTGGAAGCATCGGTTGCCGCCTATAAGCGAGGATCTGAGCTGGTCAAGTTTTGC
>NZ_DATMRB010000049.1:0-30356 GCF_035566555.1 Collimonas sp.
GCGGCGTCGGCGTGGTGACATGGTCGTAAAACCCGCCATTCTCGTCATAGGTATAGATGAAGACCGTCTTCGCCCACACCGCTGGATTCGAGGCCAGCGCCTGCAGGAACTGGTTGACGTAATCGACGCCGACGTTCGGCGAGCCGCTCGGATGTTCCGACTTGGCCGCCGGGGCGACGATCCAGGATACCGCCGGCAAGGTGTTGTTGGTGACGTCGTTCTGGAAATCCGCCAGCACCCGGGTCTGCACGCCGTTGATATACAGCGGCGAATTGGTCGGCAGGTTCTGGAACTGCTTGAACCAGGCCAGCGCGTTGTCGTCGTAGTTGTCGACTTCCTGGTAAGTGCGCCAGCTGATGCCCGCCGCCTGCAGCGCTTCCGGATAGGTCTGCCAGGTCAGCGAGCCATAGGTGAAGCCGTTGGTGGTAGCCGGCCCGCCGTGCAGGCCCTGCGGATCGATGGTGCCGCTCATCAGGTACAGGCGGTTCGGATTGGTCGAGGTCCGCGCCGAGCAGAAATAGTTGTCGCACAGGGTGAAGGCGTCAGCCAGCGCGTAGTGGTACGGCAGGTCGCTGCGCGTCATGTAGGTGTGCGCATTCATGCCCTTGTTGGGAATCCACTGGTCGTTGCGGCCCTTGTTCCAGGCCGCCGTGCCGGTATTCAAGTCATGCGGCACATCCGACAGCCACTGCGCCGAGGCGGTGCTGGAATTCAAGCGCCACGGCGTATACAAGGCGCCGGTGCTGTCGGCCTGGCTGAAGACGTTGCGGCTGGTGCCCTGGATGGTGGCGGCATGGTCGTCGTTGAAACCGCGCGCGCCCTTGATGGTGCCGTAATAATGATCGAAGGAGCGGTTCTCCTGGCAGAAGATGACGACGTGCCCGACCGAGCCCAGCGTGCCGGTCACGGCAGGCGCCGCCAGCGCCTGCTGGACCGCCGGGGGCAGCATGGTCGCGCCCATTGCTGCCACAGAACCTTTGAGAAATTTTCTACGACTTGAATGTGCCATGTCATTTCCATAGAGAAAGAAAAGCCAGACTCTATAGTCGCTGTATTACCGGCGCATGACCAGCGCGTTACGTATTGATGACGTTTAACGGCACAGAAATAATCCTGTATGTGCACTGAAAAACATGGCATTGTTGTGTCGCACACTGGACATTCCAGGCGCACAAACCAGCCACGTTTTTCCGCTCAGGCTGTTAGCGCAACCATGATGAATGCACTAGGTTTCCTGGTGCGTATGCATCAGGCTTCCTTGCCGCCGCAATCCTATACTCCCCAACTCAAGCAGTCCCTGCAGCCGCGCCATGGCTGCCGTGCGGGGCCGCTCCTATCAATTTCACATGTGGGGCTATATGGAAATCTATAACGACAATATCGAACAGCGCCCGGCCATGCTGCGCTTTGGCTGGGGCATCTCGTGGAGCGCCGTGCTGGCCGGCTTTTTCCTGTCGCTGGTGATCTACCTGCTGCTCACTGTGCTCGGCACCGCCATCGGCGCCGGCGCGGTCGATCCGCTAGGCGAACAGAATCCGCTGGCCGGCGCCGGCCTCGGCGTCGGCATCTGGCTGGCAGTGAGCACCCTGGTCTCGCTATTCTTCGGCGCTTTCATCAGCGGCCGCGCGGCGCCACGGCAAGGCGCCTTGCACGGCTTGCTGACCTGGGCGCTCATGACCGTGGCCGGCACCTGGCTGCTGGCCTCGCTGGCCTCCGGCGTCACTGGCGCCGCCGCCAACATGGTGGGCAGCGGCTTGTCGCTGGCTGGCCGCAGCGTGGCGGCGGCAGCGCCCGGCATCGCCTCCGGCGTCAAGGATCAGCTACAGCAGAGGGGCATCGAATTCGACTGGGGCAACATGCAGGATCAGTTGAACGGCCTGCTGCACGACACTGGCAAGCAAGCCTTGCAGCCGGGCCAGCTCAAGGCTGACGCCAAGGATGCCGCCGGCGACGCCAGCCGCACGGCGCAACAGGCCGGCGCCGCGCCGCAAGCAGCGGGCGACGACCTGGCCCAGTGGTTTGCTCGCGTGAAGCAGAAAGCCCTGCCGGCGCTAGATGCAGCGGACAAGGATGCACTGGTCAACATCGTGGCGGCGCGCAGCGGCAAGTCGCGCCAGGAAGCGCAAAAGATCGTCGACAGCTATGCCCAGACCTACGATGCCGCGCTGGCCAAGTACCAGCAGCTGAAAGCGCAGGCAGAACAGCAGACGCGTGAAGCAGCTGCAAGCGCTGCCCGGGGGGTCTCGAAAGCGGCCTGGAGTTCGCTGGCGATCCTGGTGATCGGCGCCCTGGTTGCTTCATTCGGCGGCTGGTTCGGCCTGCGCTTGCGGCCGCGCGTGCCCTAGGCGGCGTCAGTTGCGGCATCCGCGCCCATCTGCATCGGGATTTCCCAGGCAGGTATAGTGGATGCCTATCGATTCCTGGCGCGCCGGCGATTTTGTCGCCGGCGCGCCAGGTGCACATTCACATTGGAACCCGGGCTAGAAACCTACCATGGATCAAACTCCCGCCGTAAGCGACGCCGACGACAAGGTGCTGCGCCGCCAGACCGACCGCCGCCAGCTGCAGCAGATCATCACCGGCCTGACCGAAGGCGTGATCCTGGTCGAGCCCGACCAGAGCATCGTCTGGGCCAACCAGGCGGCGCTGGACATGCACGGCGTCGAAGACGTCAAGGAGCTGGGCGTCAACGCCAGCGAATACCGCGAGCGCTTCCGCCTGCGCTACCGCAACAACCACGCGGTGCAGCCGGGCAGCTATCCGATCGACCGCGTGATCGCCGGCGAAGGATTCAGCGACGTCATCGTTGAAGTCTATCCGGCCCATGACGAAGAGCAGTACTGGGTACACCGGGTACGCAGCCTGGTGCTGACCAACAGCGCCGATGAGCCTGACTGCCTGGTACTGATCCTGCATGATGCCACCGACTGGGCCAGCGCCGAGCAGCGCTTTGAAAAAACCTTCAACGCCAATCCGGCGCCGGCCGTGATCTGCCGCCTGAGCGACCAGCGCTATATCAAGGTCAACCAGGGTTTCGTCGAAATGACCGGCTATGCGCGCGAACAGGTGATCGGCCGCTCGGTCTACGAAATCGATGCCTTTGAAAGCGCCGAGCGCCGCGAGCTGGCCATTGAACGCCTGGGCGAAGGCGCCACCATTCCGCAAATGGAAGCGCTGCTGCGCCTGCCGCAAGGCGGCAGCAAGTGCGTGGTGGTGGCGGGCCAGCCGATCGACATCGGCGAAGAGGCTTGCATGCTGTTCACCTTCATGGACCTGGAACCGCGCAAGAAGGCCGAAAACGCCTTGCGCCAGAGCGAAGAGCGCTTCGAGAAATCGTTCCGCATGACGCCGGTGCCGACCGTGCTGCTGAGCGCCGAGGATTTCACCGTACTGGACCTGAACGCCGCCTTCACCGCCACCACTGGCTTCAGCCAGGAAGAAGCGCTTGGCAGGACCATCGATGAAATGGCTTTGTGGCATGCCGATGCCCGCGCCAGGATCGCTGCCTCGCTGGCCGCATCCGGCAGCCTGCGCAACGTCGAATTCCAGCTGCAGAACAAGGATGGCGAATCCCTGGCCTGCCTGGTATCGGCTGAAGTGGTCAGTATCCACGGCAAGGAATGCCTGCTGATGGCCTTCCTCGATATCACCGAACGCAAGCGCACGGAAATGGAACTGGTGGTGGCGATCGAAACCGTCATGCAGGACGCTTCCTGGTTCAGCCGCACCCTGATCGAGAAGCTGGCCAATGTGCGGCGCTCCAGCATGCCGGACGGCGGCGGCGCCCAGCTGGCCGATCTCACCAGCCGCGAGCGCGATGTCTTCGACCTGCTCTGCCGCGGCCTGGCCGACAAGGAAATCGCCAAGGAACTGGCGCTGGCGCCGAACACCGTGCGCAACCATGTCTCCACCATCTACGCCAAGCTGGATGTGCACAGCCGCGGCGAAGCCATCGTGTGGGCGCGCGAACGCGGCTTCTTCGGCCTGCCTGCAGCCGACACTCCGCGCCGCAAGAAAGCTGCCGGCAACTGAGAACGCCGCTGCTGCAAATGCACTAGCGCAGCCGGTGCATTTGCAACTGTTCTTGAGATGGATGGATGACGACAATGGAACTGTTGAAGAAGCAGCCGCTAAATCTTGCAGAAGGATTTTCTTCTCAACGTTGGGCCAGTCTTTCCCGTCAATCACTTATCAGGAGCACAGCATGGACAAGAATCGCATCGAAGGCGTTGCCAAGCAGGTCAAGGGTTCAGTCAAGGAAACCATCGGCAAGATCACCGGCAACAAGAGTACCGAAGCCGAAGGCATTGCCGAAAAAATCGAAGGGCAAGTGCAGACCAAGGTCGGCGAAACTGCCGACAAGCTGCGCGACGTCGTCAAGAGCAAGTAATCGGCCAGCCGGCCGGTGCAGCGCGCCGGCGGCGTCCATCCACCTTATTCCATGAGGATGCATATGTCTGAAGACCGCATCATAGGCAACGCCAAGACCGTCGCCGGCAAGATCCAGGACGCCGTAGGCAGCCTGGCCGACGATCCACGCATGCAGCTCGAAGGCAAGGCGCGCCAGCTTGCTGGCCGCACCCAGGCCAGGTACGGCGAGGCGGTCGACAATGTGATCGAGTTTGCCAACAACCGTCCGCTCAGCACGCTGGCGATCGCCGGGGCGATAGGTTTCCTGGCCGGCGCCATCTGGTCGCGGCGCGACTGAGCACTGGCCTCAGGCAGCCCGCTGGTCCCGATCGGGAACCAACGGGCTTGTCATCCGTAAATCCTATTAGCTTTATCGAAATATTTCTTTGTGGGAAATATGGAGATCATTTATCCTGATGCCTGTTTCCACCCGCCATGTCCGCCACAGATGTCGACCATGCCCCGCAAGGTATTCAGCTTCATCCGCTCACGGCCGGTAGAGTTTGCCGCGCTGCTGTTACTCAGTGTCAGTTTCATCCTGGCTGTACGCAACCATTCCGCTACTTCCGCGTATGGCAACCTCTTGGCGATATGCTGCCTCATCTCCGGATTCCTGGGGCCAAAAATTTCCCTGAAACTCACCCTGCCAGAGATCCATCAAGAAATCCGCAAGGCTGGAATCCCGCGCTATCAGAAGGCCCGGCGCATCGTCAATTTCCTCTGCCTTGGCTTGCTGGGACTGTTCCTGTATTCCTTTTTTTCCGGTTTATGATGCGGCTGTGGCATTGACCTGAACGCTGACCTGATTCAAACGGCCGGCGGCTGCTTCAGGATCAAATAATTGGCGGCGTCGAAATGCCGCGTAATGCGCCGGTATTCAAAAGTGAAGCCTGGCCACAAGGTATTGTTCTTGCCGCCTTTGGTCAGATACCAGCTCCTGCAGCCCGAATCCCACACGGTGCCGTGCAGGCGGCGCTGCAGTTCGCGGTTGTAGTCTGCCTGCACCTGCGGCATCACATCCAGCGAATGCAAATCCTGTTTGCGAATGGTGCCGATGGCGTCGATCAGGTAGTTCACGCCGGATTCGATCATGTAGATCATGGAATTGTGGCCCAGCCCGGTATTCGGGCCGGTGATCATGAAGAAATTCGGAAATCCGGCCACGGTCGCGCCCTTGTATGCCTCCAGTCCATCTTGCGCCACTGCGCTGAGCAGCCTGCCGCCGCGGCCGCGTACCGGCAAGCCCCCAAGTGAATGCTGGACGTCAAAGCCGGTGCCGAAAATGATCGCGTCCACCGGACGTTCCACGCCGTCGCTGCCGACCACGCCATGGGCGCGCAGCTCGGTGACGCCGCCGGTCAACAACGCCACGTTGTTGCGCGCCAGGGCCGGATAGTAGTCGCTCATCAGCAGGATGCGTTTGCAGCCCAGCGTGTAATCGGGCGTGACCTTCTTGCGCAATTCGGGATCGTGCTGAATCTGCTTCTTGATGTGACGCAGCGCCAGGTGCCGGATCGGCTTGGCCAGCGAGGGCAGCTTGGCGAATAGCACCAGCCGCATTTCATATTGCAGGTAGGTCATGCCGCGATACAGCCATTGCAGCGGCTTGACGTGTTGCAGCAGCCATTTTTCGGCAGCGCTGATGGCGCGGTCCGGCCGCGGCATCACCCAGGGTGGCGTCCGCTGGTAGACATCCAGCTGCGCGACCTTGCCGACGATTTCGGGGATGAACTGGATCGCGCTGGCGCCGGTGCCGATGACCGCTACCCGTTTGCCTTCCAGATCGTAGTCATGCTGCCACTCGGCGGAATGGAACATCCGCCCCTGGAAATTTTCCAGGCCGGCGATGGGCGGGATCGCCGGCCGCGACAGCGCGCCGGTGGCGATCACCAGCGATTTGGCGCTGAACGCATGCTTGCTGGTGCGCAGCCGCCAATAGCCCCCGGCTTCGTCAAAATCGGCCTGCGTCAGTGCTGTGTCCAGGCGGATGTGCGGCAGCAGATTGTAATCGCGGACGAGGTTTTCGGTATAGCGCAGCAATTCCGACTGCTGGGGAAATTTGCGCGACCAGTCGGCATTCTGGGCGAACGAGAAAGAGTACAAGTGGCTGGGTACATCGCAGGCGGCGCCGGGATAATGATTGACGCGCCAGGTGCCGCCAAACACCGCATCCTTTTCCAGGATCACGAAATTCTCTATGCCCTGCTGCTTGAGCCTGATCGCCATGCACAGTCCGGAGAAGCCGCTGCCAATGATGGCGACTTCCACGTCCGGGCCGGTAGCGTCCTGCTTGAAACCAGTCATATCCTGCCTTTGCTGTTAGTTCCCCCGCTGCCCGCGGAGCGTCCTGCCAGGGCGGCCTTCCGGCCCGGCCGAAACTGACATTAACAAAAGTCACTATTCCACTTTACAAGTGACATTGAGCAATGTCAATATAGGCTCGTCAGTCGCCACTTATCTTCCCAACCTCCATGGTCACCAGGAAAACGGCATCCCCGCCCGAACGCGCTTACCGCGGCGTCGGCATCGCGCAGCGCAAGGCAGAACGGCGCGCGCGCCTGATCCAGGCTGCCATCCGCTGCTTCGGCCGCGACGGCTATCACGCCTCCACCCTCAAATCCCTGTGCGCTGAAGCCGGCCTGACGGAACGCTATTTTTACGAGTCGTTTGCCAATTTCGACGAGCTGCTGTGCAGCTGCTACCAGCAGGCGGCGGAAACCATCTTCGGCATCGTCAGCGCCGACATCGCCAGCGCCCAGCCTGACCCGATGTCGCGCCTGCGCGCCGCCCTGCAATCCTATTTCAAGGTGATCGCCGACGATCCCGCGCGCGCGCGCCTGACGCTGATCGAAATCGTCGGCGCCAGCGACAACGCCAACCAGGCTTACCGCGCCCAGCTGGCGATCACGGTCGATGTGATACGGCTCGAAATATTCAAGGAACTGCCGCCCAATCCCGGCAACGGCCTCTCGCTGCAAGTGCTGGCCACCGCCATGATGGGTTCGGCCTACCAGCTCGCCAAGGAATGGGTGCTGTCGGATTTCAAGCTGCCGCGGGCGACCCTGGTGCGCAACCTGGAAGCGGTGGCCGCCGGCATCGTCAGCGAGTGGCAGCTGGTGCGCTCCCCTTCTGCAGGAAAACGTCAAACCAAAGCGAGACCATAAATGAGCATACTGATCGTCGGCATCGCCATCTTTGCCGGTCTGCTGCTAGTGTTACTGTTCGACCGTCTGCTGCCGGCGACCTCCGCGCGCCTGGCCTTGCAGCTGGAACGCCGGCGCGCCGGCCTGGCGCTGGCGGAAGTCAGCCTGCCCGGATGCAGCATGCCCTACCTGCACGGCGGCTCGCCTGACGCGCCGGTACTGGTGCTGGTGCACGGCTTTGGCGGCGACAAGGATAACTTCACCCGCATCGCCGGCTTCCTGACCCCGCATTACCGCGTGATCTGTCCCGACCTGCCGGGTTTCGGCGACGCCAGCCGCGATCCCGCCGCCAGCTACGCCATGAGCGACCAGGTAGAACGGCTGCGCGCCTTTCTCGATCAGCTCGGACTGGAGCGGGTGCACCTGGGCGGCAATTCGATGGGTGGTTTCATCAGCGCCCAGTTCAGCGCTGCCTATCCCGAGCGGGTCGTCAGCCTGTGGCTGCTGGATGCGGCCGGTACGGCGGCGGCGCAGGATACCGTGCTGTTGAAGCGCTACCTGGAAAGCGGCGAGATGCCGCTGCTGCTGCGCCGCCAGCAAGACTTTGCCGTGCTGATGCGCAGCACCACCCATCGCCCACCCTATATCCCGTGGTCGCTGCGCACCACCCTGGCGCAGCGGGCAATCCGCGACTATCCCCTGCACAGCCGGATCATGCAGCAGCTGACGACCTCGCCTTTGCTGGAGACGCAATATCAGGCGCTGGCCACGCCTTGCCTGATCGTCTGGGGCAAGCAGGACCAGATCCTCAACCCGGCCGGCGCCTACAGCTTCCAGGCGCTGTTCCCGCACAATCAACTGCAGCTGATGGAAGGCATCGGCCATTTGCCGATGATAGAAGCACCCAGGCGCAGCGCCGCCGATTACCTGGCATTCCGCAAGACGCTGGCCTGAGCGGCAGGCTGCGCCTGTGACAGGACACCCGACAGGGAGACATGTGCGATGAAGAGCTTCAAGGACAAGGTCGCGGTAGTCACCGGCGCCGGCAGCGGCATAGGCCGCCATCTGGCGCTGCAGCTGGCGCGGGCCGGCGCACGCCTGGCCATCTCCGACCTCAGCGAGGACGGCCTGGCGGAAACGCTGCGGCTGATGCCGGCAGGCGCCGAGGTCAGGAGCTACCGCGTCGACGTCGCCCGCAAGGACGAGGTGTTTGCCCACGCCGACCAGGTGCTGCGCGATTTCGGCAGCGCCCACTACATCTTCAATAACGCCGGCGTCTCGCTGACCGCCACCATCGCCCACAGCAGCATCGAGGAAATCGAATGGCAGCTGGGGATCAATCTGTGGGGTGTGATCTATGGCACCAAGGCCTTCCTGCCGATCCTGCTGCAACAGAAGGAAGGCCATATCGTCAATCTTTCCAGCGTCTTCGGGCTGATCGCGGTGCCCGGGCAAAGCGCTTATAACGTCTCCAAGTTCGGCGTGCGCGGCTGGACCGAATGCCTGTGGCAGGAACTGGAGGGCAGCGGCGTGCAAGCCACCTGCGTGCACCCCGGCGGCATCCGCACCGGGATCGCCCAGACTGGCCGCCTGGCGGCCAATGCCGACCATGTCGAACAGCGCTTGCTGGCGCTGGCCGGCAAGCTGCTGGTGACGCCGCCGGAAGCTATGGCGGCGGCCATGCTGGACGGCGTCGCCCGCGGCAAGAAGCGCATCATTTATGGCAGCAAGGCCGCTACCCTGACCTGGCTGCAACGCTTGCTTCCGGTCTCCTACGGCAAGGTGCTGCGGGCCATGGAGCGCTTCCTCTGAACTGCTTGTTCAGACTGCCAGCACTTCCGTTTCCGGCGCCAGTTCGCCTTCCAGCTCGCGCACCAAAGGCAGCACGTGGCGGCCGAAATATTCGACCTCTTCCTGGAAATGCAGGAAAGCGCTCAGCACCAGGTCGACGCCCACCTGCTTCAGCGCCACGATCCGTTCCGCGATCTGGCGCGGCGTGCCGATCAGGTCGGTCTTGAAACCGTCGTTGTACTGCACCAGATCCTCGAAGCTGGACTTGGCCCAGTTGCCTTCGCCTTCGGGACTGGCTTGGCCGGCCTGCCTGGCGGCGTCGCCGAAGGCGTGCACCGCGGCAGGATCGGCCTGGGCGATGATCTCGGCCAGCACTGCGCGCGCCTCGGCTTCGGTGTCGCGCGCGATGATGAAGGCGTTCACCCCGACCTTGACGCTATGGCCGTTGGCGGCCGCCTTGGCGCGGATATCGTCGACCTGCGCCTTGATGCCTGCCACCGTATTGCCGTTGGTGAAGTACCAGTCGGATACGCGCGCGGCCATGTCGCGCGCTGCGCGCGAACTGCCGCCCTGGAAAATTTCCGGGTGCGGCTGCTGCAGCGGCTTGGGTTTCAGGGTGTAGTTGCTAAAACGATAAAAATCGCCACGGAAGGTGAAATTGTCGGTGGTCCAGATACCTTTCAGGGCGCGGATGAATTCTTCCGAACGGCGATAGCGCTCGTCGTGCTCCAGCCAAGGTTCGCCGATGGCGGTGAATTCGCCCTTGAACCAGCCGCTGACGATATTCACGGCAACGCGGCCGCCGGTCAGCTGGTCGATGGTGGCAAGCTGCTTGGCGGCAACTGCCGGCGTCCATGGTCCGGGCAAGATTGCAGCGATCACCTTGAGCTTGGTGGTGGCGGCCAGCAAGGCATGGGTGAAAGCCACCGGCTCATGCTGGAATTCGGCGCCGTAGCCGGCGGTAAAGCGGATCTGGCTGAGCGCGTAATCGAACCCGTTCTGCTCAGCCAGCTGCGCCAGCTTGCGGTTGTAATCGATATCCCAGCTGGTGCGCTGGGCGATCTTGCTGACTACCAGCCCGCCGCTGACGTTCGGCACCCAGTAAGCGAATTTGATTGTTTCTTGACTCATGATTCTGCCCCGATTAATGTGGAAAGGAAGCTGGCCTGAATCGTCAGTATTGCGCCCGCCCGGCGCCGGGTACACGAAGAAAAACGGATTTGAATATGCAAAAGCGGAAAATCCGGCGCTTGCCGCAGCAGCCTGCGTGCGCTGCCCGTCCTCGCTTGCCAGGTAACGTAAAGTAACCGTATGAAATTAAGGTGCTGGCGGGAAATACCCGATTTAAGCAAGTCTTAAGCAAAGCCAAGTAGAATTACCCGAAGCGGACGCTTGCCGTCCATGCCGGCCGCATTGAAAACCGCACCGGCAGCGGCAGATGTCCATGCTTGATAGCAAGGGCAGGAATATGATTGTGACTGCTGCGAATACTATTTCCCGCTCACGTAAGTAAGAACATCGAACTGAAGGTTATATGCGCTTAAAAAATAGTCTGCTTTGTATCTTGTTGGCACTCTCGACCGCCGCCCACGCGCTGGAGTCGGGACCGCCACCGGTCCTGACGCCGTTGCAGCAGCAAGCGCAGGCAGCGCACCTGAGCGCACAGTTCCTGACCCGCTTCCATTACAAGCCGGTCAAGCTGGACGACGCGCTGGCGGAAAAAATCCTCAACCGCTACGTCAAATCGCTGGATCCTGAAAAATTCTTTTTCATCCAGTCCGACATCGACCAGTTCACGGCCCAGGCCGGCAAGCTCGACGACGCCATCTACAAAGAGGATCTCAGCATCCCCTTCGGCATTTTCAACTTGTATCAGCAACGCATCGTCGATCGCCTCAGCTATGCGCGCGAACTGTTGAAGCAGGGTTTCGATTTCAGCCAGAAGGAAGACTACGCCTTCGTGCGCGACAAGGAACCGTGGCCGAAGACCGAAGCCGAAAGCCGCGACCTGTGGCGCAAGCGGGTCAAGAACGACTGGCTGCGCCTGAAACTGGCCGGCAAGAAGGACGCGGCGATCCGCGACACGCTCAGCAAGCGTTATGAAAATTCGCTGGCGCGCGCCTACAAGTACAAGAGCGACGACGTGTTCCAGATCTTCATGAACGCCTACGCGACATCGATCGAGCCGCATACCGATTACCTCGGCACCACTGCCGCCGCGGATTTCGACATCGCCATGAAACTGTCGCTGGTCGGCATCGGCGCCGTGCTGCAGGAACGCGATGAATACACCACCATCCGCGAACTGGTGCCTGGCGGACCGGCGCAGCTGTCCGGCAAGATCGCTGTCGGCGACCGCATCGTCGGCGTGGCGCAAGGCCAGGGTCCGATGACCGAAGTGGTCGGCATGCGCATCGACGACGTCGTCAAGCTGATCCGCGGCGCCAAGGATACCGTGGTCAAGCTAGATATCCTGCCGGCCGACGCCGGTCCGGACGCCAAGCACAAGCTGCTGAGCCTGGTGCGCAACAAGATCAGCCTGGAACAGCAGGCCGCCAAGAAAACCATCCTCTCGGTCAAGAGCGGCGACAGCACCCGCAAGGTCGGCGTGATCACCTTGCCGGCCTTCTATGAAGACTTCGATGCGCGCGGCAAGGGCGACAAGAACTACCGCAGCGCCAGCCGCGATGTCGCGGCCCTGCTCAACGAGCTGAAGAAGGAAAAGGTCGACAGCGTGCTGGTTGACTTGCGCAACAACGGCGGCGGCTCGCTGACGGAAGCGGTGGACCTGACCGGACTGTTCGTCGGCAAGGGGCCGATCGTCCAGCAGCGCAATGCGCGCGGCGAAGTCAATGTCGAAGCCGACGACCGCAACACGCCGGTATGGAGCGGCCCGCTGGCGGTGCTGATCAACCGTGGTTCGGCCTCGGCCTCGGAGATTTTTGCGGCAGCGATCCAGGACTACGGGCGTGGCGTGATCATCGGTGAAGGCAGTTTCGGCAAGGGTACCGTGCAAACCATGGTCAACCTCGACCAGCTGGCGCACAACGACAAACCGAAGTTCGGCGAACTGAAGATGACCATCGCCCAGTTCTTCCGCATCAACGGCGGCACCACGCAACTGCGCGGCGTGACGCCGGACGTCAGCCTGCCGGGCTTCTCGGATACCGAGAATTTCGGCGAATCGAGCTATGACAACGCGTTGCCGTGGTCGGAAGTCAAGGCGGCCGACTATGCCAAGCTGGGCGATATCAAGGACCTCGTGCCGCAGCTCAAGATCCGCCATGACGCCCGGGTCGAGAAGGACAAGGATTACCAGCGCTTCGTCGAAGACGTGACCGAGGTCAATACTCTGCGCAAGAAGCGCTCCATCTCTCTCAATGAAGCGGACCGCCGCGCTGAAATGGCGCAACAGGAAGCCCGTACCCAGGCCCGTGCCAAAGATAGCGCCAAGGACAGCGCAAACGACGCTGCCAAAGGCAAGGTGGCTGACGTCGTCGCCGACGCCGATACCACGGACGATGGTCTGCAAGCGAATGAGCGCAGCCTGAGCGCCGAGCTGGCAGCCGAGAAAAAAGCCAAGGACGCGAAAGATGTCTTGCTGAACGAAGCGGCGCATATTCTCAGCGACGAATCGGATCTGCAAAAGAACAATCCGAAACTGGCAGCGCAGCCGGCAGCAGCAGCTACGGCAAAATGAGGCCCCCCTAAGTTCGCGGCGCTGAAGCAAGCGCGCGCGGAACGGCGCAAAGGACAGGCTGATGCCTGTCCTTTTTTTTGCCCGGCGCTAAACGCGGCTTCTGTCGCCGCCGGCTGCAACGGCTTTCAAGCCGTCCGCCTCAGACGCTTCATGCGACATGATGCGCCGTTGTATCGCGTTCAGGATCGCCAGGCCGTAAGCGCCTGCTTCCAAGCGCAAATCCCTGGCGCGGGCGATTTCCTGGTACAGGGCTTCGATCTCGGCGGCGGCGCGCTGGTTGCGCGGCTCGCTGTCGAACACCGATTGCCCTTGCTGCAGCAGGCGGTTATCTTCCAGCCATTCATGCACCACCGTCTGCGCCAGCGACGCCGTCAAGACATTGCGGGAAAATACGCGGGCGGCGCTGCGTTCGTCCGCAACGGCATCGCCGAAAGCGCTGATGGCTTGCAGTTCCACCACCAGTACGCGCAATGCGGGATTGAACAGACGCAGCGCTTCGATACGCTGGACCAGGCTTTCCCGGCGCTTGGCGTCGCCGCTGCGGGAACCGACCGGGACCAGCAGCACATCGGTGGCCACCAGCGCCGAATCCGCATTCCAGGAATCGCTGCCGTCGGTATCGATGATGATGTCCTGAAAGTGGCTGCGATAATAAGAAGCCGGGTTTTCCAGTTCCGACGGCAAGCCTTCCATGCCGCGCACCGCCAGTTTGATCTTGGCGTCGGCAGCCAGGCGGCGTTCGCCCCAGTTCTGGGAATACTTGAGGGAAGTAGCGTCGATCAGCAGCACCTTGCGATGCTGCAGCGCGCAGAAGGTCGCCAGGTTGGCCGCCAGGATCGAGCGTTTGGTGCTGTCGTCTTCGCTGAAAATAGTGATGATCATATTTCCTCCTATGCGTTAATCGGTGTCAGCGATGCGATGCGCATTGTGGGTGCGATGCGCTACACATATCGACACGGGCATAGATCGCTGTGACGCAATCAGTGTAGTGGGGGGCGTATAAAGATGTCGTAAAAATTCGAGCCTGCGGCATAAACGCCCGCTAAAAATCGCCTGATTCGTCCTCTGCAGACACGGCGGCAAGCATGCTAGGATCGATCTTCATCGACAAACCATGGTTCAGGATCGACAGAAAATGATCACCATCAACAGCTATTCAGACACTTACCGCGATGGCGTCGCCAAGCTGATCTTGCCAATCCAGCAGCAGGAGTTCGGCCTCGCCATCAGCCTGCAGGACCAGCCCGACCTGCTCGACATCCCCAATTTCTATCAAAGCGGCCACGGAAATTTCTGGCTGGCGCTGGCACAGGACGAAGTGGTGGGCAGCATCTCGCTGCGCGATATCGGCAACCGCCAGGGAGCGCTGCGCAAGATGTTCGTGCAGGCGCCGTTCCGCGGACGCGAGCATCAGGTCGCGCAACGCCTGCTGCAGACACTGATCGACTGGTCCAGGGCGCAGGGATTGCAGGAAGTCTTCCTGGGCACCACCGCCGCCTTCCTGGCCGCGCATCGTTTCTATGAAAAGAACGGCTTTGCCGAGATTACGCCGGCGGATCTGCCGGCGGCGTTCCCGCGCATGGCATTGGACACCAAGTTCTATCGGCTCAGCCTGTAACGACAGATAGCCGCCATCTCAGCCGAGCCGCTCCACCAGGAAATCGACAAAGGTGCGCAGCTTGGCGGTCGGCCGCGCATCGCGGGTGCGCACCAGGTGGATCGGCCGGCCCGGCAAGGACCACTCCGGCAATAGCAGCACCAGTTGGCCGGAAGCGATGGCAGCGTCCAGCAGCACATCGGCTTGCACCACCACACCGATACCGTTCAGCGCCGCGGTCAGCAAAGCCTGGCCGTTATTGCTGACGAAAGAGCCGCGCACCGGCACCACCTCAAGCTGCTCGCCTTGGCTGAAGCGCCAGGAGTGATCCTTGCCCCATGACATGAAGCCAAGGCAGTTATACCCGCTCAGCTCGGCCGGATGCCGTGGCGTGCCGTGGCGTTTTAAATAGGCCGGGCTGGCTACCGCAAACATGCGCGACGGGCGCAGCGGGCGAGCGACCAGATTGGCGCCGTCCACCATGCCGGAACGCAGCGCCACTTCAAAACCTTCTTCCACCATATCCACCACGCGGTCGTTCAAGACCAGTTCCACCTGCACTTCCGGGTACAGCGTCATGTACTCGCCGATCAACGGCACCAAGCGATGTGCGCCGTAGGTGACCGGCGAAGTCATGCGCAACTTG
This sequence comes from Collimonas sp., assembly GCF_035566555.1. Taxonomy (GTDB): domain Bacteria; phylum Pseudomonadota; class Gammaproteobacteria; order Burkholderiales; family Burkholderiaceae_D; genus Collimonas. The sequence continues at coordinate 15,288 of NZ_DATMRB010000049.1, forward strand.
CCGCGCGGGACCGCGCGCAACGCTTCGGCGACATAGTCGGCGGCCTGCACGCTGTTGAGCACATCGCGGCAGCGTTCCACATACACGCTGCCGATCTCGGTCAGGCTGTGGCGGCGCGTGGTGCGGTCCAGCAAGCGCGCGCCGAGGTGGGTCTCCAGCGCCCGCACGTGGTTGGCGACCATGGTGGTCGACAGCGAAAACTCTTCCGCCACGGCGGCGAAACTACCTTTTTCCACCACGCGGACGAATACGGCCATGCTTGTCAATCTATCCATTCTAAAGCCTGAGTGTCGAGTGAGTAAAGTATTGCCCAGTTTATCAAATAAGGCGCCGGAATGAGAATGGCCACGTCTAGCCACGATATGGAGAAAAAAATGAAGCCACACAGCCTTTTGCGCAGTCTCGCCTTGTCAGCAACCTTGCTGGGCGCCTTGTTTTGCGCAATGCAGCCTGTGCTTGCCGCCGATGCCGCAAAGACCCTGCCGACCCTGAATCTGCCTGCGGACTGGTATCCGGAAAGCCTGGCGACCGGACCGGACGGCGCGTTTTATGTCGGCAGCTGGCGCCAGGGCGCGGTGGCGCGGGTGCGGCCGGATGGCAGCGCACCGGAAATCCTGGTGACGCCCGGCTCCAACGGTCTCGCCAACGGCCAGGGCGTACTGGTCGACGCCGCGCATAAATTGCTGTGGGTCTGCTCCGGCAACTGGGGCTTCACCAGCGTGCCTTCCACGCCAAGCGCGCTGAAAAGCTACGACCTCGACAGCGGCGCGCCGCGCGCCAGCTATGCCATGCCGGACAAAGGCTATTGCAACGACCTGGTGCAGGATAGCCGCGGCACACTGTACGTCACCGATTCCTTTCATCCGCGCGTATTGCGCCTGTTGCCGGGCGCTGCAGCGCTGACGATCTGGAAGGAAGATCCGAGCATGGGCGCCGGCAGCGATGGCCTCTACCTGAACGGCATCGCACTCGACGGCGAACGCCGCCTGTATGTCAGCCTGGTGACTGCCGTGCCTTACGTGCTGCGGGTCGATGTCGAAGAAGGCGGCGCGGCCGGCGCGGTCAGCCGCATCGAGATGCCGCGCGTGCTGAAGAACGCCGACGCCATCCGCATCTACGCTCCCGGCCGCATGGCGATCTTCGAAAGCAATGCCTTCGGCAAGACAGGTCCCTACGGCGGCCAGATCAGCATCGCCAGGATCGCCGGCGACAGCGCAACGCTGGACACCATCGTCAGCGGACTGAACGATCCTTCGTCGGGCGTCATCGTCGGCAACCGCGTCTACTTCATCGAATCCAAGTATGGGCTGCTGTTCCAGCACAAGGAACACCCGGAAGAGATCCCGGCGAATGTGCCGTTCGACCTGCAATCGCGCGAGTTGCCCAGGTAGGTTTATTTTTTACGAATACGTGGCTTGCGGACTGCCGCCAGGCTGCCTTGGTAGTCCGCCACCTGCTGTTTCAGCCAGGCCAGCAGCTGCAACAGCTTGGGCGACTGATGGCTGCGCACCGGCCAGACCAGGAAATAGCGCGACGGGTGCGGCGCTTCGATCTCGGTGAGCCGCACCAGCTGCCCTCTGGCGATCATGGCGTGGGCGATCGAACGCCGCGTCAGCGCCACGCCGTAACCCAGTCTGGCGGCTTCCAGCATCATGCTGGAATCGGTGAACTCGAGCGCCGCGCGCGGGCGCAAATGCTCGCAGCCGGCCGCCGCCAGCCACACCGGCCAGCTTTCGCTGGCGTGCAGCAGCGGCAGCTGCATGATCTGGTCCGGCGCGATGGCCAGGTCGCCGCCGTTGAAGCCTGGCGCGGCGACCACCAGCAAGCTGTCGTCCATCAGGGGTTCGCAATGCACATCCGGCCACTGGCCGTGGCCGAAGCGGATGGCGCAATCCGGCAGTTCCTTGTCGAAATCGGCGAACGCCATGCTTGCCGTCAAGCTGATCTGCAATTCTGGATGAGCCGCAATGAAGTCATGCAGGCGCGGCAGCAGCCAGTAGGTGCCGAAGGACGGCACTACGGAAATCGTCAGCTGGCTATCCCGCGGCCGGCGCTGGATCTTGTCGGTGGCGCCGGCGATCTCGGCCAGCGCCTGGCGCACCTGGTAAGCGTAGACGCGTCCTTCTTCCGTCAGCGTCAGGGAGCGCCCCGCGCGCGTCACCAGCGGCAAGCCGATGTAGTCTTCCAGGGCTTTCACCTGGTGGCTGACGGCGCTGTGCGTGACGTGCAGCTCCTCGGCAGCATCGATCACCTTGCCCAACCGGGCCAGTGCTTCAAATGCACGCAATGCGGGTAGCGGGGGCAGTTTCACCGTGAATTTCTTTCGCAAAATGTGTGAAAAAGAAGCGCTATACATGCAGCTGGACGGATTTGATAATGCATTGCCTGCCCGACAGGCCGTCCCCGGCCAGCCGCCGTGCTTCCATCAACCACCAGAAATGAGAAACTCCATGATACTCAATGAAATCCAAACCATGCTGAAAGATTATTTCGACGTGCTGCAAAGCCAGGACCTGGCCAAGTTCGACCAGGTGTTTCACCCCGGCTGCGTCTTGTACTCTGCCCAGGATGGCGCCGTCACCGTCCGTCCCTTCCAGGAATACCGCAAGATGGTGCAGGGCCGTGAATCGCCGCAGGCGCGCGGTTTTGCGCGCCTGGACGAGATACTGATGGTGGATGTGATGTCGCCGGAGATGGCGATGGTCAAGGTGCGCCTGCGGCTGTTCGACAACATCATGGTCGACTATCTCAACCTGCTCAAGGTGGAAGGCAAGTGGACCATCGTCGCCAAGCTGTTCCATAGAGCCGAAACGCTCGCTGCCTGAATCGCGCAGGATGCGATTGCGGCGATCAGGTAATCGGCGCCGGATTGAACAGGGTCAGGGCATTATGCAATTTGTGGTGTTCGGCCCAGGTCTGCTTGCGGCCGCTGGCGACGTCCAGCATCAGGCGGAACAGCTCCCAGCCGACGTCCTCGATGCTGGCTTCGCCGCTGGCGATGCGGCCGGCGTTGACATCCATCAGGTCGTGCCAGCGCCGCGCCAGGTCGTTGCGCGTGGCCACCTTGATCACCGGCACCGCGGCCAGGCCGTAGGGTGTGCCGCGCCCGGTGGTGAACACATGCAGGTTCATGCCGGCGGCCAGCTGCAAAGTGCCGCAGACGAAATCGCTGGCCGGCGTAGCAGCGTAGATCAAACCTTTCTGCCTGACCTTGTCGCCGGGAGACAGCACGCCGGAAATCACGCTGCTGCCGGATTTGACGATGGAACCCATGGCCTTCTCGACGATATTCGCCAGGCCGCCTTTTTTATTGCCGGGCGTGGTGTTGGCGCTGCGGTCGACGCCGCCGCGCGTCAGGTAGTCGTCATACCAGGCCATCTCGCGGATCATGGCGGCGGCGACTTCCGCATTGGCGGCGCGCGCGGTGAGCTGGTCGATGCCGTCGCGCACTTCGGTGGTTTCAGAAAACATCACGGTAGCGCCGGCCCGCACCAGCAGGTCGGTGGCGTAGCCCACCGCCGGATTGGCGGTGACGCCGGAAAAGGCATCGCTGCCGCCGCACTGCACGCCGACCGTCAGCTCCGAAGCCGGGCAGGTTTCGCGGCGGCGCCGGTTCAGTTCGTTCAACTGTTCTTCCGCGGTCGCCATGATGGAGACGATCATCGATTCGAAACCGACATGTTCCGCGTCCTGCAGGCAGACCACGCGCAAGCCGTCTTCCTTGCCGCCGGTGTTCTGGATCGGAATCGCGCCTTGCGGGAACAAGCGGCCCGGCTGCAGCTTTTCGCAGCCCAGGCTGACCACCATGGCCTGGCCGCCGAAGTTCGGATTCATGCTGATGTTGCGCAGGGTGCGGATCGGAATTTCCGCGCCCGGCGCATCGATCGCCACGCCGCAGCCGTAAGTGTGTTCCAGGCCGATGACGTCGTCCACATGTGGATACTTGGGCAGCAGTTCGGCCTTGATGCGTTTGACCGCATGCTCCACCACGCCCGACACGCATTGCACCGTGGTGCTGATCGCCAGGATGTTGCGGGTGCCGACCGTGCCGTCGGCATTGCGGTAGCCTTCGAAGCTATAGCCTTCCAGCGGTGCAGCCGCGACCGGCACCCGGGTGGCGATCGGCAGGTTGCTCAGTTCGCGCGCCGGCGGCATCCGCACCAGCGATTCTTCTATCCAGCTGCCTTGCGGTATTGCGCGCTGCGCATAGCCGATGGCGACGCCGTAGCGGATGATGGGCTCACCTTCGGCGAGGTCGCGCAGCGCCAGCTTGTGGCCTTGCGGCACCCTATCGCGCAACGCCAGTCCACAGGGAAATACGGTTCCAGCCGGCAGGCCGCCGTCATTCGCCACGATGGCGACGTTGTCCTGGTCCTGCATGCGGATGTATAAAGGCGCACTTGTCGCTATGCTGTTCATCGTGTTTCCACTCCGGATAATTTCTTGTATGGCTGTTCCGCGCCATCGAGCGGCTTGAGCACCACGCGCTTGATATCCTTGACGATCACCAGGTAGCTGATCACCGCCAGCAAGGCATTGGCGCCGACATATACCAGCGCCCACTCGAAGTTGCCGGTTTCCTTGATGATATAGCCGATCACGATCGGCGCCGTGATGCCGGCAATATTGCCGAACATGTTGAACAGGCTGCCGGTCAGGCCGATGATCTCTTTCGGCGAAGTATCCGCCACCACCGCCCAGCCCAGCGCGCCGACGCCCTTGCCGAAGAACGCCAGGGCCATGATGCCGACCACCATCCATTGGGTATCGACATAATTGCACAAGACCATGGTGGTCGACAGCAGCAGGCCGGCGACGATCGGGATCTTGCGCGCCCAGGTCAGGCTGAAGCCGCGCTTGATCAGCTTGTCCGAAATCAAACCGCCCAGCACGCCGCCGAGGAAGCCGCAGACCGCCGGCAGCGAGGCGATGAAGCCGGCTTTCAGGATCGACATGCCGCGCTCCTGCACCAGGTAGATCGGAAACCAGGTCAGGAAGAAATAGGTAATCGTATTGATGCAGTACTGGCCCAGGTAGACGCCGGCCAGCATGCGGTTGCTCAGCAGCTGCTTGAGGTAGGCCAGCTTGGCGCCGCGGTTGACCTTGGGTGCATCGGCAGCGGCGCTGCTGCCCAGGCCCTGGTCCATCTCCACCAGGCCGCCGCCGTCGCGGATATGCGCCAGCTCGGCGCCGCTCAGGCGCGGATGGTCTTTCGGGCTGTAGATCGTGCGCAGCCAGATCATGCTCATCACCAGCCCGGCCACGCCCATGACGACAAAGGTCTCCGACCAGCCGTAGGCATGGGTGATCCACGCCATCAGCGGTGCAAACAGCACCGTCGCGAAATATTGCGCCGAGTTGAAGATGGCCGAGGCGGTGCCGCGCTCGCTGGTGGGAAACCAGGCGGCGACGATACGGCCGTTGGCGGGAAACGAGGGCGCTTCCGCCAGCCCGACCATGAAGCGCAGCATGAACAGCACTGGCACCGCCCATAGCGCGCCGAGGAAATGCACGCCGCCCTGCAGCAGGGTAAACAGCGACCAGACGAAAATGCTGATCGCATAGATTTTCTTGGAGCCGTAGCGGTCCAGCAGCCAGCCGCCGGGCAGTTGCCCCAGCACATAGGCCCAGCTGAAGGCCGAAAAGATGAAGCCCATGGTGACCGCGTCGAATCCCAGCTCGCTCTTCATCGCGGTGCCGGCAATCGACAGGATCGCGCGGTCAGCGTAGTTGAAGGTAGTTACTGCAAACAACATGAACAAGATCATGTAGCGCACATTGCCGCGCTTGCCCTGCACCGGCGCCGAAGCACCCGCTTTCTCGATATTCAAAACGTCTCCTGTTGCTGCCAGCGTCTGCGCTCGCGATGGAATAGCTTTCCAGCACTATTTTTATTGTTACCTATCCGAAACCAATGTTATGTTATCAGTCATCCTACAACTAGTTTCGTAGTATAATCAGCGCTAATTAATTTAGCAACCAGAATTACCAACCCGCGGCCCACATCCATGAATACACCGCTCAATCCTCAGTCCGCTCCCGGCGCCCCGCGCAAGAAGCATCGCAACCTGGCGCAGAGCGTGGTCGCCAATATTGCCGACAGCATCCGCGACGGCAGCAGCAAGCCTGGCGATAAATTGCCGACCGAATCGGAATTGATGCGTACTCAGGGCGTCAGCCGCACGGTTATCCGCGAGGCGATTTCGCATCTGCAAGCGTCCGGACTGGTTGAGACGCGGCATGGCATCGGCACTTTTGTATTGGCCGCCAGCAACACCAGCAATTTCGATATCGACCCGGAAACCGTGATCACCATGCGCGACATCCTGGCGATCCTGGAACTGCGCATCAGCCTCGAAGCGGAAGCCGCCGGCCTGGCAGCGGCGCGGCGCAATGAGGAGCAGCTGGCGCAGATGCGGCTGGCGCTGGACGCCTTCCAGAAGAGCGCGCACGAGCGCGGCGACTCGGTGGCGGCCGATGTCCAGTTCCACCTGCATATCGCACAAGCCACCGGCAACCGCTACTTCGTCGATATCCTGAGCCATCTCGGCACCACCATCATTCCGCGCACCCGCATCAACTCGGCGCGCCTGGCGCACGACGATCCGGCCGCCTATCTCGACCGCGTGCACCGCGAGCATGAAGACATCTACAACGCCATCGTGCGCCAGGATGCCGACAGCGCCCGCGCCGCCATGCGCACTCACCTGAGCAACAGCCGCGAGCGCTTGCGCAAGGTGCAGGACAGCATGGGATCGGCGGCGTAATACCCCCTGCCGTCCGGCAACCCCGGGCGGGGCCGTTCGCAGCGGCCGCAATCGCGCAGCCTGCGCTGCGCTTCGGCTCCCCCTCTCATCCTCCACTCATCCTTCCTGATTAAAGCAGCAACAATTTAGGCTTGCGCACTGCAATTCTTTGTTGTACGATGACTGATAACTTAAGTCGAGATGCCAAAACCTTCTTTTGAGCAGGCATTCCGTTATCAACCGCAGCACTACACACCACCGAGACCATGACGACTCCTCAAGAACTCAAGCAAACACTTTCCTCCGGCCTGCTGTCCTTCCCGATCACCGACTTCGATGCGCAAGGCGACTTCCGCCCGAGCACCTATGCCGAACGGCTGGAATGGCTGGCGCCCTACGGTGCGAGTGCCTTGTTCGTGGCAGGCGGCACCGGCGAATTCTTTTCGCTGACGAGCTCCGAGTATTCCAACGTGGTAAAGGTGGCGGTCGAGACCTGCCGCGGCAAAGTACCTATCCTGGCCGGCGCCGGCGGCCCGACCCGCGCCGCCATCGCTTTTGCGCAAGAAGCAGAGCGTCTAGGCACGCAAGGCATCCTGCTGATGCCGCACTACCTGACGGAAGCCTCGCAAGACGGCCTGGTCGCGCATGTCGAAGCCATTTGCAATTCGGTCAAATTCGGCGTGGTGGTGTACAACCGCGGCATCTGCCGCCTGAACGCTGATTCGGTGGAGCTGCTGGCGGCGCGCTGCCCGAACCTGATCGGCTTCAAGGACGGCATCGGCGACATCGAACTGATGGTCTCGATCCGCCGCCGCCTGGGCGACCGCCTGACCTACCTCGGCGGCCTGCCGACCGCGGAACTGTTTGCCGCGCCCTACAAGGCGCTGGGCGTTCCGGTCTATTCGTCGGCGGTGTTCAACTTCCTGCCCAAGCTGGCGATGGACTTCTACACCGCCGTCAAGAACGACGACCACGCCACCACCGGCCGCCTGCTGGACAACTTCTTCCTGCCCTACCTGGCCATCCGCAACAAGAAAGCCGGCTACGCGGTAAGCATCGTCAAGGCCGGCGCCACCATCGTCGGCCACGACGGCGGCCCGGTGCGCACCCCGCTGATCGACCTCAACGCAGAAGAACGCGAACAGCTGAAAGCGCTGATCCTGGCGCAAGGGCCGCAGTAAATGTCCGGATTGGCAACGGCGCGGATCGCTTGAAATCGATGCCGTAAAAATGCAGAGCTTTGGAAGTTGCCGTTGCTTTTGACGTTGCCGTTGCCGTTGCTTTTGACGTACCCCGCATGCGGACGTTGCCAAATGGGGCGGGGGCCAGTCGGGAATTATGGGGCACATGTTTGAGCGAAGCGAGTTTGTGCCCCATCCGACTGGCGCCCGCCTCATTTGGGGACCCGCCGAAGGCGGGCAACGGCTGTGCGGTCGCCTTCTTTTTGGTTACTTTTTCTTGGCGAAGCAAGAAAAAGTGACTGGCTGCCGGGCCACTCCCGGCTTGTATCCACGGAGTAGCTACCGTTTCAGCAACGCACTAACCGTTCTTAGCATGCCACCGCACCTACTCCGTGGCCCGTTAAATGGGGTCAGAGTAATTTTCGCAAAAGGCCGCGAAAAAAAACTCTGACCCCATTTAACTACGCTGTTGGTGGCGCACATAATCGAATTGAGGAAAATACATGAATATCACTGGTGAAATGCTCATCGGCCAGACTGCAGTACGCGGCACAGAAGGCAGCCTGCGCGCCGTCAATCCCGCCACCAACGAAACCATCGCCCCCGACTTCGGCGCCGGCAGCACAGCAGAAGTGGAGCGCGCCTGCAAGCTTGCACAGCAAGCCTTCGACGCCTACCGCGAAACCACCCCCGAACAACGCGCCCAATTCCTCGAAGAAATCGCCACCGGCATCCTCGCCCTCGGCCCGCAACTGATCGAACGCGCCAGCCAGGAATCCGGCCTCCCCGCCGCCCGCCTCGAAGGCGAACGCGGCCGCACCGTCGGCCAGCTGCGCCTGTTCGCCAAAGTCATCCGCGACGGCCACTACCTCAGCGCCACCCTCGATTCGGCACTGCCAGAACGCACACCGCCGCGCTCCGACCTGCGCCTGCGCAAGATCGCCATCGGCCCCGTCGCCGTGTTCGGCGCCAGCAACTTCCCGCTAGCGTTCTCGGTGGCAGGCGGCGACACCGCCGCAGCACTGGCAGCCGGCTGCCCGGTAGTAGTCAAAACCCACAATGCCCACCCCGGCACCTCGGAACTGGTCGGCCGCGTCATCCAGCAAGCCGTCGCCGCCTGCCAGCTGCCAGAAGGCGTGTTCTCGCTGATCATCGGCAGCGGCAACGAAGTCGGCCAGGCCCTGGTCAGCCATGCCGCCATCAAGGCAGTCGGCTTCACCGGCTCACGCCAGGGCGGCCTGGCCCTGATGCGCGCCGCCGCCCAGCGGCGCGAACCGATCCCGGTGTATGCCGAAATGAGCAGCATCAATCCCATGTTCCTGCTGCCGAATGCACTCGCAGCAAGAGCAAGCCAGATCGGCAGCGCCTTCGCCGACTCCCTGACCATGGGCGTCGGCCAGTTCTGCACCAACCCCGGCCTGGTGATCGGCCTGGCAGGCGAACACCTGGCGCAGTTCCAGGAAGCGGCATCGAACGCACTGAAAGCCAAGGCAGCGGGCACCATGCTGACCCCCGGCATCCACGGCGCCTATGTCGCCGGCGTCGAACGCATGCACGCAACCAGCGGCGTCGACGCCGTCGGACTCGGCATGGCCGCGACCGCGCCATGCGCGGCACAAGCAGCCTTGTTCGCCACCGACGCCGCCACCTTCCTCGCCAGCGAACAGCTGGAAGATGAAATTTTCGGCCCCAGCTCGCTGATCGTCGCCTGCCAGGACGAAGCCGAGATGCGCGCGGTAGCGGAACACCTGGCCGGCCAGCTGACCGCCACCCTGCAACTCGACGCCGCCGACCACGCGCTGGCCCGGACGCTGCTGCCGACGCTAGAGCGCAAAGCCGGCCGCATCCTGGTCAACGGCTTCCCTACCGGCGTCGAAGTAGCGTATGCGATGGTGCACGGCGGCCCCTTCCCTGCCACCTCCGACAGCCGCAGCACCTCGGTCGGCGCCAGCGCCATCGACCGCTTCGTGCGGCCGGTGTGCTATCAGGACTTGCCGGGCGCCCTGCTGCCGGCAGCGCTGCAGGATGGCAATCCGCTGGGCTTGACGCGCCTGGTGGATGGCGCCTTGCATACCGCCTGAAGAAAAAATGGCAATCCGGAGCTTGCGCTCTGGATTGCCATCTGAGGCAAGCCCTGCAAATCATATTCTCTACTGCCAGCCATCATCGGCTGGCCCACTAACCCCGCCTCACTGCGGATCAAACGGCCCGGCTACGGTAAACAGGCCGCCCTGGAACTTGCGCACCGGATCGTCCGGCGCCGGCATAGGCTGCGCTTCGATGGCGGCGCGGAACTGCTCTGAGCTATCGCGCGCTACAAAACCCAGATGCGCGGCGTAGCGGTTATTCCACCAGCTGCCGGCGTTATCGGAAACGCCATACACCACGGTGTGACCAACGCCAGGCGCGAACAGCGCGCAGCGCAACAGCTCGGTCAAGTCGTCATAGCTCAGCCAGCTGGCCAGCGAGCGGCGGTCCTTGGCTTGCGGGAAAGAGTAGCCGATGCGGATGCTGACGGTTTCGATGCCGTAGCGGTCGAAGTGCAGCTGCGCCATGTCTTCGCCGTAGGATTTTGACAAACCGTAATAGCCATCGGGGCGGCGCAGGTCGTGGGCATCGATGACCTCGTCCTGGCGGTAGAAGCCGGTGACATGGTTGGAGCTGGCGAACACCACGCGCTTGACGCCATGGCGGCGCGCCGCTTCGTACACATGGAACACGCCCTTGATGTTGGCTTCCAGGATTTCCTCGAAAGGCCGCTCTACCGAAACGCCGCCCAGGTGGACGATGGCGTCGCAGCCTGCCACCAGCGCATCGACCGCGGCGCGGTCGGCCAGGTTGCAAGGCCGGATTTCTTCATGCGCGCCGATGCCAGCCTCCAGCGCAGCCGCCAGATCGGACACCCTGACGATATCGGCAAATGCCGCCATGCGTGGCCGCAGCACCCGCCCCAGGCCGCCGCCGGCGCCGGTCAGTAACAAGCGGCCATATTTCCTGCCATCCCCTGCTTTGCTTTCTGTATCGCTCATGCTCTACCCCGTGTTTCCTGTCGATGTACTGCGGATACCCGATGAGCGTCTGATTCTCGCGCATTCACCGTTGCCGTGTTTTATACCATGTGGTACGTCATCATATAACTTAGGTGATTATCCGTCCCGCCACATTAGCTTGTCAAACACTGAATCATCATGTATATCCGACTTTTCCACGTTAAACATCTTTTCATATGTTGTAGGATGACTGATAATTAAAACCCGATACCAATCCGAAGGAGACAACAATGTTCAAGAAGTGGATGCTGTTATGCGGCGCACTGGTTTGCGCCATGGCTTTTGCACAGGGAGCCGCGGCCGCTCCGATGGCCGATGAACAGGCCGTAGCAAACGCGGTCGAGGCGCTAAGGGCGGCAATGAATCATCCGGGCGATGGCGCGGCATTGAAACCGCTGGTGATGGATGAACTGAGTTACGGCCATTCAAACGGCAAGGTACAGGACAAGGCGGAGTTCATCGCGGCGCTGGTCAGCGGCGAGTCGAATTTCGTCAGCATCGCCCTGTCCGACCAGAGCATCAAGATCGTGCAGGATACCGCCGTGGTGCGACATACCTTTACGGCCGTCACCAACGATTCAGGCAAGCCGGGCAATGTATCGCTGAAGATCCTGATGGTCTGGAAAAAGCATGACGGCCAATGGCGCTTGCTGGCGCGGCAGGCGGTGCGATTTAACGCATAAGGCGTTCTTGCTGCGGGACTTTTCAAATCGGCGCAATATGCGCTACTGACGATATCCCGGCCTGACTGCAAAGCTCAATATCAGATTCTGCAGTCAGCTTCCTGATGCAATCACGGAAGGAAAACCACGATTTTTTTACTTGCCATCGATAAGACGAACCGCCAGATCGGGACTGAATGTACCGGCCGCGGGGCCGCCGTGACAGTTCCTGGCGGATGACGACGAACCGTCCGAATTGCCTGGAATTTTGACCCAGACCGCCAGCACGTTTTCCGCGACGGCTTGACTACGGGCGCCGATCTTGCGTCCGGGAGGATTGCACCAGTCGCCGGGCCTGGCACCATTACCGTTCCGGCTCGTATCGACCACCATGGATTTTGTGTAGCCGTACTCGGAAGATAATGTGGCATTGATCGCCTCGCCGTAAGCGCGGGATTGATCGAGTGTGTAGAAATTAGAGACATTCAATGCAAATCCCCGGGCGCCCTTTACGCCCGCTGCATTCAGGTAGCCAGCCATGCTGCCTGACGGTTTCCAGCCCGCATTCCCTGCGTCCAGGTAAACATCCGCATGGGGCGTACGTTGCTTGAACCCTGTCACCGCATAATTGAACAGGTCCAGGCGTTCGCCGCGTTTCGCCGGGCTTAGACATTCCATGTCCGCCAGCGCATCCGGCTCCAGGATGACGACCGCGCGCCTGCCGCCAATGCCATTGATAAAGTCGTCTATCCAGACCCGGTAGTCGGCCGCATTCGCCGCGCCTCCGGCAGACGCGCCGCCGCTGCAGTCACGGCCAGGCAAATTATATGCGACAAGAATCGGGATTTTATGGACGTTATCCGCAGCCGCAACGTAGTGGCTGACTATTTCGGTAAGCTTGTCCGTCGTCTGGCTGGTTCCGGTCAGCCACCTGGCGGCCGGCACATCCGCAATCGATGACTGGATTTTTGCCGCGCGGGGATCGTCGGGATTCGCCTTTACCCATTGTGCTGCAGATGAACCAGGGTTGACGTAGAAGGCATCGCCGGCGTAAGCATCAAGCTGCGCCAGGGTGAAGATGACACAGGCGGTGACGATGGCCATCTTGGGCATTATTCTTCTTTCTTTTATTTGAAAAGAGGATTCACTGCGCAGTTTTTAAATTTGTTCTTTTTGGAGAAAAGGGAAGCTGCTCTCCTGGAATCTTGCGATGCATTCCAGTGTCAGGACCTTCTATGCATTTCTTATCCTTCATCGGAAACAGCTTTTACGCACAGTCATCCATTAAAAGCCGTAATCGAACACCAAAACCTCATCGAGCCAAGGCTTCAGCCGCTCCACGAAAGCAAGGTGCGCGACATGAACAAGATAGGCGTCCCGGAAGGCCTGACTGGAAAACGTGATCATCGCAGCGTGCGTATAGCCTTTATCCAATCCTTCCGGACTGATGTTGGCGCCGTGTTCGAAGTCGACAATGCCCTCGATCAAATCGGCAAGCCCGGCGAAGTCGCGCATGCAGTGCGCTTGCTCACTTGCCGGGGTATCTTGTTTGAAGCGCAGAAGAACCAGGTGGCGTATTTTCATGGCATGTTTAGCTGTATGTGACATCTTTTTCTACATTGCTTCAAAGGCTGCTCATGGCCACGATGTGCCGGCCACTCATCAGCTTACAGTGTTTCGCCCGGCGTTCTTTTCCCGGAAATAAATGTCACTTTGGCGATTTTTCCATCCTGGACTTCATAAATGGCAATCGCCTGCATAACACCCGGTCCTTCGGGCAGCGTGACGCGCACGCGCTCATGGTCGATGACGGTATTTCCCATGACAATGCGCTTGACGACGATGCCATGCAAAATCGTATCGCTGAACCGTACCGTATAGCGCTTGCGCATTTCCTCCTTGCCCTGCGACGTGCGTGCGTTGGGAAAGCTGAAAAGCTCGACGTCGTCCGCATACGTGGCAAGGAAAGCTTCCATGTCGCGCGCATTGTAGGCATCGAACTGTTTCTGGACGATTTCCTCGGCATAGTTCGCCTCGACAGCTGATGCAGACTCAGACATGCTCAAAACGGGCAAAATCATGGGCGGGCAGATGAGGGATTTGACTATATCTTTCATGCAGACTCTTTCTCGGGGTAAGTTGGCCATCAACCGGGGGCTTTGTGGTCGCCAGGTGGTAATCCATCTATTCAGCGCATTGGATGCTGACATCCAATGCGCCGGGTCATTGTTGCGGCTTATTGATATGCGCCGACGGTTTTAAAAATATCCATCGTTGTATTGTCACTCAGTGATTGCGTCGACGCGCTGCATTGGAGTGTGGACAGATGCTTGTCATCCTTTGAGATATCAATCGCCGCTTGCCCAATTAAAGGCTCACTGATTTCATAACTGTAATGATCGTTCTTGAAACTGAGCTGGGCCCCATGGGGTAATAAGCCGTATTCAAAGCGCCCCTTTGGGTGCTGCAATTCTGCTGGAAATTTAAATTCAGTTCTTTCAAGCGTCCCCGCGCGGTACTGCAAGTACCCGGTGGTGCTCGTTAAGTCCTTGGAGGAGCAGATTGAGTAGATTTTTTTCCCAGCTTGGCATGACCAGACTGTGTTCTCATTTTTTTCGCAGAGCGATTTGACTTGCGCGCTTGCGATGCCGCTCACCATGGTGAGTAGGATCATAACCGCCGTCCTGGACTGTTTCGCAAACATATTCCTCCCAGATATTGTCAAAATAAGATCGCATTGGCGTGGCAAGCGGATGAGCGCATCTGGCCGATTTTGACCAGCCATGGCAAACTCGTTACGCCGCAAAGCAGACTATCACAATGCCGGCGAGCGAATTTCACGTTCGCATCCCGATCCAAATTACGGATTCAGTTGAGGTTGTAACTATGCGGTTGATCACGTTTGACAAAATATGATCTGGAATCAAATGAGATAGGGACTGATCATGGTGTTGCTGCTCTTCTGCGACGATCTTTGAAATAACCGCCACCGCGGCATCGTCTGTGCCGGCGAGACTCAATAGTTGGTCTTGTAAACGTTTGAGGACTATCTTCGTGGAAACGAGGATTATCGCCGCGTTTTTTTAATCAAGGCGGCAACTAGTAGAGAGCATAGTAAGCGTCAGGGTGTAGCACCGTCTGTACGCCAGACGGCGCCCCATCCATGATTTAACTGACGCTTTACGGACTCACCGCGTCTCGGATCAGCGGGATTATCGACGCCATGTATTCGGATCGAGACTGTTCACCTAGGTCGATCACCTTTGTACCGCCTGCCGCTACAAATTCAACATTTTCAATACCGAGAACATTCAAGATGAGGCGCAGCCACTGCGTTGCTATGTCCCGGTCTCGAATCGGCGACCCCACTGTATAGCTACCACCCGAAGCTAGCAAGACCGTGCAACGCTTGCCTTTCAAAAGTCCTTCG
>NZ_DATMRB010000050.1:0-32252 GCF_035566555.1 Collimonas sp.
AGGCCAAAAAAAATCAATCAAGAAAGGAGAAATGCTACCTCAGACAGATGACTTATCCACAGGCACGGAGTAATTTGAACGTCAAAGGGTGGGTTAAATTTCGACGATAACGCTGGGTCAATTTTAAGCAATCCTCAACAGTCGGGGAAAAAATTGATCACTTTGATTTAACGCAATGTTAGGAGGGAAAAGCAGAATTCTTCAATATTCTTTCCCCGCGTGCCATTACGTTATTAGTCCATGTAGTTTTATGTTAGAGCGCTAATATTGTCGATAACCAGCGGCGTTTCCGACTCATTAATTTTACATAATACAAATTATGCGAAGTTAAGACGGTAAAAAAATAGAGGCAATCAAGCCTTTGGTTTTGCCCTGGACTTAGCCTTGACAGACTTTGCCGGCTCACGCTCAACGATAGAAATTCCTGCAGTGAGCGCGCCGTATCAGACTGGCCCAAGGGACGAAAAAAGCGCCATTTTTGGTTCCGGAGCTATTACGCCTGCTGGCCATGGAACACGATCAGATCATCTATCAGATGGGAATCCAGCCATTATGCGAGAAACTCGGCGTGGTACAAGACACCGGACAAATATTCCTACCGCCCCTGACAGAACCGGCGACGAAGCATGAAATTGACGAGAAAGAAAGATATCTAGAAACACGGATCGGATAGCCAATCCACTGCCATGCATACTTATCAACATGATCACTAAAAATATTGTAAAGTAGCAATGTCAATATCTAGGATCGATCATGAAGAATCTAGTCAGCATGGCAGTCTCAGCGACACTCGCTACAGCCATCGTGGGAGGTGGAATCTATCTAATGTCGAAATCGACCTACGACCTATCCGCCAAGCCCGACCCGGCAAAAATAGACATACAGACGACACTGCCTACGGATGAAAACTACGCCACACCCTCAGAGGCACAGGCAAACACACGGGGCATACAGCCGGGGAAAATTGTGAAATGCGAATCTGGAGGAAAAACCACCTACAGCGATGCTCCATGTCCAACATCAAGCCACACGGCCCAAGTGACAATACAAGAGACAAGCGGCGGATTCGTAAGCCCAGACAAAGAGACAATAGCTGACACTCGCGCACATATTCAAGCTGAAATTAAACAACCCGGATTCGTTGCTATGGCTGGAGCGTCGACGCCATCCCTTACAAGCAATACGCAAGGAGAATGCTATTACCTTGCAGAAGAAATAAAATCCATCGATTCCGCATCAAACATAAAACAATCGGGCTGGTCACAGGATCAACTACGCTCACGCAGATTGGACGTTAGAAACCGGATGTACAGATTAGGCTGTTAGAAAGCCTGAGCACTTGGGCTGCTGTCGGCTATCGCTCCTGAATCGGAGAGATAAAGCAAGCTCTGCTCCCCTCCTCTCCCTTCGCCCACAGAATTGATCGAATTCCCGCCTATTCCTGGCGTCCCGAGCTTCTGACGCCACCTAAAACCTGGTCCAACCCATATTTTTTGAGTTTGATGTACAGCGTGCTCTTTGCTATCCCAAGATGTTTGGCCACCAGTGTGAGATTGCCGCGGTCTGCCTCGATAGTTTCGCGGATGAATTTTAGTTCGGCATCCTCCAGTTTGCCGGTGCCGAGCGGAGGTCGCATACCAGGCTTTTCAATGTCAACGGCTAATGATGATCGGATGTCAGGCGGTAAATCATCCAGGTCCAAGGATTCCCCGCTGGTCATCAAGAACATACTTTCGACGACGTTGCGCAACTCACGCACGTTCCCCGGCCATGCATGGTTTTCCAGCACAGCGATTAACTCCGGTTTGATCTGTTTTCGAGCAATGTTGTGTTTCGCACTAAGCTTGCCGAGAAAATGCGCCACCAGTTGCGGAATGTCCTCTCTACGATCGCGCAGCGGCGGGATGCGTATGCTGGTAACCGAAACACGGTAAAAAAGATCCATGCGAAACCGGCCCTCAGATACCTCATCGCGGAGATCGCGGTTGGTCGCAGCGATCAGCCTGAAGCAGATTTTTCGCGGCGTATTCTCACCAATACGATAAATTTCCCCCTCTTCCAGTACGCGCAGGAAGTGCGGTTGCAATTCCAATGGCATTTCCCCAATTTCATCGAGAAACAGAGTGCCGCCATTTGCCGCCTCTACCTTGCCTATCATTCCTCCACGCCGCGAACCGGTGAAAGCGCCTTCACAGTGTCCAAAGAGTTCGCTGGCCAGGAGATCGGGAGATAAGCCGCCGCAATTGAGCGCGATAAACGGTCGCTCGCCAATCTGACCGGCATGATGGATGCCTTGCGCAAAATTTTCCTTGCCAACTCCGGTTTCACCGAGCAACAGCACCGATACATTAGTTTTGGAAAGCAGTTTTGCTTTTTGCACTGCCTGGATCAAGGCAGTACTATTCCCGACGATGCCCCCGAAACCCTTCGCATCGGTGCTGATGGCAACTTTCGGGGATCTTTCTTTTTGCGATACGTGCAGTGACGCCCCACGCTGCGGCAACCCAGGAATCGTCAACAGGGTTCCAATTCGTTCGCCAGCGTCAATGACTGCCTCGACCCAGTCGCTGCTGAGCCATTCCGGCGCATCGGCGCCGGTAGCGCCGCCGAATGCCCCCATGTTCAATGTCGGGATGCGCGTCGTGTTTTTAAGATCGAAGTCTATACCTCGGGCAAGAAGAGTTGCGGCCGCGCATTCATTTGCTTTTATGGGATATCCGCGACGATCACAAATAATGACGCCATCGGTCGCACTCGACATTTTTGCCATACCTCGTTCCAGCAATTGATAACGAAACTCCATCTCCAATTTGGCCAGTTGGCCCTCAATCCGGCTGGCTGTCGTGACTGCCAAAGCCAAGCTATGCGGATTGAACGTCTTGCCTAGCCCGGATACATCAATGGCGCCCAGAATCTTGCCGTCATAGGGGTCGCGGATGACGGTGGCCGAGCACGTCCACTGCTTGATCCCGGCGCAAAAATGCTCGGCTGCATGGATTTGTACCGGTTGGCCGATGGACAATGCCGTGCCTATCGCATTTGTTCCGCAAATCAGCTCGCTCCAACAGCTCCCGGCTGTGAGGTAAATATCTTCCGCCGCGCCTAGCGCGCGCGCATCGCCTTCTACGCCAAGTATCATCCCGTTCGGATCAGTGAGAATCATGATCGTCTCGGTTTCGGCAAGAAAATCCCTGGCCATCGCCATGACTTGCTTACCTGCTGCCAACAATTCGCGATGCTGGTCCTGCAGAGCATTAAGTGTAATTTCACTAACAGGCGGCAGTGCCTGCTGGCGCGTCGGATCTACTTGAACCCCCAGGCAACGCCTCCAGGAGTCATCGATCAGGCAACGTAATGCATTGGGAGGCGGAGCGTGTCCGCTCAGAAAGCCATCCCAGGCATCCATGATCTTCCGATTGTTGCGAGGATTGGATAGCCGCTGGTCAGGCGTGTTGGAATTCAATTTGTCTCCTACTGGCTATGCGCCTTATTTCCGCAGGAGCAAGTTGCTCCCGTCGTTGCCATTTTGCTGGCTTCCGCTTTCCGGAAAATGTATTCATTCCCGAACCGACTATACACCTCAAAGCCGCACCGCAGATTTCGCCATGTAGCGGGGCGCAGTTGATCCGCCCTCCTCGCAGCTCAGCGATGCGGCTTGCCGGAGCCAGTCTGGCAGCGTTCGATTTCCGGTCGAATCCATGGCGGCGTATGAAAACCGGACGTTCGAAACGGCCGTCGATGTTTTTCCATGCACGTATTTTTTTCCGTCTTTCATAGAGCGGGTCAGATTTTTCAGGCTCTCCCGCAGGATTGGCATGCTCCTTGCGGTATCTGCTCTGCGTACAGATTCAATTTGCTCGCTCAAGACAGAATCAGTCATTTCCAAACAATGTCTGATCGCCAGGTTTTGGAAAACTATCCACTCAATGAGGAGACACACATGCAAGCTCAACACTCGCCCGTACAGGTGATGGGTATCGATGCCGGCGGCACGATGACCGACACTTTTTTCGTCAGGGAGGATGGCTCGTTCGTTGTCGGTAAAGCGCAAAGTAATCCCGGGGATGAATCGGAGGCTATCTATGAATCGTCGGTTGACGCGCTGGCGGAATGGCAACTGGAGGTCGACGATGTTTTTCCGGAACTGCTGACCTGCGTCTATTCCGGCACCGCTATGCTGAACCGCGTAGTCCAGCGCAAGGGACTGGATGTCGGCTTGATGTGCAACCGCGGCTTTGAAGACATCCATTCGATGGGTCGTGCCATCCAGAGTTACCTCGGCTATGCGCTGGAAGAGCGTATCCATTTGAATTGCCATCGCTACGACGAGCCCTTGGTGCCGTTGTCGCGCACCCGCGGCGTCACCGAGCGTACCGACGTCCAGGGGCAAGTGGTGATTCCATTGCGTGAAGAAGAGGTGCGTGTCGCCACCCGCGAGCTGGTAGCGCGCGGATCGAAAGCGATCGTGATCAGCCTGCTGCAGTCGCACAAGAATGAAAAAAGCGAGCTGCGTGCACGCGATATCTGCCGCGAGGAATTGAAGAAACTTGGCGTCGATATTCCGGTCTTTGCGACCGTCGACTATTACCCATCGCGTAAGGAAACCCACCGCACCAACACCACGATTCTGGAAGCCTACGCGGCAGAACCTTCACGCGCGACCTTGAAAAAAGTCAGCGACCGCTTCAAGAAGCACGGCGCCAAATTCGATTTGCGCGTGATGGCAACGCACGGCGGCACGATAGGCTGGAAAGCCAAGGAGCTTGCCCGCACGATTGTGTCCGGTCCGATCGGCGGTGTGATTGGCTCGAAATTCCTGGGCGAAAAACTGGGCTATGACAATATTGCCTGCAGCGATATCGGCGGCACCAGTTTCGATATGGCGATCATCACGAAAGGCAACTTTGCCATCCAGTCGGATCCCGACATGGCGCGCCTGGTGCTTTCCCTGCCCCTGGTGGCGATGGATTCGGTCGGCGCCGGCGCCGGCAGCTTTATCCGCATCGATCCCTACAGCAAAGCGATCAAACTCGGTCCGGACAGCGCTGGCTACAGGGTGGGCATGTGCTGGCCGGATAGCGGACTGGATACGGTGTCAGTCTCGGATTGCCATGTGGTGCTGGGCTATCTCAATCCTGACAATTTCCTGGGCGGCGCCATCAAGCTCGATGTCAACCGCGCGCGTAAATATCTGAAAGAGCAAATTGCAGATCCACTGGGGTTGACGGTAGAAGATGCCGCTGCCGGCGTGATCGAATTGCTCGATCTGAATCTGCGCGAATACATGCGTTCGGTGATCAGCGCCAAAGGCTACAACCCAGCGGACTTCGTGTGCTTTTCATACGGCGGCGCCGGTCCGGTGCATACCTACGGATATACCGAAGGCCTGGGTTTCAAGGATGTGGTGGTGCCGGCCTGGGCTGCCGGATTCTCAGCGTTCGGCTGCGCCTGTGCCGAATACGAATACCGCTATGACAAGAGCGTCGACGTCGGCGTTGGTCCTGAAGCCACCGATGCTGAGAAAGTAAAAGCTTGCGAAACCCTGACTGCTGCATGGGCGGAACTGAGCGAGAAAGTCATCGAAGAATTCATCATTAACGGCTTCAAGCCGGAAGACGTCTTGCTGCGTCCCGGCTATCGCATGCAGTTCATGGGCCAGCTGAACGATCTGGAAATCAATTCGCCGGTGACCAATGCCTCCACGCTGGCGGATTGGGACAAGATGGTGAAAGCATTCGACGATACCTACGGGCGTGTCTACGCCACTTCTGCCAGCTCGCCGGAACTAGGCTTCGGGGTGACCGGCGCCATAATGCGCGGCAGCGTCATTTCTTCCAAGCCGGAACTGCCTGAAGAACCGGATGCAGGCCCGGTGCCGCCGAAGGAAGCGCACATCGGCAGCCGTCCTTTCTATCGCCATAAAAAATGGCAGGACGCGCAGATCTGGTCGATGGAAGCGCTGAAGGCTGGTAACCGGGTGGTAGGACCTGCCATCGTTGAGTCGCCCTCCACCACTTTCATCGTGCCGCTAGGCTTCGAAACCTATTGTGATACCCACCGCTTATTTCATCTTAAAGAAGTTAAATAAGGAGACTGATCATGAACAAAATGTCGAAAAAAGAAATGGGCTTGCCAGACTTGCTGGGCAACGGCAAGACCCTCAAGGAACATCGCGATGAAGTACTGGAGCGGACCAGGAAAACCGGGTTCTACAACGGCCTGGAAAAACTCCAATTCAAGGACTCCGATCCGATCACCTATGAAAAACTGTTTTCCAGGATTCGCGGCGGCCTGGTGCATGCGCGCGAAACCGCAAAGAAAATAGCCGCATCGCCGATCGTCGAGCAGGAAGGCGAACTGTGCTTCACGCTTTATAACGCCGCAGGCGACTGCATACTGACTTCCACCGGGATCATCATTCACGTCGGCACCATGGGCGCGGCGATCAAGTACATGATCGAAAACGCCTGGGAAGTCAATCCAGGCATCAGTCCCGGCGATATGTTCACCAATAATGATTGTTCTATCGGCAATGTGCATCCTTGCGATATCGCCACCATCGTGCCGATATTCTGGGAAGGCAACCTGATCGGCTGGGTCGGCGGCGTAACTCATGTGATTGACCTTGGCGCGATGACGCCAGGTTCGATGTCGACCGGCCAGGTCTCGCGCTTCGGCGACGGCTTGCAGGTGACCTGCCGCAAGACCGGCATCAACGATACGCCGCTGCGCGACTGGCTGCACGAGAGCCAGCGCAATGTACGCACCACCAAGTACTGGATCCTGGACGAGCGTACCCGCATTGCCGGCTGCCACATGATTCGCAAGCTGGTGGAGGAAGTCCTGGAAGCGGAGGGAATTGAAAACTACACCCGGTTTGCCCACGAAATCATCGAAGAAGGACGGCGCGGGCTGCAGGCACGGCTGAAGGCAATGACGGTTCCCGGCGTCTACCGGCGTGTCGCGTTCGTGGATATTCCTTACGACCATGAAGACATGAATCTGGCCTCGGAATTCGGCAAGATGAACAGCATCATGCATGCACCCTGTGAAATGACGATCCGCGCCGACGCTACCTGGCGGCTCAATTTTGAAGGCGCAAGCCGCTGGGGCTGGCATAGCTTCAATGCCAACCAGGTGGCGTTCACCAGCGGCATCTGGGTCATGCTGACCCAGACCCTGGTGCCGACCTCCCGCATCAACGATGGCGCCTACTATGCCACGGAATTCAAGCTGCCTAAGGGCACCTGGATGAATCCAGACGACCGCCGCACTGCGCATGCTTATGCCTGGCATTTCCTGGTGTCCGGCTGGAGCGGCATCTGGCGCGGCATGAGCCAGTCTTATTTTGCCCGCGGCTATCTGGAAGAAGTCAACGCCGGCAACGCCAACACCTCCAACTGGCTGCAGGGCGGCGGCATGAACCAGGACGGCGAAGCGCATGCGGTCAACAGCTTCGAACCGGCGGCCTGCGGCACAGGCGCTTGCGCCATCAAGGACGGCTTGAACCATGCCGCGGCGGTGTGGAACCCTGAAGGCGACATGGGCGACATCGAGATCTGGGAGATGGCGGAACCGCTGCTGTACATGGGGCGCAACGTCAAGACCAACTCGGGCGGCTACGGCAAGTTCCGCGGCGGCTGCGGTTTTGAAACGCTGCGCATGGTGTGGAAAGCAGAAGACTGGAGCATGTACTTCATGGGCAACGGCTACATGAATAGCGACTGGGGTCTGATGGGCGGTTACCCATCCGCTACCGGTTATCGTTTTGAAGCGCATAACACCGATCTGAAACAACGCATCAAAGACAATCTGTCATTGCCGCTGGGCGCCGACCGCAATCCGGAAAGCAAGGAATACGAACGTCACATCAGCGCCGATTCACGCATCAAGCGTGATCAGCAATGCACTACGACAGAAGCCATTTTTGAGAACCATGACCTGTATCTGAACTATATGCGAGGCGGTCCGGGCTTTGGTGATCCGCTCGATCGCGATTGCGCTTCGGTTGAAACCGATATCAACAGCCGCTTCGTGTTGCCGGAATACGCTGAGAAGGTTTATGGCGTAGTGATCTCGCAAGATCGTGAGCAGGTCTGGACTGTCGACGTCGCCAAGACAACTATCCGCCGCAAGGAAATCCGCAAGGAGCGCATCGCAAGAGCCGTTCCGACCCGTGAGTGGATGAAGGAAGAGCGGGCACGGATCATCACCAAGCATGCATCGGTACAGGTGCGCCACATGTTCGCTACCAGTTTCGGCCTGAGCCTCAAGTTCAAGAACGAGTTCAAGGCGTTCTGGGACTTGCCGGCCGATTGGGAACTGCCGGAGTCCGAACTGGGCGTTCCTTCTTTCGGTTCCACTTACCGGATGGATCTGTCGAAACTGCCGGATGTACGTACCGTGTCATTGGTCGAAGAGTGATTTTGCGGCCGGGATCACGAACCCGGTCGCACCTACCAGAATTATCGGAGATATAAAATGTCTGTTTATACACAAGAACAAGTGAACTATCTGGTGGAGGGCAAGCTGGATTGGGAAACCACCATGCGCATGCTTTCCATGCCCAAGGACCATGACCGCTTTCGCATGTATCTGAATGCGCTCGAGTCCAAGCTGCCATGGGATGATAAGGTGATTCTGCCGATCAGCCTGCATCTGTACATTGCGCAAAACAAGAAGACCAAGGAATGGGTCACCAAGTGCAGCTGCGGCCATGAATTTGGCGATTATCGCAAGAACTGGAAGCTGGAGGCGCTGATCTACGTTCGCGATACGGCGGAAGCCATGCACGAAGTCTATCCGACGTTAATGGCGCCGGACACCAACTGGCAGGTGTACCGTGAGTACTATTGCCCTGAATGCGGCATCATGCATGATGTCGAAGCGCCAACTCCATGGTACCCGGTGATGCATGAATTTGAACCGGATATCGAAGCTTTCTACAACGATTGGGTGAACCTGCCGTTGCCGGAAAAGGCCAACTAAACAGTGCCCGGGGCAGAGTGTTCCACTAGGCCCCGGGAATGAAGATGGTGATTTTAGAGATCAATTCCACGATTTTAATTCCAACGAAAGCTCATCATGTCTGAAGACGATCAACAACCCGCATTTCAGATTCAACGTGTTTACCTGAAAGGCTTGTCTGTTGAACAGCCTAACTCTCCTGCAATCTTTCTTGAGCAAGATTCCCCCGGTATTGAGGTCGCCGTCGATGCCTGCGCCGAACAGTTGGCCGAAGGTACATTTGAATGCACAGTGACGATAACGGTCACAGCCAAAATCAAGGACCACGTAGCATTTCTAGTGGAGGGCAAGCAGGCAGGTATTTTCGAAATCCGCAACATGGTGTCCGGACAGCGCGAGCTATTGCTGGGTATCGGTTGTCCAACCATTCTGTATCCCTATCTTCGCGCCAATATCGCAGATGCAATTACCCGTGCAGGCTTCCCGCCGGTGCACTTATCCGAAATCAATTTCGAATTGTTTTATCTGCAGCGTCAACAGGCAATCGAAGATCAGAAAATACAAAACGGTAACGGTATTGTGATGGCGGCATGATCTTGAGTGCTGGCATCAGGATCTTTCCATTGTCACTCTTTACGTAGTTATAGTTAGCCAGATAATAAGGAAAAACTTGTTTCTACCAAGGAACAGCGCTCCGAACTAACTCGCCACTGTTTGGCACTTCAAATTAGCCACGAGCTAGCGTTAGCGTTAGCGAATATTCGAGCAAGTTAGTCGATTAATCGAGTTTCGACAACAGCGCGTCTCCCTGCCCTTCGGCGAGCAGTCCTCGCAGCCAAATCATTCCGGCATCAGCATGGCGACTCGGATGCCAGGCGGCGTATAACGCAAAACCTGTTGCCTCGAACGGCAGCTCGAAACTGTCTAAGCTAGTCGCGAAGCGAGCCGCGACACGGCTGGGCACAGTGCAGACGTGGTCGCTGGATTCCAGCAAGGCCGGCACGAGAAGGAATTGCTCGACCGAGGCCACCACGTCGCGACGCCGACCCAGCCGTTGTAGATATTCATCCATCAAACCGTGAAAACTGCCTCCGCCCGTAGAGACGAGCACGTGCCCCAGTGCGCAGTATGCATCGAGGTCGAGTGGTCCACGGCCGCGAGGATGATTTCGGCGTTGAACCATCAGGAAGCGTTCGTCAAAAAGCTTGCGCGCTTTTGCAATCGGCGGAACCATGCGTTCCGAGCCGATGACGAGATCGATCGTTCCTTGCTCGAGCTGGTCGGCACGCAGGCTCGCATCGGGCCGCACGAAAGCCACCTGCAAGTTCGGGTTCGCCAAGGCGGCCACGCGCTGCATCAGCGGCAACCCGACCACGACCACGGCGTTGTCGTTCGCGGCAATGCGAAAAATGCGTTGCGCCGTGCCTGGATCGAAGAGGCTCCGGCTTTCGACCAGTGCGCGCAGCGTATGGAGCGCATCGTGCAAAGGCGTAGCCAATTCGATCGCCCGGGTGGTGGCCACCATGCCGCGCCCGGAGTCGGCGGGCACGAGCAACGGGTCATCGAACATGTCTCGCAGCTTCCTGAGCTGTGCTGACAGCGCTGGTTGGCTCAAATTCAGCCGAGTAGCTGCATGGCTCACATTTGCATCGCGGATCAACGCCTCCAGCGACACCAGGAGATTCAAATCGATTCGTTTCGAATTCATTTTTTGGATAGGTCGTATATCGAGACTGAATTTCTCGAATGATGTCCGAATAGCCTAAAGTAATCCTTCAAACAACCAACTTGAGAGATGATTATGGCACTGAGACGCATAGTAACAGCACACAACAAGGACGGTCGCGCGCTAGTGGTCAGCGACGTGCAAATACCGGCCCATCCGGTGCCGGGCAGAGCCGACTGGTCCGTGTATGACGTATGGGCGGCGGAAAACCCGCACTTCCCCGATGCCGGCGAACGCCCGAAGGTCAATTGGTTTTTCCCCCCTATCGGTGGCTTGCGCTATCTGCATACGCTAATGGAGCCCCAAACCAGGGCCGAATATGCCACATCGGCGCCAATCGCCACCACGGCGGAGAAAGATGGCCACCACCGCAGCGCCACGATCGACACAGTCTATGTCGTCAAGGGAAGTTGCATATGCGAGCTCGACGACGGTGCAACCGTCCAGTTGAACGCGGGTGACACGCTGATCCAGTGCGGCGCGATCCACGCTTGGAGCAATCCGTTCAACGAGCAATGCCACGTCTTGGCCGTGATGATTGGCGCGCAGCACGATCTGGTGGGGTCACCCGCAGCGGGCTGAGCGGTAATGAATACGGGCTGCACTCACGCTCGAATCCGAAGCAGAGTAGGCATAGCTCACTGAGGTAAGACTGAAGTTTGGGCAGTCAGCTGAAATGGAGTGGGCGATCCTTGATGCTGATCTCCCTGTCAGCCCTCACGTTACTGATCGACACCTTCGACTATACGGAAATCCCGCTCGGCACCAGTCCCCAGCGCTCGCAGCGCAGTCCGGTAAGCCTCACTGGCATATGTCCGTTGCGCCTGTTCAAAGCTGGCGAATTCGACCACGACCGTGCGCTGCTGCAGGCCTGCTTCGTGCACCTCGAGGCGGCCCGTGGTCCGCGCCAAAAGGGTGCCGCCGTTCGCGGCAATCGCCACCGCAGCCAGCTCGCCGTAAGCTTTCAATGCGGACTCGTCCGATATCGACCGATACGCAACTACCCAATATCCTTTGTTCATTTTCACTCCTTTAATGTATGTCAGAATTAAATAGCAGCTGCCGCCGCGCGCCCTGCTTCCGAGTCCTCTACAAGCGGGAATGAGGTAGCCTTCTGTATCGCCCACCAGTTCAGACCGGCGCCGACCAGCAACACTTTAGACGAAAAAATTTCGCTGGGTTGTGCCTGGAGGCATGGGGGGAGCCCGCAGTGGAGTATCCAAATCCCGCATAACCTCATCCCGCCCCCTGGCTAGTCGACGTCGGAATCGAAATCCCCGAGATCCATGGACTCGATATCGGACATCTCGGCCTCGCTGTCTTCGTCGGTCCGCCGCAGGTCCGCGGGGATATTGAATTTGTATTGCGCGTTATCGGCCGGAAGCTGGATCTTGCTGTACACAGCCGGTGCGTTATACGGCTTGTGGAAGCCCAGCGCCTTGCGCGAGCTTTGGCGCGCGACGTGCTTGCGGTAATAGGCTTCGGTGACTTCCTGAACCTTGGCAACGAATGGTACTTTGGCGGGTGCGATTCCTGTCGGGCCCGGCTTCACCAATACTTCCTTGTCGGCTTCCGCCAGTGCTCTTGCCTTTTCGCGGCGTTCCGCACTTCCTAGCGCCGGCGCGCTCAGTCCGCGCGCGGCCTTGTCCCGCGTGGACACGTCCAGCCGTCCGCTTCCGGCATCGGCGGGAATGCCGCCGACATAGCCGATGCGCTTGGCGCCCGGGTAGTCCCGGCGAGAATCGGCGGTGTACGATTTTTCCTGCTTCAGGAAGCCGTCCTCGTTTTGATGCACGCCGTGGGGCTTGTTGTCGTCGTCAACCGGTTTTGCCGCGTATTTTCCGGCGCTGACGGCCAGCCCGCCCGCCTCGAACGACAGATAGGGAGACTCTGGACTGTCGTCGACGATATGTTCGACCGCATTGGCGGCGCCGGTGGGAGATTGCGCGGTGAATACTGCGGGCTTGCCCTTTTGCAGGTTACGAATATTATTGACGCTCATGCCACGGTAGACCAGGTCGGCGGCCTGGTCATCTGCCTGCTTGACCACACCTGGGAACTTGAGCTGCTTGCCGATGTGCGACTCTGGCATTTGCCCTGGCGTGACGCGCGCACGCCGCGTCGCCCTTGCCAGTTTGCGCGCCGCGCGAGCCTGCTCACGCTCCACCCTTGCCTTTTCGAGCGCCTCGTTCTCACGCCGCACGCGAATCTCGGCCACTTGCGGGTTGTCGGCGTCATCCCCATTGCGCCTCATGAACTCGTCTTCGGTGGACAACCTTTCCTTGTCTTTCTTTTTATATTCATCAGGAACCTGACGGACTTTGCCCTTGGCCCAGATATATTTCACCATCTGCACCACGGGTGCGCGGGTCGAGGCGGCCATCAGCTGCAGCGGCGCGCCGGCGCGGCTTGCCAGTGCCGACGCTCCCATCGCATCAGCCTCGCGCTCGAGGCCATGATCGTCATTGACGTTGACACCCGAGTGCAGCTGCATGGTGGGCTGCACCCTGCCCTCCGCCTGCTGCACCACGTGCCAGGCTTCATGCGGCAAATGCTGCTCCTGCCCCGGGGCCAGATGAATATCGCTGCCTTGCGCATAGGCATGGGCATTCAGCTGTGCCGGTTGCGATGAGTTGTAATGCACTCTCACGTGATCCATGCTCATGCCCGACAGCGACTCGACTCCCATCTTGAGTTGGTCGGGCAGGCCGGTGTTGTTGGGCTTTGCGGCTGGCATTTCCTGCAATTGCACGGCGCTCTGGGCCGCCGATTTTCCTTGCAGCGGCTGATCGCCGTCGAACATCGCGGCATGCGCCGGCCGCTGCGCCAGCAACTGCGGGCTGTTGCGGATGCCGTCCTGCAGTGCTTTTAATTGTTGAACACGCGGGCTGTCAGCGATCATTTGCCGCTGCGCCGCGAACTGCATCGCTTGCGGACTTTTGCTCGCCATATCTTGCAACCGGCCTTGTGCAATCGCTTCCGGTCGATTGCCTGCAAAAACGGACTGTGCCCTGTCCTGGCGCATCGTGCTTGCTGCAATGTTGATTGGATTGCTGGTTTTAGCTTGCTTTTGCACTTGACCGCCCATGACAAATCCGCATTGATAGGAGCTGACGCTGCAAAAACTATCATACATCAGCCTGCAGGGCGAAGGCAGGCTTACTGCTGAGGTGGCGCGTGCTTTTTCCGTGGGCTGATGGTTCAGGCGTATGGTGTGCCGGCCATTGCCGCGCTGAGGCCGATGCTTCCCTTGTCGACGATAGCCAGGAAAACGGCTTGCGCGGCCCCTGTATCTTGCCTTTCTCGAAAGCCCCGGTGAGCCTGGATCAGGGCCACGCTCCAGGTCGCCAGGAGCAGGCCGGCCGCCAGGTGGGCGGCGGGATCGCCGGCTTCGCGCCCGACGCATTCGGCGAGCGCCATCGCTACCACTTGTGCGATTTCGTCGCGTATCGCCCTGGCCCGGGCCTTGAGGCTTTCGCTGCCCTCGATAGTCTGTATGAAGCCTTGGCTTTCCACTGTAAACCTGACGTAAGGACTGTCTTCCGCCACCAGGCCGTGCGCCAGCAGGCGCAAGGTCTCGATCGGCGCGACGGAGGGATCGCGCTGGCGCAACGCTGCGCGCAAGAGCTCGCGGCCCTCCTCGTCGCGGTCAAAAAACATGTCCTCCTTGCGGGGGAAGTAGTTGAACACCGTCATCCGCCCGACATCGGCGGCGGCCGCGATCTGGTCCACCGTCACATGGTCAAAGCCGCGCTCGAAGAACAGGCGCGTGGCGGCATTGGAGATGCCTTGCCGCGTGGCAAGGCGCTTGCGGGATCGCAGGTCGGATGACATTGAAATGTAGCCCTTGATGTTTATATGTACTGAGTATATATTGCGACTCGGTACATGTAAAGGACTAAGAATATGGAAAAATCTGTTGATGTTGTGATTGTCGGGGCTGGGCCGGTCGGACTCCTGACCGCTATCGAACTGACTTTGGGCGGTGCGCGGGTGCTGGTGCTGGAGCGCCTGACTGGCGTAAACATGATCATGAAGGCCATGTCGGTTGGACCGCTTGGCAGCGAAGCCTTGACGCGCCGCGGGCTGGGCGCGGCGATTGCCGCCGCGGAAGCCAGCACTTTGGCGGCGATGGATGAGTTCACCAAGCAGACCGGTGCAGAGCTGCGCGGCCGGGCGTCGAAGTACAGCGGCCATTTCGGCGGACTGTCGCTGATCCGCAAGGACGCGCAGAAAGAGCCGGAACGGCGTCCTCGCCTGGTGCGTCAGCATGATGTCGAAATCATGCTGGCCGATCGCGCGCGCGCTCTTGGGATTGAGCTGCGCCGCGGCTGCGACGTCACCGGCTTCGTCCAGCGGACGGACGGCGTCGACCTGGAGTGGGCATCGCCGACGGCGGCAGGCAGCATTTCCTGCTCCTATCTGATCGCTTGCGACGGCGGGCGCAGCCTTATCCGCAAGATGGCCGGCTTTGATTTTCCCGGCACGGCTCCGACGTCGACCTTCTACCAGGTTATCGCGGAGATCGACCATCCCGACCGTCTGCTGCCCATAGGCTGGAATCGCACAGCGGCTGGCGTGTTTGCCTACGGGCCTGTGCCCGGCCGATTGTTCATGCTGGACTTCAGCGGTCCGCCGGCGGATCGGCAGGCGCCAGTCGCACGCGAAGAGATCGAAGCCGTCCTGCGCCGCATCAGCGGCGCGGATGTCCGTGTGACAGCGCTTGAAAGCGGGACCCGGTGGGCGGACAACACGCGGCTGGTCGATACCTACCGGCTAGGCAGAGTGCTGCTTGCCGGCGATGCGGCGCACGTGCACTCGCCGTTCGGCGGCCAGGGCCTGAACCTCGGGCTGGCGGATGCGGCCAATCTCGGCTGGAAGCTCGCCGCCATTATCCGCGGCGAGATGCCTGAAAGTCTGCTCGACACCTATACGGCTGAGCGGCGCCCTGTCGCCAAAGCCGTGCTGGCCAATACGCTTGCCCAGATCGCCATCCTGCGGCCCGATCCGCAATCGGGCGCGATGCGGGACATCGTGGCGAGCCTCATGCAATTCGATGACGCCAACCGCTTCATCGGCGAGATGATGAGCGGGCTTTCCATTCGTTACGACCTCGGCTCGGAGCAGGACCAGGTCGGACGGCTGATCGGCGACCGGCCGGTCAGCAACGGCGATGCCGGCGCCTCGCTCTACGATGCCATGCAGGATGGCAAGGGCGTTCTGCTCGACGCCTCAGGCGGGTCCAAGGCTTCCAGGCTGGTTGCCGCCGCCACGCAGAGGATACGTTGCATCGCCGTCGATGCCGGGCCTTCGATGCTGATCCGTCCCGATGCCTGCGTAGCCTGGACCGCCGAGGATAGGGGCACGGACGGACTGGAGGAAGCGCTCCAGCGCTGGTTCCTGTCGAACGGATAACAGGTCTGCTTGATAAATTTTCATGCCGCCCTCAGCCACCGCGCTTGCCCCTCCCGAGATCACCCGGAACATGGCAGCGCGGCCGCTGTCGAAATACGCCAGAAGTGTCCATTCGTTCACGCCCGAAAAATAATTCGCGAGAGCGTCGATTCTGCGTTTCGCCATTCGACTAGTTATCAGAAACCAACCTGAATCTGAAAGGGAACATCATGATGACACTCTATGGATTTGCCGCTACCCGCTCGCTGCGTGTGCTGTGGGCATTGAACGAACTCGATGTCGAATTCGAGTTCGTTCCGGTCAACCTGTTGGCCGGAGAACAACATCGCCCCGAATTCCTCCGCCTCAACCCCGCCGGCAAGGTACCGGTGCTGGTCGATGGCGATATGGTGCTGACCGAATCGGCAGCGATTGTGATCTACCTGGCTGAGAAATATCCTGAAAAAGGCTTGCTTCCTGCCGATCGCAAGCAGCTGGCCCAGGCATATCGCTGGGTGATGTTTGCCATGACGGAGCTGGAACAGCCCTTATGGCGCATCACGCGCCACAGCTGGCTATACCCGGAAGACAAGCGGATAGCGGCGGAAATCCCTGCGGCCAGCCAGGAATTCATTGCCATGGCGGGCATCTTGGATAAGCATATGACGGGACGCCAGTTCATCGTCGGCGACCGCATCAGCTTCGCCGATTGCGTGACGGTCTACCTGATGGACTGGGCCAATGAATCGCATCTGATCGACCAGTACCCAGTGCTGCGCGCCTACCTGGAAAGAATGTATGCGCGCCCCACTGCGCCGCTGCGGATTGCCGAAGCGTTTGCCAGCCTTGAATTGGAAAAATGACATGAAAATCTACTGGATCAAGGCGCAGGCGCCGCGCCGTGTGCTGGCGCTGGCCAAGCATCTCGGCGTCAAGGCGGAGCTGGTTGAAATGGACTTGATGGCGGGCGGCCTCAAGACGCCTGACTATGCGGCGCTCAATCCCAACAAGAAGGTGCCGACGCTGGTCGACGGCGACCTGGTGCTGTGGGAGTCTGCGGCCATCATGGCCTATCTGTGCATCAAGACCGGCTCGGACATGTGGCCCGCGCAGAATCCGCCTGAACAGGTCGAAGTGCTGCGCTGGCTGTCCTGGGAAGCGAGCCACTGGGGGCCGGCCGTAGCGCCCTTCTATTTCGAGCATGTGGTCAAGTCGACCTTCGGCATCGGGCCGCCGGACCATGCCTTGCTGGCGGACAGCGTCGCCGAACTGGAGAAATTCGCCAAGGTCCTGGACGGCCACCTGGCGCAGCGCAGCTTCGTGGCGTGTAACAGGCTTACTATCGCAGACTTCCAGCTTGCTTCGATGGCCAGCTACTGGCGGGAATCGGAAATGCCGCTGGCGGCGTTTCCTCATATCGTCCGCTGGCTGGACGCCTTGTGGCGTATTCCCGCCTGGGCCCATCCTTGGCCAGCCAGGGCGGCGGCTGCGGCCGATCAAGAAACTTTCCGCACTTCTCTTCAGGAGCCCCTGCAATGACGCCGACACTGTATGCCCACCCGTTCGCCTCCTACTGCTGGAAGCCATTGATCGCGCTATATGAGAACGACACACCGTTCACCTTCCATGCGGTCGACCTGAGCAATGCCGCCGCGGCGGCTGAATTGGGACGACTATGGCCTTTCAAGAAGTTTCCTGTGCTGCTCGATGGCGACAAATCGGTCATCGAATCCAGCATCATCGTCGAATACCTGGATCTGCATCATCCGGGGCCGTTGCGGATGGTTCCGCTTGATGCAGCGGCTGCCCTAGATGTACGCTTTGCCGACCGTTTTTTCGACAACTATGTGCAGGCACCGATGCAGGCGATCGTCGCCAACGCCATGCGCGGAGAGAAGCACGACGCCGATGTGGTGGCTCGCGCCCGCGCCAGCCTCGACACGGCGTATGCCTGGCTAGAGCATCGGATGGCGGGCCGCGCATGGGCGGCCGGCGATAGTTTCAGCCTGGCCGATTGCTCCGCGGCGCCGGCCCTGTTCTACGCCGACTGGGTTCACGCCATCGGCGATGCTTTCAGCAACGTACGCGCCTATCGCGATCGCCTGAATGCACGGCCGTCGGTCGCAAGGACGATCGACGAAGCGCGTCCGTATCGCCATTACTTCCCGCTTGGCGCTCCGGATCGCGACTAGCTCACGTCATATTGATCGCATCCAGCCGGCGCTGCAGATAGGTCCTGACCGCCGGCTGCGACGCCAGGCCGATGGCCTGGCGGAAGGCTGCCTTGGCCAGTTCGTGCATGTCCAGGGCGGCACACACCGAAGCCCTGGAGGCCCAATAGGGTTGGTAGCTCATCATCCTTTCGTCCCGCCCTACTTCATCCAGAAGCGGCAACGCCGCAGCCGGACCGTCTCGCTGCGCGACTGCCATTGCGCGATTGAGCATCACCACCGGCGAAGGCGCAACCAGCGCCAGCAAGTCATACAGCTGGACTATCTCGTCCAGGCTAGCCGCGCCGCCGAGACGACGCGATATCTGCGCGGACTGGATCGCGGCCTCGATCTGGAACCTGCCGCTGCCTGGATCGCGGTTGGCTGCAATCAGCAGCTTGGTCGCGGCATGGATCATCTGGGCGTCCCATTGGCTGACATCCTGCTCGCTGAGCGGCACGAAATCGCCGCCGCCGTTGATCCTGGCCGCGCGGCGCGCCTCTGCATACAGCATCAGTGCAAGCACGCCTTTTGCCTCCGGTTCTTCGGGCAGGAGGCCGGCGACCACCGTGCCGAGCCATAAGGCCTCCTCCGCCAAATCGGCTCCGGCAGCATTGTCGGCGTCTGCCCAACCCTTGGTGTAGGCAGCGTATACAGCGTCGAGCACCGCCTGCATCCGCTCGGGCAGCTCGCTGCGATCGGGTATCTGAAATGCGACCCCGAGCTTCTTTATCCTGGCCTTCGCACGCACCAATCGCTGACTCAGGGTGCTGGGCGGGAGCAGGAAAGCGGCAGCGATTTCAGCAGCGGAAAAGCCGAGGACGGTCTGCAGCATGAGCGGCGCCCGGATGCCAGGCTCGATACCGTCCTGGGCGCAGGCGAACAGCAGCGCGGCCCGTCTATCGGGCATCTCGTCAATCTCAGGCAGCATCTCGTCCGCCAAGATCTGCATCTCCGCTGTAAACCGGTTGCCCTCAACCAGCCGCCGGACCTCATCGACTTGCCTGCGTTTGGCTACCGCATGCAGCCAGGCCTCGGGCCGCTCGGGGACGCCGTCTACCGGCCATTGCCGCAGGGCCGCCACAAAGGCTTCCGCCAGGGCATCCTCGGCGGCGGCGACATCGCCGCTGCGCGAAGAAAGGTAGGCGACCAGGCGCCCATAGCTCTCGCGCGCAGCACGCTCGGCTGCACGCTGGGCCAGGCTATTTTGCGGCAGCGGCGTCACGGCGAATGATGCTCGACGATCTGCCTCAGTTCGACAATCCCCCAGGTCGCCGCCGGACATCTGGTCGCCCACAACCTGGCGTCGTCAGGATCTTTGGCGTCGATGATGAAGTAGCCGCCTGCCTGCTCCCGGGTATCCGCATAGGGGCCGTCATGGACGCGGATCTGCCCGCCTTCCGTCGACACGGTGCAGGCCGTGGTGCTGGGCGCGAGGCCATTGGTCTGGACAAAGACGCCGGCCTTGATCAAGGCGTCCCGGTAGGCATACATCTGCTCCATGTACTTCGCCATTTCGGCGGCTGGAATGGCCGCGCCCTTGGCTTCGTCCGCGTAGAGCGTCATCAGGAATTTCATGTTGCTGTCCTCCGTCGTTTACCGGAAAAGCCCGGCAACCTATGTCGTCAGGAATACATCATTTTCGACACAGGGTACCGTTAATTCAGAAATTTCCGAAATGCCATGTTAGCGAAAAACAACTACAAATTCCGCCCCCGGGTCCCGGTCGTGATGGACGATCAGGCGCCAGTCGTGGGCGACGGCGATTTCCTGGCAGATCGAGAGCCCCAGACCGGCGCCTTCGTCGCGCCGGTTTTCGCCGCGCCAGAAGCGCTTGAACAGGCGCGGCAGATTGTCCTCGGCAATCCCTTTGCCATGATCGCGGACGGAAATGCAATCCGGTGCAACGGTGATCAGGACGCCGGTGCCGGCCGGCGAATGATGGAGCGCGTTTTCCAGCAGGTTCTTGACCAGTACGAACAACGCCCCGCTGTCCGCCATGATCAGCACTTTCTCGGGGGCGGCATTGCACAGGATGAAAACCCCCAGCCGATCCGCCAGGCGCCCCAGATGCTCGACAGCACGCCTGGTCACTGCGCGCGCATCCAGTTGCTCAAAGACGAAATTCTTGCGGTCGCTCACCTCGGCCAGATGCAGCAGCTGATGCACCTGGCGCGCCATCAGGTCGACGTCTTTCAGGAGCAGTGCGCGATCGGCCACGCCATCGAGTTCTATCTGTCCGCGGATCAGCGCCAGCGGCGTCTTCAGCTCGTGCGCGACGGTGGCAAGAAACTCCTGCTGCTGACGATAGCCGAGCTCCAGGCGCCCTAGCGCTTTGTTGAAGGCATCGATCAGCGGCACCAGCTCTGCTGGCATAGCGGCCGTCGACAAGCGGAAATCGAGGCTGCTAGATTCAATCCGGCTGGCGGCGTCCGAAGCAACGCGCAGCGGGCGCAGCGCGCGGTTGAAGGTAAACCAGACGACGACGGTGAACACCAGGATGGCGATCAGCGCGGCAATGCCTGAGGCAGCCATGAAACTGGCGCTGTCGCTGCTGATGATGGCCTGGTGCATGCGCTCGCTGCGCGCGACCTGAATATAGAAGGTTTTTTTCTTGAGCGAAACGGCTTTCGTAAACACGTGCAATCTCAGTCCCGAGCGGGACAGGACCAGGTCGGTTGTGGCCGCGCTTTGTGGATCGAACTGTGTGCCGGCGGCAAACAGCGGCAGCATGACGCCATCGGAAGCGAGCAGGACAACGCCCTGGTCGTCCAGGATGCGGTAGATCGAATCCAGTTTCAAGGCTTCGTAAAGCAGCTGCATTTTCGGACTCAATGCGACTTTTGATAAGCGCCCCGAGGCGTCGAAGCGCATGCTATCCCCGATCCTGTCGGCATTCCTGAGCATTTCCTGCCTGAACAACAGTTCAGGTTCCCATTGGTAGATCGCGCCCATGAAAGCGGTCGCGGCCAAGGTAATGATCACCAGCGTGGCGGCGGTAGATGCAATCAGCTTTTTCGCCAGGCTATACGGCATCGTTCGTTTCCTGCAGTGCAAAACCAAAAGCCCTGACGTTGGCGATTTCGACGGCAGAGTCGATTGCCTGAAGCTTGCGCCGCAGGCGATGCAGAGCAACATCCAGCGCATTCGGAGTGACCGCGTCGCCCACGCCCCAGGCGGCCATTTCCAATGCGGTCCGGCGCACCGGCTGGCCGCCGGCCCGGACCAGGCTCAGCATCACCTGCAGTTCCGAAGGCGCCAGCGAGACCGAATCTTCGCCGCTGCGCATGCTGCTCAATTCCGGCGATACCTGCAAACCTAGATAAGCCGGCACCAGGCTTTGCAACTGCGGCGGGCGCCGCATCAGGGCGCGCACCCTGGCCACCAGCTCTTCCATGGAAAACGGCTTGGGCAGATAATCGTCGGCGCCGGCCTCCAGCCCCACCACCCGGTCATGCAGGGCGTCCAGGGCGGTCAGCATCAGGCATGGGGTCAGCACGCCCTTGGCGCGCAGCTTGCGCAGCAAGTCCAGGCCATCGCCGTCCGG
Organism: Collimonas sp.; assembly: GCF_035566555.1. Lineage (GTDB taxonomy): Bacteria > Pseudomonadota > Gammaproteobacteria > Burkholderiales > Burkholderiaceae_D > Collimonas. The sequence goes on from NZ_DATMRB010000050.1 coordinate 21,845, forward strand.
CAAGCCGCGGTCGATCACCAGCGCCGCATACGGGATACGGCTAAAACCGTCGACCGCATGGTCGATACGGCCATAGATATCGACTTCGATGCCGACTCCGGCCATGGCCTGGCGGATCAGCTGCGCTATCCGTTCGTGGTCTTCCAGCAAGCCGATGCGATTCATGTCCCGTGCTTAAAATTTATAGAGATAACCTAGCCGCACACTCGCTGCCGACGATTTGTCGACCAGCGGACTGTCCGTGATGCCGTTGCCGCGCTGCAGATCGCCGACGTCCAGCGTGATAATCTGATTGCGCGTCAGCGGATAGTCCGCGCGCACGCCGAATTCGATATTCGCGGTCGATTTGCCAGTATAAGCGACCCGCTCGGCGGTGGCTTCGCTGGTTTTGACGCCGTAGTAATAATTGACATATTTGCTGTCCATCCAGGTTGTGCTCAAGTGTGGCGTCAACTGGAACCCTCCCATCGCGAACCCGTGTTCGACGCCCAGCTTCACCGTATTGCCCTTGGTGCTGCCTGCGGTCAGCCATTCCAGCGACACTTTCGCATACGGATTGTCCCATGTGCCGGCCACGCCACCCCATGCACTGCCCTTGCGTTCATCCATGCCGTGCAATGCATCGGAGTCGCTGCTTTTGTAGCCATCGTTCAATGCATATCTGGCACGCAATACAAAGCTGAACTGGTCGACCGATCCCAGCTTGACATCAAGCGTATTGCCAAAGAAATGGATCCAGCGGTTTTCATACAACACCAATGGCAGAACGGTAAGGTGATTGCTGACGCCACGGTAGGGCCTGCTTTCGGAGCCCAGGCCTATGCCCAGCCCCCATTGGGAAGCATCGGCGGCTTGCGGTTCTTCCGTCAAGATCGGATCCGCGTAGCTGATGCTTGCCGCGGCGCTGAGCGTCGTGCCGATGAGCGCGGCCAAGGCCAGGCGGCAAGTAAACTTGAAATGGTGCATGTCGACTCCACTAGATGATTGAATGGTCTGCTACTGGGAGGCATGTTCCGTCATAAGCTCTTACCGCTTACTTACTGGCGTCTGGCAAATTGAAATATTTTGGGTTGATCTGACTTCTCTATGGGTGCAAAAAATGTTTTCCTGTGTAGAGTGGGCACGCTTTTGTGTCCACGCGGATAGCGCTACAGCGTGGGCACAAAAGCGTGCCCACCCTACCTTTTGGCAAGCCATGCGCGATAGCGTCCCTTTTACCCACAGAGAAGTCTGAACAACCATATTTTGATTGGCGCGGCCGGGAGCCTGCAGGAGATCTGCGCCGCTTAGATGCTTACAAGTTTGCGAGAAAGTCTGGCCGGGATTTTGGCCATGCTGGATGTCGCTGGCCTTGCTAGCCGATCTTCTGGTCGAACTCGGCGCGCGCCTTGGTGATGTGCGTCACATGTCCTTGCGCCCAGGCGCCCAGCGGTTCGACAGCGGCCCACAAAGAGCGCCCGAGATCGGTCAGTTCATAATCCACGCGCGGCGGAATCGTCGGAAACTGCGTGCGCGTCACCAGGCCGTCGCGCTCCAGTCCGCGCAACGTCAGGGTGAGCATCCTTTGTGAAATGCCGCCCACTGCCCGCTTGATTTCATTGAAGCGCTTAGCGCCGTCGCCGAGCAGGACGATGATGAGGACGCTCCATTTATCGCCGACGCGCGCCAGTACGGAGCTGATGGCGCGGCAATCCGGGCTCGCATGGTCGGGGTGTTTGACAGTCACTTCTATGTGCTCCGGTATCAGATATGTGCCTTCTTGTGGAGCTTAGCACCAGTACCTACAATAGTCTAGGTTACAGTTTTATACCTAGATTGTCTGCTATGCAAGGTGTGAAGCTGTGTACTCGGAACCACCGCATTGGCGCGCGACGACGCATGCGGAACTTTATTTCTCGACTATCAGCCAGGAGTGAGCCATGACCATCATTTCAATCATCATCGGCAGTACGCGCGAAGGACGTTTTTCCGATAAACCGGCCAACTGGATCGCTCAGCTGCTCAAGCAGCGTGACGGCATCGACGTGCGGCTGCTTGATCTGCGCGACTTCCCCATGCCCTTCTTTGACCAGCCCACGCCGCCCGCCATGCCAGGCCGGCCGCCTTACTCGAATGAAGTAGTGCAAAAATGGACCGCCGCCATCGCGCAGTCGGACGGCTTCGTCTTTGTCACCCCTGAATACAACTACGGCACCTCGGCAGTGCTCAAGAACGCCATCGACTGGGTTTATCCGGAGTGGAACCGCAAGGCTGCGGCATTTGTGAGCTACGGCGGCAGCGCCGGCGTGCGCAGCGTCCAGCAATTGCGCGAAACCGCCGTTGAACTTCAGCTGGCGCCGGTCCGCTCCTCGGTTCATGTCCCGGCGGCGGTGCTATGGGCGCACTTCCAGGGCGGCGACGTCGGCGCCGGCCTGGCCGAGCTGGCGGAACCGGCGGCAAAAATGATCGACGACCTGCTGTGGTGGACTGCGGCCCTGAAAACGGCGCGCGGCTAGCCGAAAGCTCAGACTCGATGAATCACGATGAGCGAGGCGGCGTATGCCAGGGTTTTCTTGTAGTGCGGCAAGCTGCGATGCGTATGCGCCGCCAGCTTGCCAAGCTGCTCTTTGAACGCCAGCAAATTGCGTTCAGGATCGCCCGGCTTGCTCAGGATGAGATAGCGGCATGCATCGTGGATGACCACCAGGATGGCCAGATCCACGCTGTCGCCGTATAGGGACAGCGCTGCCAGCGTTTGAATTTTATCTAGGCATTCATCGATAAAACAGTTTTCGACATCAACGTCCATTACGTACTCCAGAAACAGCATTGCGGAAAATTACATTAAGAACAATCTTAAGGAGTGGCGCGCCGCATGTCTATTGGGGTTTTCGGCATTTCACAAGAGTTATCAAATTCAATGTTGAGCTGCAATATTCCGTGTTTTTCTGACACACGGAGGCAGCAAAATTACATTGAAATAATCTCTCGCAAGCAACACTCGGTAATCTTCACTCTGCATCTTGCGTGTTCCATCCGTACGCATGGTTCTTAGTTCATCTGGTCTTGGCCGCTGCCGCTCCAGCTTCGATTTTCGTGATGACGTAACCGACAGGAATCCATTGCCCCGTGGTCTGCAGCATGGAAATTTTCTCCACCGCCAGTCCCTTCGAAAAGCGTGAGGAAAATGCGATGTTGATGTATTCCCCAGGCGGCAGGTTAGGCGGGTTGGCGATGTGCACTATCTGCACCCATTGACGTCCGCCTATAGTTCCCAGGTCCTTTTTCACCGCGCCGAGATACTTGACCCAGCCATCCCTGCTGATGTTGCTTTGCATGGCGGGTCCGCTCTGGTCCCACATGCGGTCGGCCTGGCCGGCATCTGCCATGGTTGCCCACTGGGTCGCCGTGGCGACGGCACTGTCGATCGAGCCGTCTATCTGGGCCGATGCCGGAATGCTCGTGGTTAAGCCGATCATTGCGATCGCCCCGATCAGGGCGGCTTTTTTCAATGCTGAAAGTGAAGTCATTTGTCTCTCTCCATCGTGGTAAGGCTATTGCGCATCCTCCGGCGGTCTTATGCCGGCGCCCTATTTTTCTCCCATGACTTCGATCTCGACACGCCGGTTGGGCTGCAGGCATTGCACCAGCTGCGGCGTCACGGCTTCGCCCGGGCACTGGACCAGCGGCTGCGATAGCCCCGCGCCATAGGCTTTTATCGCATTTTCGTCCAAGCCCTGCTGCACCAGATAGCTGCGGATGGTTTCCGCCCTTGCCTTGGACAAGGTGAAATTGGAAGTTTCGCTACCGATGCGGTCTGTATGTCCCGTCACGACCACGGAAGCCAGAGCGACGCCATCCTGCTTGAGCTGGCTCACCAGACTGTCGATTTTTCCCCGTCCCGGGCCGCGCAGCAGCCGGTCCACAACCGCGGCCTCGGACTGTCGGTTGTGCAGGCCGTGGTCAAGCGGCACCAGGGCTGGTTCCAAGCCCATAGCACTCCGGGCGCGGGCGCCAGCTTCCTGATCGGCTTGCCATTATTCGATGACAACAAGCAGACACAGACAGATTGACAGCTGCCGCCTTTGCGGCACAGGCTGGCCGCGCGAGCTCATGGCGCTAGCGGCTTCAGGTCTCCCAACAAGGTCGGCACCAGCTCAGACACCGTCGGATGGATATGCATCGCACGCTGGATGGTGGTGTATGGCGCGCCGCTGTACATGACATCCAGCAGCGAATGGATCACTTCATCGCCTTCGATGCCGAGCAGCATGGCGCCAAGAATCTTCTTCGTTTCCGCATCCACCAGCACGCTCATGTATCCCTGGGTCTCGCTGCGTTCGCGGGCGCGCCCTACCCTTGCCATCTGCATCGTGCCGACCAGCGCCGGGCGGCCGCTGGCGCGGACTTCGCGCTCGGTCATGCCGATCCTGGCAAGCGGTGGATCGATGAATAGGGCATATGCCTGGATGCGGTCGGCGACGCTGCGCTTGTCGTTGTCGAACAAATTGGCGGCGACGATTTCATAGTCGTTGTAGGAAGTATGGGTAAATGCGCCGCGGCCATTGACGTCGCCCAGCGCCCATACGCCCTCTATATTTGTGCGCAACTGCTCGTCCACCACGATATAGCCGCGGGCGTCGGTCTTGATGCCGGCCTTGTCGAGGCCAAGGTCGCCGGTGTTGGGGAGCCGTCCCACCGCCAGCAACAGATGCGAGCCGGAGATTTGGTACGGAGCATCGTTATCGTCAATATCCAGCAACACTGCGTCGCCGCGCTTCTCCACGCGCTGGATCTTGGCGCCCAGCCGGATCTGGATGCCTTCGCCTTCCAGTATCTCCCGGACCGTCGCCGACACTTTTTCGTCTTCGCGTCCGATCAGGCGCGGGCCACCTTCCAGCACAGTGACTTCGCTGCCGAAACGGCGATACATCTGGGCGAATTCCAGGCCGATGTAACTGCCGCCGACGATCAGCAAGCGCGGCGGCAGGAAATCCACATCCATCATGCTGGAGTTGGTGAGGAAATCGATATCCTTCAGCCCGGCCAGATCGGGCACGGTAGCGCGGCCGCCGACGTTGATGAAAATCTCCCCGGCTTCCAGCAGTTCGCCATTGACCATGACGCCATGCGCACTCTCGAAGCGGGCATGGCCTTCGATCACCGTCAGATTGGGCGTGCTCCTGAGCCAGCCGGCGACGCCCTGGCTGGACTGGCTGACCACCAGGTCCTTGCGCGCCTTGACGCGCGCCATGTCGACCAGGATCGGACTGTCGAGCATGACGCCGAATTCGGCGGCGCGGCGCGCCATGTGCGCCACGCGGGCGCTGGCGATCAGGGTCTTGGTCGGTATGCAGCCGGTATTGACGCAAGTGCCGCCAAAATTCTTGCGTTCGATGATGGCGGTCTTGCGACCGGCTTGCGCCAGCCGTACCGCAAGAGAAGGACCGGATTGCCCGGTACCGATGACGATGGCATCGTAGCGCTGGTTCATGGTGTTCTCCGTCCGCAGGTTGAGGCAACTCGGATTGCAGCTCGATAGCGCTGATCATACCAGTCCTGGATCCAGTGCCGCTGGCGAGGCCAGTGACGCAAAAACCACAGGTCTGGCCAGCATGTGCTGCACGTCATTCTCCTGTAACGGCAACAGGCTAGTCTCTCGCACGTCGCCATTTCCCCTCTCCTGTTTCCTTGCAAAGGTTTTTGATGAACAAGCATTCGTATCCGGCGCTGCGCCGTAAATCTTCCCGCGTTGCATTCGCCGTTTCCGCCCTGTGCGTCCTGGCAGCCAGCGGCCACGCCTGCGCCCAAGATGTCGTGCCGACAACTACGGCTGCTACTGATAGCGCTACCGCAAGCGAGCAGATGACCACCGTTGAGATCTCGACCCGCAAGACGCGTTCCACGGTATCCATGAGCGGCAACGAAATCCAGAAGATCCTGCCGGGCGTCAATCCGCTGAAAGCACTGGAAACACTGCCGGGCGTCAGTTTCCAGACCGCCGATCCGTGGGGTAACAATGAACAGAACCTGTCGCTCTTCGTACATGGCTTCAACGGCCAGCAGCTGGGCTACACCATGGACGGCGTGCCGCTCGGCGACCAGCAGTACGGCAACTACAACGGCTTGTCGCCGCAGCGCGCGGTCACCAGCGAGAATGTGCGCAGCGTGGTGCTGGCCACCGGCGCCGGCGACCTCGGCACGGCGTCGACCAGCAACCTGGGCGGCGCCATCGAAACCTTTTCCAGCGATCCGCTGGCCAAGTTCAACGTCAACGTGCAGCAGACCGTGGGCAGCCACAACACTTCGCGCACCTTTATCCGCGTCGATACCGGCGAATTTGGCGACGGCAACAGCGCCTATTTTTCCGGCCTGCATCACGAAGCCCGGGCCTGGGATTTCAACGGCCGCCAGAGCAACGACCAGTTCAATGCCAAGTTTGTGCACGACGGCAGCGCCGGCAGGCTGACTCTGTTTGCTGATTATTCCGACAAGACCGAGCCGAACGAAGACTCAACGGTACACGTCGCTGGTGAAAAGAGCGCGCCCTACACTCGTTCCTTCCTGTATCCGGATTTTGCCGGCGCGCTGGCTTATCTGTCGCCGACCGGCGCCACCCCGGCCGCGGACGGCAGCAATTATCACAACTACTACAGCGATGCGCAGCGCACGGATTTTCTGACTTACGCCAAGTACGAGGCCAACCTCAGCGCCAACCTGAGCTGGACCAACCAGGTCTACTTCCATCATGACGACGGCGTCGGCGTGGTCGCGGGACCGATCGGCGCGGCCGGTTTGCCTGCCTTGTTTGCTGTGTATTACCCCAACCAGAATCTGAAGCAGATCTTCGGCAATTCCGGTTATGCCACCCGCACCACGGAATATACGATCAACCGCAACGGCTATATTTCGACGCTGCACTGGGATGTCGGCAACCATCAGCTGGAGACAGGATTCTGGCTGGAACACAACCGCTCCGAGGCTTACCGCCGCTGGTACGGACTGGATGTCAATGATCCGAGTTCGCCCTACACGCGCCCGTCCGATCCGCTGATCACCCAGTACGGCAGCGGCATCGACAACAAGGTTGTCCAGTTCCACCTGCAGGATGAATGGAAGCTGCGTCCAGGCCTGGCGCTGCAAGCCGGCTTCAAGTCCAGCCTGCAATTCGCGGATGGCCAGTTCCCGGTGCAGGAAGCGCCGGCGGCCATTGGCAGCGGTTCGCAAGCCTTGCCGGTCGGCGAAATTGTCACCAAGAGCTGGTTCCTGCCGGGCGCCGGCGTGCGCTGGGATCTGTCGAAACAAGACCAGGTGTTCGCCAATATCCAGAAAAACATGCGCCAATTCGTTACCTACGGCGCCGGCGGCGCCTCGCCGTGGAGCCTGGCCAGTCAGCAAGCCTTCGATCTCTTCAAAAACACCGCCAAGCCGGAAACCTCGGTGACCTACGAGCTTGGCCTGCGCGATACGCGCCAGCTGGACTGGGGCGTCGTCAAGGCCTTCGATGGCCAGATCGATCTCTACCATGTCGATTTCAGCAATCGCTTGCTATCGATCAGCCCGACGCCGGTGATCAGCTCCATCGTCGGCGGCACTGCCATCCTGGCCAACGTCGGCAGCGTCAAGACCGATGGCGTCGACCTCGCCGGCACCTTGCATTTCGGCCATGGCGTTTCCTTCTATGACGCGGTTTCCTACAATCACTCCCAGTATCAGGACAACTATACGTCGGGCAGCAGCGTGGTGCAGACCGCCGGCAAGACTGTGCCGGGCGCGCCGACCTGGATGAACAAGTTTGTCGGCACGGCCACCGTTGGCGGCGTCGAGGCCCAGCTGATCGGCGATTTCGTCGGCAAACGCTACGCAACTTATACCAATGACCTGCATGTCTCCAGCTACTTCCTGATGGGCTTGAATCTGGCGGGCAAATTGCCCTACATGGGCAGCTTGCTGAAAAATCCGCGCTGGAACTTCAACGTCACCAACCTGGCCAACCGCCAGGGCCCGCTGGAAGTCGTGGTCGGCGCCGCCAGCGGCACCTATAACACCTATCCGATCCCGCCGCGCCAAGGCTTCCTGACACTGAAGGCGGATTTCTCCTGACGTCTTTGTCCTGAAATCGAACTGGCGTTCCCAGCATCTGCGCCGTCAATCACGGCGCAGACCGCATCAGACCCGATCCGCTGCGGCCGGCCCAGCCGCAGCATGGTGCCGGCTGAGCTGCGGATAGCGCGCACCCTGGCGTCAAAATATTTCAATATAGCAACCCAGGCGTTGCGCTTACGGCGCTGGCAGCCGCGCGCCGGCATTGCTTCGCAGGCCACGCTCGCCTTGCCCGCGGCGGGTATTTTAGGATAGGCTTGTCTCCTTCCCTTCTCCTTAAGTACAAAGAAAAAACGCCCACTATGGATATGCCATCCCACCAGCTCACCATGACCATCCTGATGTCGCCCGACATGGCCAATTTTTCCGGCAACGTGCATGGCGGCGCCATCCTGAAGCTGCTCGACCAGGTGGCTTATGCCTGCGCCAGCCGCTATGCGGCGCAATACGTGGTGACCTTGAGCGTGGACCAGGTGACTTTCCGCCAGCCCATCCACGTCGGCGAGCTGGTCAGTTTCCTGGCCAGCGTCAACCACACCGGCACTTCGTCGATGGAAGTCGGCATCAAGGTGGTGGCCGAGGATATCCGCACCCAAGTGGTGCGCCACGTCAACAGCTGCTTTTTCACGATGGTGGCGGTGGACCACGAGCGGCGGCCGATTGCCGTGCCGCCGCTGCGGCCGTTCAGCGCCGAGGAAAAGCGGCGCTTTGAAGACGCTGTCCTGCGCAAACAGCTGCGGCAGGAACTGGCGCGGCGCTTCGAAGAGGTCAAATCGACCTGATCCTGGCGCTCAGTCGAACTGCCTTGCCAGTTTCTCCGGCAACGGAACATTCAGCCATTTCTTGACGATGGCGTTCAATTCATCATTCTTCTTGGCCTTTGTCAGCGCGCCGTTGACTGCCGCCATCAACGCCGGCTGCTCCTTGAGCAGGCCGGCATAACAAGCGGATTCCTGGATGATGTACTTCATCTGCGGCTTGTTGCTGGCCGCCTTGGCGGCCAGTGCAACCGCCACAAAATCCCCGGTGCCGACCAGTTGCACCTGGCCCGCCAGATAAGCCGAGATCATGCCGTTATTGTCTTCATAGCGCTTGATGGTGGCGGTCGGCGGAGCCGTTTCGCTCAGCTGGCTGTCCTGGAATGTGCCGCGCGCCACGCCGATGGTTTTACCGGCCAGGTCGGCCGGGCCGGCGACCTTGATGGCGGCCGGGCCGAAAACGCTGTTGTTATAGGGCGAGTACGGCTGCGAAAAGGCGATGACTTTTTCCCGTTCGGCGTTCTTGCCCAGGGTTGAAATCACCAGGTCCGCCTTGCCGGTCTGCAGATAGGCGATACGGTTGGCGCTGGTGACCGGCACCAGTTCCGGCTTCAGACCCATGTTCCTGGCGATCAGCCGAGCGACGTCGATATCCAGTCCTTGCAGCGCCAGGTCCGGCGTGACGGATCCGAATGGTGCAAAATCCTGCGGCACGGCAATGCGCAGGATGCCGCGTTTCTGGATATCGCTCAGACTGTCGGCATGGGCGCTCTGCATGCCCAGGATGAACAGATTGAGGGTTAGCAGAAACAGGAGTTTTACAATTCTCATCAGATTCCCCTGGTTGAAGAGGTGTGCGTAAGGCTAGCCCCATGGCCTTATCCATCGGACTGCCGGCTGTCATGCCATCTTACGCAATAAATATGCCACGAGCCGGCTCCGGCCGAGGCGCTCAGGCTCAGGCCCAGTCCCATACGATCACGCGCCATTCCGAAGCGTCGGCATTCTCATTAGCGATTTCCCTGAAGCCGACCCGCTGGTGCGCCCGCATGGAGCGCGCGTTGTGTACCGACACCTCGGTCACCACGAAATCATAATCGGCGCGCATCTGCATCCTGAGCGTCTCGTACAGCTTCCTGAAAATGCCCATGCCGCGGAATGCCTGGCCGACGCAGATCTGTCCCATGACGAAGTAGCGGTTTTCCCGCATCGGCATGCCCTTGAAGACGGCTGCCTCGGCATCCCGGAACATGGTCTCGAGAAATGGAAACGAGGCGCGGCTTTCCGTCAGCATGACCAGGGCATAGCCGATGACGGCATCGCCGGATTTCGCCACGACATGGCGGTAGCCGCCCCGCATCAGCTGCAATTCGCGGACAGTATATTCCATGGTCACGAAGCCCTCGGTATCGCGCTCATCCGCCGCCACCGCATCCAGCCGGTTCAGGCGCTGCAGCGCGACGATCTGTTCCAGCTCGCCTACCTTCTCGCTCAATTCCAGAGTGATCATGCTGCTCTCCGTCCGGCCGCTTCCATGGCGATGCGGCGCGGATTCCGATTAGTCATCC
>NZ_DATMRB010000051.1:0-35390 GCF_035566555.1 Collimonas sp.
TGCGGCGCGTACCATGAGGGTCGCAGCATGGCAAATTCTACAGAGGAAGCAGTAATGAACGACGGTTTGACAAGAGATGAGTACGACGCGCTGGAACAGATCGGCAAGGGAACGCACGGCAGGGTGAGTGCTTGCGTGGCAAGAAACACCAAGCGCCTGACAGGGCTGAAGTTCATCGCGTATGAAAAGAACGGCGGCCTGTCGCTGACCGAAAAAGGCCAGCAGACCCTGTTCATCAGAAATTGCATCGATGGCTTGCGCGCCATCGCCAGCGATCCCGCCAGCAAGCTGGCAGCCGATGTCGCCCTGTTCCTGGGCAAGAAGGGCCATATCAGCCCAAGGCCGGCCGGCGACGGTTTCGACATCACCGACAAGGGACGCGAATCGCTGGCGGATATTGACTCTGCCGCCGGCTAGGCGCAGTTTCGGGGGCTGGCAGCCGGCCTGTTTGGCGTAATAAACAGGCTCGCCAAGTTATGCCCGGAGTATCAAGCTTGTGCGTTCAGTTAAAATCTATATAAATCAAAGACTTGATTGAAATCATTGATGGTTATCCACAGGACTGTCCACAATTTCTGTGGGTAACTTTTGCTGTGGATAATTTCTGCCTTACTAGCTAGGAGTCTGACTTTGCATACCAAGCCCCTGTTGAAAATCGGCCTGCTGGGCTACGGCTTTGCCGGCGCCACCTTCCATGCGCCGCTGATCGGTCATTCCGGCCGCACCGAAGTCAGCGCCATCGCCAGCAGCCAGGCGGGCATCGCCAGTCAAGCCTGGCCGCAGGCGCGCATCGTCGCCGACCTCGACGCCTTGCTGGCGGATCCTGCGCTCGACTGCATCGTCATCGCGACACCGAACGACACCCATTTCGATTTTGCCCGCCGCACGCTGGCGGCCGGCAAGCACGTGGCGGTCGATAAACCGGTCACACTGACGGCCGAACAGGCGCGCATCCTGGCGCGCGCTGCGCGCGACGCCAAGCTGTTGCTGGCGCCGTTCCACAACCGTCGCTGGGATGGCGATTTCCGCACGGTGCAGGCCTTGCTGGCCAGCGGCCGGCTGGGCCACCTCACCCATTTTGAATCGCATTTCGACCGCTTCCGGCCTGCCGTGCGGCAGCGCTGGCGCGAAAATGCGCTCAGCGGCGGCGGCTTGCTGTACGACCTTGGTCCGCATCTGGTCGACCAGGCGCTGCTGCTGTTCGGCGCGCCGAACAGCGTGAATGCCACCGTGGCGGCCTATCGCGAACATGCCGAGGCGGACGATTATGTCCACCTGCAGCTGGGCTACGCCGACAAGCAGGTGCTGCTGCATGCCAGTGCCCTGAGCGCGCTGGAAGCGCCGCGCTTCGTACTGCACGGCCGCCGCGGCAGTTACCTGAAAACCGGCCTGGACAGCCAGGAAGACCAGCTCAAGGCGGGACTGAGGCCGGGCCAGCCAGGATGGGCCGGCAATCCGCCTGGCCTGATCCGGGAAGTGGACGGCGCGCTCGACCTGCGCGGCGAACTGGCCACCCTGGATGGCGCTTACGTCGAGTTTTACCGCGCAGTGGCGGCATCGATACAGGATGGCGCGCCATTTCCAGTGACGCCGGATGCCGCCGTCAGCGTTGCCGAAATCTTGGAACTGGCGCGCCAGAGCGCGCAAGAAGGGCGTCGGCTGCCTTATGCTGCAAAGCAATGGTAACGCTATCATTGGTGTGAATAACTGATATGCGTTAAATAAATTGGCGGCTAGCAGATCGGCTCTATATAGTTGCACCTGTCTCCTCCAACACCTCCTAAGGTTTGGATTCAAGCCCGCGCCGCAAGGTTCGCGGGCTTTTTTTTGTCTTGCGCCGTGGAAAATCCGCGGCATTCTGACAAAATCCCCTTGTTTTCTTGGCAAAAGCAGGGTAGTATCCATCAATCGCCTGTCGCATCCAGCTGTAAAAGATACGATACGGGCCAATACAAGAGTAGATTCGTTACACGTCGGAGCCACTTTCCAGATAGGTCTGGGCTTCGGGAATCTTCTCCTGTATTGAGGAATACAAAAAACCTGCTTGCCTTGCGGCCGCAGGTTTTTTTGCGTCTGATACCGTATTTTTACTATATTGCGGTGCGCAATATTTCCCACTATAGTGATTTCGTCTCCTCCAACTCCCCCTATGGATTGGATTCAGCCCGCGCCGCAAGGTCCAGCGGGCTTTTTTTTGCCTGCTGTAAAAGAAGAGTCGCCTCGGAGCCGCTTACTGGCGAGGTTTGGTGGTCCGGCTCCGCTGCAGGCGGGCGTTGGAACGCGCATTGCGGTTGTAGCTGGAGAGGAAGCCGCGGCTCTTGAGTTCTTTGTGCAGCAGGAAGGCGGCGAGCAGGGCGGCGAAACTGGCTGAGGCAAGGACGATTAACATTTTTTGTCGGCTTTCTGAGTGATACAGGATGCAGAGCAAAATCCGCGCCAGACCAGCCTTGGCCGTATGCGGCCATTTATCGCGCCATCAGCGTATCCAGCAGCCAGCTGCCGGCCGGCCCCAGTCCACGATGGCGCGACCAGACCGCGTCCACCTGTATGCTTTTCGGCCAGCCGCGCACCTGCAGCTCCAGCAGGCGGTCGGCGGCAAAGCGTTTGGCCAGCCAGTACGGCAGTTCGGCCCAGCCGAAGCCGAGCTCGGTCATTTCCAGCAGCAGCAGGTAGCTGGAAGCGGTCCAGGATTGGCTGCGGCGGCGTTGCGCTGCGTTCGCGCTGTCTTCGCCATAGGTGCTGATGCGCAGTTCGCGCGCGTTGTGCAGCATTTCGGTCGTGATATGACGCGCCTTGGCCAGCGGGTGCTGCTTGCCGACATACAAGCCGATGGCCGAGCGGTCGGGCACCGATTCGAAGCCGATATCCGGCGGATAATCCGCCTGCGCCGCCACCAGCCCTAGATGGGCGCGTCCTTCCTGCACCAGCGCCACCACGTCGTTGCGCTCCGCAATCATGCATTCCAGCTCCAGTTCGGGATAGCGCTGTTCAAAACTGGTGAGGATTTCTTCAAAGCGGTCCGACTGGTAAGTGTCGGACAGCACCAGGGTCAGCTGCGGCTCGAGGCCGTCGGCCAGCCTGTGTGCCGAGCGCTCCAGCCGGTCGCTGGCCTCGATCACCTGCTGCGCGTGCACCAGCATCGCCCGGCCTTGCGGCGTCAGGCCGGGACGGCGCGTGCTGCGGTCGAACAGCGTCAGGCCGAGGTCGATCTCGAGATTGGCGATGGCTTCGCTGACGGTCGATTGCTGCTTGCCCAGCTTGCGCGCCGCTGCGGAAAACGAACCCAGCGTCGCCGCTTCGACAAACATGAACAGGGTTTCCAGCGAATGGCGCATGGCATCTCCAAAGTATCGGTTTATCCGATGATAACTAGTTTGATAGTATCAGCTTAATCGAAGAAAATCCTTGCATCAGACATTTCTAAAGCAACGGAGGTAGTATGAATACCAATAAAACCTGGGGTGATCGCGTCACCCATGCATTGATTTTCGAAGCGCTGGCAGTGGCGCTGACGGCGCCGGTGCTGTCGTGGGTAATGAAAATGCCGATGGCGCACGCCGGCGCGCTGACCCTGATGATCTCGCTGGTGGCGATGAGCTGGAACATGATTTTCAATGCCATGTTCGACCGCGTCGAACGGCGCTGGCGCATCGTCCGCACCATGGCGGTCCGGGCAGTGCATGCGCTGGCGTTTGAAGCCGGCCTGGTGGCGATCGTGGTGCCGCTGGTGGCGTGGTGGCTGGACATGAGCCTGCTCGATGCGCTGATTCTCGACATCGGCCTGCTGATGTTCTTCCTGCCGTACACCTTCCTGTTCAACCTGGGTTACGACAAGCTGCGCGAAGCAATGTTGAAGCGGCGCGCGCTGCTCAATCGTTGAAGCGGCAGGTGGCTAGTGGGCTGTTACAGTCCACTAGCCATCGCAGGCAGCGGCGGCCTGCGATCATCGCTCAAGCGATGGCGGCCAGCGTCCGGATTACTGGAAGTAGCCGCTGCCGACTACCAGCGGTTTTCCTTCCAGGCCAGCGCTGATCAGACGGCGGGCGACGCCTTCGATCTTGCTCTGGAAAGCCCGGTAGGTATCGAGCAGGTCGAGCTTGGGATCTTTCGAATGCGACAGGTCGGAAAGGGTGGTTGCCGGCACCAGGCACTGATATTGTTTGAACTCGACCGTCACCGAAAACAGAATCCCGGCTTTAGTCAGAAGAGGTGCAGCAAGTACGTTGTCCATCATGGTCTCCACGATATTACGGTTGCGCAGAGTCAGACGGGATCGATAGGGCAGGCTATCTGGCTGCTCCCCAATCATGTACGTAAACTGTCCCGCTGGCAAGGACTATGCAAGCACTGGTTTTGAGTTTTGTTATGCACATTTCCGAATGTAGGGTGGGCACCCGTGCCCACGCGTGACCTATACACAACGACTGTCCTATGTTCATCTGCGGTCCAAGGCGGAGCAATCGTCACGCGTGGGCCCAAAGGCGTGCCCCCCCTGCGCGCTGCGGGTTTTTTTTTGTCCGCGGCGCGCATGTGAAAACCCCGCCGCGCCTGGCTGGCGGGGCGGGTTTCGGCAAATCCGCCGGCGTCTCAAACAGCGCCGGCTAAACCAGCACAATCAATGCGCCATGCAATAGCCGTCGAGCTCCAGCAGCAACTGCTGTTTGGCCGCGGCCGGCAGGAAAGTCGCTTCAAAGGCATTCCGCGCCAGCATCACCAGTTCGGTGCGGCTCAGGCGCAGCGACGCCGCCACCGCCATGAAATTGGCGTTCATGTAGCCGCCGAAATAGGCCGGATCGTCAGAGTTGACGGTGACCGCCAGGCCGGCGTGCAGCAAGCGCGCCAGGTTGTGCTTGCGCATGTCGTCGACCACGCACAGCTTGAGGTTGGAAAGCGGGCAAACAGTCAGCGGAATCCTTTGTTCGGCCAGTCGTTTCATCAGCGCCGGATCTTCTTCGCTGCGCACGCCGTGGTCGATGCGCTCGACATGCAGCACATCCAGCGCATCCTTGACGTATTGCGGCGGACCTTCTTCGCCGGCGTGGGCGACCAGGTGGAAGCCAAGTTCGCGGCAGCGCGCGAATACCCGTGCAAATTTTTCCGGCGGATTGCCGCGCTCGGCCGAATCCAGGCCGATGCCTATCCACAGGTCGCGGTACTCGGCGCGCAGCGGCAGCGCCGCTTCCAGCGTGGCGAAGGCGTCTTCTTCCGACAGGTGGCGCAGGAAGGACATGATGATGGCGCTGCTGAAGCCGTGCCGCTCGCGCGCTTCGCGCAAGGCGCGGGCGATGCCGGCGAACACCACGTCGATGGCGATGCCGCGTTCGGTATGGGTTTGCGGGTCAAAAAAGATTTCAGCATGGCGCACATTATCGGCGCGCGAACGCACGATATAGGCCATGGTCATGTCATAGAAATCCTGTTCGGTCTGCAGCACCGCGGCGCCGGCATAGTACAGGTCGAGGAAGGATTGCAGGTCGGTGAAAGCGTAGGCCGCACGCAATTCCTCGACCGAGGCGTAGGGCAGGCTGACGTTGTTGCGTTGCGCCAGCGCGAACAGTAATTCAGGTTCCAGCGTGCCTTCGATATGCAGGTGCAGTTCCGCTTTCGGCAAGCCTTCGATGAAGGAAATCAGGTCTGCTGCCAGGGGCGGGGTGGTGCTTATTGAATTCATGTGTGCTTCCATATTAACGGTGCCTAATCCGCAATTTTACAGAATTGCGCAAGCCTCCCCCCGTTTTCCCGACAAGCCACTCATATTTAGGCAACTTGCTGCTAGTTGGCAGCCCCCAGGAATTGCTGCAGTTCGACCGTTTTCGGGTTGGCGAAAATCTCTTCCGGCGGGCCGATTTCATGCACTTTTCCCTGGTGCATGAACACCACGCGGTCGCAGACTTCGCGGGCGAAGCGCATTTCATGGGTCACCATCAGCAAGGTCATGCCTTCATCGGCCAGGCTGCGCACCACCGCCAGCACTTCGTTCACCAGTTCCGGATCCAGCGCCGAAGTGATTTCATCGCACAGCAGCGCCTGCGGCTGCATGGTCAGCGCGCGCGCAATCGCCACCCGCTGCTGCTGGCCGCCGGACAGCTGGTCCGGATAGGCGTCGAATTTTTCCGCCAGGCCAACCCGCGCCAGGTTGTCCTGCGCCGACTTGCGCGCCGCCGCTTCGGTGCTGCCCTTGACGATCATCGGCGACAGCATCACGTTGCGGCCAACCGTCAGGTGCGGAAACAGGTTGAACTGCTGGAAGATCATGCCAACCTTGAGGCGCAGCGCGCGCAGCTCCACCTCGCTGTTGCCGAGGTGGGCGCCGGCGACGCTGATATTGCCCTCGTCGACGCTTTCCAGACCGTTGATACAACGCAGCAGGGTGCTCTTGCCGGAACCGCTCTTGCCGATGATGGCGATCACTTCGCCGGCTTCGACGTCGAGCCGGATGCCCTTCAGCACCTGGTTGTCGCCGAAGCTCTTCTTTACATTGTCAATCGCGATGAGTGCCATTGAATTTCCTTTCCAGAGACTGACTGTATTTGGACAGCGGCCAGCACAACGCAAAATACATCAGCGCGACCACGGCATATACCGTGAACGGCTGG
Organism: Collimonas sp.; assembly: GCF_035566555.1. GTDB lineage: Bacteria > Pseudomonadota > Gammaproteobacteria > Burkholderiales > Burkholderiaceae_D > Collimonas. Next base: position 6,597 of record NZ_DATMRB010000051.1, read on the forward strand.
AAGGTGGCGTTGGTGATCATGGTGCCGGCTTTCGACAGTTCGACGAAGCCGATGATCGAGGTGACCGCGGTGCCCTTGACGATTTGCACGCTGAAGCCGACGGTAGGTGGAATCGCGATGCGCAAGGCTTGCGGCAGGATCACATGGCGCATCTGTTGCAGGTAAGTCATCGCCAGGGACGACGAGGCTTCCCACTGGCCGCGCGGAATCGCTTCCACGCAGCCGCGCCAGATTTCCGCCAGGTAGGCGCTGCTCCAGCAGGTCAGCGCCAGGCCGGCCGCCAGCCAGGCCGGCACGTCGAGGCCGAACAGCGCCAGACCGAAAAAGGCCAGGAACAGTTGCATCAGCAGCGGCGTGCCCTGGAACAGTTCGATATACATTTTAGTGAGCCGCTGCAGCCAGGTCCGCTTGGAAGTGCGCAGGAACAGCACGATCAGGCCGAGCAGGCCGCCGAGGGCAAACGAGGCCAGCGACAGCAGCACGGTCCAGCGCAAGGCCAGCAGCAGGTTGCGCACAATATCCCATAACGAGAAGGAAATCATGCGGCCCCCTTTGGCAACGAACGCGCCCGCCGCCCGAACAGCAGGTTGCCCAACAGCCTCAGCAACTGGCGCAGGCCGATCGCCAGCACCAGGTAAATGGCGGTGGACAGCAGGTAGGATTCAAACGAACGGAAATTGCGGCCCTGGATGAAGTTGGCCGCGTAAGCCAGTTCTTCCACCGCGATCTGCGAACAGACGGCGGAACCGAGCATCACGATCACCACCTGGCTGGACAAGGCCGGCCAGATCTTTTGCAGGGCCGGCGGCAGGATCACATGGCGGAAGATCTGCATCCTGGTCATTGCCAGGCTGAGGCCGGCTTCGATCTGCCCGCGCGCCACGGCAGCGATGCCGGCGCGGATGATTTCACAGCTATAGGCGCCCAGGTTGATTACCATCGCCAGCAAGGCTGCTTCCATTTCGGTGATCTGCAAGCCGATCCCGGGCAGTCCGAAAAAGATGAAAAACAGCTGGATCAGGAACGGCGTGTTGCGGATCAGCTCGACATAGGCGCTGACCAGCGGCCGCAGCCAGCGCGGCCCCTGGGTTTTGGCCCAGGCCGCGCAGATGCCGACCGCAATGCCGAGCACGCCGCCGATCGCGATCAGCTCGATCGTCACCAGCACGCCCTTGATCAGCACGGCGGGATAGTCGAACGCGGCCAGGAAATCAAAATGGTAGCTCATGAGACGGGGTCCGCAGCGGGCAATTACAGGGTGGCCGGCAGCGGCATTCCCAGCCACTTGACGCTGATCGCGTTCAGTTCGCCGTCCTTCTTGGTTGCCGCCAGGATGGCGTTGACCTTGTCGAGCAGGTTTTTCTCATCCTTGTTGAGGCCGATAGAGCAGGGCGAATTCTTGATCAGGAATTTTGTTTCCGGCTTCTTCGGCGGATTCTTGGCTATGATGGCCGCTGCCACCACGTTGCCGGTCGCCACCAGCTGCACCTGGCCCGAGAGGAAGGCGCTGATGGTGCCGTTGTTGTCTTCGTAACGCTTGATGGTGGCGCTGGCCGGTGCGATCTTGCTCAGCTCCAGGTCTTCCACCGCGCCACGCGTCACGCCCACGGTCTTGCCGGCCAGGTCAGCCGCACTCTTGACGTGCTGGTCGGCGCCGCCGAACACGCCGTTATAGAAAGGCGCATAGGCTTCGCTGAAATCGATGACTTTTTCGCGCTCCGGATTCTTGCCCAGGCTGGAAATGATCAGGTCGACCTTCTTGGTTTGCAGGTAAGGCACGCGGTTGGCGCTGGTGACCGGCACCAGTTCGATCTTGACGCCCATTTTCTTGGCGATCAGGGTAGCGACATCGATGTCGAGGCCCTGCGGCTTGAGATCGCTGGTGACCGAGCCGAACGGCGGGAAGTCTTGCGGCACTGCCACCTTCAGCACGCCGCTCTTGACGATATCGGCCAGCGCATCGGCGCGGGCGGTAGTGCTGAACAGGGCGGTAACGGCGACCATGGCAAACAGAATCTTGGGAAATTTCATGTTAAAACTCCTTCAGCTGGGGTGGTATTGCGAATGACTGCTTGTCGAAATGGTCGTTGAGGGGCGCCAGCGCCTGCTGCAGCGGCGACAGCGGGCCGTTGCGTAGGGATTCTTCCAGGCCCGCCTCTACATTGCACAGATGGCTGTGCATCAGTTGTTCTGCCTGCTCCAGGTCGCCGTTTTCCAGCGCCGCAACGATGCCGACGTGTTCGGCGCAGGATTGCCTGGCGTGATGCGATGACTGGTACTGCATGGCGGTGAGCGTGGTGCGCGTGGTCAGGTCGCGCAAGGTGTCGGCCAGCAAGGAGTTGCCGAACGATTCGCACAGGCAGACATGGAAATCGCCCAGCAGGAAGCTGCGGCTGGCGATGTCGTCGCCTTCCAGCGCCGCCTGTTCACGCTCCACATGCAAGCGCAGGGCGCGGATCGCTTCCGCGCTGATCGGCCGCGCATGGCGCAGCAAGCCCAGCTCCAGCACGCGCCGTGCTTCAAAGGCCGCGCGCGCATCTTCCGGCGTCGGTTCGATCACATACCAGCCGCGGCGCGCGCTGACCGTGACGATCCCGCGCGTCACCAGTCGTGTCAGCGCTTCGCGGATCTGGGTGCGGCTGACGCCGAACAGTTCCGCCAGCTGCTGCTCGCCCAGGCGGGTGCCGGGCGCGAGTTTGCGCGCCAGCATCGCTTCGGTGATCCGTTCGGCGATCTGGGTGGAGGATTTGGCGGCGATGGTCATCCCGGTGACACAGCAATTCGTGTGCCAACCTGCCAGCCCCAGCTGGTGCACCAAACTGATATACAAGATTGATGTACCAGTTCACCAAATTGGTATCTTATGCCGAGAATTGTCACTAAAAAGGGGAAAGGCTGCGCTTTTTTGGCACGTGTGCTGTCCTGGCGTACGTGCCAAAAAAACACGATATGCAGGTATCGGGCATGTCAAAATGACGGCCATCTGCGAAGCTGCTTTTGCAATACTCACCAGGATCGAGAAATGACCCAGATACTCAACGCCGACTTATCCAATCCCCGCCACGCCGCCGCCATTGTCGAACTGTTGAACGGCTACGCCATGGATGCCATGGGCGGCGGCCAGCCGCTGACCGATTTCGCCAAAACCAACCTGGTTGCCGCGCTGGCCAAACGCAGCGACGTGCATGTAGTGCTGGCGTTCGCCGGCGAGCAGCCGGCCGGACTGGCGATCTGCATAGAGGGTTTTTCCACTTTCGCCTGCCAGCCGCTGCTGAACATCCATGACCTGGCGGTGGCCAAGGCGTTTCGCGGACTAGGCATTTCCAAGTTGCTGATGCAGCAGGTCGAGCTGGTCGCCACCGCTCTCGGCTGCTGCAAGATCACGCTGGAGGTGTTGGAGCACAACCTGCCGGCGCAGGCGCTCTACAAGGCCAGCGGCTTTGCCGGCTATGAACTGAATCCGGCCATGGGCAAGGCCATGCTGCTGCAGAAAAAGTTGTAAGTCCGGCGGCGCCGACTCACGCGCACTGGCCGGCGACCCACTGACGGAACAGTTCGATCGCCGCGGCGCGGCAGTTGAAGCAGCACCCGGAGTTGTTGCAGGCATGGTTGAATGGCGTGAAGACACGTGGCGGCGACGATGGCTTGCCAGCAGTGAAGAAGGTGCTTGGTTTGAACTAGGTTAGCCGGCAGCGCCGGCTAACCTGTCAGGGCGCGCGCTTAGCCCGTATTGCGCAAGCCGGCAGCAATGCCGTTGATGCTCAAGTGAATGCCGCGCTTGACCCGTTCTTCCGTGGTGCGGCCGGCCGCGGTCACGCTGCGGTGGCGCTTGATCAGCTCGACCTGCAAGTGATTCAGCGGATCGAGATAGGCGAAGCGGTTCTTGATCGAACGCGCCAGCAACGGGTTGCCGGACAGGCGGTCCTTGGCGCCGGTGATGGCCGACAGGATGCTGCTGGTGCGCTCGTGCTCGTCGACGATGCGCTTGAAGATGCTGTTGCGCAGCTTGCGGTCGGTGACCAGCCCGGCGTAGCGCGAAGCCACCGCCAGGTCGGTCTTCGATAGCACCATGTCCATGTTCGACAGCAGGGTGGCGAAGAACGGCCACTCCTTGTACATGGCGCGCAGGGTCGCCAGCTTCTGGCTTTTCAGCTTGGCGTCTTTGCCTCCGTCGTTATCTTCCCTCAGCCAGCTTTCGATGGCGCTGCCGAAGCCGTACCAGCCTGGCAGCAGCAAGCGGCACTGGCCCCAGGAAAAGCCCCATGGAATCGCCCGCAAGTCTTCGATGCGGCGCGTCGATTTGCGCGAAGCAGGGCGCGAACCGATGTTCAGTTCGGCGATTTCTGCAATCGGCGTGGCGGCGAAGAAGTAATCGGTGAAGCCCGGGGTTTCGTACACCAGGTTGCGGTACGACTGGTAGGCGCGTTCCGACAAGCCATCCATCAGTTCTTCAAACTCGCCCAGCTTTTTCATCTGCTTGCTGTCGGCGCTGTTCGGCATCAGGCTGGCTTCCAGCGTCGCCGCCACCAGCAGCTCAAGGTTGCGGCGGCCGATTTCCGGGTTGGAGAACTTGGAAGCGATGATTTCGCCTTGTTCGGTCAGGCGGATCTGGCCGTTGACGGTGCCCGGCGGCTGCGCCAGGATCGCCTGGTAGCTAGGGCCGCCGCCGCGGCCGACGGTGCCGCCGCGGCCATGGAACAGGCGCAGCTTGACGCCGGCGCGGTCGAACACGCGCACCAGCTGGATCTCGGCCTTGTACAGCTCCCAGTTGGAGGTGAGGAAGCCGCCATCCTTGTTGGAATCGGAATAACCCAGCATCACTTCCTGCAGCTTGCCTTGCTTGGCGATCAGGCGCGCCACCGGCGGCAGCGCCATGAACTGTTCCATGATGGCGGCTGCGCGGCGCAGGTCGGGGATGGTTTCAAACAGCGGGATCACCATCACTTCCAGCGCATCTGCTGCCTGGTTCTTGCCGTCGGGGCGCAGCAAGCCGGTTTCCTGCTGCAGCAGCAAGACTTCCAGCAAGTCGGAGACAGTCTCTGTATGCGAGATGATGTAGTTGCGGATCGAGCGCGCGCCGTAGCGTTTGCGCATCTCGCCGGCGGCGCGCAGGATCGACAGCTCGGAAACGGTTTCGTCGGAGTACTCGATATACGGCGAGTACAGCAGGCGCGGCTTGGCCAGTTCGGCCAGCAGCAGGTCGATCTTCTGTTCTTCGCTCAGCTTGTCGTAAGCGCCTTCCACCTGCGCTTGCGCGAACAGCTCGGTCAGCACCCGTTCGTGGACATCGGAACTTTGACGCATGTCGAGCGAAGCCAGGTGGAAGCCGAAAATCTCGGAAGCGCGCTTGAGCGTCGCCAGGCGCGGCTTGATCAGGGCGCTGCCGTGGTGGGCGCGCAGCGAATCTTCGATGATCTGCAATTCGCGCGTGAATTCCTGCGGCATTGCGTAGTGGGCCGCGGCGCCGACTTCCTGGCGCAGGATGTTGGTGGCGCCCAGCTCGCGCGCGGTCGAGGCCAGCCGCGCGTAGATCCCGATCAGGGCGCGGCGGTAGGGCTCGTCGGAACGGTGGTCCGAGGTATCCGGTGAGTTTTCCGCCAGCGTCAGCAATTCCTGGTTGACGCTGACCATCAGGGTCGAGACCGACAGTTCGGCGCCCAGCGCATGCACTTCTTCCAGGTAGAAATCGAAAATGGTGGTCGACTGCCGCGTCAGCGCGCGCTGCATGGTGCCGGCGTTGACGTTGGGGTTGCCGTCGCGGTCGCCGCCGATCCAGCTGCCCATCTGCACGAACGGCGCCAGTTCGCTGCTGCCCTGGCGGCCGCGGGTCGGGAACTGGGTGGCGATTTCGCCTTCGATGTCGTCGTACAGCGCCGGCAGTTCGCGCAGGAAGGTGATGCGGTAGTAGGACAGGGCGTTTTCGATTTCGTCGGCCACGGTCAGCTTGGTATAGCGCAGCATGCGAGTCTGCCACAGGGTGGCGATGCGGCCGCGCAGCAGTTCAGTGTTGTCGCGCAGTTCCTTGGCGGTCAGCGGACGGTCACGCTCGGCCAGCAGGCGGGCGATTTCGCGCTCGGCGTCGAGAATGCTCTTGCGCTGCACTTCGGTCGGGTGGGCAGTCAGCACTGGCGAGATCAGCGCATCCTTGAGGAAGTTGCGCACGGTGGCGCCGGACACGCCGGCATCGTCCAGTTTGCTCAAGGCATGGGCGACGCTGCCGGCCTGCGCGGCCGAACCCGCCAGCAGATGGGCGCGGCGGCGGCGGTTGTGGTGCTGGTCTTCGGCGATATTGGCCAGGTGCGAAAAATAGGAAAATGCCCGCACCACGGAATTGGTCTGGTCGCGGGTCAGCTTTTTCAGCAGCCTGTCGAGATCGGCGCCGGCTTGCGGGTCCGACTCACGGCGGAAGCGTACCGCTGTCTGACGAATGGTTTCGACCACTTCGAATACCGCATCGCCCTCTTGTTCGCGCAGCACATCGCCCAGCAAGCGGCCCAGCAGGCGGATATCTTCCTTGAGCGGCGCATCTTTGTTGGGAGGGGATTTTTTTACCTGGACAGCAGAATTCAATTGTTTTGCCATTTTAACGAGTGCAATCAGCTTTTCTGGGGTGAAGGACGAAGGGCGTGTAACTGTTACCAAGGGTCAAACGCTTGCGATATAACCGTTCCGATATAGGATGTACAACTGAGGCGACAGAGAGCACATGCTAAAATCCGCTGCAGAAACAATGCATTTCGTTGGGCGTTTTTGATATGGCTTGTTGGCGTTCGGATAACTCTGTTCCGGCGGCGTCTGCTGCATCAAGATGCATGGCTAATACCTGAAAGAACCTGTGTCGAAATTATCCTCCCCCTCCAAGTTGATCATTGCATCGCGTGAAAGCCGTCTCGCCATGTGGCAAGCGGAACACGTGCGTGCGCGCTTATCTGCATTATATCCAGACTGTAATATAGAAATCCTCGGCATGACCACCCGCGGCGATCAAATTCTTGATCGCACCTTGTCGAAAGTGGGCGGCAAGGGGCTGTTCGTGAAGGAACTGGAAGTGGCGATGGCGGAAGGCCGCGCCGACCTGGCGGTGCATTCGCTGAAAGACATGCCGATGGACCTGCCGCCCGGCTTCGTGCTGACGGCGGTGCTGGAACGGGAAGATCCGCGCGACGCTTTCGTCTCCAACGACTATGCCGCACTGGAGCAGTTGCCGGCCGGCGCCGTGGTCGGCACCAGCAGCCTGCGCCGCCAGGCGCTGATCGCCGCGCGCTTCCCGCATCTGGAGATCAAGCCTTTACGCGGCAACCTCGATACCCGGCTGGCCAAGCTCGATCGTGGCGAGTACGCCGCCATCATCCTGGCTGCCGCCGGTCTCAAACGGCTGGGCCTGGCGCAACGCATCAAGGCGCTGATCGAGCCGGAACAAAGCTTGCCGGCGCCGGGGCAGGGTGCGATGGCGATTGAAATATGTGAAGACCGCACCGATCTGCAGCACATCCTGGCGCCCCTGAATCATTTGCCGACCGCGCAGGCGGTGACGGCGGAACGCACCTTGTCGCGCGCTTTCGGCGGCAGCTGCCAGATCCCGCTGGCGGCCTTCGCTACCATCGACGGCCCGCAAATGCGCCTGCGCGCCATGATCGGCACGCCGGACGGCAAGCAGGTGGTGACCGCCGATGCCAGCGGCGCTGCCGATGCACCGCAGGCACTGGGCGGAAAGATTGCCGAACAGCTGGCGGCGCAAGGCGCGGCGGCGATCCTCGCGCTTTGCCGGGATGCTTAGCCCAATCTTGCATCCTGTCATCGTCACCAGGCCGGCGGCGCAAGCCACGGCGCTGGCGCAGCAGATTACGGCGCGCGGCCGCCAGGCGCTTGTGTTCCCCTTGCTGGAAATCCTGCCGCTGAGCGACAGCGCGCCTCTGCAAGCAGTGCTGGCGCGGTTAGCCAGCTATGCCCTGGTGGTGTTTGTCAGTCCGAACGCCATCGAAGCCGCCATGCGCTTCCTTCCGGCGTGGCCGCCGCAGGTGGCGATCGGCATCGTCGGCGAGGGCAGCCGGGCGGCCTTGGCGCAATATGGCCTGACGGCGCAAAACACCACCATCTTCAGTCCGCCCGATCCCGCGCGTACCGATTCGGAAGGCCTGTTGCAGGCGCTGGACCTGGACTCCTTGCGCGGCTTGCCGGTACTGCTGGTGCGCGGCGAGAGCGGGCGCGATTTTTTTGCCGACGCCTTGCTGGCCGCAGGCATCAAGGTGCAGGCGGTTGCAGCTTATCGGCGCCAGGCGCCGTCGCTGGATGCGGATGGCAAAGCCCGCTTGCTGCACTTGCTGAACAGTCAAAATGACTGGATCGTCACCAGTTCGGAGGCCTTGCGGCATCTGCTGGACCTGGTGCGGCAGGTAGAAAGCGGCAGCGGTGTTGCAAAAATCCAACAGCAGCATCTCCTTGTGCCGCATGCCCGTATTGCCGAAACTGCACATGCGCTTGGATTTAGCGACGTTACTCTCACCGGCTCAGGCGACGAACGGCTGCTAGCCGCGTTACAATTCCCGCTATGAACGAATCGATACCCACTCCAGAATTGAACCAGTCCGCTGGTCCTGCCGCCAGTGCGGCGACATCGCCGTCCTCGGGAGCGCAGCCGGTGCTGCAGCCGTATGCGGTCAATAGCGGTAAAAGCGGGGGCGGCAAGCTCGGCCTGGTATACCTGGCCTTGCTGCTGCTGGCGCTGCTGCTGGCTGGCCAGTGGTGGGTGATGCATAACGAAAACAACAAGCTGCGCCAGGAAATCGCGCGCCGCCTGCAAGTCGGCGACAGCAGCAATACCGAAACCAAGGTGCTGGTGAAGTCGGTGCAGGACGGCACCAAGGAGCTGCAAGGCAAGGTCAGCGTGCTGGAGAGCAAGCAGCTGGAGTCGCAGAGCCAGCAACTGGCGCTGGAGCAGCTGTACAAGGATCTGTCGAAGAACGGCGACGAGCAAGCCTTGTCGGAAGTCGAAGGAACGCTGTCGACCGCCAGCCAGCAGCTGCAACTGGCCGGCAACGTCCAGGGCGCCCTGATCGCTTTGCAGAATGCCGACAAGACCCTGTCGCGTTCCGACAAGCCGCAGTTCATCATTGTCCGCCGCGCCATCGCCAGCGACATCGAAAAGCTCAAGGCCTTGCCGACGCTGGACGTGACCGGCATCGCCGTCCGCCTCGACAGCATCATCGGCCAGATCGACAGCATGCCGCTGCTGTCGGATGAAAAACCGGTGTTCGGCCTCAACCAGCCGAGCAACCAGGCGCCGGCCAGCAGCAAGGCCAAGCCGGCCAAGGCTGCCGCCAATACCAACATCGCCAGGTCGCAGGCCGCCACCGACGCTGCCGTGACCGACTGGAAAAACCGCGTGCACGACGTCTGGCAAAGCTGGAGCTCGGAAATGTGGACCGAAATCAGCCAGCTGATACGGGTGCGTACGGTCGACACGCCGGATGCCTTGCTGCTGTCGCCGACCCAGGCCTATTACGCTCGGGAAAACCTGAAGCTGCGCTTGCTGAATGCGCGCCTGGGTTTGTTGTCGCGCAATGAATCGGCTTTCCGCAGCGACCTGATCGCGGCGCAGGAAACCATCACCAAGTATTTCGACACCCGCGCCAAGCAGACGCAGACCGTGCAGACCATGCTCAAGCAGGTCCAGAACAGCAATCTTTCGATCACCATGCCGGCGCTGGACAGCCCCGCGGCGATCCGTACTTACAAAGGCAAGCCATAGTCATATGCGATTCTTTCTCCGGCTTGTAGCTCTGTTTGCGGTCGCCATCGGCCTGGCTGTGTTGGCGCGTTACAACCCCGGCAACGTGGTGCTGTTTTTCCCACCTTACCGGATCGACCTGTCGCTGAATTTCTTCGTCGTCCTGCTGCTGATCCTGTTCATCATCCTGTACGTGGTGATCCGCACGATCCGGGTGACGCAGAAACTGCCGGCGCGCGTGATCGGTTATCGCCGCAACAAACGCGAGACGACGGCCAACAACGCCTTGCGCGACTCCCTCAAATCGCTGTTTGAAGGCCGTTTCGGCCAGGCGGAAAAAGCCGCCACGCGCGCCGCCGAACTGCAGGACAACCTGGGGGTGGCGGCGCTGATCGGCGCCCGCGCCGCGCATCGCATGGGGCAACCCGAGCGGCGCGACATCTGGCTGGCCAGCATCGAGGACGACGAGCCGCTGAAAACCGCGCGTCTGATCACCACCCTGGATCTGCTGGTGGATGAGCACAAATCGCAGGCCGCGCTGCAGGCGGTGAGCGAACTGAACGCCCGCGGCACGCGCCATATCCACGCCTTGCGGCTGGCGCTGAAGGCCAACCAGCAAGCCAAGAACTGGCCGGAAGTGCTGCGCCTGGTGCGCACCCTGAACAAGCACGATGCCTTGCATCCGGCCTTGTCGACCCGTCTGCGCGAGCTGGCCTATGACGGCTTGCTGTCGGACGATGCGCACGACGCCGAGTCGATCACGCGTCTGTGGGCTACCGTGCCGAGCGAAGACCGCATCAAGCCGTTTATCGCCATGCGCGGCGCCAGCGCCTTCAACAAATGCGGCTTGCACGCCGAAGCCCGCGCGATCGTCGAAAAATCCATGGCGACCGAATGGGATCCGCGCCTGCTGTCAACCTACCGCGACGCCGCCGCCGCCGAAGCCACGCCAGCGCTGCTGGCGCAGATCGAACATTGCGAAAGCTGGGCTGCCAAGGCGCCCAACGATGCCGAACTGGCGCTGACTCTGGGCAGCTTCTGCTTCAAGCAGAAATTGTGGGGCAAGGCGCAGCGTCACCTGGAGCAGGCCCTGTCGGATGCGGTAGCGCCGGCGACGGTGCGCGAAGCCCATCTGCGGCTGGGACAGCTGCATGAAGCGATCGAACAGCCGGAACTGGCCGCCGAACATTACCGGCAGTGTGCGCTGGCGACTACGCTGTAGGGTGGGCACGTGTGCCCACGCGCGACCTCAAATTCCCCGCAGCGCTTGTCTGAATACCGCGTGGGCACGATGTGCCCACCCTGCCTCCTATCTCCAATCGCGATTTCTTCATGCGATCGTCCAGCCTCCAACAACACCGATTTTGTCGAAATGGCCATGCTCGCCTATACTAGTGGTCCGTCATTACCTGTGAAAGAGATTCATTGAACAACCTGCTATTGGTTATTGCAGCATTATTCCTGGTAGCACTCAACGGTTTCTTCGTTGCTGCCGAATTCGGTTTAGTCAAATTGCGCCAGACGCGCATCCGCGCCATCGCCAAGACCCAAGGCTTGCGCGGCCGTATCCTGGCCATCGTGCACCGCCAGCTGGACGCCTACCTGTCCGCCTGCCAACTCGGTATCACCCTTGCTTCGCTCGGCCTCGGCTGGATCGGCGAACCGGCTTTCGCCAGCCTGCTGCAGCCGCTGTTCGGCCTGCTCGGCATCAGCTCGCCGGAACTGATCCACGGCGTCTCTTTCTTCTTCGCCTTCTTCCTGATTTCCTTCCTGCACATCGTGATCGGCGAACTGGCGCCGAAGACCGTCGCCATCCGTAACCCGGAAGTCATTGGCCTGTGGTGCGCCTTGCCGCTGTACGGCTTTTACTGGGCCATGTATCCCGCCATCTGGGCTCTCAACGCCAGCGCCAACTGGATCTTGCGCATGGCCGGCCTGGCCGGCGGCCATGGCCACGACTCGCAGTATTCGGCCGATGAACTGAAGCTGATCCTGCGCGGCAGTCATGCCGGCGAAAAATTCAACCGCGACGAGTGGAACGTGCTGGCGCAGTCGCTCGACTTCAGCGAACTGGAAGTATCCGACCTGATGCGCCCGATCAATGAGATCACCGCACTGCATCAGGCCGCCAGCCTGCAGGAAAACCTGCAGACCATCTATCGCCACCGCTTCAGTCGCTATCCGTTCTTCGATCAGAGCGGCGTCAATGTGCTGGGCGTGATCCATCTCAAGGATCTGTTCATCGCGCAGCAAGAGGGCAAGCCGATCGACAGCTTGAACACTTTCCTGCGGCCGGTGGAATACGTTTCGCCGCGCATGCCGGCATTAGAACTGTTCCGCCGCTTCCGCACCGGCGCGCCGCACTTCGCCATCATCGGCAAGAAGGGCAGCAAGCCGGAAGGTTTCATCACGCTCGACAACATACTGGGCGCGATGGTGGGCGAGATCCGCGACGAATTCCGCCGCAACGACAATGAATGGAGCCGCCTCGACGACGGTACCTTGCTGGGCAAGGGCAGCCTGCCGATCTTCAGCCTCGAGCGCATCCTCGGCATCGACGTCGTCATCGACGGCGATGAAGACGTCGACTCGGTCGGCGGCCTGATCATGGCCAAGCTGGGCGATCTGCCGCAGGAAGGGCAGAAGATCGGGTTCGACGGCTTCGATATAGTGGTCAAGAAAATGAACGGCCCGCGTATTGTGCTGGTGAAGGTATATCCGGCGCCGCGCACGTTCGACGCCGGATAAGCGTCCGCTAACATTGCGCTGCCTGCCGCGACACCAGTGAAACTGGCCGGACGGTCTCTGGGCCCTAAGGTAAAAACGCCCCCAGCCGCACCGACCAGCTGGCCATCGGCGTGGCCGACCAGGCAGCGCGGTTGAACAGGTAAAGGCGCTGGCTGCGCAGCTTGTCAGGCCATGGCTGTTCATTCAGCGCGAGTCCCAGGCTAGGCTGGCATTCCGGGCGTGGGAAGCGGCCGTCGTGAAGCAGGATCTCTTGCGTACGCTTGACGTCGCCGCTCATGCGGAAGGCCATCGGCACGACCTCGTCGACCGGCAGGTCAGCCAGCCAGGCATCGCCTACGCACCAGGATGCCTGCGCCGTGATCGACAGCGCGACATTATCCGGCAACGCTGCCCGGCTGCGCTGGATGACATCGGCCAGGAACGGTTTCTGGCTATGCATGACTTCAAAATCCAGCTGCACTACCTGGCTCGGGCTGCGTTTCGCCGCAGCCGTCACGGCCCTGACGATGGTTTGTTTTTGCCGCTCGTTGAGGGCAGGCTTGTGGGCGCCGGACGCCATGTCGACATGGACGATGGTGACCAACGGCGCTTTCGGCAGCAGGCGGCCTGATGCGGACCATTCCGGCGGCAGGCGCAGCGCTTGCTGGCGGCGCCGTACGGTGGCGCTGCCGTCGCGCAGCAGCACGGTGCTGTCCAGCACAGCGACGCCTATGCGCTGCGCTTGCAAATCGGCGCCGGCGGCATCGCCCGCTTCCGCGGATTTCGAACTGCGGGTGCTGTTGGCAAGCCAGGAACGGGTATCGTCCGGACGTTCCCCCACCCACAGCATCAGCGGCGGCAGCGCGGCCAGCGCCGCCTGCCTGGTGGCGAACGCGGGCGCCGGCGCGGCGGTTTTGGCAGGGATGCTTTTTGCCGGCACGGCTTGACTGCCGGCTAGCAGCAGAAGGCAGCAGCATGTCAGCTGCAGCTGCCTGGCTGCCCGGGACAAATGATAAGAAGCGCTCAAGATGAATTCCAGGGTCGGTGTCCGCAGCCTGCCGATAAAAAAAGGCAAGAATGTTTTCTTGCCTTCTTGTTCACGTCAACGGCTGCAAGGGTGTGACGATTACTGCATGAACCAGCCGTGGCTGACGACGATCGATTGGCCGGTCAGTGCGTTGGACTCGAAGCCGCCCAGGAAAATCGCCGTCTGGGCGACATCATGGACGGTGGTGAATTCGCCGTCCACGGTATCTTTCAGCATGACGGTCTTGACCACCTGGTCTTCGGTGATGCCGAGTTCCTTGGCTTGCTCAGGAATCTGCTTTTCCACCAGCGGCGTACGGACGAAGCCCGGGCAGATGACGTTGGCGCGGATCTTGTCCTTCGCGCCTTCCTTGGCCACCACCTTGGCCAGGCCGATCAGGCCGTGCTTGGCGGTGACGTAAGGCGCCTTCAGCGGCGACGCTTCGTGCGAGTGCACCGAGCCCATGTAAATGATGGAGCCGCCGTTGCCCTTCTTGATCATCTCGCGCATCGCAGCGCGGGTAGTCAGGTAGGCGCCGTCCAGGTGGATCGCCAGCATTTTCTTCCAGTTGTCCAGGGTCGAGTCGACGATAGGGGCGATGATCTGGATCCCGGCATTGCTGATCAGGACGTCGATGCTGCCGTAGGCGGCGACGGTGTCGGCGATGCCTTTGTCGACCTGCGCTTCGTCGGTGACGTTCATGGCGACTGCCATGGCGATGCCGCCCGACTGCGTGATTTCATTGGCGGTGGCGGTGGCGGCATCGAGCTGCAGGTCGGCGATCACGACCTTGGCGCCGGCGCGTGCGTATTCAATGGCGATTTCCTTGCCGATGCCGCTGGCGGAACCGGTGATCAGTGCGACTTTATCTTTGAGTGACATGGTATTCCCTTTTGATGTGGTTACTTGGCGAGATAATCATAAACGACGGTGCCCAGCGGCAGCGTCAGGTCGGACAGGATGTGCACCGCGGAGATGACTTCCAGCACCGGCAGGTCGGCGATCGGCGCCAAGGCATGCGGATGCAGGTCGAGCGCGCCGGGGCCGCTCCAGGCGCCTTTGACGGTGATGTCGGTCAGGCTGTACTGTACCAGTTCGCAGATGCGCGGAGTGCCGTCGACATGCGGAATGATCTTCAGCAGGAAGGCGGGCGTTTCCAGCGATTTCTTGATGACGTCGTTGTCGAGTGTCTTGTGCTTGAAGCCCATGGTGCCGGTGGCGATGCGGAAATCGCTGTAGTCCAGCGTGCCCATCAGGGTATCTGTATGAACCTTCAGTTCCGGATTGCCGAGTTTCTTGGGGAAGCCCCACAGTTCACGGCCGCCGGCGATCGGCGGGTGATCGTTCAGGTACATGCTGTGCACATAGCCGCCGGCGACGCCGTCCAATGTTACCGGGATGACCTGGCCCGATTCGCAGTAATGGCCGAAGCCGGTGGAGTCCGGCATCTTGATGAATTCGAACTTGACGATGGGCTCGACAAACTGCAGCGGCGCCGGGATGATTTTCTTCAGCGCTTCCGGATCTGTGCGATAGGTGATGATCAGGAATTCGCGATTGACGAAACGGTAAGGACCGGGTGGAAAAGCCGGATTGTGGATTGGCATCGCAAAAGCATTTTTGCGAACATCGTTTTCAGTCATATATCTTCCTCGTTATGAAAAGACCTGCTGTACGGCTTGTCTGTGACAGCTTAAACAAGCGAAAGGTTGCCACTACTTTCCATCTCCTGCGCGGCGCCGCGTTCCGGTTTGTGCCGCAAAGTCCATGGTTGCCTAATTGGCAATTAAAAACGCGCACTTTCACGGCCAAGATACACCTGCATTGTGACAAGGCTATCTCAAGCCCCGCTTGTCAAATATCTCATGCGGGAATTTACTTGAAGAGCAATACGGCACAGAATGCAATTATATTCAGAGTCGCGGTTTCAGGTTGTGCACTGCAAGATGATTGCACAAAATGCAATTTCCTGCCGATACGTTTAAATAACTTGAGTGGTGGTAGCGTTATCAGATAAAGTTGCGCTCTTTTTTCCCTATTTCGATTGCCGGCATCGGGGAGGATGCAGCGGATCGAGAACTACAAAGATATACAACAGCTTCAGCAACAGAATGTAGCGCAAGGCAGTAAGATCTGCGTCGAGGCCGTCATCAGGCTGCGGCGATATTCTAAAAAGAACGTAATCTAATCGGAGAGGACAAATGGCAAAACCAGCGCTCTACAAATCACTCTATGTACAGGTATTGACCGCCATCGTGATCGGCGTCTTGCTGGGACATCTCTATCCGGAAACCGGGGCAGCGATGAAGCCGCTCGGCGACGGTTTCATCAAGCTGATCAAGATGATCATCGCGCCGGTGATTTTCTGCACCGTGGTGATCGGCATCGCCGGCATGGAAGACATGAAGAAGGTCGGCAAGACCGGCGGCCTGGCTCTGTTGTACTTTGAAATCATGAGCACGGTGGCGCTGATCCTGGGCATGATCGTGGTTAACGTCTGGCATCCGGGCACCGGCATGCATATCGATCTCACGACATTGGACACCAAGAGCATCGCTGCCTATACCGGTCCCGGCAAGATGGAGTCGACGGTCGATTTCTTCTTCCACATCATTCCAGGCAGCTTTGTCGATGCGTTTGCCAAGAACGAGATCCTGCAAGTGCTGCTGATTGCGATACTGTTCGGTTTCTCGCTGCATAAATTCGGCGGCCGCGGCACGCTGGTGTTCGATTTCATCGAAAAATTCTCGCATGTGCTGTTCGGCATGGTCGGCCTGATCATGAAGGTCGCGCCGATCGGCGCTTTCGGCGCGATGGCCTTCACCATCGGCAAGTACGGCGTCGGCTCCTTGCTGTCGCTGGGCCAGCTGATGGGTGCGTTCTACCTGACTTGCCTGCTGTTCATCTTCGGCGTGCTGGGCGTGGTCGCCAGGGTGCACGGCTTCAGCGTCTGGAAGTTCGTCAAGTACATCAAGGAAGAATTGCTGATCGTGCTCGGCACGTCGTCGTCGGAATCGGTGTTGCCGCGCCTGATGGGCAAGCTGGAAAACCTCGGCGCCAAGAAGTCGGTGGTTGGCCTGGTGATCCCTACCGGCTATTCCTTCAACCTGGACGGCACCTCGATCTACCTGACCATGGCCGCGATATTCATCGCCCAGGCAACCGACACGCCGATGTCGCTGATGCAGCAGCTGACCCTGCTGGCGGTCTTGCTGCTGACTTCCAAGGGCGCTGCAGGCGTCACCGGCAGCGGCTTCATCGTGCTGGCGGCTACCTTGTCCGCGGTTGGCCACGTGCCGGTCGCCGGCCTGGCGCTGATCCTCGGCATCGACCGCTTCATGTCGGAAGCGCGCGCCCTGACCAACACCATCGGCAACGGCGTGGCGACGCTGGTGGTGGCGAAATGGACCGGCGAGCTGGATGAGGAGCAACTGCACCGTCAGCTGGATGGCAAGGCTGTCGATGCGGAGCAGGAACTGGCGGTGCATGATGCGGCGGTGGCGCAGGCCGACCGCCGCGATCACGCATAAACCACAGCGGGGCCTTGGCCCTGAAATGAAAAAAGGAGATGCGAGCATCTCCTTTTTTTTACGTCCGCATGTTTTGCGTTTATAGCTTAGCCCAGCTTGGCGGCATGTTCACGGGTTTCATGGAATACCACCTGCGGCCAGCGTTCTTGCGTCAGGCGCAGATTGACGCCGGAAGTGGCCAGGTAAGCCAGGTTGCCGGCGGCGTCGTAAGCGAGATTGTTGCCGGCCGTGGATTTCTCGAAATCGGCCAGGATCTTCTTGTCGTCGCAGGTGACCCAGCGCGCGCTGCTGATGCTGGTGCCTTCGAACACGGCGTCGACGCCGTACTCGTTGAGCAGGCGGCTGGCCACCACCTCAAACTGCAGCACGCCGACGCCGCCCAGCACCAGGTCGCTGCTGGTGACCGGCTTGAAGACCTGGATCGCGCCTTCTTCGCCGAGCTGCTGCAAGCCCTTGTGCAACTGCTTGATCTTGAGCGGATTGCGGATCCGCACCGAACGGAAGAAATCCGGGGCGAAGTAGGGGATGCCGGTGAACTGCAGCAGCTCGCCTTCGGAGAAGCTGTCGCCGATCTGCATGTTGCCGTGGTTCGGTAAGCCGATGATGTCGCCGGCATAGGCTTCTTCCACCTGTTCGCGGCTGGAGGCCATGAAGGTCACCACGCTGGAGACCTTGATCTCGCGGTTCAGACGCAGGTGCTTGATCTTCATGCCGCGCTGGAAGTGGCCGGAGCAGACGCGCAGGAACGCGATGCGGTCGCGGTGGGCTGGGTCCATATTGGCCTGGATCTTGAAGACGAAGCCAGAGAAGCTGGCTTCCTTCGGTTCCACGGTGCGCACGGTGGCGTCGCGCGAGCCTGGCGGTTGCGCCCAGTCGATCAGCGCATTGAGGATTTCGCGGATGCCGAAGTTGTTGATGGCGGAGCCGAAGAACACCGGGGTCTGCACGCCGGCCAGGAAAGCTTCCTGGTCGAAAGGATGGGAGGCGCCGTGCACCAGTTCAACTTCCATGCGCAGCTGTTCGATTTCGCGCGGGAACATTT
The DNA here is from genome assembly GCF_035566555.1 of Collimonas sp. Classification (GTDB taxonomy): domain Bacteria; phylum Pseudomonadota; class Gammaproteobacteria; order Burkholderiales; family Burkholderiaceae_D; genus Collimonas. Next base: position 24,650 of record NZ_DATMRB010000051.1, read on the forward strand.
CATCCAGGCGCGGATTGTCGATGCCCTTGATCACTTCAAACGTCTGGTCGGCCTTGTCGCTGCCGGCTGCGAACAGCAGGATCTCGTCGCGCAGCAGGTGGTACACGCCGCGGAAAGTCTTGCCCATGCCGATCGGCCAGGTCACCGGCGCGCACTGGATCTTCAGCACCGATTCCAGCTCGTCCAGCAGTTCCAGCGGATCGCGGGTTTCGCGGTCCATCTTGTTCATCAAGGTGATGATCGGCGTGTTGCGCATGCGGCAAACGTTGAGCAGCTTGATGGTCTGCGTTTCCACGCCCTTGGCGGCATCGATCACCATCAGCGCCGAGTCGACCGCGGTCAGCACGCGGTAGGTATCTTCCGAGAAATCCTGGTGGCCCGGGGTGTCGAGCAGATTGACCACGTGGTCGCGGTACTCGAACTGCATGACCGAGCTGGCGACTGAAATGCCGCGCTGCTTTTCGATGTCCATCCAGTCCGAGGTGGCATGGCGGCCGCTCTTGCGGCCCTTGACGGTGCCGGCCAGCTGGATCGCGCCGGAAAACAGCAGCAGTTTTTCAGTCAGCGTGGTTTTGCCGGCGTCCGGGTGAGAAATGATGCCGAAGGTGCGGCGGCGCGCCACTTCGCTGGCGATCTGTTCGACGGAGACATTGTGGGCGATGGTCTCGGCGCTATCGGCCGCGCCAGCGTCGACGCCGGTAAGTTCCGGCTGCTCGGAAACGGGTTCTTGCATGATGCGTGGTTCAGGCGGTCTCGGCCGCCTGCCTTGATAAATAGAGGTACGGGAAAAGGCAAGCCTGGCTACCGCCGCTGTGCGGGCGGTATTTGCTTCCAATAACCCGCGATTATAACGTATGTGAGGGGGCGGCAGCCCTTTTTCCGGCGCCTGGCGGCTTGGCCGGCGGCGCTGTTCAATATCGAAATGACATGATTTCCGCTGGCATTTATGTCAGGCGCCGGGCCGTTTCCTTGATCTTGACCGGGGGCGTACTACACTCTTCCAAAAGGGGATGCTCATGGGAAAGATCCTGCCGCAGGTCGAACACATCGTGGTGGTCATGCTGGAGAACCGTTCGCTCGACAATATGCTGGGCTGGCTGTATGCGGACGGCAGCGCGCCCGCAGTGGTCTTGCCGAACGCCGGCGCCAGGCAGTTTGACGGCCTGCATGCCGATATGTGGAACCCGGCCAATGCCGGCTATTTCACTGGCGAGGCGCCGCAAAAGGTGATGGCTTCGCGCGGCACGGCCTGCTGCACCATACCCGATCCCGACCCGGAAGAAACCTTCGATAACGTGACCTATCAGCTGTATGGTCCGCAAGGCGTGGCCGCGGCGCCGTCCTGGCCGATGCAAGGCTTCGTCCTCAATTATGCGGCGACTGCATGCGATGATCCCACTCATGTGATGCAGTGCCATGACTGCAGCCAGGTGCCGGTGCTGGCGGCGCTGGCGCGGCAATATGCGGTGTCCGATGCCTGGTTTGCGCCGGTGCCCAGCCAGACCTGGCCGAACCGCGCTTTCGCGCACGCCGGCACGTCCAACGGCCGCATCAACAACGGCAGCCCGCCGGATCCGTTTCAATGGGATGTGCCGACCATCTACAACGTGCTGCAAGCGATTGGCAGCAGCTGGTCGGTGTACAGCGACACGCTACTGACGCCGTCGCTGACGCGCACCATGTTTCCCAAGCTGTGGGATCCGCTCTTGAATCCGCACTTCAGCCGTTTCACCGAATTTGTCGATGCCTGCGCCAGCGATACGCTGCCGGCCTACAGCTTCATCGAGCCCTGCTTCATGCTGCAACCGAACGACCAGCACCCGCCGCACGATATCCAGGCGGGCGAGGCCTTCCTGCATGAGATCTGGACGGCAGTCAGCACCTCTCCGGGCTGGAACCGGACTTTGCTGATCATTACCTATGACGAGCACGGCGGCTGCTACGATCATGTGCTGCCGCCAGCCGGCGCGCAGGCGCCGGACGCCGCCAGTTGCCCTGGCGACGAGGGGTTCGGCTTCGACCGTTTCGGCGTGCGCGTGCCGGCCGTGCTGGTGTCGCCCTATATCGCCGCGGGCACGGTATTCCGTTCCGACAATGGCGTGCCTTACGACCACACATCGATACTGGCGACCTTGCGCGACTGGATCGGCATAGCGTCCGCGGACATGCTGCCCAGCAAGCGCATCGCCGCGGCGCCGACGCTGCAGCAGGTGCTGACGCTGGCGACCGCGCGCACTGACCTGCCGTCAATCGCCGTGCCATCGGCAAACTGGCAGTCGCCGCCACTGTCAGCGCCGCTCAACGACCTGCAGAAGAGTCTGGTGAGCGGGTCGGCGCGGCGCTTCGGCCTGGATCCGGCTGCTACCCTGAGCGGCATCCAGACACGCCAGCATGCGGTGGATTTCTTCAAGCGCCGGCCAACCAGGGTCAATTCTTGAACCTCGTTCAGCGTCCGGGGACAACGCCGTTTCCTGGGCCAACGTAAGGCGTGATCGTGCTCCCGTAATTGGCAGGCAACAGCGGCTCGTTGGACTGGTCGCTGCTTGCTTTCTTGGCATGGCTAGGAATAATCGAACCGGTGAGATATTGCTTAGGCCCGGAACTAGCCGCGGCGTCGGCATCGGTAGGGCTGCTTGCGCAGGCAGACAAAAGCGGCAGGCTAAAGGCGAACAGCAGGATAGTCTTCATGTGGTCATTCCATCGCGGTAAAAAGGTGGCCGGCAACCCGGACCCGTTTGATATGGGGTCATCGCTGCCAGGAGAATGATTGTTTCTTTTTGGAAATTTAGGTTAGCATATTACTTCTGCCTTGCCAGCTAAAATTTTCCTGGGGCAATATCCGGATCGGCAAGTGCACAGGCGTCGCCGCCGGCGCCTCCATAAGATGCTCATCCGTGGATGACGCTCTGTATAATCCCATCCTCATGTCAACATCAGAACCCATTAAATCACCGCGCTCGCGCGAGATCACGCCACCGCTGCGCAACCCCTTGCCGCCTATCGTCTTTCCCGAGGAACTGCCGGTCTCAGGAAAGCGCGCGGAAATTTCTGCCGCCCTGAGCGCCAACCAGGTCATCATCGTTTGCGGCGAAACCGGCTCCGGCAAGACCACGCAGCTGCCGAAGATCTGCCTGGAGCTGGGCCGCGGCCTGCTCGGCATGATCGGCCACACCCAGCCGCGCCGGATTGCCGCGTCCTCGACCGCCAAGCGCATCGCCCAGGAACTCAATTCGCCGCTGGGCGAACACGTCGGCTACAAGGTGCGTTTCAACGACACCCTGAGCAAGGGCGCCTGGATCAAGCTGATGACGGACGGTATCCTGCTGGCCGAGACCCAGACCGATCCCTTGCTGCGCCAGTACGACACCATCATCATCGATGAAGCGCATGAGCGCAGCCTGAACATCGATTTCCTGCTGGGCTACCTGAAGCAGCTGCTGCCCAAGCGGCCCGACCTGAAAGTGATCATTACCTCGGCCACTATCGACGCCGACCGCTTCGCCCGCCATTTCGGCAAAGCTGACAAGCCGGCGCCGGTGATCGAGGTGTCCGGTCGCCTGTATGAAGTCGAAGTGCGTTACCGTCCGGTCGACAATGCCGACCGCAGTGGCGTCAACCCAGCCAATGCGCCTGCAGCGGCCAAGCCGAATGCGCCGCAAAGCGCGGCCCAGCGCGACCGCGAACAGCGCGATCTGATGGATGCCGTGGTCGACGCCGTCGATGAGCTGGCGCGCATCGGCTCCGGCGATGTGCTGGTGTTCCTGCCGGGAGAGCGTGAAATCCGCGACACCGCCGAAGCGCTGCGCAAGCATCATCCGCCGCATGTCGAAATCCTGCCCTTGTTTGCGCGCCTGTCGGCGCAGGAGCAGGAGCGGGTGTTCAAGACCTCCAACGCGCGCCGCATCGTGCTGGCGACCAACGTTGCCGAAACTTCGCTCACCGTGCCGGGCATCCGCTATGTGGTGGATGCCGGCCTGGCGCGCGTCAAGCGCTATAGCTACCGCAACAAGGTCGAGCAGCTGCAGATCGAGCCGATTGCGCAGTCGGCCGCCAACCAGCGCGCCGGCCGTTGCGGCCGGGTGGCGGCGGGCGTCTGCATCCGTTTGTATGAAGAGCAGGACTACCTGCAGCGACCGAAGTTCACCGAGCCGGAAATCCTGCGTTCGTCGCTGGCCTCGGTCATCCTGCGCATGAAATCGCTGCACCTGACCGATGTCGAAACCTTCCCCTTCATCGAACCGCCGCCGGGCCGCGCCATCGCCGACGGCTACCAGCTGCTGCAAGAACTGGGCGCGGTGGATGACAACAATCTGCTGACCAAAACCGGGCGCCAGCTGGCCAAGCTGCCGCTGGATCCGCGCGTCGGCCGCATGATCCTGGCGGCGCTCGACAATGTCTGCCTGAGCGAGATGCTGGTCATTGCATCGGCGCTGTCGGTGCAGGATCCGCGCGACCGGCCAATGGAAGCGCAGGGCGCGGCCGACCTGGCGCACAAGAAATTCGCCGATGAAAAATCCGAATTCCTCAGCTACCTGAAGATCTGGAAATGGTTTGAAGACGCCATCGAGCACAAGAAAACCAACCGCCAGCTGATGGATAACTGCCGCGCCAACTTCCTCTCGCAGCTGCGGCTGCGGGAATGGCGCGATGTCCATTCGCAGCTGCTGACGATTGTGCGCGAGCAGGGCTGGCGCCTGAACGAAGCGCCGGCTACCTACGAGCAATTGCATTGCGCGTTGCTTACCGGCCTGCTGGGCAACGTCGGTTTCAAGGCCGACGACGATCCGCATTATCTCGGCGCGCGCGGCATCAAGTTCTACCTGTGGCCGGGTTCGCATTTGTCGAAGAAGGCCGGCAAGTGGGTCATGGCGGCCGAACTGGTCGACACCAGCCGCCTGTACGCGCGCTGCATCGCCCAGATCCAGCCGGAGTGGCTGGAAAAGGTCGGCGCCCATCTGTTGAAGAAATCGTATGGCGAGCCGCGCTGGGAAAAACGCACGGCGCAGGTGTCGGCGTCCGAGCGCGCCACCTTGTACGGGCTGGTGGTGTACAGCCAGCGGCGCATCAATTTCGGCCTGATCAATCCGACCGAAGCGCGCGAAATCTTCATCCGCGATGCCCTGGTCGGCGGCGAGTTTGATACCCGCGCACCATTCTTCGCCCACAACCAGAAATTGATCCGCGAGATCGAGAACCTGGAGCACAAGTCGCGCCGCCTCGACGTCCTGGTGGACGATGAACTGATCGCGGCGTTCTATGACAAGCTGCTGCCGGCCGATATCTGCAACGGCATCACGTTTGAAAAATGGCACAAGGATGTCAGCCTGCAGACGCCCAAGCTGCTATTCCTCAACCGCGACGAGCTGATGCGGCATGAGGCCGCCGGCATTACCACCGAACTGTTCCCGAAAGTGATGCGGGTGGCCGGCATCGAGATGGCTTTGTCGTATCACTTCGAGCCCGGCACGCCGCGCGACGGCGTCACCCTGACAGTGCCGTTGTACGCGCTCAACCAGGTGTATGCGGACCGCTGCGACTGGCTGGTGGCCGGCATGCTGAAGGAGAAGGTCCATCTGCTGCTGAAATCGCTGCCGCAGAAAATCCGCCGCAACTGCGTGCCTTTGCCGGACTATGCGGCAGGCTTCTGCGAACGCATCCAGGCCCGCCACGTGTTCGGCCACGGCAATCTGCTGGATGCGCTGATGGCGGACATTCGTACGGAAACCACGGTAATCGCCCGCAGCACCGACTTCAAGCTGGAAACCTTGCCGGCCCATCATTCGATGAACTTCAAGATCGTCGATGAGCATGGCCGCCAGCTGGACATGGGACGCAACCTGTCGGCCTTGCAAGATGAATTTGGCGGCCAGGCGCGCGAGAGTTTTCAGAAGCTGGCGGAAAACACGGTGGTGACCAGCGAAGCGCCACAAGTATCGGCGCAGGTGTCGGCGCAGCAGGGGATGCCGAAAGCCGGCGCCGGCAAGCCCGTCGCCAAAGGAGCGGACGCTGCGCCAGCCAAGCCGGCCGGCCAGTACAGCATGCTGACCAGCTGGACCTTCGGCGAACTGCCGGAACTGCTGGAAATCCAGCAGGGCAAGCAGACACTGATCGGCTTTCCGGCGCTGGTGGACAAGGCGACCCATTGCGACCTCGAAGTATTCGACGATCCGAATGAAGCGGTGCGCATTCACCGTCTGGGCCTGCGGCGCCTGTTTGCCTTGCAGCTGAAAGAGCAGCTGAAATTCCTGGAAAAGAATATTCCCGGCTTGCAGCAGATGGGCATGCAGTTCATGGCCCTGGGGTCGCAGGAAGAGTTGCGCGACCAGATCATTTCCGCCGGCCTGGAGCGCGCCTGCCTGCAAGCGCCTTTGCCCAAGAATGCGGAGCAGTTCGCGCAGCGCAAGGATGAAGGCAAGTCGCGCCTGGGTTTGCTGAGCAATGAAATTGCCAGGCTGGCCGGCCTTATCCTGGGTGAATACCACGGCTTGCCGAAGAAGCTGCAAGGGGCCAAGGGCCATGCGCAGGCGGTGGCCGACATCCAGTCGCAATTGCAGGCGCTGGTCGGCAAGCGCTTCATCGCCGACAATGACTATGCCAACCTGACACATTTCCCGCGCTACCTGAAGTCAGTCAACGTCAGGCTGGAGAAACTGCGCGCCGATCCGACCCGCGACGGCCGCTTGTTGACGGAATGGCTACAGGTGGCGGCGCCCTGGCAGCGCGCGCAAAAAGACCGCGGCAGCAAGAATTCCGATCCGAAGATGAATGAATTCCGCTGGCTGCTGGAGGAGTTGCGGGTCTCGCTGTTTGCGCAAGAGCTGAAGACGCCGATGCCGGTCTCGGCCAAGCGCTTGCAAAAAGTGTGGGAAACCATGCAGCGCTAGCTCGGAAAATGCACGGATTGCGCCGAAGCCGGCGAGATAGCCGGTTTAAAGGCTATTTGGCGTAAAATTGCGCAAAATATATACCTAACCCAAAGATAGATAGAAAACAATGACGATTAAATCCGACAAATGGATACGCCGCATGGCGCAGGAAACCGGCATGATCGAGCCTTTCGAGCCCGGCCAGGTGCGCGAGGCCAATGGCCAGAAGATCGTGTCTTACGGCACCTCGTCTTACGGCTACGACATCCGCTGCGCCAACGAATTCAAGATTTTCACGAACATCAATTCGACCATCGTCGATCCCAAGAACTTCGACGAGAAATCGTTCGTCGATTTCAGCGGCGACGTCTGCATCATCCCGCCGAATTCCTTCGCGCTGGCGCGCACCATGGAATACTTCCGCATCCCGCGCAGCGTGCTGACCATCTGCCTCGGCAAGTCGACCTACGCGCGCTGCGGCATCATCGTCAACGTCACCCCGTTCGAGCCTGAGTGGGAAGGTTACGTGACGCTGGAGTTTTCCAACACTACACCGCTGCCAGCCAAGATTTATGCCGGCGAAGGCTGCGCCCAGGTGCTGTTCTTTGAAAGCGATGAAATCTGCGAGACGTCCTACAAGGACCGCGGCGGCAAGTACCAGGGCCAGCACGGCGTCACTTTGCCGAAGGCTTGAGATGCCGAAGAACAAGCGCCCAGTGCCGCGGAAAGCCAGTCTTTCCCCTGAAGACAAAGACGAAGCGGTCACCCAGCAGCTGTGCGACCTGGCGATCGACCTGGCCGAGCAGGATGGCGACGAAGCCGAAGGCGTGGCCGCCGGCGTCAGCTTGCAGCAGGCCGGCATCGATTTTCACAAGATCATCAAGAAGAGCCTGCAGCAGAAGAAGGATGACATCCTGTACGACGCGATCGAGCGCACCAAGTACGCCGATCTCGACGCCTGGCGCTTCCTGAAAGAGCAGGTTGAAGAAGCCTCGGAGATTTTGCTGGTGCGCCGCGACGAAGGCAAGGTGCTGGAGCTGAATGCCTTTGTGGTGCCGTTCTTCGCGCACGCCCGCGGCGGTCTCAAGCGCGAACAGTGTTTCCAGGATCAGGAAGCGTTCGATGCGCTGTCCGCCAGCTTCAAGCAGGCCCAGCTGGAGGGACCGGATGCCACCGTGGTGCTGGTCAGCCACGCTTACCACCTCGACGAAATCGACAGCATCCGCTACAGCCATCTGTTTGAAATGAACCGCGACGCTTTTGGCGCCATGGCCGACAAGAAGCTGGCCGCAACGACAGCTATCGAACGCAGCATCAGCGGCTGGCCGGACAATCAGTTCGGGCCGGACGACGACGCGGTCGAGCTACGTTTCCTGCTGGGCTTTTCGCTCAAGGCCACCGACGACGCGTTCTATAAAGTGCCGGAAGATGAAGCTGGCGCCGATGCCTATTTCAATGGGCGGGAACAGCGCTTCCATGGCTGGACCGAGCAGGTCGCGCCTTGGTTGAAGCGTTGCCTGGTGACCGATGGCAGCGAAATCGATCTGCATTTCCTTTACCAGGACCTGTTCCATGGCGGTAAGGAGCGCGGCATTGCCGAATACTTCACGCTGCAGATGATGTCCGAGCTCAACCACGGCCTCGACCAGCACGGGGTTGCGTCTTTCGATGCGAATGCCGTGGTCGGTCCCGCCGATGTGCGCGGCGACATGGTGTTGCGGGTGAATTTGTACGGCAAGGACGGCGCCTTGCTGGCCTCCTCGGAAAAGCCGCTGGCTGCCGGCGCCGACCTGCAGATCGAAGTTGACGATACCTACGATGCGTTGCGTACCATCGGCGTCACAGCGCTGGCAGTAGCGGTGCGATTTGAAGCGGACGGCCAGCCGTCCGAAGTGCAGCCTTATGGGGGCGTCTAGGCGACGCCGTCATTCCCGCGAACGCGGGAATCCAAATTGCTGAATAGGGCAATGAAAATGGATTCACGCGTTTGCGGAAATGACCGGGCGCCGAGACAGAGTTTGTAGAGATCAATACATGTTGGAGAATTGAGTGACTGAAGAAGACGCAAAGAAGATTGCCACCCACCGCCATTACAAAGGCGGCTTGTACCGCTACATCGGCCTGGCAAGGCATTCGGAAACCGAAGAAGCCATGGTGGTCTACGAACACCTGTGGCCGCATGCGCCGGGTCTGTGGGTGCGGCCGGCGGAGCTGTTCAACGGCTTGCTGGAAAACGGTGCGCGGCGCTTTGCACCGCTGTAAATAAAAGCAGGGATTAAAAAAAAACGGGACGCTCGACTGAGCCTCCCGGTTTTTTATCGGCCATGCCTGCGGCGGAGTTTACTGCCGCACGCAATCCACGAAGTAATCACGCTTGCCGTTCACTTCCCGTTTCACCAGGCCATGCACGTCGGTTTCAAAGCCCGGGAATTTCTCGTTGAAATCGCGCGCGAACTTGAGGTAGTCGACGATGGTCTTGTTGAAGCGTTCGCCCGGAATCAGCAATGGAATGCCCGGCGGGTAAGGCGTCAGCAGGATCGAGGTGACGCGGCCTTCGAGCTGGTCGATGGGGACGCGGTCGATTTCACGGTGCGCCATCTTGGCGAATGCATCGGATGGCTTCATGGCCGGCTGCATGTCGGACAAATACATTTCCGTGGTCAGGCGCGCCACATCGTAGGACTTGTAAGTCTCGTGGATCTGCTGGCACAGGTCGCGCAGGCCGAGCCGTTCGTAGCGCGCGTTCTTGCCGTGGTTGGCGGCGGCGAACTCGGGCAGGATGCGCCAGATCGGCTGGTTCTTGTCGTAGTCGTCCTTGAACTGCTGCAAAGCGGTCAGCAACGTATTCCAGCGGCCCTTGGTGATGCCGATGGTGAACATGATGAAGAACGAGTACAGGCCGCATTTCTCGACGATAACGCCGTGTTCGGCCAGGTACTTGGTGACGATCGAAGCTGGAATGCCGCTCTCGCCGAACTTGCCTTCCAGCGACAGGCCGGGCGTGACGATGGTGGCCTTGATCGGATCGAGCATGTTGAAGTTCGGCGCCAGGTTGCCGAAGCCATGCCAGTCGTCCTCGGCGCGGATGACCCAGTCTTCGCGGCTGCCGATGCCGTCTTCCGAGAAGCTGTTCGGGCCCCACACCTGAAACCACCAGTCCTTGCCCCATTCTTCGTCGATCTTCTTCATGGCGCGGCGGAAATCCAGCGCTTCCAGGATGCTTTCTTCTACCAGGGCGGTGCCGCCCGGCGCTTCCATCATGGCGGCGGCGACGTCGCAGGAGGCGATGATCGAATACTGCGGCGAAGTCGAAGTGTGCATCAGGTAGGCTTCGTTGAAAGCATCCTGGTCCAGCTGCACGCTTTCCGATTCGCGCACCAGGATCTGCGAGGCCTGCGACAGGCCGGCCAGCAGCTTGTGAGTCGACTGGGTCGAGAAGATCATCGATTTCTTGGCGCGCGGACGGTCCTTGCCGATCGCGTGCATGTCTTTGTAGAAGTCGTGGAAAGTGGCGTGCGGCAGCCAGGCTTCGTCGAAGTGCAGGGTGTCGATCTCGCCGTCCAGCATGTTCTTCAGCGTCTCGACGTTGTAGATCACGCCGTCGTAAGTCGATTGCGTGATGGTCAGGATGCGCGGCTTCTTGTTGACGGCTTCGCGCGCAAACGGATTGGCTTCGATCTTCTTGCGGATGCTTTCCAGCGTGAATTCTTCCAGCGGGATCGGGCCGATGATGCCGAGGTGATTGCGGGTCGGCATCAGGAACACCGGGATCGCGCCGGTCATGATGATCGAGTGCAGGATCGATTTGTGGCAGTTGCGGTCGACCACCACGATATCGCCCGGCGCCACGGTCGAGTGCCACACCATCTTGTTGC
>NZ_DATMRB010000052.1:0-17253 GCF_035566555.1 Collimonas sp.
TTCGGATGGATTGTTCGGCATGTTTTGGTCACAAATGGATGATCTGCTTTATCATATAGCGTTTTAGCACAGTTGCTCAATCAATTGAGATCCTTATGCGAATGTTGCTCTCCCCTGCCCGTACCTCCGCTTTGACCGCTGCCGTCGTCCTGATGACTGCACTGGCCGGCTGCGCCTCGAAAAATCCTTTGCTGGACACGCCTGCCGCGGCGGCAACGCCCGGCGATGCTGCCGGCGCTACCGCCAGCACCGACACCAGCGGGGTGCAAACCGTCAAGCATCGCCGCTTCCTGGGCATTTTTTCCCCGTATCGTATAGATATACAACAAGGGAACTTCGTTTCCAAGGAAATGCTGGCCCAGGTCAAAGAAGGCATGACGCGCGAACAAGTGCGTTTCGCGCTCGGCACGCCTCTGGTGACGGATATTTTCCATGATGACCGCTGGGACTACGTGTTCCGCCTGCAAAAGGGCAACGGCGAAATCACCACCAGCCGGGTCAGCGCTTTCTTCAACGGCAACCTGCTGGCGCGTATCGATGGCGGCAACCTGCCTACCGAGAATGACTACCTCGACCGGATTTCCGGCGGCGCGGCGGAAGCCAAGAAGAGCGTCAAGAATGTCGAAATTGCACCAACGGTGCCTAGCGCACCTGCTCCTGCCAAAAACTAAGCGTGCATTGCGGACCGGGCCACTGCTGCTTCGCGCGGCATGGCCCTTGCCGCAAGCAGCCTGGCTCAAGCAATCAAGATCCACTGTACAGATCGCCGAATCAACATGACTCAGATGAAAATAGCCGTTGCCGGCGCCTCCGGACGTATGGGGCGCATGCTGGTCGAAGCAATCCAGAACGCTGACGACGCCGTGCTGGTGGGCGCGCTCGGCGTGCCGGATGCGCCGGAACTGGGCAGCGATGCCGCCGCCTTCCTTGGCAAGCCTGCCAATGTCCTGATCGAAGCCGACCTCGCCAAGGGCCTGGCGCAAGCTGCCTACCTGATCGACTTCACACGCCCGGAAGGTACGCTGAAGCATCTGGAATATTGCGCCGCCCACGGCATCAAGATGATCATCGGCACCACCGGCTTCGATGAAGCCGGCAAGGCTGCGATCGCGGCCGCGGCCGAAAAGACCGCCATCGTGTTCGCTCCCAACATGAGCGTCGGCGTCAACGTCACCATGAAGCTGCTGGAGCTGGCCGCCAAGTCCTTTTCCCACGGCTACGACATCGAAATCATCGAAGCGCACCACCGGCACAAGGTCGATGCGCCGTCCGGCACCGCACTGATGATGGGTGAAGTGATCGCCGCGGCGCAAGGGCGCAAGCTGGACGATGTCGCGGTCTATGCGCGCGAAGGCGTCACCGGCGAACGCGATCCGTCCTCGATCGGCTTTGCCGCGATCCGCGGCGGCGATATCGTCGGCGACCACACGGTGCTGTTTGCCGGTATCGGCGAGCGCATCGAGATCACCCACAAGTCGTCCAGCCGCGTGACCTACGTGCACGGCAGCTTGCGCGCCGCCCGCTTCCTGAGCGACAAGAGCACTGGCTTGTACGACATGCAGGACGTGCTGGGCCTGCGCTGATTTTCCATGCCGGGCTGGCGGCTGCCAGACCGGCTGCTGTAACGGCGTGACCCGTCACGCCACTCACCTCTCGGATCGACGCCATGGATCAATCTCTCGGACTAGCCCGCTACTGGGCGCAAACTGACGCCATCTCCCACTCGGTTGCCTATGTGCTGGTAATCATGTCGGTGGTCAGCTGGTTTTATATCCTGTCGAAAGCCTGGAGTTCGTGGCGCATCCGCCGCAGCGCCGCGGCGCTAGATGACTTCTGGCAGGCGCCGACGCTGGAAGTGGCGATTGCCGGCATCAAGCCTTTCGATTCCGAAAACGTCTATTCGCCGCTGGCCAGCCAGGCCGCCGACGCCGCGGCCATCAAGCCGCCCGCCCCGGGCACTCCGGCGGCTTCCTTGAACGCCGCCTCCGACCCGGGCGAACTGATCACCCGCACCTTGCGCCGTGAAATCAACCGCGTCTCTTCGCGCCTGGAAAGCGGCCTGACCCTGCTGGCTTCGGTGGGCTCGACGGCGCCATTCGTCGGCCTGTTCGGCACGGTGTGGGGTATTTACCATGCGCTGGAGGCGGTTTCTTCCAGCGGCACCATCCAGATCGACAAGGTGGCCGGTCCAGTGGGCGAAGCGCTGATCATGACCGCCCTCGGTCTGGTAGTGGCGATTCCGGCAGTGCTGGCGTATAACGCCTTCACCCGCGTCAATCGGATTACACTGGCGGAACTCGATGCGTTTGCGCATGACCTGCACGCTTATTTGACTACCGGCAGCCGGGTCGGCAAGTAATACGCCCCGTAACGGCATCACGACACTTTCTGCACTTCACCGAATAGAGGCAAATCATGGCTTTTGGCGGCTTCAACGACAACCAGAACCAGGCGCCGATGGCGGATATCAATATCACGCCTATGGTCGACGTCATGCTGGTGCTGCTGGTGATCTTCATCATCACGGCGCCGCTGTTTACTCACGCCATCAAGGTCGACCTGCCTAGCGCGCAATCCGCGCCGGCGCCGGAAAAACCGGAAACCATCTCGCTCTCCATCGACCGCAGCGGCAAGATGTTCTGGAATAACGACCCGGTCACCGAAAGCGAACTGGCCGACCGCATCGTCGCTTCGGCACAACGGCAGCCGCAGCCGGAACTGCAATTGCGCGCCGACAAGGATACCCGCTACGAAATCCTGGCGCAGGTGATGTCGCTGGCGCAAAACAATGGACTGGCCAAGATCGGTTTTGTCACTGTGCCCGCCAAAGACGACGGCAAGTAACTCCTCACTCCGCTTTACACCCCGGCATCCGGCCGCTCAGGCCGGCCACCCCTTCTGTATCCGCTTGTATCTGGCGCCGGCTGCCGCCAGCCGCGCGCTGTGCGCTCTTGCACGTCGTCCCATACGGATAATTTCCCCTTGGCAATCGAATAATTTGCATTGAATAGTGCCGGCCAGCGCTTTTGGATGTAACATCATATTTTCATTTGTATCTTTATATATCAACAAAATACAATAACAAACGATAGCAATAAAGAATTTCAATCTGGTCATTATTTCTGTATTGCCCTGCTACCTTTTCATTCATCCAAGCATATGACACCGTCCTCTTACAATTACCTGCTAGGGACTACCGCTCATTCCGGATTCATCAGTCTGCCCTTGCTGCTGGCGCTGGCGATTGCCGAATGGGGCGTGTATCTGGTGCCGACCAGCCTGCTGGCCCTATGGGTCAGCGGCGGCAGGGAAACCCGCATCACTTCTCTGAAGGCGGTAGTGACCATGGCAGCGGCCGTGCTGGCCAGCAAGATGATTGCTCTGCTGTGGACTGCCGCGCAGCCGGCAGTGGAAGACGGCGGCTATCTCTACCAGCCCCAGGGCGAGCATTTCCTGACCCCAAGCGTCACGATTGCCATCATCCTGGCCACCGGCCTGACGCTCTGGACGGCGCGCGCGATCAAGATCAAATGGGTGGGCGTGCTGCTGGTGATGCTGTCGCTCGCCGTCAGCTGGGCCAAGGTGTTTCTCGGCATGCACTATCCGCTGGATATCTTTGGCGCCGGCCTGATCTCGCTGGCCATGATGCTGGCCATGAATTCGAAATACGGCAAGGTCGTCAGCGACGGCGCGATCCGCTTCATCAACAGCCGGTTGCAAAACCTGAGCTTGCTGTCGGAGCTGTCGCATGTATTTCCTGCGCCGGCGGCCTGGCGCAAGCCCGGACAGCGGCACAGCCGGCAGCGCGTCACTTTGCTTAGCTGCCTGCAGCACTCGCCGCGCGGCCTGTCCTATTTCGCCAAGCAGATCAAGCTGAGCGCCCGTACGCTGCTGCACTACCGGCAAACCCGGCGCTGGCTGGCCTATTGGAATGCCTCGCCGATGCACGCCAGCCTGGCCCAGGCGACGCCGCGACTGTTGCAAAAAATATACCGCCCCTATCAATCGCTGCGCCTGCGCAGCGCCGAGCGGATGGATTTGCTGGTCAGCCACTACAATTTCATTTTCCAGCAAGGCCTCGCCGCCTTGATCCTGCAGGCGGCAACATCGCCGCTGCTGCTGGGCAGCTTCAGCGGCAAGTCTGGCGCCATCTATGAAATCCGCCTGTCGGCGATTGCCACCCTGGACCGCGAAGGCGAACTGGCGCTCGACCTGTACAGCGATCAGCAGCGCTTGTTCTCGGTGGCCTTTACTTTCCATGGCAGCGCAACCAGTCCCGCCATCGGCATCGGCTGCCTGCAAGGTCCGCGCGGCGCCGATGCACAGGAGCGGGTGCGCCACGCTACCCGCGACATGTTCGGCATGCGCCCCAAGGGCCTGATGGTGCGCCTGGTCAGGGAAATCGGCCGCGCTTACGGCTGCAAACAGCTGATCCTGGTGGGAAACCGAAATCGCGTCATGTTCCATCAGGTGCGCACGGGCCAGGTTCTAGCCGATTATGATGATTTCTGGCAAGAAATTGGCGCAATGCGCCGCGCCGATGGCGAATACCAGCTCTCTTGCGAAGACATTCCGCAGCCCAATCTTCAGGAAATCCCCTCCAGCAAGCGCTCGGAAGCGCGCAAGCGCATCGATCTGACGGAACGCGCGGTACAAGCCGCGCTAGGCGGGTTTTCCGGTAAATTCGAGCATACCTAGCACCTCTTGTTTCAGCCATCTGCATCAAGCGTTGCATGACGCCACGCGTCCCATGCGCTAAAGCGGCATCCGAACCAGTATAATCATCGGTTCGGGGTCGATGAGGCAGTGTTTCGCAGCGCGTGAAATTCTGTCCCAGCCCAGCAAGTTCCCATTCCGAAGCGCATCAAGAACGAACAGCTCCGCTCCGCTCGTCCCGGCCAGCATTACCGCCGACGGCAGGGCGGCTGCCAGCGCCGTTTGCAGTGCGTGCGGATAACATTCACTTTTCAGCCCAGTCATGCAAGAAAAATACAGTTCAACCGACGTCGAAAAAGCAGCACAAGACTATTGGCAATCCATAGACGCCTACAAGGCTGTCGAATACGCCAAGGACAAGAACGGCCAGGACAAAAAGAAGTTCTACGCCTGTTCCATGCTGCCTTACCCATCAGGCAAGCTGCACATGGGCCATGTGCGCAACTACACCATCAACGACGTCATGTACCGCTACCTGCGGATGAACGGCTATAACGTGCTGATGCCGATGGGCTGGGACGCTTTCGGCATGCCGGCGGAAAACGCCGCGATGGCCAACGGCGTGCCGCCGGCGCAATGGACCTATGCCAACATCGCCCACATGAAGAAGCAGCTGCAGGCGATGGGGCTGGCGATCGACTGGTCGCGCGAGATGACCGCCTGCACGCCGGAATACTATAAGTGGAACCAGTGGATGTTCCTCAAGATGCTGGAAAAGGGCATCATCTACAAGAAGACCGGCACCGTGAACTGGGACCCGATCGACCAGACCGTGCTGGCCAACGAGCAGGTGGTTGACGGCCGCGGCTGGCGTTCCGGCGCGCTGATCGAAAAGCGCGAAATCCCGATGTACTACGCCAAGATCACCGACTACGCCGAAGAACTGCTGGAGCACGTCGAAACCAAGCTGCCGGGCTGGCCGGAACGGGTACGCCTGATGCAGGCCAACTGGATCGGCAAGTCGACCGGGGTGCGTTTCGCCTTTCCGCACAAGATCGCGGAAGACGGCAAGCTGATCCAGGACGGCAAGCTGTGGGTATTCACCACCCGCGCCGACACCATCAAGGGCGTGACCTTCTGCGCAGTGGCGCCGGAACATGCGCTGGCGACCTTCGCCGCCAAGAGCAATCCGGAGCTGGCCGAGTTCATCGCCGAATGCAAAAAGGGCAGCGTCATCGAAGCCGACATGGCGACCATGGAAAAGAAAGGCATGCCGACCGGTTTGTACGTGTCGCACCCGCTGACCGGCCAGCAGATCGAAGTATGGGTCGGCAACTATGTCTTGATCACTTACGGCGACGGCGCCGTGATGGGTGTGCCTGCGCACGACGAGCGCGACTTCGCCTTCGCCCAGAAATATGTATTGCCGATCCGTCCGGTGATCGCTGTGCCAGGCAAGACCTACTCCGAGGAAAGCTGGCACGAATGGTATGGCGACAAGGAAAACGGCGTCTGCGTCGATTCCGGCAAATACGACGGCCTGCACTATCAGGAAGCGGTCGATGCAGTCGCCGCAGACCTGGCGGCGCACGGCCTGGGCGAAAAGAAAATCACCTACCGCCTGCGCGACTGGGGCATCTCGCGCCAGCGCTACTGGGGCACGCCTATCCCGATCATCCACTGCGACGATTGCGGCGATGTGCCGGTGCCGGAAAAAGACCTGCCGGTGATCCTGCCGGAAGACTGCGTGCCGGACGGCAGCGGCAATCCGCTCAACAAGCATGAGAAATTCCTGCATGTCGACTGCCCGCAATGCGGCAAGCCGGCGCGCCGTGAAACCGACACCATGGATACCTTCGTCGATTCATCCTGGTATTACATGCGCTATTGCTCGCCCTATCGTAAGGACGGCAACGACGCCATGGTCGATTCCCGCAACGATTACTGGATGCCGATGGACCAGTACATCGGCGGCATCGAGCACGCCGTGCTGCATCTGCTGTACGCGCGCTTCTGGACCAAGGTCATGCGCGATTTCGGCCTGATCAAGTTCGACGAACCGTTCACCAACCTGCTGACGCAAGGCATGGTGCTGAACGAAACCTATTTCCGCGAAGACGCCAGCGGCAAGAAGACCTGGCACAACCCGGAAGACGTCGACCTGACCTTCGACGACAAGGGACGGCCGCTGACGGCCATCCTGAAATCCGACGGCAAGCCGGTAGAAATCGGCGGCACCGAAAAGATGTCGAAATCGAAGAACAACGGCATCGACCCGCAAGCCCAGATCGACCAGTACGGCGCCGATACGGCACGCCTGTTCACCATGTTTGCCTCGCCGCCGGAACAGACCCTGGAATGGTCGGGCACCGGGGTTGAAGGCGCCAACCGTTTCCTGCGCCGGGTCTGGGCCTTCAGCTATGCACGTGCCGGCAGCATCACGCCTGCCGTTGCAGCTGATTTCGCTGGCCTGAACGATGTCCAGAAAACCTTGCGCCGCGAAATCCACAAGATCCTGCAACAGGCCGATCACGACCTCAAGCGTATCCAGTACAACACGGTGGTCTCGGCCTGCATGAAAATGCTGAATACGCTGGAAGCAGCCAAGCTCGACCAGTCGCCGGCCAGCAATGCGGTCCTGACGGAAGGCTTGTCGATTTTCCTGCGCGTGCTCAATCCGGTGGCGCCGCACATCACCCATACCTTGTGGCAGGAACTCGGTTTTGCCGCGGTGCATGGCGACCTGCTCGACGCCAGCTGGCCGGAAGTCGACGCCAAGGCGCTGGAACAGAGCGAGATCGAATTGATGATCCAGGTCAACGGCAAGCTGCGCGGCAGCATTACCGTCGCCAAGGATGCCGACAAGGCCAGCATCGAGGCGGCGGCGCTGGCCAACGAGAATGTGCAGAAGTATCTCGAAGGCGCACCCAAGAAAATCATCGTGGTGCCTGGAAAGCTTGTCAATATCGTCGCCTAGGCGACGACCGGGGCCGGATCTGCGGATCCGGTCTGAATCTTGAAACAAGGAATCCCTGAATGTTGAACAGAATGTCTTTCCCTATGCCTGTTTCCCGCAACTGGCTGCGCTGGCCTGCCGTGCTGCTGATCAGCGCTCTGCTGTGCGCCTGCGGCTTCCATCTGCGCGGCTCGGCCAACCTGGCCTTCAGTTCGATTTACATGACCTTTGCGCCGACTTCCCCGCTCGGGATCGAGCTCAAGCGCAATATCGTCGCCAGCGGCAACACCAAGGTGCTGGCCAAACCGGAAGGCGCCGAAGTCACGCTGGGCGTACTCAGCGAGACCCGTGAGAAAGTCATCTTGACGCTCAACAGTTCCGGCCGGCCAAGCGAATACATGTTGTACTATCGCCTGACTTTCCATGTGACCGACGCTCAGAACAAGGAATTGCTGGCGCCGACACTGATCACGCTGAAACGCGACATCAGCTACAACTCATCGCAGGAATTGTCCAAGGATGCGGAAGAAGTACTGCTCTACCGCGACATGCAATCCGACATGGTGCAACAGATCCTGCGCCGCCTGGCCGCGATCAAGATGGCGCAGCCGACGCAGCCTGAAACCACTCCGGCAGCAACCCCTGCGGTAACGCCAGCCACGACGCCGCCAGCAGCACCGGCCGCTACGCCGGCCAAATAACCAGTTCAAGGGTAAAGTGCATGCAATTGCGGTTTGACGCGCTCGACGGCCATCTGGGGAAAACCCTGGCCCCCTTGTATGTGATCACCAGCGACGAGCATCTGCTGGCGCTGGAGGCATCCGACAAGATACGCAAAAGCGCGCGCAGCCATGGCTGCAGCGAGCGCGACGTGCTGGTGGTGGACCGCAGCTTCAAATGGGGCGAGCTACTGGCCGCCAACCAGTCGCAATCGCTGTTCGGCGATAAAAAGCTGATCGAATTGCGCATCCCGGGCGGCAAGCCCGGCAAGGATGGCGGCCAGGCCCTGCAAAGCTACACTGCCACGCTGAATCCGGACAATGTCACCATCATCAGCCTGCCCAAGCTGGACTGGGCGACGCAAAAGGCGGCCTGGGTCGCCAGCCTGCAGCAGGCTGCGGTATATATCGACATTCCGCTGGTGGAACGGGCGCAGCTGCCGAACTGGATCGGCCTCCGCCTGGCGGCCCAGCAGCAAAACGCGGACCGCCAGTCGCTGGATTTCATCGCCGACCGGGTCGAAGGCAACCTGCTGGCGGCGCACCAGGAGATCCAGAAGCTGGCATTGCTGCATCCGCCCGGCAAGCTCAGCTTTGAACAGTGTCACGATGCAGTCCTCAATGTCGCGCGCTATGATGTCTTCAAGCTCAATGAAGCGATGCTGGTGGGCGATACCGCCCGCCTGGTGCGCATGATGGACGGCTTGAAAGGCGAAGGCGAGGCGCTGCCGCTGGTGCTGTGGGCGGTTTCCGAGGAAATCCGTACTTTGCTGAAATTGAAATCGGCCGCCGCCCAGGGACGCCCTATCCCGGCCCTGCTGAAAGAATATCGGATCTGGGGACCGCGCGAGCGCTTGATGGAACCGGCATTGCGGCGCCTGAGCCTGGCGGTGCTGGAAGCGGCATTGAAGGATGCGGCTCAGGTCGACAAGATGGTCAAGGGGCTGCGCGCAAAAGCATTTAGCGGCGACGCCTGGGATGCGTTGCTGCAGCTCGGTTTGAAAGTTGCACAGGGCAGCTGAAGCAGAATTACCAAGAAGCTAAGAACATAGGCATATGGATATCCAACAATACATGATCGCAGTCGGACAACGCGCGCGCGCCGCATCGCGCGCGATGGCGCGTGCCGACACCGCCGTGAAAAACCGCGCGCTGACCCTGATCGCCGCCGCCATCCGCCGCGATGCCGCGCTGCTGGTCGCCGCCAACCAGGCCGACCTGGCGACTGCCCGCGCCAATGGCCTGGCGCCGGCCATGCTGGACCGGCTGACGCTGTCGGAACAGGCCATAGCCACCATGATCGCCGGGCTCGAACAGATCGTCTCCCTGCCCGATCCGATCGGCGAAATCTCCAACATGAAATACCGTCCGAGCGGCATCCAGGTCGGCCAGATGCGGGTGCCGCTGGGCGTCATCGGCATCATTTACGAAGCCCGTCCGAACGTCACGGTAGACGCCGCCGGCCTGTGCATCAAGAGCGGCAACGCCACCATCCTGCGCGGCGGCTCGGAAGCCCATCATTGCAACCAGGCGCTGGCCAAACTGGTGCAGGAAGGCCTGGCTGGGGCCGGCCTGCCGCCGGATGCGGTGCAAGTGGTCGACACCACCGACCGTGCCGCCGTCGGCGCCCTGATCACCATGCCGCAATATGTCGACGTCATCGTGCCGCGTGGCGGCAAGGGGCTGATCGCGCGCCTGATCGAAGAAGCCACAGTGCCGATGATCAAGCACCTGGATGGCATCTGCCACGTCTATATCGACGACCAGGCGGACCTGGCGAAGGCGACGGACATCGCCTTCAACGCCAAGTGCCATCGCTACGGCACCTGCAACACCATGGAAACCTTGCTGGTCGCGCGCAGCATCGCGCCGCAGATCCTGCCGCGGCTGGCCAGCCTGTACCAGGGCAAGCAAGTCGAATTGCGCGCCGACGCCGAAGCGCAAGCCATCTTGCAAGGCTATCCGCAGCTGAGCGCGGCCACGGAAGAAGACTGGCGCACCGAATACCTGGCAGCGATCCTGGCGGTAAAGATCGTCGCCGATGTCGATGAAGCCATAGAGCATATCAACACTTACTCCTCGCAGCATACCGACACTATCGTCACCGAGAATCATTCGCGGGCGATGCGCTTCCTGCGCGAAGTTGACTCCGCCTCGGTCATGATCAATGCCTCGACCCGCTTCGCCGACGGATTCGAATTCGGCCTCGGCGCCGAAATCGGCATCTCCAACGACAAGCTGCATGCGCGCGGACCGGTCGGCCTCGACGGTCTGACTTCGTTAAAATACGTCGTGTTTGGACATGGTGAAGTGCGCCAGTAGTTTTTAAGACAGGTCCACGCAAATACGAAAGGCACGAAAAATTCTTGTTCTTGTTTTCGTGCCTTTCGTGTTTTCACGGACCGCCCAGCCATCAACGGTAAAAAAAGGAAATCGCCCATGCTCTGGATCAAATCGCTGCATATCGTCTTCATCGTCTCCTGGTTTGCCGGCTTGTTTTACCTGCCGCGCATCCTGGTCAACCTGGCGCAGGAAAGCAACCCGGCCGCCACCCAGCGGCTGTTGCTGATGGGGCGCAAGCTGTATCGCTTCACAACAATGCTGGCCTTCCCCGCGGTGCTGTTCGGCGCCTGGATGTGGCTAGGCTACGGTATCGGCAAAGGCCCCGGCAATGGCTGGCTGCACGCCAAATTATTCCTGGTGATCCTGGTGATCGGTTATCACCATGCTTGCGGCAGCCTGCTGAAGAAATTTGAAAAAGGCGTGAATACGCGCAGCCATGTGTGGCTGCGCTATTTCAACGAAGTACCGGTTCTCCTGTTGCTGGCGATTGTGATCCTGGTCGTGGTCAAACCGTTCTAAGCCGTTCTCAACCGTTCTAACGCCATCCGAGGCCCCGTCATGAGCAAGCTTTGTGAATATTATTTCGCGCCGCATTCGCCTTTTGCCTACCTGGGCCATGCCCGCCTGGTGGCATTGGCCAAGCAATATGATGTCAAAGTCGCATTGAAGCCCTGCGACCTGTCCAAGGTATTCAACACGTCCGGCGGCTTGCCGCTGGCCAAGCGGGCGCCTCAGCGCCAGGCTTACCGCCTGGAGGAGCTGCGGCGCTGGAGCGAATATCTGCAAGTACCGCTGAATCTGCAGCCGACATTCTTCCCGGTGCAGAGCGACGATGCAGCAAAACTGATCATCGCCACCCAGCTGGCGCACGGAACAGATGCGGCCCTGGCGCTGACCGGGGCTATAATGCGGGCAGTCTGGGCGGAACAGCGCAATATCGCCGACAGCGCCACTCTGGCGGCGATCGCCAACGAGCTCGGCCACGACGGCAAGACCTTGCTGAAATCGGCGGAGACCGCCAGCGTCCAGAGCGAATTCGATCGTTTTACCGACGACGCCATTTCCGCCAGCATCTTCGGCGCCCCCTGGTATGTAGTCGACGGCGAAGCATTCTGGGGCCAGGACCGGCTGGATTTTGTCGAACGCGCGTTCGCCAGATAGTTAATTGTAGGGTGGGCACGCAATGCCCACATGAATGTATATAACCTGCTGCTGCGTGGGCGCTACCTAGCCACCCCACGCATGATTGCAGCATCAACGGATAAAAGGTTCTCCCATGTCACACAAATCTACCGATAAGCACTCCTATTTTTGCCCCTGCCCGCGCGGCCTGGAAGCCGCACTGGCGGAAGAGCTGGAGGAAATCGCCCAGTTCAGCGCCCCTGCGGTCACGCTCAAGGTGCATACCCAGGTGCCTGGCGGCGTCCATTGCTCAGGCTTGCTGAGCGATGCCTGGCGCATCAACCTGCATTCGCGCATCGCCAGCCGGGTGCTGCTGCGCCTGACGCATGGCGCTTACAAGAATGAAAACGATATCTACGACATGACGCTGGAACAGGAATGGGAAAGCTGGTTCCCTGTCAGCCATACCATCCGGGTCGACGTCACTGCGGTCAAGTCGCCCCTGCGCAGCCTGCAGTTCACCACGCTCAAGATCAAGGACGGCATCTGCGACCGTTTCCGCGACCTCTGCAATGAACGGCCATCGGTGGATACCGGTACGCCTGACATGCGCATCGTCGGCTTTCTCGATGCCCACAACTTTACCTTGTACCTCGACACTTCCGGCGAAGCACTGTTCAAACGCGGCTGGCGCGCCGAAACCGGCGATGCGCCGCTGCGCGAAAACCTGGCGGCCGGCCTGCTGCGTACTTCCGGCTGGAAGCCTGGCACGGTATTGTTCGACCCGATGTGCGGCTCCGGCACCATCCTGATCGAAGCAGCCCAGATCCTGGCGGGCATTCCGGCCGGCGCCCGGCGCCGCTTCGCCTTCGAAAAATTCAACGAATTCGAAAGCGATAAATGGCTGGCCATCAAAGGCAGCTTCAAGCCGCATCCCTTGCCGACCACGCCAAGCATCTTCGGCAGCGATATCTCGGGCGACATGGTGCAGATCGCGCTCAACAACCTGCGCAACGCTGGCATCCTGTTCGAGGTGCCGGTCAAGCAGATCGAAGCCCAGGAAGTCAAACCGCCAAGCGATGCCGAAGGCGGCATCATGCTGACCAACCCGCCGTATGGCGAGCGGATCGGCGTGCGCGGCGACAGCACCCTCAGCAGCGACGACCTGCTGACCGCCTTCTTCACCGCCTTCAGCACCACCCTCAAGCAGCGCTTCGCCGGCTGGAGCATCTTCCTGTTCTCGGCCGACCTCGGCCTGCCCAAGCTGCTGCGCCTGAAAGAAGCGCGCAAGACGCCATTCTTCAACGGCGCCCTGGAATGCCGGCTGTTCCGCTTCGACATGGTGGCCGGCTTCAACCGGCGTGAAGCCGCCAAGCCCAAGGCCGAATGACAAGCGGTCCGCTTGCTTAACAGTTCGTCATCAAACAAGCGCAATCTTTGCGCTTGTTTCACATCCAGCCCCCCTCTTGCCGCCTCCCGGCGGCAAATTCCCTCTTCGCGGTCCCCAAAACGGCTCAAGCCTGTTGCCGCCGGCCCGATTCATTCGTTCCTCAACACAACTTTCCTCATGGGCATCATTGCTCGCCCGGACACTGTATTGCACGTCCATCATCATTCTGTAGCGCCATGGCACGCCGCGCTAAAAGCGCTTGCATTCCCTGCCCAAGTAGCGAATAATACAAATACGAATTGTTCGCATTTACAGAAAGGACTATTATGAGCCACTCGATACGACGCGAAGCACATCTTGAAAAAGCCCCTGTGTCCAGCATCACGAAGTCAGTTGCATCTGCAGTCACGCGAATCAAAAGCCAGGATCTGTTCAAGCAAATGCGCGAACTCGAAATCGATCATGGCGGCAGAATTTATAAACTCAGGCTAACCCAGCTGAACAAGTTGATCCTGACTGCCTGAGCAGCCCCGTTTCATTCGCCATAACTTGTACAGCCCGCGAGCAACATACGGAAGCCAGCCAGCGAGTCACTATAGGAGTTACTTGATGGTCTCTGAGAAAATCAATCCGGCTTTCGTGGAGCCCAACGGTGCGCCGGCGCAGCCGGAACTGCTGGTCTCCGCGGTGCTGCACCTGATGTCGCAATATACGGCGAGCAGCCAGGAAGCCAGCGGCTGCGTCAAGCTGGCATCGGTGATCGAGCGGCATTTGAAGGCGCTGGCCGATCTGCCGAATCTGGCGCCGGTGTTGCGCGCCACTTGTCTGCAGCTGTCGGAGCAATGGGGCACGGTAGTAGAGAGCACCATGCCGGCGCCGGAAAAATACAATCTGTTCAGCAGGTTGGTCGCCGGCAGCCGGGTCTGTTAGAGCAATATCGATAAACCATAAGGCCGCGATAGCACCTTGGTCGGCCGACTTTTATTTTTAATCTGCCTTCGATTATGGCAGTAGGACGCAAAATGATTGTTTGTGTATGCAACAACGTCTCAGATAGAAAGATCCGCCAGGCGGTCGACTCGGGCATGTCTTCCATGGCCGAGCTGCGTGAAAACCTGGGAATTGCCACCTGCTGCGGCAAGTGTCATTCCTGCGCCAAAAGCGTATTGCGCGAGTGCCTGGATAACAAGGCGCCTGCAGCCCTTCGTCACGTTCACGCCATGGTGTTCCAGCAAAACGTACAAGCCGCTTAATGTCGGTTGAAATGAGCGCAGCCATGTCGTCAGCAGCATTCAGCTATCCTGCGCTTGCATGGAAAAAAATCAAACGCATCGGTCCTCTGGGCACGATCCTGCTGCTCCATGTCGCCTTCTTCTGGGCGCTGGAAAACGGCTTGATCCATCAGGCCACGCAAGCCATTCCGAAAGAAATCTTCGCCAGTTTCATCACGCCGGAAAAAGCCCCTGAGCCGGCCCCGCCCAAGCCGCAACCGGCGCCGCCGAAGACCGTGGCCGTGGTAAAGAAGAGCATCACGCCGCCGCGGCCGACGCCGGTAGTCAACAATACTCCCTCGGAAAGCGCGATTTCAGTCCCGGTAGCGCCGCCACAGCCGCCGCAGCACGAAGAAGCGCCGGCCGCGCCGGCGCCCGCCCCGGCACCTGTAGCAGCGCCGCCACAGCCGCGCACCATTACTTCCGGCGTGGAATACATCCAGCCACCCGACGTCAAATATCCGGCGATTTCCAAGCGCATGGGTGAAGAAGGCAAGGCCATCATCCGCGTTCTCATCAATGACAAAGGCCGCGCCGAGCGGGCCGAAGTGCAGAAATCGTCCGGCTCCAGCCGTCTCGACGACGCCGCCAGGGAGGCCGTGCTGCGCGCCTTGTTTAAGCCCTATACGGAAGACGGCAAGGCATTGGCGGTATTCGCCATCGTGCCGATCAATTTTCAGTTGTCCAATTAATCAACAGCGCTGCCCGGCGCAGAGCCGGTGCAGCCGCATTTACGTCACAGATACAAGGGGAGTTCAACATGGAAGCAAGTCCATACGGATTAGAGGCGCTCTGGAGCCAGGGCGATTTTGTCATCAAAAGCGTGGCGGTGCTGCTGGTCGCGATGTCGATCGCCTCCTGGTACGTGATATTGACCAAGGCATTGCAGATCCTGCGCTTCCAGCGCGCCGCCCACGCCGCCGGCCACCAGTTCTGGGATACCACCAGCCTGCCGGAAGGGATCGCCACGCTGGGCACCGAGAATCCGTTTGCCGAAGTGGCGCAGGCAGGGGTTTCCTCGATGCGCCATCACGCCGCGCATAAAGGCCATCTGCATGATCAGCTGTCGGTCAGCGATTGGGTCACGCTGTCGCTGCGCCAGGCGATCGACGAAGTCTCCGGCAAGCTGCAGGCGGGCATGGCGGTGCTGGCTTCGGTTGGCTCGACCGCGCCGTTTGTGGGCTTGTTCGGCACCGTCTGGGGCATCTATCACGCGCTGGTCTCGATCGGCACCTCCGGCCAGGCCAGCATCGACAAGGTCGCCGGTCCGGTCGGCGAAGCGCTGATCATGACGGCGCTCGGCCTGGCGGTGGCGATTCCGGCCACCTTCGGCTATAACGCCCTGGTGCGCGGCAACAAGACCATTATCGCCAAACTGAACAAATTCGGCTTCGATCTGCATGCGCTGTTTGTCACTGGTTCCCGCTCCAGCAATAACGAAGCGGACAATCACAGCGGTGGCGCCAAGCTGGTTGCCGTGAAAGGTGCATGATGGGCATGGGCTCCCTGTCCGACTCGGACGACGATTTCAATCCGGAGATCAACACCACCCCGCTGGTCGACGTCATGCTGGTGCTGCTGATCATTTTTATCATGACCATCCCGGTGATGAACCACGCGGTGAAGATAGACCTGCCGCGCGCCACCAACCAGCCTGACCAGGTCAAGCCGGAAAGCATCAATCTGTCGATAGACGCCGACGGCAAGCTGTTCTGGAACGAAGAAGCGATTGACCATAATGAACTGGCTGCACGGATTGCCGTGGCGGCGCAAAAACAGCCGCAGCCGGAACTGCATCTGCGCGCGGCGCGCACCGTGCAATATGAAAAAGTAGCGCAGGTGATGGCTGCCGCCCAGTCCGGCGGCCTCGGCAAGATCGGTTTCGTGACCGAACCTGATGCCAAATAAGCCGGCCCTGTCCGGCTGCCGCTACCCGATAGAGCCTGCCATGGCTTCATGTGCAGGCTCTATTTACGTGGATGTCCGCCGGCTCCTGAGCGATGCACAAATCACAATGAAAATGATTCGCGCTATCTGATGATGAAAAAGCTTTTTGCTTGCGCTATCATGGCTGCGATTTCGGTTGAATTTCAGTTAACCGACGCTCCGATCACGTGAGAAGCCGGCCTAGATACTGAGTTTCCCTCTTTTATCGCCGCTCCACCCAGCCCCAACACCATAGCGAGGTTCCCATGCAAGGCGAAAAACAAATCATCACGCTGCTCAATGCGCAGCTGACCAACGAACTGACAGCGATCAACCAGTACTTCCTGCATGCCCGCATGTACAAGCACTGGGGCCTGGAAAAGCTCGGCAAGAAAGAATACGAAGAGTCGATCGGCGAAATGAAGCACGCCGACAAGCTGATCGACCGCATCCTGATGCTGAACGGCCTGCCTAACCTGCAAGCCCTGCACAAGCTGATGATCGGTGAATCGACGCCAGAGATGCTGGAATGCGACTTGAAACTGGAGCAAGGCGCACAGAAAACTGTCAAGGAAGGCATCGCCGCCTGCGAAAAGGCGGGGGATTATGTCTCGCGCGAACTGTTCCGGGAAATCCTGGAAGATACCGAAGAACATATCGACTGGCTGGAAACCCAGATTGACCTGATCGACAAGGTCGGCCTGCAAAACTACCTGCAAAGCCAGATGGACGTAAGCATCCAGCCGCGCCACCTGTAAATGCTAGCCTGGCATGGCCATACTTCAGCTTTTAAGTGGAGATGGCGATGCAGGACGATTCTCGCAAGACATTGTGGACAGAACGCGTTGGTCAATGGCGTGCCAGTGGACT
>NZ_DATMRB010000053.1:0-3853 GCF_035566555.1 Collimonas sp.
CTTCGACCTGCTGCCGTTCGACAAGGAACACGGCTTCGCGGTGGTCGAGCACATGCGCGCCATCGCCCGCCGCCATAACGCCAGCGTGGCGCAGGTGGCGCTGGCCTGGCTGCTGGCCAAGGATGCCGTCAGCAGCATCCTCATCGGCGCCTCGAAACTGCCACAGCTGGAAGACAACCTGGGCGCCGCCAGCATCAAGCTGAGCGCCGAAGAAGTGGCGGAACTGGACGCTGCGACGCCGCTGGCGCCGGTCTATCCGAACTGGTTCATCGACAACCTGGCCGACCCGACCGCGGTGGAAGCCACCGCCCGCTAGGCAAAGCGCGGTCTGGGCTACGGCTCAGACCGTCTTGATGAACAGGGAAATCAGCTTGCGCGTGGTAGCGGTGTAGGGCGGGTAAAACATCTTGGCCAGCATGATGCGGCCGCGCACCACCGCACGCTCGTGAGAAAACGCCAGGAAGCCGTGGTGGCCGTGGCCGCTGCCGATGCCGGAATTGTTGACGCCGCCGAAGGGCAGGTTCCCGTGCAGGAACTGCACCACGCAATGGTTGATGCAGGCGCCGCCGGAAGTCGTCTGCTGCATCACCTTGTCGATATTGGCCTGCTTGCGGCTCCACATGTACAGCGCCAGCGGCTTGGGATCGGCATTGATGCGCGCGATCACCGTATCGAGGTCAGTGAAGCCGATGATCGGCAGCAGCGGCCCGAAAATTTCTTCGCTCATGATCTTGGCGTCGTCCGGAATGCCCTCGATCAGGGTCGGCGCGATATAGCGCTGGCCGGCGTCGACCTGGCCGCCGGTCACCACTCGCGCGCCGCGCGCCTTGGCGTCGTCCAGCAAGGTCTTGACGCGCTCGGCATGGCGCTCGTTGACGATGCGCGCCAGGAACGGGCTGGCGGCTTGCTGCGCATCCTTGCCGTAGGCATTTTCCAGGGTGGCGATGCAATGCTGCAGGAAGGCGTCCTTGACGCTGGCATGCACATACACGTGATCGGGCGCGATGCAGGTCTGGCCGTTGTTGGTGAATTTGGCCCACAGGATATTCTGCGCCGCCATCGCCAGGTCGGCCGTCTCGTCGACGATGGTGGGCGACTTGCCGCCGAGCTCCAGCGTGACGCTGGCCAGATGCTTGGCAGCCGCCGCCATGACGATCTTGCCGACCGCCGGCGAACCGGTAAAGAAGATATGGTCGAAGGGCAGCTCCAGCAGCGCCTGCGCCACCGGCGCCGGACCCTCGAACAGCGCCACCTCGTCCTCCACGAACACTTCACGCAAGATCTTGCCGATCACGGCGGAGGCATGCGGCGTCATTTCCGAAGGCTTGACGATCACGGCAGTGCCGGCCGCCAGCGCCGACACCAGCGGGCCCAGGCTGAGGTTGACCGGATAGTTCCAGGGCGCCACGATCAGCACCCGGCCCTTGGGTTCATATTGCATATAGCCCTGGGTGCCGACCGACAGCCGCGACGGCCACACCTTCTTCGGCTTCATCCAGCTGCCCAGCTTGCGGATGGCGTCGTTGGCTTCGGCGATCACCGGCAGGATTTCCGTCAGCTCGACCTCGGCGGCAGGCTTGCCGAAATCGGCAAAGCCAGCGGCGATGATCGCCTCGCGATTGGCCAGCACCGCCGCTTTCAGCTTGCGGATCTTGGCGATGCGTTCGGCCTTGCCGGATTGCCGCAGGCGCAGCGCGGTGGCGCGCTGGCGCTCGAAGACGCGCAGGATTTCGCCCTTGATACGGTCCAGTTCGGTGCCGGCTTCATTCACGAAGGTATTCATTGTCTGCCTTTGATGGTTATTTTTATATGTATTAGGGAGAGTTCCGCTTGAGCGGCCGCCCCGCATGTCCCGCCTATAGCCCTTGCCGCCCCATCATATGCAACAAATGTCCCATTGTAAAAATGAATCTCTAGAGGATTCATAGACACATTTATCCAGAATTCCGGCCTTGCTTCCGGCAAGAAGGAACAGCTTGCGCCGCCGCTGAAGTACGGCGGCGAGGGCAAAATCCGCACCGCAAAAGCCATCGAAAAACAGATCGGAACGCTCACCCAAAACCCCAATGGCTGACAAACATGCCGCCATTCCTGAGCCGCGGCTTCCACATCCGGCATCGATCAGCGGCCGACATCAGACGCAGCAGGCAGGCACGGCGTCTCCAAAGCCCAACAACATTGTCAATTCTCGTAAAATTCGCCAATTATAGATATTTCTTTTTGGCAATTAAAGCCGCCAGCGAGTATGATTGAATGTGATTTTTATCAATTAGCATCTCGACACAAAATATTGTTAGAATAATATTTTGTTGTTAGCAGTTCAATTCCCGGGGTCCCCGCATGAGTAACTTGCTGCAATCCCTGTCCGCCTTGATCCAGGGCCGACAGAACAACCGTATTCTCCGCCTCTCCTTCCCGCACGACGACGGTCCGCATGCCCAGCTGCTGGTCAACAAGCTCAACGCCGTCGAAAGCCTGTCGCGCGATTTTGACTACACCGTGGAGTTATTGTCGGATGACGCCGAGCTGGCCCTGAAGGATCTGCAAGGCAAGCTGTTCTGCGTGGAGCTGGTGAGAGCCGACGGCAGCCTGCGTTACTTCACCGGCTACTGCTTCGAATTCCGCCTGCTCCGCACCGACGGCAACATCGTCTTCTATCAAGCCAAGCTGGGGCCCTGGACCCAATACCTGCGCCTGCGCAAAGATAACTACATCTTCCACGGCAAGACCCTGCGCGAACAGATCGACAGCATCTGCGCCGATTACGGCACCTTGCCGGACTGGGATTATCGTGTCAGCGGTACCGACCCGGTCATGACGGACGCCATCCAGTTCGACGAGAGCGACCATAACTACGTCCACCGTCGCCTGGAAGCGGCCGGACTGCTGTACTACTACGAGCACAACGACAAGGGCCATAAACTCATCATCACCGATGACTCTACCCAGGCCGCGGCCATCGACGGCGGCGCAGAGATCCGTTTCCAGCGCCATGGCGGCGCGTTTGAAGAAGACGGCATTGGCGAGTTCTCCCCGGTGCGCCAGATCGTCCCCGGTTCTGTCTCACTCTCCGGCTTCAATTTCAAGAGCCCGGTGCCGATCAATGCCGGCGTGCCGACCCTGAACAAGCAGGGCAATGTGCTGGATGTTGAATCCTATGAATATGCGGGCGCTTATGGCGTCAAAGGTGCCCAGGATGCCGATACGTTGTCGCGCCGGCGTATGGAAGAGATTGAAGCGGCAGGTAAACACTTTGAAGCCGCAGGCAACAACCGCTATGTGCTGCCTGGACGCTGGTACCGCCTGACCGGCCATTTCTCATCCAGCCCGTTCGCCAGCCATGAAGACGCCGGCAAGAATGAGTTCCTGATCATCTCGGTCCACCACATCGCCAGCAACAATTATCTGCAGCAGGCAGATCAAAAGGCCGAGTACCGCAACGAGCTGACCTGCCTGCGCAAGACCATCCCCTGGCGTCCGGGCCGCAATTTCAATAGCGTCAACACCAAGATCCAAGCTCCGCAGACCGTCACGGTAGTCGGTCCTTCCGGCCAGGGCAGCGTCCATACCGACGAATACGGCCGCATCCGCGTCCAGTTCCACTGGGACCGCATCGGCAACAACGATGAGCGCAGCTCGGCCTGGGTACGTGTCGCCAGCTCCTGGGCCGGCGGCGAACTGGGCGCCAAATCCATTCCTCGGGTGGGTTCGGAATGCCTAGTCCAATGGCTCGATGGCAATCCCGACCGTCCCATCGTCACCGGCAGCGTCTACAACCAGCGCAACATGCCACCGTGGAAGCTGGCGACCCAGCAGTCACTGATGGGCTTCAGAAGCCGGGAACTGACGCCCA
>NZ_DATMRB010000054.1:0-7960 GCF_035566555.1 Collimonas sp.
GCATGAAAAACAACGACCGCCCAGGTAATTGCCGGGATAATCAAGGAGTGGCAGCATGAGTTCAACGCAGACCGCGTCGCTGGAAGCGAGCCTGCAGCAGGGTGCACAAACATTAGGCATTACGCTGGATCAGCAGCAGCAGCAGCAATTGCTGGCCTATCTGAACTTGCTGGCGAAATGGAACAAGGTCTATAACCTGACCTCGATCCGCGAACCGGCGCAGATGATGACCCATCATTTGCTGGATTCGCTGGCGGTGGTGCCGGCCTTTGCCGCGGCCGAGAATGTGCTGGATGTCGGTGCCGGGGGCGGCTTGCCGGGCATGATCCTGGCGATCTGGGCGGGCAAGGCCAAGCCGGCAATGCGGGTGTCGATGATCGACACCGTGCACAAGAAAACGGCATTCCTGACCCAGGTCAAAGCAGAGTTGGGGCTGAGCAACGTCAGCGTCCATACGGCCAGGGTAGAGCAGCTGCAGGTGGCGCAGAAATTTGATGTGATCACCTCACGCGCTTTTGCCGAATTGGCGGATTTTATCAACTGGTCGGCGCATTTGCTGACAGATGATGGCCAGTTCATCGCACTCAAGGGCGTCAGGCCGGATGAAGAAATCGCCCGCTTGCCGGCCGGCTGGGAAGTAAGCAAAATCCGGCCGCTGGCGGTGCCGAGCCTGGACGCGGAACGGCATCTGATTTTTATCAAACGCAGCAAGCAATAACAGAAACGGATTTATCATGAACGCCTTTTTTCACACCCTTGGCATTACCGACGCCTGGCAGCTGATTGCCGCCACCGTGGTTTTCCTGGTACTGCCAGGGGCAGGGACTTTTTGCATCCTGACTGCGGCCGGCAAGGCCGGCCTGCGTGGCGGTTTTGCTTCCGTGCTCGGCGTCATGCTGGGCGATGCGGTGCTGATGTTCCTGGCGGCGATCGGCGTGGCGGCATTGCTGACGGCCAATCCGCTGGTGTTCAAGGGCGTGCAGTATCTGGGCGCCGCTTACCTGGCTTTCCTCGGCTGCAAGCTGCTGTTTGCCAAAAAGAAGGGTAGCGCCAGCACAGCCAGCGAAATTGCAGGCGGCGGCAATTTCACCCGCGGTTTCCTGGTGACCCTGGTCAATCCGAAATCGATCATCTTTTACATGGCGTTTTTCCCGCTGTTCATCGATCCGGCGGTGCATCGCGGCAGCCTGACTTTCCTGGCCATGGGCGCAATCATTTCCAGCTGCACATTGATTTACGGTAGTCTGCTGGTACTGCTCGGGAATACTGCCGCCAAGCGCCTCGGACAGAATCGCCGTATCGCCGCATTCGCCTCCAGGGCCGCAGGAATCTTCCTGATCGGTTTTGGCATCAAATTAACCACCAATTAATACGACCTGACCACTACATGGCAAAAATATTTTGTGTCGCCAATCAAAAGGGCGGAGTCGGTAAAACCACCACCGCCGTGAACCTGGCCGCTGGCCTGGCGCAGCTGAATCAGCGCGTACTGCTGGCCGATCTTGATCCGCAAGGCAACGCCACCATGGGCGCGGGGATCAACAAGGGCACATTGACTGCCTCGATTTATGAAGTGCTGTTGGGCATGTCGGATATCCAGTCGGTGCGCAAGACTTCCGAAACCGGCGGCTTCGATGTCTTGCCGGCCAATCGCGAACTGGCCGGCGCCGAAGTGGAAATGGTCGAACTGGAAAACCGCGAGAAGCGTTTGAAAGATGCTTTCGCCAGCGTCGCCGACGAATACGATTTCATCCTGATCGATTGTCCGCCGGCTTTGTCGATGCTGACCCTGAACGGCCTGTGCGCCGCCAACGGCGTCATCATCCCGATGCAGTGCGAGTACTACGCGCTGGAAGGTCTGTCGGACCTGGTCAACACCATCAAGAAGGTGCATGCCAACCTGAATCCGGACCTGAAGATCATTGGCTTGCTGCGCGTGATGTTCGATCCGCGCATGACTTTATCGCAACAGGTATCGGAAGAGCTGGAAAAGCATTTCGGCGACAAGGTGTTCAAGACGGTGATCCCGCGCAATGTGCGGCTGGCGGAAGCGCCGTCGTACGGTATGCCGGGCGTGAGTTTCGATGCGGCTTCCAAGGGTGCGCAGGCGTATATCGCCTTTGGCGCCGAGATGGTTGAGCGTATCAAGTCCATGTAATGCACAGCTAATACACTGGTAATACACGGCTAATACAGAAGTTATCCATGGGCTTAGTCACAGCTTATTCCCGGCTTGCCCACATGGTTGTCCACTGAGTTATCCACAGGCTGCCGGTCTGTGGCCTGTAATCTACGGTAGGAAAAGATGGTCACGAAAAAATCAAAGGGTCTGGGTCGCGGTCTCGAAGCCTTGCTGGGCGGATCGACCGATATTGCTGAAGCGGTGCCGACAGTGGTCGGCGCGCCGTCGGTATTGGCGGTGACGGTCATGCAGGCAGGTAAATACCAGCCGCGTACCCGCATGGATGAAGGCGCGCTGGCTGAACTGGCGTCATCGATCAAGGAGCAGGGCTTGCTGCAGCCTATCCTGGTGCGGCCGATTGCCTTGCACAACGGCGCCCAGCACTATGAAATCATCGCTGGCGAGCGCCGCTTCCGCGCCGCCCAGATGGCCGGCCTGATCGAAGTGCCGGTGCTGGTCAAGGATGTCGACGACCAGACCACGGCGGCGATGGCGCTGATCGAAAACATGCAGCGCGAGGACCTGAATCCGCTGGAAGAGGCGCAGGGCATCCATCGCCTCATCACCGATTTCAGTTTCACCCATGAACAGGCGGCGCTATCGGTAGGGCGCTCGCGCAGCGCGGTATCCAACCTGCTGCGCCTGCTGAACCTGGCCAAGCCGGTGCAGACCATGCTGATGGCCGGCGACATCGACATGGGCCACGCGCGCGCACTGCTGGCGGTCGATGCGGCAACCCAAATCACCCTGGCGAACCAGGTGGTGGCCAAGCGCATGTCGGTACGCGATACCGAAAAACTGGTGGTGCGTACGACGACAGAGGCGGAAGCGGCCAACCGTCCACCCAAGAACAAGGAAAAGTCGCGCGACATCGCACGGCTGGAAGAAGAGTTGTCGGATCTGCTGGCAACTCAGGTAACAATCAAGACGACGGCAAAGAATCGCGGCCAGCTGATCATCGATTTTTCCGATCTGGATACGCTGGATGGTTTGATCACCCGTCTCAAGGGTGTAGAGTAAGTTACAAAGGAAGCGGCGGCGGAGAACCCGGCGGATTTTTGGATTCACGGATTTGGTGCAACGTAGCAAATTTACGATGTCAGCTAATGTCCGGTTTGGGCCTGAAAATTTAGTCGGCAGCAGCGATTGGAGCCATCGTCGCCTGTTGTATAAGCTTATGATTCGGCAGCAAAAGTTTGACGAAAGCCGCGGCCAGCCTTTATAATCCTCGGGCTTCTAAATCAGCCGTGCACTAGCAATTGCGTGGTAGTCGCGTGATAACTGCGCTGCATCACCACACTGCAACCGCGTTCTGTTAAGCGAGTATTTTTCGCACATTATTGGGTCAGTATGCAGCGCATCGTGCTTATGCAATTTGTTACTACGGCCGTGCTGGCGTGCATAGCAGGTTTACTAGCCGGCGTATCCGGATTCTGTTCCGCGCTTTTAGGTGGTGTGTGCTGCGCGGTTCCCAATGGACTGTTTGCTCTCCGTCTTTACATCAGCGCGCGCAAGCCAGGTGGCGCCAACCCGATGTCTTTTTTCATCGGCGAGTTTGTCAAAATTGCTACAACGATTGCGCTGATTGGCGCGGTCGTATGGTTGTACCACGATTTGAATTGGCCGGCTTTTATCGTCAGCTTCATCGTGGTACTTAAAAGTTACATAATCTTACTTTTTAGACATCGATCATGACTGTAGCTCCAAGCGAAGCACTAACCCCCTCAGAATACATCCAACATCACCTTGGACATTTTGCCAACAGCCATCAGACAAATATAGTCGATTTCTCGATTATCAATATCGACACGATTTTCTGGTCGGTGTTCGCTGGCGTAGTCGGCTGTCTGCTGATGTACATCGCTGCGCGTAAAGCGACGGCAGGTGTACCAGGCCGCTTCCAGGCTTTCGTCGAAATGGTGGTCGAGATGGTTGACGACCAGGCCAAGGGCATCGTCCATGGTGACCGCAGCTTTATCGCGCCGCTGGCACTGACCGTGTTCATCTGGGTAGCCCTGATGAACTCGCTGGACTTCCTGCCGGTCGACATGTTTTCTTCCCTTTTCAAGTTGGTAGGCCTGGACGGCGTGATTTCGCATCACCGCGTGGTGCCTACCGCCGACCTCAACGGCACCATGGGCATCGCCCTCGGCGTGCTGGTCCTGATGCTGTACTACAGCTTCAAGATCAAGGGCGTCGGCGGCTTCCTGCACGAACTGGTGGCTGCGCCTTTCGGCATCTGGCTGGCTCCCGCCAACCTGCTGCTGAATGTGATTGAATTTGCCGCCAAGACCGTTTCGCTGGCGATGCGACTGTTCGGCAACATGTATGCCGGCGAACTGCTGTTCCTGTTGATCGCGCTGCTGGGCTCCACCGCTACGGCGTTTGGCTTTGTCGGCCACGTGATTGCCGGTTCGATCTGGGCGATCTTCCATATCCTGATCGTGTTGTTGCAAGCGTTTATTTTCATGATGCTGACCCTGGTGTATATCGGCCAGGCGCATGAAGCCCACTAATCAGTGCCGGTTGTGAATTTGTAGTATTGGTTTTAGATCTGTTTTTTGTATTAATTTTTTGTATTAATTTTTGTATTCACTTAACTTTGAAGGAATTGTCATGACTGATCTGTCTTTTGTTGCTTTGGCTTGTGGTTTGATCATCGGTTTGGGCGCTATCGGTGCTTGTATCGGTATCGCGATCATGGGCGGTAAGTACCTGGAAGCATCGGCACGTCAACCAGAACTGATGAACACTCTGCAAACCAAGATGTTCCTGCTGGCCGGTCTGATCGACGCTGCGTTCCTGATCGGTGTTGGTATCGCCATGTTGTTCGCATTCGCAAATCCATTCGTTCCTCACTAATTTAATCTAGCGTAACCGCATCGGCTGAAGTCGCTTCAGCCTACGTTATTCTTAGAAGGAACCACTATGAACCTAAATGCAACATTGTTTGCGCAGTTCGTAGTCTTCTTTATCCTCGCGTTGTTCACGATGAAATTCATCTGGCCGCCGTTGATAAAAGCGCTCGACGAGCGCGCCAAGAAGATTGCGGACGGCCTGGCAGCCGCTGATCGCGGCAAGGCAGATCTGGCAGCCGCTGAAAAGCGCGCTTCGGCAGAACTGGCGACCGCACGCGACGAAGGTCAAAAGCGTATTGGCGAAGCTGAAAAGCGCGGCCAGCAGATCGTCGACGAAGCCAAGAAAACGGCTGCCGAAGAAGCTGCCCGCATCATCGCTAACGCCAAGGCTGAAGCGGAACAGCAAATGACTAAAGCGCGTGAAGCACTGCGTGGCGACGTTGCGACCCTTGCGGTCAAAGGCGCCGAACAGATACTCAAGCGTGAAGTCAACTCTGCTGCTCATGCCGATTTGCTGAACCAACTGAAAACAGAGCTGTAATCATGGCAGAACTTGCAACGATTGCTCGCCCTTATGCAGAAGCGCTGTTCCGCGTGGCCAAGTCGCAAGATCTGGCAGCCTGGGCCAATCTGGTTTCGGAAATGGGACAAGTAGTGTCCCATCCTGAAGTCATGGCGCTGGCGCAAAATCCTGCCGTCTCGCATCAGCAGCTTGCTGATACGTTTCTGGCGCTGTTGAAATCGCCGCAGTCAGCCAGTGCCGAAGTCAAGAACTTCGTCGCGACGCTGGTTGATAACGGCCGTTTGGCGGCGTTGCCGGAAATCGCCGAGCAATTTCATGTGCTGAAGAACGCACAAGAAGGCGCCGCCGATGCTGAGATCACCAGTGCTTTCGAAATGACCGAAGCGCAAGTGAAGGATCTGATCACCTCGCTGGAAAAGAAATTCGGCCGCAAGCTGAACCCGTCGGTCACTGTGGATAACTCGCTGATCGGCGGTGTGCGCGTAGTGGTCGGCGACGAAGTGCTCGACACCTCGGTGCGTGCCAAGCTGCAAGAACTGCACGCTGCTTTGGCTGCCTGAGACCCCTGCGTATTTGCGTAACGAGCAACGAGAAAAATTTTAGGAGTTTATATGCAACTCAACGCGTCTGAAATCAGCGAACTGATCAAGAGCCGGATTCAAGGCCTTGGCGATACCGCTGAAATTCGCAATCAAGGCACGGTTATTTCCGTGTCCGACGGTATCTGCCGTATCCATGGTCTGTCTGACGTGATGCAAGGTGAGATGCTGGAATTCCCAGGCAATACCTTCGGCCTCGCGCTGAATCTCGAGCGCGAC
Source organism: Collimonas sp. (assembly GCF_035566555.1). Taxonomy (GTDB): domain Bacteria; phylum Pseudomonadota; class Gammaproteobacteria; order Burkholderiales; family Burkholderiaceae_D; genus Collimonas. The sequence continues at coordinate 6,382 of NZ_DATMRB010000054.1, forward strand.
TCTGTCGGCGCCGTTATTCTGGGCGACTTCGAACACATTTCCGAAGGCGATACAGTCAAATGTACCGGCCGTATCCTGGAAGTGCCTATCGGTCCGGAACTGCGCGGCCGCGTAGTGAATGCACTGGGCCAGCCGATCGACGGCAAGGGTCCGGTCAACACCAAGCTGACAGCGCCGATTGAAAAGATCGCGCCTGGCGTTATCGCCCGTCAATCCGTTTCGCAGCCAATGCAGACCGGCATCAAGTCGATCGACTCGATGGTGCCGATCGGCCGCGGTCAGCGCGAACTGATCATCGGCGACCGCCAGACCGGCAAGACTGCTGTAGCGATCGATGCGATCATCAATCAAAAGGGCCAGGACGTGACATGTATCTATGTCGCTATCGGTCAAAAGGCATCGTCGATCAAGAATATCGTGCGCGCACTGGAAGCACACGGCGCCATGGAATACACGATCGTGGTTGCTGCATCGGCTTCCGAGTCGGCTGCGATGCAATACCTGTCGGCCTACTCCGGCTGCGCCATGGGCGAATATTTCCGTGACCGCGGTGAAGACGCGCTGATCGTGTATGACGATCTGTCGAAGCAAGCTGTTGCGTACCGTCAGGTATCGCTGCTGCTGCGCCGTCCACCAGGCCGTGAAGCTTATCCTGGCGACGTGTTCTACCTGCATAGCCGTTTGCTGGAACGCGCAGCACGCGTGAACGAAAAGTACGTTGAAGATTTCACCAAGGGTGAAGTCAAGGGCAAGACTGGTTCGCTGACTGCTTTGCCGATCATCGAAACCCAGGCTGGCGACGTTTCCGCTTTCGTTCCGACCAACGTGATTTCGATTACCGACGGTCAGATCTTCCTGGAAACTTCCTTGTTCAACGCTGGTATCCGTCCTGCGATCAACGCTGGTATCTCGGTGTCGCGCGTTGGTGGCGCTGCTCAGACCAAAGTCATCAAGAACCTGTCCGGCGGTATCCGTACCGACTTGGCGCAGTATCGTGAACTGGCTGCGTTTGCGCAGTTTGCTTCCGACCTCGACGAAGCGACCCGCAAGCAGCTGGACCGCGGTGCACGCGTGACCGAGCTGTTGAAGCAGGCGCAATACTCGCCGCTGTCGATCTCGCTGATGGCCGTGACTCTGTTCGCAGTCAACAAGGGCTTCCTGGACAGCATCGAAGTCAAGCAGGTACTGCCGTTCGAAAGCGGTCTGCACAGCTTCATGAAGACTAGCCACGCGCCTTTGCTGCAAAAGATCGAAGAAACCAAGCAACTCGATAAAGATGGCGAAGCTGCATTGTCCGCTGCCGTTGCTGATTTCAAAAAATCGTTCGTGGCTTAATTTAACTGGGATCCATAACAATTGCGGGACAGAGTTTGAGAGGCGCCGAAGGGCGACGAATTACTCTCTCCCCAACTGACTAGGAAGGTATATGGCTACTGGGAAAGAGATACGCAGCAAGATCAAGAGCGTAGAAAATACGAAGAAGATCACCAAGGCGATGGAAATGGTCGCCGCATCCAAAATGCGCAAGGCGCAGGACCGGATGCGTGCGGCACGTCCCTACAGTGACAAGATTCGTAAT
>NZ_DATMRB010000055.1:0-18825 GCF_035566555.1 Collimonas sp.
TGAACTTCTTCCGCAACCACCGAGAATCCGCGTCCGGCTTCGCCGGCCGAAGCCGCCTGGATCGCCGCATTCAGCGCCAGCACGTTGGTCTGTTCGGTAATGTCGGAAATCAGTTCGGTAATTTCACCAATTTCCTGGGACGATTCACCCAGCCGCTTGATGCGCTTGGAAGTTTCCTGGATGTGCTCGCGGATTTCGTTCATGCCTGAAATCGCGTTTTCCACCGCCTTGGAACCTTCTTCCGCCGCGCTCACCGACTGGCGCGCCACTTCAGCTGATTCGCTGGCCGATTTGGAGACGTCGGTAATCTGAGTCGCCATGTCCAGGACCGCTTGCGTGGTTTCCTGAATATCGCGCGACTGCCGTTGCGACGCTGCCAGCAGTTCGATCGAAATGCTTTGCGCCTGGTCCGACGCCACGGTAACCTGCTGCGCCGTTGCGGTAACCCGTCCGACCAGTCCGCGCAATTCTTCCACCGTATAGTTAACCGAGTCGGCGATCGCGCCGGTAATGTCTTCCGACACCGTCGCCTGCACCGTCAAGTCACCGTCCGCCACTTCCTGCAATTCATTCATCAGGCGCAAAATCGCGGCCTGGTTCTGGTCGTTGGCGTTACTTGCATCTTCTTCCTGCTTGATCGCTTGCAGACGCTGTTCTTCCGCTTCCATCCGGCGCACGTCAGCTTCGTGAGTACGGTGACGGCCGTCCTGCACCTGCACCCAGGCAATCGCGGCAGCAGCCAGCAGAGTTGCAAAGGCCGACAACAGCATCAGCCAGAACCAGATACTTTGCGTATCCTGTGCGCTACGATAGGTATCTTGCAGGGCGCCCAGGCGTTGCTTGAGATTTTCGTTCTCGGTAAAGATCAACTGCTCGGACTGTTTGGCGGAAACGAAGTTCTGCATGTTGCCCAGAATCGATGCCACCGATTCCTGGTATTCGGCAAAGCTCTTTTCCAGTTCTGTCAGCTTGCTGCGCTCTTCTTCGTTCTTGCTGGCCGGCAGGCGCAATACATCGCTGCCGTTCAGGAAGCCGCTGACGATGTCGCGGAAAGTGTTGGTGTCCTTGCCCAGCAAGAACGCCGTTTCCGGGTTCACACCTTCCGAGGTCAGGAATTCGTTGGCGCTACGGCCCAGACGCTGGGTCAGCATGACCAGCTGCGAGGATGCCGCGATTTCACGCGGGGTAGCACCGGTCTGGGTCTTCAGGGTCGCGATCTGTTCCGACAGGTCGAGCAGGTTAGGCGAGATACCGTTCAGTTTTTGCAGCGTCACACCGAAGCTGGTCAATTCCTTTTGCAGCTTGAGGATGGTGTCCGCAGCCTTGTCGGTATTCGACCAGACCTTGTTGACATCGGTCAGCTTGGAATCCATGGCAGCGCTCGGGGTGCTGATATCGTGCCCCTTGAAATCGCCGCCTTTCGACAGGACGCTCAAATCCTGGTTGAATTCCTTGCGGCTGTCGGCCAGCTGCTTGAACGCTTCCGGATTACCTTGAATCGCATTCGGCGTCGCCTTACCGATACGCTGCGAGTGCATCAGCGCGTCGCCGGCGATCTGGGTCTGGGTCGAGCTCATGGTGGAGCTCTTGGCGTTCAGCCACAGGAACAGGATGGTCAGCAGCAAACCTGCGCCGAGCGCGATCAGCAGCAGACGGATCTGCTTTTGCTGCGGCAGTTTGCCGATCAATGGCAATGGCCGTGCATCCGGGCTGGCAAGTTCGGCGGCGGCGCCGGCGAAAGCGGCGGCCGGTGCGGCTGCCACGGCAGCTTGCGGCGCGGCGGCAAAGCTTGGCGCCGCAGCTGGCTCAGGCGTGTAAACCGGGGCCGGTGCAGCAGGCGGCGCCACGAAAGGCGCCGGCGGTGGTTCAGGAATGAAACGTTCTTCCATGACAGTCTGTTCAGGATCGTGCATCAGCGCGTCCTGCATGAAACGATCGCCAGCCTCGCCCTGCTCTTCCTTGGCCGCCTTGGATAAAGACGGTAGTTTGAATGCCATTACAGAATCTCCTAATTACCAATTCGCTGCCACCGGACGCCCTTGCTGTTGCAACGGCGCCTGGGACTCATAAACCTACTTGTAAAAAACGAGGGTCGTGCAAGATTTGGGCCATGCTCAGCTCGGTCCACACCTGGGACTCGCTGTCGAGATAGCGCCGGGGGCCGGCCTGATCCAGCGGATCCGCGGCCTGCAGGGTCATTTGGGCGACGTTGCGCAAACCCAGGACGCGCGAAACCAGCAAGCCGCTGTTGAAAGAAAATGTCGGCGCGAAAGCGACAATCCGACATTCCTTGTCAATTTGCGTCAATCCATGTCCCTGAAAGCGTGCAAAATCGATCACGCTGATCAGCGTGCCGCGCACATTGCTCAGGCCCAGATACCAGTCGTGAGTCAGCGGCACCCGCGAAATCTGGTCGACGGCGACGATTTCGCCAGCCTCTTGCAGATTCAACAACCAACGGCTGCTTCCAATCTGCAGGCCAAGCTGGCTTTCCTGCGTCTCGCTGCCGCTGCGCGCGGCCTGCATGCGCTCCAGCAAGTGCGACTGGAATTCGCGCAGCCGGCTGCGGCGCGAGTCGGCGTCGAGTGCAACCTTGTTGACTGGCTGCAGCGGCGTTGATGGCGACAATTCCGCCGTCAGAGGCGAGGTTGATTGGGTCATATGGGTTGTAGCCGTAGGTCAAACTTAAATTCCAACTCCGGCGCTCGATTAACCAAGCGCAGCGATTTTAGCCAGCAGTTCCTTCGGATCGATAGGTTTCACCAGGTAGTCGCGCGCGCCCTGGCGCAAGCCCCAGATGCGGTCTGTTTCCAGGCCCTTGCTGCTGCAGATGATGATCGGGATATCCTTGGTATCGTCGTCGCGCGTGATCGAGCGCGTCACCTGGAAGCCGTTCTGGCCTGGCATCACCACATCCATCAGGATCAGCTGCGGCTTGTCCGCCTTGATCTTGTCGAGGATGCCTTCGCCGTTTTCGGAAGTCGACACGGAATAGCCGGCCTTCGCCAGGATGTCAGTCAGGAAATAACGCTCTGTTGGGGAGTCGTCGACAATGAGAATTTTCTGTATGGCCATTTTCAACCTTTATTTACTTCAAGTGCGTAAGGTATTTACGTCACTTATTTACGTCAATTAGTTAATCGTTTTAATCGTTCAGGCGACGCAATTCAGGCCACCGCCGGCACAGCGCCGTCAACGGTCTGGGTATGCTGCCGCACCGCCTTCAGCAGGCTGTCCTTGGTGAACGGCTTGGTGAGATATTCGTCTGAACCGACCATGGCGCCGCGGGCGCGGTCAAACAAGCCGTCCTTGGACGACAGCATGACCACCGGCGTTGCATGGAATTTGGCGCTCTTTTTGATCAGGGCGCAGGTTTGATAGCCATCCAGGCGAGGCATCAGAATGTCGCAAAAAATCAGCGCAGGTTTATGATCGTTGACTTTCGCCAAGGCATCGAAGCCGTCTTCGGCCAGTACCACCTGATAGCCGGCCTGGCTCAGGAAAATCTCCGCAGAACGACGAATCGTGCTGCTATCGTCAATCACCATTACCTTCAGGTTGACGCCGCCAAGTGATGTTGTCATGAAATCGTCTCATTCAATCCAAATAAATCTACGGCGTCACTGTAACAAAGAAAGACATTCCTTAGGACAATGTTTTATATAGAGAAGCCGGTAAAGTTCAATTTATTTTGTAACTGAGAACGATAACTTAATCTTCCTGCAATAAAAAAGAGGTAACTGGATTAAATGGCAACCATTTCGAAATCTTCCTTGCGCGCGCCGCATTCCGGACAGGTCCAGTTCATCGGCACGTCGTTCCACAAAGTGCCCGGCGCGATGCCTTCTTCCGGCAAACCAGCCTCTTCGTCATAGACCCAGCCGCAAATCAGGCACATCCAGGTTTTGTATTCCGGCTTCGATGTTGCGTTGCTTTCGTTATTGCTCACGGCAGTGACCCTTCAATCAAGTAAAATGCAAAGTCGGATATCTTAATCTACCCGCCGTGCAAAACCAAACTTCTCCTCTTATATTGACCTTCGGCGTGGCCGACCCAGTCGGCGCCGCCGGCATCCAGGCAGACCTGGCCACCTTTTCAGCGATGGGCTGCCATGGCCTGTCTGTCATCACGTCGATACTGATCGGCGACACCGCCCGCATCGAAGACACCCAGCAGATCGATGCCGACTGGGTCGCCGACCAGGCCCGCGTGCTGCTCGAAGACATGCCGGTAGCCGCCTTCAAGGTCGGCGCCGTCGGCAGCATCGAGAGCGTATCGGTAATTGCCGAAATTGTCTCCGACTATCCGGAAATCCCGCTGATTCTAGACCCTTTTTTATCGGCCATGCCGGATCAGGGGCAAGACAGCGAAGACTTGCTGACCGCTATCCGTGAACTGCTGATTCCGCAGACTACCGTCATGGTGCTGTCGGCGGTGGAGCTGGCGCGGCTGGCGGAAACCTGGCGCGAACCGTCGTCGGAAGACATGCTGAGCATCGATGCGATGCGCATCATCGAACTCGGCTGCGAATATCTGTTCGTGACCGGCACCCCTACTCCCGCCGCTGAAATCGGCAACACCTTGTTCAGCGAAAGCGGCGTGGTGCGGCAGGATACCTGGCCGCGCGTCTCCGGCTCTTTCAGCGGCGCCGGCACCACCTTGTCGGCAGCGGTCGCGGCCATGCTGGCCAACGGCCTGGACGTGCCTGAAGCGGTTTCCGAAGCCCAGGAATTCACCCTGGCGGCGGTCACCGCGGCGCAGCGGCTGGGCATGGGCAAGCTGATCCCGGACCGCTATTTCTGGGCGCGCGAAGAAGGACTGGAACGCGAAGAAAAAGACGAAGGCGCTGCCAGCGACTCCTGATTTTCAGGCTCTCCGAACCCGCCGGAGAGCCGGATTCATGCATACACACATCTCTCGTGAACAATTTTCCCGACACCAAGAAAATGACATCAAATAACGACACTCTGTTCGCCCGCGCTCAACTGACCACTCCCGGCGGCGTCAATTCGCCGGTGCGCGCTTTCCGCTCGGTCGGCGGCACGCCGCGCTTCATCACGCGCGCCGAGGGGCCTTATTTCTGGGACGCCGACGACCGCCGCTACATCGACTACATCGGTTCCTGGGGTCCGGCGATCGTTGGCCACGCCCATCCGGTAGTGATCAAGGCCGTGCAAGATGCGGCTGCGCGCGGCCTCAGCTTTGGCGCACCGACCCAGGGCGAAATCGAGATTGCCGAAGAAATCTGCAAGCTGGTGCCGTCGATCGAACAAGTGCGCCTGGTTTCCAGCGGCACCGAAGCCACCATGAGCGCGCTGCGCCTGGCGCGTGGCGCCACCGGCCGCGACAAGATCTTGAAGTTCGAAGGCTGCTACCACGGCCACGCCGATTCGCTGCTGGTCAAGGCTGGCAGCGGTTTGCTGACCTTCGGCAATCCGACTTCGGCCGGCGTGCCGGAAGATTTCGTCAAGCACACGCTGGTGCTGGACTACAACAGCTGCGAGCAGCTGGAACAGGCTTTCAAGGACATGGGCGACCAGATCGCCTGCGTCATCGTCGAGCCGGTGGCCGGCAACATGAACCTGGTGCGGGCGACGCCGGAATTCCTGCAAACCATGCGCCGTCTGTGCACGCAGTACGGCACTGTGCTGATTTTCGATGAAGTCATGTGCGGTTTCCGCGTGGCGCTGGGCGGCGCCCAAGCGCTGTACAACATCAAGCCGGACATCACGGCGCTGGGCAAGGTGATCGGCGGCGGCTTGCCGGTAGCAGCCTTCGGCGGCCGCGCCGACCTGATGAAGCACATGGCGCCGCTCGGTTCGGTGTACCAGGCCGGTACGCTGTCCGGCAACCCCGTGGCGGTAGCGGCCGGCATGAGCACGCTCAAGCTGATCCAGGAACCGGACTTCTACACCCGGCTGGCGGCACAAACCGGCAAGCTGGTGCAAGGCTTGAGCGGCGCCGCCAAGGAAGCCGGCGTCACCTTCAGCGGCGACGCCATCGGCGGCATGTTCGGTTTGTATTTTTCAGCAGAAGTGCCGGGTACCTACGCCGCGGTGATGGCTTCCAACAAGGATTTGTTCAACAAATTCTTCCACGCCATGCTGGATGCCGGCGTCTACCTGGCGCCATCGGCATTTGAAGCCGGTTTCGTCTCAGCACAGCATGACAACGCCATCATCGATGCCACCATCGCTGCTGCAAGCGGGGCGTTTGCGCAACTGGCTTAAAAATTCGCCACATACCGGGCCAGGCGGCCCGGTCATTCGCGCCCCGAACTAGCCCCCCCCCCAACTTCACGTCCCGGCCTCGTCAGCCACGTCATTCCCGCGAACGCGGGAATCCATTTTCACTGCCATATTGAGCAACTTGGATTCCCGCGTTCGCGGGAATGACGACTCGACCGAGGCACGCCCATTCCGCGTTCAATTCAGCCAGCCGCGCCGGCGGAAATACCAGAACGGCGTGATCGCCGAGCACACCATCAGCACCAGCGCCAGCGGATAGCCCAGGTGCCACTCGAACTCCGGCATGAAACGGAAGTTCATGCCGTAGATGCTGGCGATCAGCGTCGGCGGCAGGAACGCCACCGAGGCTACCGAGAAGATCTTGATGATCTTGTTCTGGTTGATGTTGATGAAGCCGACCGTCGCATCCATCAGGAAGTTGATCTTGTCGAACAGGAAAGCGGTGTGGCCGTCCAGCGATTCGATGTCGCGCAAGATCTGCCGCGCATCTTCAAACTGATCCACGTTCAGCAAGCGTCCGCGCATCAGGAAACTGACGGCGCGCCGGGTATCCATCATGTTGCGCCGGATGCGGCCATTCAGGTCTTCCTCGTGCGCCATCGCGCTCAGCGCTTCGGCCGCGGCCTGGTCGGTCAGTTTCTTTTGCAGCACGCGCTGGCTGACCTCATCCAGCTTCTTGTAGACGCCCTCCAGGGCGTCGGCGGAGTACTCGGCATCGGTCTGGTACAGGTCGAGCAGCACGTCCTTGTAATCGCCGATAGAGCCCGGCCGCGAGCGTGCGCGCATGCGCACCAGGCGGAATACCGGCAAATCTTCGCCATGCACTGAAAACAGGATGTTGCGCGCCAGGATGAAGGCGACCGTGACAGTGGACGACGGGCCGTCGTCTTCTTCAAACAGGAAATCGGTGCGCAGGTGGAGGTCGCCGTTTTCCGCTTCGTAATAACGGGCTGACGCTTCGATATCCTTGACTTCATCCTCGCCGGGCAAGGTGACGCCGTAGATGCTCTTGACCCAGGCGCGTTCCTGGTCGTTCGGTTCGGTCAGGTCGACCCAGACCGGCTGGACCTGTTGCAGGTCGCTATGGCTCTCGATGTTGACCTGGTTGAGCCGGCCGTTTTGCAATACGAATACATTGATCACGCTTACCTCGCAGACTGATTTTTCAGGGAAGTTGCCGTGCAGCTTTTACATTCCGGCAAGCGGATACTGCTGCAATTTAAACAACTTCCGTCAGGCCCGTATATTAAGGCAATTCGGCCGATCCCATGCGCCGTAAAATCAAACCCGTACGTTGCGACAGATAGGCCGAACCGCGATTCTTGTCGTAGAAGCGCGGCCGCGGCAGCATCACCGCCAGCCGGGCGGCCTGGCTGGCGCCGAGGTTGGCGGCCGAGATCCTGTAGTAGTGCTGGGACGCCGCCTCGGCGCCGAATACGCCGTTGCCCCACTCCACCACGTTCAGGTAGATTTCAAAGATGCGTTCCTTGTCCATCAGGAATTCCAGCATATAGGTGATGACCAGTTCCTGGCCCTTGCGCAAATAACTGCGTTCGCCCGACAGGAACAGGTTTTTCGCCAGCTGCTGGGTAATGGTGGAACCGCCGCGCACGACCTTGCCCTTTTTCGTGTTCTTCTCGTAGGCCTGCTCCAGCGCATCCCAGTCGACGCCGTCATGCTCGGAAAAATTGGCGTCCTCGGAAGCGATGATGGCGCGCTTCAGATTGCTCGAAATGCGCGCATACGGAATCCATTTGAATTGCAGCTGGGCGTCCGGCACGGTTTCCTGCAGCTCGGACAGGCGATGGCGCATGAAGCTGGTGGAGCTAGGATTGTGATCGACCCACCACCAGATCTGCACGAAAAAATAGACTTGCAGCAGTAAAACTGCAGCGATCAGCAGCAAACATAAACGCAAAAAAATCTTGCCGACTGATTTCATTCTGATTTCCTGCAAATAAATAATCGGAACAGCGATACCCGCTTAAAGCTGGGCGCGCAAGGCGGCAAATACGGCGTCAGTATGCGGCCGCACGCCGCGCCAGACAAAAAACGCTTCTGCCGCCTGCTCCACCAGCATGCCCAGGCCGTCGCGCACGCGCGCTCCCTGCGCGGCCGCGAACTGCATGAAGACGGTCGGCTGGCTGCCGTACATCATGTCATAAGCCAGGGTCGCCGGGCTGAATACGCTGGCAGCCAGCGGCGGCAGCTGCGCCTGCAGGCTGGCCGAGGTGGCATTGATCACCAGGTCGAACGGCTGCGTCGCATCGGCGAAGCTGCAGGCGCTCAGGATGCCGGGCTGCCCGCAGTACTGCTGGAACTGCTGCACCAGTTCTTCGGCCTTGAGCACCGTGCGGTTGGCGATCGTCAGCCGCGCCGGCTGTTGTTCCAGCAGCGGCAGGATTACGCCGCGCGCCGCGCCGCCGGCGCCCAGCAGCAGGATGTTCTTGCCCGCCAGGTCAAAGCCGGCATTGCGCACAATGTCGCTGACCAGGCCGACGCCATCGGTGTTATCGCCGCGGATCAGGCCGTCGTCGAATATCAGGGTATTGACGGCGCCGGCCGCCTGAGCGCGGGTAGTCAGCTGATTCGCCAGCGCGTAGGCTTCCAGCTTGAACGGCACGGTGACATTGGCGCCGCGGCCGCCCTGCGCGATGAACTTCTGCACCGTGGCGGCGAAGCCGTCGAGCGGCGCCAGCAGGTGCGCATAGGCCATGTCCTGCGCGGTGTCGGCAGCAAAGCTAGCATGGATCGCAGGCGATTTGCTGTGGGCGATCGGATTGCCGATCACCACATAAGCGGCGAATCCAGCACTGTTGGTCATTGGTTAGCCCCGCCCATCAATTGCGCTTCCAGCAAACCCTCGCGGGTAAACTCGAAAGTGGAAATCACTTCCCACACATCGTCCTTACCGCTGCTGCGCATGTTCTCGGGGAAGCGCCCGAACGGCGCCGAGCGCTCGATGATTTTCAGGGTGGCGGCATCGAGGTCGCGATTGCCGGAGCCACGCTCGATGCGGGCACCGCCTTCCTTGGTATACAGAGAACCATCCTGGTAGATCGGAATATAGACCACCAGCTTGCCGTACAGGTTCTTGCCATTCTTTTTCGGGAAATTCAAGGTACCCAGTTTTTCGACCTTGTCCTGGAAAGCCTTGTAGTAAGCCGCATAGCCGACCGCACGGGTGCTCGGCGTGATCTGCGTCTTCTTCGGCCGCTTGTTGTAGTCGTCGATATTCTTTGAGATTTCAGCTTCCCTGCGGGCGATCGCCTTGGCGCTTTCAACCAGGTCCCGGCCATTTGGTTGCGGCGTGTTGTCGCTGGCCTTTTCCTGCACGTCCATGGCCGGCATCTTCAGCGGCGTCTGCTTGTTCATCTGCGCCAGCATCTGCTGTTGCTGCTGTTCCAGCTGTTCGATGCGGCGCTTGGTGGCCTGGACATTGTCGCCGTCCTCCGATTTGCGCATGTCCGGCAACGGCGATTTGGCGCGGCCGGCGTCGGCATTGCCGCCGCCATCCAGGTTGGCTTGCGCCAGCGCCTCCGGCTTGACCGGCTTGGTATTGTGCTTGGCGTTGACCAGGATCACTTCCAGCGCCGGATCGGTGGGCTTCAGCTTGAAGGCTTCGGGCGCGGCGAAGCGCACCGCCAGCAGCGCCGCATGCGCCAATACCGATGCCGCGATGGCGCCGACCAGGATTCGATTTTGAAAAAAGGATTTCACGCGTGTGCCAAGGGTCGCTGTTAAAAGTGAGAGGAGAGAAATTCTACAAGCGAAGAATTCTACAAGGGAAGCATTCTACGACAGAGAGATGCCCACAGGAAATTTACTGCAGCTTTCCCTTGCCTGATACCGTCACTCCGCTGCCGGTTTGCTCTCCAGGGTTGCACTCTCGTCATCAGCGACCGGCACGGCAGCTTCACTGTCGGCTGCAGCTTCCAGCTCGGCTTCGATACTCTCGTGCGGCATATCCATGGCGGCATCCAGTTCCGCGGCCAGCTCCTCTTCCTCGTCCGGCTCGTCGAGCTGCTGGCCGTCGACGCCAGGCGGCGGCGCCGAAACTTCCAGCAGACGCGCCTCAACCGTCAGGTCGACTTCATCCCAGCGGATGATGTCGAGCTTGACCTGGGTGCCACGCGCCAGTTGTTGCATGCCAGGCAATTTGATGATCAGCGGGATCTCTGCCAGCCGCAGGATTTCATCCTTCAGCACCGCGGCCTCTACCTGGCGCGCCTGTTCCTGGCCCAGCCAGCGCAGGCACCAGTAACGCTCCATGTTCGACTGGAAGTCGCCGTAGCCGGAGTAAGCGGCGTCAAAGCCGGAGACGATCGCAAACAGATCGGCATCGCGCGGCTTGAACGGCGCCACCAGCGGCGCAGCAACGCCGCCTTCGACGCAAGCCAGGATCTGCCACTGGTTAACCAGGTCAGTGTAGCGGCGCAAAGGCGAAGTGCTCCAGGCGTATTGATCCACGCCCAGGCCTTGGTGAGGCGCAGCGTGCGTCACCATGCGCACCTGCATCTTGGCAGCCCAGCCGCCGCTGCCGCCGCCCTGGGCGCGATAGATGCCGGGCACGCCGTGGTCCGACATCAGCTTGCCCCAGCTGCTGTTGGCGAAAATCATCAGCTCGGCGACGATCTTGTCGAGCGGCGCGCCGCGCTTGCGGCGGGCGATGGTGACCACATCGTCCTCGACATAGAAATTGAAATCGACGCGGTTGTTCTGCTCCGGCCGCAAGCCGAAACTCTCGCGCTTGGCCATGCGGCCTTGTTCCAATACCTGTATCCATTTCCACAACACGGCGATATCTGCCTTGTGCGGATAGTCGCCGGTGTCGTTGGCCAGGTTCTCTTCGGTGACCAGTTCATCCAGCGTGTTGTGGCGCAGGTTGGCCGAAATCGGCACCAGCTCGGCCTTGGTTTCGGTGCTGACCAGGCTCCAGTCGGCCGGATTCAGGGTGGCGTACAGCGACAGCGCCGGGCAGTTCTTGCCTTCGGCCAGGGTGAACGCTTCCACCAGCTCATCCGGCAGCATGGTGATTTTGTCGCCCGGCATGTAGACGGTCGACATGCGCGCCCGCGCGATCGCATCCAGCGCATCGCCACGCTTGATGCCCAGGCCCGGTGCGGCAATATGGATACCGATGCGGACATTGCCGTCGGCCAGCGTCTGCACCGACAGGGCATCGTCGATTTCCGTGGTGGTGACGTCATCGATGGAGAATGCCTGCACCTGCGCCAGCGGCAGTTCGGCCACCGCCGGGATAGTGATCTTGGGAAAGCCGGAACCCTTGGGGAAAAATTCCAGCAGGAACTTGGACAAATGCAGCTGCTTCGGCGAGGCGATGCCGCCGACCGCCAGCATCAGGCGCTGCGGCGAGGTCTGCAATTCGTTGCAGGCGGCTTCCAGCGCCTTATATTCAAGGCTGTTCTTGTCCGGCTTGAACAGCAGCTGCAGCGCCAGCGGCTTCATCGCCTCAGGCAACTCGCCGGCCTTGAGCTGGTCGACATAGCCAGCCTGGATCAGGGCCTGCTGGCGTTTCTTTTCGATGCCGGCCTGAGCCGCTTTCAGCGATGCCTCCGGCGCCGCCTTGTAGCGGCCCTTGCCCTTCTTGTAAAAATAGATCGGCGCGGTGTGCAGGCTCAGCAGCAAGCCCGCAGCTTCCGCTGGCAAGGGTGCATGGCCGAAATATTCGGCGCCCAGTTCGGCAAAGCCGAATTCTTCCTGGCCGGCGACTTCCCACAGGAAATCGAGCTCCATGGCTTGTGCGATCTGCTTGGCTTCATCCAGCAGATCCTGCGGCGTCGGCGCCGTAAATTGCAGCAGCACGTCCTTGGCTTTGACCTTGCTGCGTTTGCCCGTTGGCAGTTCGACCTGGTAGGCCTCGCCTTGCTGCGACAGTACGACACCTGCTTTAAAGTCGCCGGACTCTTCAAAAAATAGATTCATTACATGTGCTTTACTTGTGAATTTCTGCGTGGATTTCTGATGATACCGCTGCCAGCACTAAGTGCTTACTATCTTGCAGCGCCAAGGGAAAGTAATTGATGGGCCGGATGGATATGCCGGGATAGATCGGAGGCAATCGAAAAACCGGCGGACAGTATCTTGATGTCCGGCCGCGCTCGCTGCAATTCCTCGACCTCTGGGAAAAATACTTCTGTCACCAGCATGATGCCGGTCTTGCGCCGGAAAGCCGAACGCCTGGCCCACAACGGGTAAGCGAATGCGTCGACGCCGCTGGCGGCGCACATGCGGCGCACCAGCGGATGGCCGCCGTACAGGCGTGCATATTGCAGCTGTCCGCGCGCCACCAGCGGATCGCCGAATAGCGTGGAGCCAAGTGAGCGCTCACCCAGGCTGCCGAAAAACGGCCATTCAGTGGTAGTCGCGTCCAGCGCCAGCACCGTGTGGCCCAGCACCATTGGGCGGCCGTCGCAACGCAGCAGCACGTCGCGCTCCTGCACCTGCTGGCGGCGCGGCAAGCCGATCGCCTGCCATTCTTCGGCTAGCGGCAGCGCCCGCTGCTGGCGCAGGCGCTGCACGCGGAACTGCTGGCAGTGCGCCATCAGCTTGTAGGTCAGCGAGACGCGGTCGGTCAGCCAGCCGCGCATGGTGGCGGACGGCGCGACGCCGTTGGCGTGGTCATGCCATTTGGCCTGGGTGCGGGCATGCGTCATTGGTTTCTCGCTTGCGCTGCGATGCCGCAGAAAGCCAGCACTTCATCGGCATAGTCAGCAAACTCGCTGATGCCATGATCGCTGCCCTGGATCACTATTTGCCGGGCTTGCGGATAGTGACCCACCATTTCCTGCCAGTCCAGCACCTCGTCGCCGGTGGCGGCGATCAGGAAATAGCGTTCAGGCTTGCTGATGACATCAACCTGCAGCGCTTGCAATTCCGCCATGTATTCGCGCTTGAACTCAAACGGCTCATTCGAATGATATTGGGTGCTGACGCCGACATACTTCTCGAGGTCGCGCGGCGGCTTGACCGCAGGATTCAGCAGCACTGCGCGGCAGCCGCCCTGCTGCGCCAGCCAGGTGGCGTAGTAGCCGCCCAGGGACGAGCCGATCAAGGTCAGCTGCGCAGGGTCGACCTCGCGTACCAGATCCTGCGCCAGGGCGATCGCTGCCGCGGGGGAGGCCGGCAGCTGCGGACACAGGTATTCGTCGGCCCGGCCCAGCTGCCGCATGCGCTCGGCCAGCAAGCGTGCCTTGAACGATTGCGGCGAAGAACGGAAACCGTGCAGGTACAGAATCATTGGGCAGCCAGCGCCGTCAACAGTTTCTGGTGGACGCCGCCGAAACCGCCGTTGCTCATCACCAGTACCTGGTCGCCCGGCTGCGCCGCCTTGACGATCGCGGCTACCAGCTGGTCCAGCTCGCTGTAAGCACTCGCTTTGCAGCCGAGCGGCTGCAGCGCTTCCGCCAGGTCCCAGCCAAGGGCGTCCTTGCCGCTACCTTTGGCGCCATAGCCGAACACCAGATCGGCCTCGTTCAGGCTGCCCGGCAACGCATCTTTCATGGCGCCCAGCTTCATGGTGTTGGAACGCGGCTCCAGCACCGCCAGGATACGGGCATTGCCGACTTTCTTGCGCAAGCCGGCGACAGTAGTGGCAATCGCAGTGGGATGGTGGGCAAAATCGTCGTACACGGAAATATCCCTCACGACGCCGCGCAGTTCCATGCGCCGTTTGACATTCTCGAAGCGCGCCAGGGCGGCAATCGCCTGCGCCGGCGGCACGCCGACATGGCGGGCGGCGGCAATCGCCGCCAGCGCATTCATGCGGTTATGTTCGCCGCTCAGCTCCCATTGCACGCGGCCTTGCAGCTCGCCATTGAAATGCACCTCGAAATGGCCGTTGTCCTGGGTCGCCAGCGACCAGCCTTGCTCGGCGTCGCTGCCGAACATTTCTTTTTCGCTCCAGCAGCCGCGCTCCAGCACCCGCTGCAAGGCCGGTTCGCGGGCGTTCACCAGCAGGCGGCCGACGCCGGGCACGGTGCGCACCAGATGGTGGAACTGGGTTTCTATCGCCGCCAGGTCAGGGAAAATATCGGCGTGGTCGTATTCCAGGTTGTTCAGGATCGCCGTCTTGGCGTGGTAATGGACAAATTTGCTGCGCTTGTCGAAGAATGCGGTGTCGTACTCGTCGGCTTCGATCACGAAGAACGGCGACGCCGCAGCGCCAGGCTTGCCCGCAAGACGCGCCGAAATGCCGAAATTCATCGGCACGCCGCCGATCAGGAAACCCGGATCGTAGCCGGCATCCTCCAGGATCCAGGCCAACATGGCGGAGGTGGTGGTCTTGCCATGGGTGCCGGCTACCGCCAGCACCCATTTGTCGCGCAGGATATGCTCGCCGATCCATTGCGGACCAGAAACATAAGGCAGGCCGCGGTTCAGGATTTCCTCCATCAGGGGATTGCCGCGCACCACCACGTTGCCGATCACGTACAGATCGGGCTGCAAGGCGATCTGTTCGACGCCAAAGCCCTGGATCAGGTCGATTCCCTGTGCCTCAAGCTGGGTGCTCATCGGCGGGTACACATTGGCATCGCAACCGGTGACTTTATGTCCTGCCTGTTTAGCCAGCACTGCCAAACCGCCCATAAAGGTGCCGCAGATACCAAGGATATGAATGTGCATTCTTGAGTTTCACTATTCTGAAAAGAGGGAATACCGTGATTTTACCTGAGCGGCCGCTGCCGCCGTTAGCCACGCGCTCAAAAAGCGGAATTGATGGGTTATCGGCAATGACGATATCTGGCTGGCCATTCACTGGCGGCCCGGGAAGCGGGCCGTTGATAATCGCGATTGACGCATTGATATATCATGGCGGTCATGGCCTCCAATCTCTCACCTGAACTAGAACAGCTGCGCGCGGAAATCGCGGCGGCGGCGGCGCGCATGATCGCTGAGGACGGCGCCGATTACGGCACCGCAAAACGCAAGGCGCTGGAACTGTGCGTCGGCAGCAATCGCGGCCGCAGCGGCAGTTTCATGCCGGATAACGCCCAGATCGAAGACGAAGTGCGTATATATAACGAACTGTTCTTCGCTGACACGCAGCCGGTCCGGCTCTTGCACCTGCGCCGGCTGGCGGCGGAAATCATGGGCGAACTGGCGCAATTCAAACCTTACCTGACCGGCGCGGTACTGAACGGCACCGCCGGCGAGCACTCGGACATCTATCTGCACCTGTTTGTGGACAGTCCGAAAGATGTGGAAATCTTCCTTTTTAACAAGAATGTCCAATTCGAACTGTCATCCAGCCCTTCCCTTAAAAGCGGGGGTAATAACGACCCTGTGGAAACTGTGAGTTTCATGTATAAGAAAGAGGGTATGCATCTCACCCTATATGAAACTGACGATTTGCGCGGTAGTATCAGGGCCGCGTCCGGCAAACGCGCCGAACGCGCCGATCTAAATGCGGTACTGGCGCTGATCAACAAAGAAGAAGATTAATGAAAAGAAATATTTTTATATTTGTGCCGATTGCGCTTCTATTTTGCGCGATCGGCATCTATTTTGGCGTACAGCGCCATACTCCGGCCGCGCCGGACAACGCCGCCGTAGCGGCCTTGTTCGCTCAGGAAATACCAGACGCCGGCGGCAAAACCGGCTCTCTCTCGCAGTGGAAGGGCAAGCCGCTGGTCGTCAATTTCTGGGCGACCTGGTGTGCGCCCTGCGTGGAAGAAATGCCGGAGCTGAATGCCTTGCAGGGCGAGATTGCGGCGAAGAATATTCAAATTATCGGGATCGGCGTCGATTCTGCTGATAACATCGCGAAATTCGCTGAGAAATACAAAATCTCTTATCCCCTGTATGTGGCCGGCAGCAGCGCCACCGCACTGCTGCGGCAGTTCGGGAACCAGTCCGGCGGCTTGCCTTTTACCATCCTGATCGGTCGCGATGGTCAAGTAAAGAAGATGTATCTTGGCAGTATAAAATTCGACGAATTGCGCAAGGATTTATCTCTTCTGTAAGCGCGCAGCTTATTAAAAAAACATTTAACAATGCCGCGCTGAAATTTCACAGAAACAAATTTTCCCTTGCCAGTCAACGTCATTTGACGGCAAAATGCGCCATCGTCGTCAAACGGAGCATCATCTCCATGGCAAAAAATATACTTCTACTCAACGGCCCCAACCTGAATCTGCTGGGGACAAGAGAGCCAGAAGTCTACGGTTCGACTTCGTTAAGCGATGTTGAACAAGCAGCTCGGGTCCAGGCTACCGCCGCTGGCGCCCGGCTTGTGCACTTCCAAAGCAACCACGAAGGTGCACTGATAGACCGCATCCACGCGGCCAAGGCTGAAGGCATCGACGCTATTGTCATCAACCCCGGCGGGCTGACGCATACCAGCGTGGCCTTGCGGGATGCGCTGAGCGGCGTGGCGATTCGCTTTGTCGAAGTCCACATCTCGAATATCCACCAGCGGGAAGCGTTCCGGCATCACTCCTATTTATCGGATGTTGCTGTCGGTGTCATTTGCGGCCTGGGCGTGGATGGCTATCGCGCCGCAATTGATTTTGCCATTAAGAAACTCTAGTTGACATCATAAAGTATTGCAGTAATCTCGACGTCTTTGCAAAATCACCGCAACTGCGTTGATCTGCATGTCAAAAAACGAAAAATAGCTTTTCATAATTTATATATTCTGAAGGATTGCACATGGATTTGAGAAAACTCAAAACGCTGATCGACCTGGTCGCGGAGTCAGACATCGAAGAACTTGAAGTTACGGAAGGCGAAAGCAAGGTCCGTATCGTCAAGTCGTCTGCATCCCAGCAAAACCAGGTTGTCATGATGCAACCGCAACAGCAGCATCCTGCCCAGTACCAGGTAGCTGCCCCGGCGCCAGTCGCCGCAGCGCCGGTGGAAGCAGTGGCCGCCGTACCGGAAGGCCATATTGTCAAATCGCCTATGGTCGGCACCTTCTACCGCTCTTCGGCTCCCGGCTCGCCGGCATTCGTCGAAGTCGGTTCGGAAATCAAGGAAGGCGGCACCCTGTGCATTATCGAAGCCATGAAACTGCTGAATGAAATCGAAGCCGACGCTTCCGGCGTGGTCAAGAAGATCCTGGTGGAAAACGGCCAGCCGGTCGAATTCGGCCAGCCGTTGTTCATCATTGGGTAACCCGGCAATTCCGAGTCATCCATGGCATTACCCGTAATTTGCACGGCGGCATCCGCTTGATAGGGGTTGCGCCGTTCTGGTTGCCGGCGCAGGTCTGCAGCATTGGACATCCGACGCTGCGCGAGCCCCGCACCGGCAACCCAAAGTTTGATAACGCTTGACCCATAGCGACACATACCACCTATGTTTGAAAAAATCCTTATCGCCAATCGCGGCGAAATCGCCTTGCGCATCCAACGCGCCTGCCGTGAAATGGGCATCAAGACCGTGATGGTCCATTCCGAGGCTGACCGTGACGCCAAGTATGTAAAGCTGGCGGATGAATCGGTCTGTATCGGCCCGGCGCCGTCCAGCCTGAGCTACCTCAACATGCCGGCCATCATCAGCGCTGCCGAAGTGACCGATGCCGAGGCGATTCACCCGGGCTACGGCTTCCTTTCGGAAAACGCCGATTTCGCCGAGCGCGTGGAACAGTCCGGCTTTGTCTTCATCGGCCCGCGGCCGGCGAACATCCGCCTGATGGGCGATAAAGTATCAGCCAAGCAAGCCATGATCCGCGCCGGCGTACCCTGCGTTCCCGGTTCGGAAGGCGCGTTGCCGGACGATCCGAAGGAAATCGTCAAGATTGCCCGCAAGATCGGCTATCCGGTGATCATCAAGGCGGCCGGCGGCGGCGGCGGACGCGGCATGCGCGTGGTGCATACCGAAGCGGCCCTGGCCAATGCGGTGACCATGACCAAGACTGAAGCCGGCGCCGCTTTCGGCAATCCGGAAGTGTATATGGAGAAGTACCTGGAGAATCCGCGTCACGTGGAGATCCAGATCCTGGCCGACCAGTTCAAGAACGCCGTCTGGCTGGGCGAGCGCGACTGCTCGATGCAGCGCCGTCACCAGAAAGTGATCGAGGAAGCGCCGGCCCCCGGCATTCCGCGCAAGATCATTGAAAAAATCGGCGATCGTTGCGCCGAAGCTTGCCGCAAGATGGATTACCGCGGCGCCGGCACTTTTGAATTCCTGTATGAAAACGGCGAGTTCTATTTCATCGAAATGAACACCCGCGTCCAGGTTGAACATCCGATCACCGAAATGATCACCGGCATCGACATCGTGCAGGAACAGATCCGCATCGCGGCCGGTGAAAAACTGCGTTTCCGCCAGCGTGACATCCAGCTCACCGGTCACGCTATCGAGTGCCGCATCAACGCCGAAGATCCGTTCAAGTTCACGCCGTCGCCGGGCAAGATCCTGTCGTGGCATGCGCCCGGCGGCCCTGGCATCCGCGTCGATTCGCACGCTTACGCCGGCTATTTCGTGCCGCCGCATTATGATTCGATGGTCGGCAAGGTGATTTCCTACGGCGCCAGCCGCGAACAGGCTATCAAACGGATGCAGATTGCGCTGTCGGAAATGGAGGTCGAAGGGATCCAGACCAACATAC
>NZ_DATMRB010000056.1:0-6248 GCF_035566555.1 Collimonas sp.
TGGTCGTACGCCTCTTCCGCCTGGTGCAGAAAGGATCCCCCCACCATCGACGGCAGGATCGGCAGCTCGTCCAGATCATCTTCGGACAAGGCCATTTTGATCACCTTATCCTGCACCGCAAACTGCGGCACCCAGACTAGCCGCGGCATCTTGAGGCGCAGCAGCTGCGTTGTATCTAGCCGCTCGATGGCCTTGGCGCCGGAATACACCATATATCCCACGGTGCGGTTGCCCTTCTCGTAGGCTTGCACCATGGGCGGCCGGACAATTTCACCGAAATACAATTCACGGATACCGCTGCTATCAACATAGGGCCGCGCATAGCTGTCGCCAAAGGTCGCACCGTTATAGGCCATGCAATGCGCCATTTGATTGAGCTTGGGCGTCAAGGCGGCATCGATCTCATCGACCATCTTGGCGAGTTTGATATTTTTGATCGTCTCAGCCTTCTTTTCGATGAAGACCGTATTGCCCGTCGTCTCATGGCCGCCGAGCGCGGACGTGACGATCAGCGACAGTGCGCCGGACACAATCGGGTCGCCTTCCATGAACGACCATTTCTGATAAATCTGCGCGCGCATGCGGGCGGCGCGACGACCAGTACCGAGGAGAGACTGCGATGCTGCCCCGAAATCAAAGGCATAGGGGTCATCTTTGCCCAGGTCGTCCACCCTCTCGACGTTCCCGGAAAACCATTTTTTTGCCGACGTGCCCATTTTGCCGAAGAGGCTGGGTGCATTTTTCTCAGTGTCTTTTGCCATGTGCCGCTCTGAATAGTCTGTATTCAGCATTGTCAGGCACAAACTCAGGCCGGCATTTTCATGGTTTCCATTTGCATCAATCGCAAAAGCCGCGCCAAAAACCTATGTGACTGCCCGCCCCATGACTTAAAGTACCTGCGGAAAAGAGAATCTTTTTTTCTTTTTGTTAACATTCAATTTCTTTTGCTCGTCTTGCGCAATACGGCGGCACTCCGGGCACCAGCGCCCCTTCCGAATATATATCGGCATGGCTTCCCACATGTGGCCCTCGATACATTGCCAGCTCAATGGTGTTATCACGTTGGTGTAAGTATCTGACAGGCAGCGACCGCCACGTTCCTGCGCAATTTCCCGCATTTTGTCGATGCCCAGGCGCATGCGTACGAACGAACATTTTGGACACCAGTGGAGGCGAACGCGTTCTGGTGGACCATGCCAGACATGACCGGCAGCACATTGCCATTGCAAATTTGTCGTGTTATTGACGTAAGTATTTGACAGGCAAAAACCTCCCTTACTTACCGCAAGCTCCTGCATTTTTTCAATTGTGCCGCGTTTGGCGTCAAAAGAACATTGCGGGCACCAACGCCCGCAAGACACCACTGCTGCAGTCGTTTGCCAGATGTGCCCTTTAGCGCATTTCCAGCGCAATCGGGATCTGCTATCCACATAGCGCTTGGACAGTAAATGCCCGCCGCGCTGCTGCGCGAGCATCCGCATGTCATCCAAGCTGCTGCGCATACTGTCGTGATAGCAGCGGAGACAGCAGCTGCCGTCTTTTATACTATGGGGAGATGCGTGCCATTGATGTTTCTTCAGACATTGCCAATGCAAATTGGTGGCTGCATTAATGTAGGCATCAGACAAACACAAACCGCCACGGTCACTAGCGATCTGCTTCATTTCTTCGAGTGCCAACTGCCGACGTTCGCTTCTGATCATTGCCTGTTTTAAGATTTCCCAAAATTCGACAAGCTGGAAATCAGACTCGCGCCACAACTTGTTTTATGTCCGTCGAACGCTACCGCCAGCCCGCCGACAATAAAATTCGGGTCGCCTTCGACAATGACGCAAACGGTATGCCCCTGGATAGGACATATGCAGGTATCGCCAACGCGGGCCACCGCGATCCCTTCGACAATAAACGGCGCGCTGGCCGAGACGACCTTGCCCCCATGGTTCGTCGCATCGCCGAGCCTGATTACGTTTGGCATGTGGCCTCCATCTGCGCTAGTTAGCCTGGGGTCGGTTCGCCAGGGAGCGATGCTCCTGGTGTATCGTGCGCATCAGTTTTAGCGATGGCAGCTGGTGCCGCTGTTTCTTCATAGGCCACTAGAGACCACACTGTGCTTAGGGAATGGCTAGGCCGCTGACCACGTATCGTTTGCCACATGTTGGCATCGCCAAGCAGCACGGCAGCTGGCATCGCTTCGCCGACTTTGAAGAAACGTCGGCGGCCGCCGTCAATATTCCCGGTTTCGATACATTGCCACCAGCCAGTCTGCGGACATATCGAGCCGGTAGCAACAACCTCACCCAGCGGCGCTTGCGGCGACGATGGTGTCGGGTCTGCGCTACTGACTTTGGCCGGTCCGGTTGGGCGCAGACGGATAGAGTTGACGACGCTATCAAAAAGTTTGATGGCCTGGTCGTCCGTCAGCGATGGGCGAACAGTACGTTCACCAGCATGGCCTTGTCCGGTAAACATCTCGACATGAACGTTCGGCGAGAATGCCGCATTGGGCTTGCCGGGAGAGTCCCAGGCAAATTGATGGGTAAAATAGCCGGCGTCGGTTGGATAAGCCTGCATTAATTCCTCACCTGCCAATGATCCGACTTTGCGCTCGCCTTTGCGGAATGTTTTTACGCGACCAATGACGTCCGCGTATTGCGCGTGAATTGGTGATTTTGCGTAGCGCTCAAGTAGCGTGTCATCAAGCTTGTCGCCGTTCTCTCTTGTCGTAAAGACGACCAGCACGTCAGGCCATGCCTTGAAGCGGAAACCGATCTGACCGTATTCGGCCTGGTCTTTACTCCCATCGTCAGCAATGAACCCATCCTTGATGCAAAAGCCAGGTTCTGCAGGAATTTCCTCTGGCTGGCGGAACCGGACAGCAGGAAGAACAACTGATTTTAACCGGTCGACTAGCTGCGGAAACGATTGATCGAAGCCCGTTGCCGCCATGGAGAAAACTGTGCCGTGGCTTAAACGATATGCCTCCAATCCAGTTGATGGCGGATCATTCGGGAATAGGTCAAATGCGCGTGACAGCTTAAAAATTCTGCTATCAGAGGAAGGGGAAAGCACCTCTGTTAGTTTGAATTTGTCTTTTTGCTTACCTGCCCTCAGTTCTTCTTCCCGTTTTTCCATTCGTGCAGAAAAATTTTTCGCGTCGATCCCTGCGCGTTCGGATTCGATCCGACCGAACATGAATTCATATCCTTGTCCATTAATCTCAGCGTCTTTTGGCGCATCGACTAGGAAACGTCCAACGCAATATGTTTTTGTTTCACTCATCACAGGTTCCTTAGCATAAGCGGTCAGGATGCCGAAGCCGGCGAGGGTTGCGAAGCCGATTCGGAAGAGTCGCTGGCAGAAGCCGGGGCGGGAGCGGAACATGTTTCTCCTTTGGTTTGTGGCAGGTCTTTGGCTGGTTTCGCGCCCTGGATAATTTTCCCAAGACAATACAGCACATTCTCGATGACATTCTCATTCTTGTAGCTCTCGGCGTGCGCGAAGCCTTTCATTTTGAAAACATGCGTTGCATTGTCTCCCACAAGCGCGGCTGAATGGAGAGGCACCGTGCCGTCGCCGGCGTCTGGATCGTCATCATCTTTAGGTTTGGTTTTATCTTGAAGCCTAAAATTTATCCCATCATTCTCAGTACCTACCTGCGCTTTACCGTACTTCGTCCAATCTCCAGTAGGTAGCCCGCTCAATCCGTCCTTTATATTGCTTGGGATATCAGCATGCGTGGTCCAATGCACGCTTCCAAACGAAACTTCTTTAGCATCAGCACCAAAATGAGCGAAGGTGTTCGGATGACAGTAAAGCTGCGCTGTTTCATGAAAGTCACGGGCCTTGGTGATGGCGATTTTATATGCATCGAACGGCGTCATCTTGTTCTTTTTATGAATGTTAGCCGGATCAATCAATGTTTCATCAATCATTCCCCACCACAGGTCTTGTACTCGCTTAGAATAAATCTCTGCATAGGGATCTGCTACTGGCAGCGCAGGCATCAGTAAATCTCGCTTACCGTTCGTGAATCCTTCCATCTGGAGCCAACCCGACGGGTAGTGCTTAGTCGGCAATAGCTCCAACGGGCCTGGTGAATTGGCCATCACGCATGTGATGTCTACAGCACTCCACCCTATGATCGTTGCCGCCACTGCACCTGGAATGTCCAATATACCGCCAACTTCGGTCCCAGCGCGAAAACGCCGATACACCACCGGCGCGCCACCCATTGGCTGTACACCATTTACCACGCCCAGAATCTTGCCTTCAACTATTTGCGCGGCTCTCCGGGTTACCATGCCACCCATCGAGTGGGTAATGATGATGACCTTGCCTTCCGGGATGAAATACTTCGTCTTATCGTACCAGTCCAGCGCTTCCTGGATTCGCTTCACCAGTCGCTGGGCCGATTCTTCATTGCTTTGCAGCCAGTTGTAACCGCAAGCCCACACAGGATAAAAATAGTCATCAAGGCGCGTGAACTCTTCGTCGGTCAGAGCAGATGCATCCCCCTTTATTGGATTCCAGGTCTTGAGAATATCGACCTCTTTACCTGGCTTGCCCTTCTTTAGCGTCTTGGCTAACTTCCAGACATCCATTTCTATCGGTTCTTTGGCGCCGGGATTGATATATTGGTCGTTGAGCGCGCGTTCCAGTTCGGTCAACACTCCGCCATAGCTATCCCAATGTAACTCTCCCCAGCCTCGCCGCCGCGCTTCTTCCGCTGTGAGCGTGTCTACCCCACGCGGCATCGATATTTTGCCAGTAGGATCTACCTCGGTGGTGTCAGGATTCATCTGCTTTTGCCGCTCGACCGCGCTCTGGAATGTGCGTGAACCACCTTCAGCCAGACCGGCCAATTTTCCATTAGGGGGTTCCCAGGCAGACTTGCCCTTATAGCCATCTGACTTGTCGTTCCCACGCAGATTCGTCCCCATGATACCCGGCACAAAAATCACAGGAATCACATGGCGAGGTGGCACTATGGCCACGGATCTATTTCTGAAGCTTTTCGGACTACAGACTGTGGCGAAGGTCGGTTCGCCGTCTTTGTCGAATTGCAGCGTCAATCTGCGCGTGGCTTCTGGGAGAACAGGTTCACTCATGTCTTATCGAGCCTTCAAGGTTTCAGATGTACGGTCAGCGCCTTGATGACGCTGTCAGTGATCGTATTTTGTGTGGCGCCATTGGCAGCGGATTTACCGGCATCCTGCACGGCGCCGGCAGTGTCGCGGACTTCATATGGCAGGTTTTCCCGGCCCTTGCCGCTGCGTCCGGAAAACGCGATCTTTTCATCGGTAGCCAGCGTCGAATGCGGCATATTCGGCAAAGCTGTATTGCCACCGCCGCTGCCGCCAAAGTTGAATGACGGCGCTTTAACGTCGACCGGCGCCGACGATGACATCGTGATCTTGCCGTTACCGATGACAATTTCCGCGCCGTCGGTACGCAGCACAATTTGCGGCGCCTCCAGCAGCAGCGATTCAAGCGAATAAACGTGCATGCGCTTGGCGGCGCCCAGCTCCATTTCGTTTGCCTGCGCCTGGACCTGGATCTTGCCGGTCGCCGCAATTAATTGCGCATCTTGCTGCGGCACGAACATCGACAAACCTTGTCCGGCACGGACCTGCACCTTACGGCCAGTGGTCAGATTGGCGTCCTGGACTGCGATCATGTCCAGGTTGGTGCCGGCGGCCGTCACGACCGAATTGGGACTGGACACGGCAACGCCGGCGGGCGCCGTCACGGCGATGGCGGCAGCACCACCCGCTTTGTCGGCATCCCAGCTTTTGATCTGGTCGGCCAATTTTTGCGCCGGCGCGGTATCGGTCGTGCCTGCTTCGTGGGTGTTGGCAAGTTCTGCCAGCTGCTTGGCGATTGCCAGCGCGGTTTCCAGCTGGCCTATCAGCTCCTGGCGGTCCAGCACTTGGCCGCCGGCATTGGGCCGGGGATCAGCGGTAATCAGCAATCCTTGAGCAGCTCTGATGGCACCCGCCAAATCCGTGCGGGCTTCAAATCCCTCCCCTCGCTTGTCGGAACTGCCGTCAGTACGGGGATGACCGATCCAGCCCTGGTTCAGCTGGGTCGCGCCTAGCTCGGACGACAATTTTGTTTTAGTTTGTCCCGTACTATCGTCGAAAAGAAGTTCCCCGAAGCCTGTGCCTTTGACTTCCTTTGATCGGATACCGTACAGGGCTGAGTTGCCCGGCAATGATCCCTTGCCGGAAAATCGGGTGGGTGTCCTG
>NZ_DATMRB010000057.1:0-11912 GCF_035566555.1 Collimonas sp.
CCGACGGTGCGGGTGTAGTCGAGCAAGCCCCATGGCGTCAGGCCATAGACGTTGACATACGCCAGCAGCAGTACGATCAGGCCGCTGACCGTGGCCAGGGTCGCTACCGAGAAGGCGCTGGCGATCACGCGCGGCACCAGGTCCAGCTGCAGCTGCGCGATATCGAATTTTGCCGAATCTTGCGCGGCCATCGCGGCAGTCAGCGGCGAGCCCGCGGTATTGAACGCCAGCCCGGCGCGCAGCGCCACGAACAGCGCGGCAGACAAGGGGATCAGTTCCAGCACCAGCACCCGCACCACCATTTCCAGCGCGTAGCGCGACAAGCCGTAGCTGAGGGCGGTGATGATCACGATGCGGATCAGCACCAGGCTCAGCAAAGTCGACAGCAAGGTGAACCAGGGCAGGATTTGCCAGGTGCTGGTGTAGATATAGCGATAGGTGGTGTGGCGGTTGGCGCGATGGTAGGTGGATGGCGAGAAGCCCATGACCAGTGCGATGCCGGCCAGGTGCAGCATGGACCACCAGCTGCTGATCGCACGTACGGCGGTCACGGCCCATTGCTCGGGTTTCAGATAGCGGGAGGAGGTCGAATGCATGGCTCAATGATAACGCAGCGGGTCCGGCAACGGTTCGTGAGATTGACTGGCCTGGCGGTATGCATGCGGCGCTTGCTTGAAGAGCTGTAGCAGTCGCCAGCGCCGCTTTTTCATTTTCGCAACGGCGAATGTTAATTATTGTTGCGGCGAATAAATGAAATTACCTACGGGAAAAGTTGGTGTATCCATAAGAGCCGCTACACGCGGTGAAGATAAAACGACCGAGGACAATAATGATTGCACCGCAATACCGGTACGGTTCTTTTTTAGTTGCGGTTCTGCTATCGGTTGGCAGTCTTTTATGGCGTGGCGCGGCATTCGCCCAGACAAGCGGCGTCAACAAATCGTTCAATCCAGTCGCAGGGTGGAAGTAACGATTACCACTGAATGGTCGACTGCGGCGATTCAGTGCCGGCGATTTTCCAGGGAGGTGACGACAGGAACAGGAGCAGCGCAATGGCCCGGTTCGGGCCGCTTTTTCGTCCGTAGCAAGTTCTTCGGCATTGCTACGCTGCGCTAAGCCTGTCGGCGACAACAACCGCGGAGATTGAATAAAAAATAATTTCGTTTATGATAAGGCGCGTACCGGCTTCCGGATCTTCATTGTGTTTTGTTTACTGGGAAGAGAAAAATGACCGCATTGCTCTCATTAAGAAAATTTTCCGGCGCCGCCGGTTTCGCCCTGGCTAGTCTGCTGGCTGTCCAGCCTGCGCTGGCCCAGTCAGGCGCATCGATCGACAGCGCCGTCGCCACCGCGACGCAATGGGTGGCGCTGGCCGACAGCAATCAGGCCGACCGCATGTGGTCCCAGAGTGGTTCTTCCATGCAGAAAAGCATGAGCAAGGAAGACTGGACGAAGTATCTGGCGGCGGTGAAAGCGGAAGTGGGGCCGCTGAGCAGCCGCAGCTGGGAGCAGATCGTTCGGGTCAGCAATCCGGCCGACCTGCCGCCTGGCGAATACCTGAATATCGCTTTTGCCTCGCGCTTCGCCAAGGCGCCGACGGTAGAAAAGGTGTCGCTGATGCAGGCCGGCGATAAATGGATACCGGTCGGCTACGTGATCACCAAATTCGTGCCAGCGCCAGCGCCAGCACCGGCGGCCGCCGCGCCAAAATAGGCTGGCGGGCCAGAACTCCTGGCCCATGTGCGAGGATCGTTCCGGAGCCTACGTCAGCAGCGCGGAAAAATCTTGCTTTAGCAGGTCGCTAAAATTTTCCACGGTGATGTCGGCTGCCGGATAGGCGGCAAGATTCTTCGGGTCCAGCGCATAGTGTCCCTGGCGCGGAAACACCGTGGTCAATTGTGTGCTCCAGGCGTTCTTCATGGCGCTCAGGATGCTCAGCTTGTCGTCCACCATGACGTAGTGGCGGGATGGATACAGGCGCGTGACATCGTCCAGCATCTGTTCCTTGTGGACGTAGATCAGCACCCGGCCTTCGACCACTTGCCAAAGTCCTGAGCGCTGGATCTTGCGCGGCTGGAAGACGGCGTCGCCATCGGACAGGATGACAGTGCGGCCCCATTGCCTGAGATGGGCGACGGCATTCAGCGCGCCAGGATAGATCAGGTCGGCAAACGGGTAATCGATCAGGAATGCCGACATCAGCAGCGTCCTGGCATCGTGCATATTGGCCAGCCGAAAGCGCTGCATGGCGCCGAGATAATCGACATAGCCGAGTTCTACGCGCAACTGTTCGAGGATTGCTTTATAGCTGTCGCGCCCGGCGGCGCCGAACTCTTGCGCCAGATGCTGCATCAGGTCGTCGATCAGGCGATCGTTGTCGAGCAAGGTATTGTCGACATCCAGCAGGAACACTACGTCATCCATTGCCGCCATTGCTATCCTTGGTCAGTTGCGGGTTGTGCCAGCCGCCGTCTGCCGCCGTCAGCCTGTCGGCGGCGGCCGGCCCCCAGCTTTGCGTTTCGTATATCTCCAGCGGCACGCAGTTGCCGAGCACCGGCATGACAGTGCGCCAGGCAGCCTCGATGCTGTCATAGCGGGCGAACAGCGAAGCATCGCCCTGGATGGCGTCGCCGAACAGGCGCTCATAAGGCGTCATTTCGTCGCCGGGATGGCGCTGGGCCAGCAGCTCCACCGCTTCGCCATGCATCGCTTCGCCAGCCAGTTTGACGCGCGCGCCCATCGATATCAAGGCGTCGGGGCCGATACGGAAACGGAAGTAATTTTCCTGGCCGGCGCCGGTGGTATCGAAGACCGCCTGCCGCGGTTTTTTCAAGGTTACCATGATCTCGCTCGCCGTCAGCGGCATTTGCTTGCCGGCGCGGATGTAAAACGGTACGCCGGCCCAGCGTGCGTTATCGATATTCAAACGCAGGGCGGCGAAGGTTTCGACGCTCGATTCGGCGGCGACGCCTGGCTCTTCCAGGTAGCCGCGAAACTGGCCGCGCACAACCTGCGCCGGACTGAGCGGCTGCATGGCCTGGAATACGCGCAATTTTGCATCGCGTACGGCGTCGTCATGATGGCTGGCGGGCGGCTCCATGGCCAGCAGCGCTGCCACTTGCAGCAGATGGTTCTGGATAACGTCGCGCATCGCGCCGACGCTATCGTAGAAGCTGCCGCGTCCCTGCACGCCGAACGATTCGGCCATGGTGATTTGAACCTGCGCTATGTGGCTGCGGTTCCACAGCGGTTCGAGAAAGCTGTTGGCAAAACGGAAGTAGAGCAGGTTTTGTACCGGCTCCTTGGCCAGGTAGTGATCGATGCGATAGATGTCGGCGGCAGGAAAAGCCTGCAGCAGCGTCTGGTTCAGCGCCTGCGCCGAGGCGAGGTCGCGTCCGAACGGTTTCTCGACGATCACCCGGCTGTTTTCCGCGCAGCCCGAGCGCGCCAGCCCCTTGATCACATTTTCAAACATCTCTGGCGGAATGGCGAGATAGTGCAGGGGATGGGCGGCCTTGCCCAGCAAGGTTTTCAGCTGGCGGTAGGTGGCGTCGTCCTGATAGTCGCCGCTGAGATATTGCAGGCGCGACGACAGCTTGCCGAAGGCGTCGGCGTCAAGCTGGCTGTGCTGCTCGATGCTGTCGCGCGCACGGGCGACGAACTGCTCCTTGCTCAAGGCTGACCTGCCGATGCCAATGATGGGAAGATCCAGGCGGCCGTGCTTGATCATGGCCTGCAGGGCCGGGAAAATCTGTTTGAAAGCGAGGTCGCCGGTGGCGCCGAAAAAAACCAATGCGTCAGACGCAGCTTGGGTCATATTTACCTTCCGGTTGGAGAGAAATGCGGTCCGGTGCGGCCGGCGCTGCTGCTCGCACTGAGTTTCCGCTGAAACGGCGCGGCGGTCTGTACGGCAGCGCGCATTGATATCCGGCGTCTTGGAATAGCATATGGTTTGCCTGGAAAATTGCAAGGACCTGAATGGGCGAGTAGGGTAGAGGCAAGAGACGCAGATGAAGCGTGCCGCAGAACAAAGGAGGTTGCCATGGATAAGCAAGACCGTGGCCAGGCTGAGCCGGGCGCTCAGATTGGCCAGAACATCGAAAGCATTCTGGCGTTCTACCAGCAGGAAGAACAAAAGCTTAGCGCTTCGCAACGCCTGCTTGAGTATGTCAGCAATTTTGTCGGACGGCCTTATTTTTTAAGCGTGATCGTGTTGTTTGCCGTGCTGTGGATATTGCTCAGCGTGGTCGGGCGGGCGGCAGGCTGGCATCACTTCGACCCGCCGCCGTTCTTTTGGCTGCAGGGCATCGTAAGCTTGTGCGCCTTGCTGATTACGACGGTGGTCTTGATCAAGCAGAATCGTCTCGCCAGGTTCGAAGAGCAGCGCCAGCACCTGGAGCTGCAGGTGAATTTGCTGACCGAGCAAAAGACCACCAAGCTGATCAATCTGATTGAAGAATTGCGGCGCGATCTGCCGATGGTAAAAGACCGCCACGACCCGGAGGCCGAAGCCATGCAACAGCCCACCGATCCGCATCAGGTATTGACAGCGCTCGACCAGCGGCGCGATGTTCACGCCGGCCGCGAGCGCAAGTAAGAGCTACGCTCCAACCTATCGCCTGACAGGTTTCAGGCTGCTCCGCGATAGGTGCTGAGCTCCGGGGTAAGCCGTTGCGGTCCCTGCAACTGGATAGATGGTTTTTGCCTTTGCGAGTCGGCGACTTTTTCGACGCCGTCGGCGGCGATGGCCTCGAGGAAAGACAAGACGTTGCGATAATAATCCACCCGCATTTCTGCTTCGAGCAACTGTCGTTCCGCTTGATACAAGGCCAGGCGCGTGTCGCGCAGTTCGTTTTCCGCCAGCTTTTCCGGCGTCAGGATATATTTCGTCGCCAATCTGTTAAGCCATCCCATGTCGGCACCTCTTTTGTATGGAGACGATTTGATCTTAAATCGTTCTGTACAATTAAAGCGAATATTTGACATCATTTAACTATATTGTTGCGCGATTTCCACGCGTATATTTACGTGGAACAACAATGCTTCATCAGCGAAGAAACTGCACGCCAAAAGGCAAGCGGCCTAGCGCACATAAGCATGCGATTACAGCGTATAGCGTGGGTTTTTTTTGCTGCCGGCATGCAACGCCGATACCACTGCAATCTTTAGTTGCCGATGCTGCCGGCCGTGGCCTTGCGCTGTTCAGTGCACCAGCAGTGGCGGGTGATAAGACTTCACACGGTCGAGCTTGGCGGCATACAGGTCATGATCGCTGCGGGTGGTGCTGCTCTCCATCGCAATGCTCAGGTGCTGTACAGCCTGATCGATCTCTCCCAGGCGCAGGCAGGCGATGCCAAGCCAGTACTGAAATTCGTGATAGTAGGGATCGCGCGCGATTTCCCTGGTGAACTGCAGCTTGGCGGTCTTGTAGTCGCCCGCGCGCATCGCCGCCATGCCGAGGTTGAATGCCTGGAACGGAGCCACCGGCTGCAATTGCACCAGCCTGGCGCCTAGCGCCCTCGCGCGTGCGGTCTGGCCAAGGTCGTTGAGGACGTCGATCAGATTGAACATGACCACGGTGTTGTCCGGCTCGCTGTCGAGCACTTGCGAGAATGCGCGCTCGGCCAGCTGCAGATTGCCGTGGCGCCGATAGATCACGCCTAGCGTATTGTAGGAAGCCAGGAACCTGGGATCCTGGCGGATCGCCTCGCGCGCCCACCAATAAGCATCGTCCTGCTGATGCTGGGCCAGCGCTTCCGCAGCACGGTTGTTCATGTACATCGCGACGATGGTGTTTTCGCTGATGTCCTGGCGATTCTGGCCGCTGATTTCCTCCGGCGGCAGGAAGTCGATTGTCAGCAGGCTGGCCTGATCGAAGCGGGTGCGGATAGCCCCCAGTTTCTTTCCCAGCGTGATATTGACGTGGCCGCTGGCAAAGTAGATGTCGTCGTTGCGGGTCCAGGATTGGTCGATCAGGACCGTCTGATACTCGATCGGCAGTTCCAGCTCCTTGGCGAAGGCGGCGGTCATGATCACCAGCGACAGGCAGTTTCCGGAACGCGCGGCAAAGGTCTGCGCGGCATTGCGGGTATGCTCGGAGTTATAGTCGAGTTTCAGCTGAGTCTTGTTGTACAAGGCATCGAACAAGCCTTGCTGCACGCCTTTGGCGTGCAGCTGGTAGGAGATTTCGCCGCTGCTCAGGTATTGCCGCATGGACGGGCTGAGCGCGAATACATCGTCGGCGCTGATGCGTTCCGAGGCGGGGGCGAACAATTGATCGCTGAACAGGTTATCCGCCCGCGGCGCCGGCGGCGCAGAGGCGCATGCGGCGAGCAGGAGGCAGAAAGGCAGAACTACCCAGTTTTTCATCTGAGGCCACTATGTCGAAAAATACCGTTTCGAGTCGTCTGCTTCTAATATATACCTGATTGCTTCAAGCCGGGTGCCCCATGATGTAGTGCTCAAGCTGCTGGATGATGAACTGCTGCTCGGAAATAATATCCTTCACCAGGTCGCCGATGGAAATGATGCCGATCAGCTTGCCTTGATCCAGTATCGGCAGATGGCGCAGGCGATTCTCGGTCATTAGCGCCATGCACTGCTCATTGCTGTCTTCAGGCCGCACGTACATGACGGAAGACGTCATGATGTCGCGTACCGAGGTATCTGTCGACGAGCGGCCCTTGAGTATCATTTTCCGGGCATAGTCGCGCTCGGTGACGATGCCGACGATGACCTCTCCTTCGGTCACCAGCAATGCACCGATGCTTCGTTCCGACATCATTTTTATGGCGTCGAATACCTTGGCGCCCGGGGATATGGTGTAGACAGCTTGGTTCTGCTTGGTCTTGAGAATTTGTGCGACGGTTTTCATCTGCGGTCCCTTCAGACTAGCCTGCGGTTACATCAATATTTCCGGCGGAACTTTACTGAGAAAGTAGCGCGTTCGTATTCAAATTGCAAGCGCCGTTGCCGGCGGGGCGGATCCGGACCGAGTCGCGGCTGGCTTGCGACTGACAAATCTAACAGTACAAAAATACAAACGGCTGCACTAATATTGCGTTGCGGAAATTTAATTTTCTCAAGCATAGCATTTAATGACGGATCCGGAATGCGATCCGCCGCCAGGCGGCGAGCTCCGAGGGCAGAATATGCCAGCGCGGTGACGCCATCGTCTGGAAGCGCAAGCTTCCCTTTTTGAAAATGAATGTCAGTGGCCGTTTTTAGTTTTACAGCTGTATTGAAAAAAATAGCCGGATCATCTGCTGCAATTGTTGCGCCGCGCAAGTCGGGCGTGCGCATGGCGATCTTGCTTTTTGCCAGCGCGTTGATCGCCTGCATCTGGGTGGTGACTCTCTATAACGAGACTCAGCGCGAGCTTGAGAGCCAGGCTTTCATTCTGGACCCGCAAGCCGACCCTGCCCAGGCAGAACAGATGACCATGCTCGATGCGCCGTTGGGCGCTAGCCATGTGCAGTTGCACAAGCGGCGCGACTATGCGTTGGCGATGTTTGCGACGATCATCGTGCTGATGCTCACCATGCTGATCCTGTTTCTGGCCAACGGCCTGGTAAGGACGCGGCGCGCGGCGGCATTTTCGAACCAGGCCAAATCGCAGTTTCTGGCCAATGTGTCGCACGAACTGAGAACGCCCTTGAACGGCATCCTGGGTTACGCCGAGCTGTTGCGGGAGGACCTGGCCGGCACTGATGCCTGGCAGTTCGCCCAGGCCATCCATGACAGCGGCACGCATCTGCTGTTGCTGGTCAATTCGGTGCTGGATCTGGAGCGTATTGCCGCCGGAAAAATGGAAGTGTTTCTGGCAACCGAAAACCTGCGCGGCCTGATGCAACAGATTGTCGCGGGGCACGCCTCTACCGCGATGCGCAAGAAGATCGGCCTGCGCCTGGCATTGAGTCCCGGCTTGCCGGTCGAGATCGATTGCGACCGCAGCAAGCTTGTCAGGGTGCTCAATAATCTGATCCACAACGCCGTGAAATACACTAATCAAGGCGCGGTAACAGTACGGGTGCTGCAAGGCGGGGGTAGCTTGATATTCAAGGTGATCGATACCGGCGAAGGGATTCCCGCCAGCTTTCAGGGCGCGATTTTTGAAAAATTCACGCAAGTGGACGGCTCGGACCTGCGCGCGCAGGCGGGCAGCGGCATGGGGCTGGCTTTGGCCAAGGAGCTGGTGAAGTGCATGGGCGGCGCGATAGGCGTGCAATCGCGGCTTGAGCGCGGTTCGATATTCACGTTTACGCTGCCGCTCTCCATTGCGGCAACCAATGCGAAGGCACCATGAAACAGATACTGGTAGTGGATGACAATCCTTTGAACAGCAACCTGGCCAAGGTGATACTGGTCAGGGCAGGACATTCGGTGCAGGTTCTCACCTGCGCGTCCGACGCCTTGCGCTATCTGAACAGGAATCCGGTCGATGTGATACTGACCGACATCGGCATGCGCGACATCAACGGCAAAGAGTTCTGCCATATCGTCAAGAGCCGCCTCAACACGGTCGCCCCACGCGTGGTGGCGTATACCGCGTATGCGATGGAGGGAGAGCTGGCTTCGTTCAGGGCGGCCGGCTTCGACGCCATCGTGGTCAAGCCGGCCTCGCGCCGGCAGATCCTGGCCGCCGTGGATCCCGATGGGGCGTACTGATGCACCCGCCCATACTGCATGACAAGGCCATTTAATCCCTCCATGCCGCCGCGAACCGGCGATCACTTCAGTCCTCAGACTTTGCTCAAGCATGCCTATCAGGACCCTGCCGTCTGCGCCGAGTTGTGCACGCTGTTTCTACTGGTCGCGGGCGAACAGCTCGGCCGGCTGGAGAGCGCTGTGGCGGCTGAGAATGTGCTTGCGACCAGCCATGAATGCCATGCCTTGAAGGGGTCCTTGCTGATAGCGGGAGCACATGCAGCGGTGCGCATGCTGGATCGGATCGAGCTTGAGTTCAACCGCAAAAAACTGCCTTGCCCGCGCCAGGAATTCCTGACGCTGCAAGCCGAGATGGACGCCACGATGCTGGAAGTAAGGCGCTTTCTTGCGAGCAGCGAAGAGTCCGCGGCACAGCTCTGAGAAGATGTTTATACTCTTCATTACCTGAAAAAATGCCGGCATGAGGAAAAATTGCGGCAGCGATATCAGGGCGTGTAACATACCGAGAAAGAAGTTGTCCGATAGTTGCCGCCAAGGCCTGTTAACTTTTGCCGATTGCGTTTACATCCTTAAATTCGGGCGGGACCAAGGATGCGGACTATTCTGCGGGATGATCAGCGCCGTCGTGCCTGCCCATCAGCATGCTGCCGGCGCTGCCAAAAAAAGTGTGCAGGCGCCTGGACATTATCGCGATGGAGCGACGACTAAAATCCATACTGGTGTCGCGCTTCGAATCATTGGTGGTGGTCGCTGCTTCGGTGCTGGGGCTGAAGTGAATGTCAACACGCCCTGGCAGACGGGGTGCATCGGACTTGATCTGATTGTAGCCGGAGGCGATCAGATGCGGATGGTCGAGTGACTCGGACAAGCTCAGTCTAAGTCGGGTGGGTGATTGCATATAGCTATCAACTCAATGAATATAATTAATTTTATATATCAGAGAATTGAAATTACTATGAATACGCTATTTGATAATAAACAGGAGATGCCTCACTAAAAAATGCTTCACTTCCCGGGCGCTATATCGGGCTGCCAGCTTTATGTTTAGTGACCATCGCGGTGGCGCTCATTGCCCTTTGCAACCGACCAGGTATTGCAGTAGCCCCCAACTCGGGATAAGGGCGCCGCAATAGACAATAGTCAAAGTTTGCAAACTGTTGGCCCGAACGGCCTGATCAAAAAGATGTTGTAGTTATCTCACCTACCCACGACAAAGGAGATCTCCCATGTCAACTGAAGCCAAATGTCCTTTCCACCACGCCGGCGGCGGCACAACGAACAAAGAATGGTGGCCGAACCAGCTACGCATTGATTTGCTGAACCAGCATTCCAACAAGTCCAACCCGTTGGGCGAGAAGTTCGACTACGCTGAAGAGTTCAAGAAACTTGACTACAAGGCGCTCAAGGCAGATCTGATCAAACTCATGACCGACAGCCAGGCTTGGTGGCCGGCCGATTTCGGCCACTATGGTCCGCAGTTCATCCGCATGGCCTGGCATTCGGCCGGTACTTATCGCACCCTCGACGGTCGAGGCGGCGGTGGTCGCGGACAACAGCGTTTCGCGCCTCTCAATTCCTGGCCGGACAACGTCAATATTGATAAATCGCGCCGCCTGCTGTGGCCGATCAAGCAGAAATATGGCCAGAAAATCTCCTGGGCCGACCTGTTCATCCTGACCGGCAATGTGGCGCTGGAGTCGATGGGCTTCCGCACTTTTGGCTTTGCCGGCGGCCGTGAAGACGTGTGGGAACCGGACCTGGACGTGAACTGGGGCGGCGAGACCACCTGGCTGGGGACCGACAAGCGTTTCCATGGCGACCGCGAACTGGACGACAATCTTGGCGCCACCCATATGGGCCTGATCTACGTGAACCCCGAAGGTCCGAACGCCAGCGGCGACTACATGGCTGCAGCCAAGGACATCCGCGCCACCTTCAGCCGCATGGCCATGGACGACGAGGAGATCGTTGCCTTGATCGCCGGCGGCCACACCTTCGGCAAGGCGCACGGCGCCGCGCCCGAATCGCACAAGGGTCCCGAACCGGAAGGCGCGGGCATTGCGGCCCAGGGCCTGGGCTGGAACAGCAACTATGGCAGCGGCCACGGCAAAGACACCGTGTCCAGCGGCCTGGAAGTGACCTGGACCAAAACTCCGGCATTGTGGAGCAACAACTTCTTCGAAAACCTGTTCAAGTACGACTGGGAGCTCACTCATTCGCCGGCTGGCGCCAAACAGTGGGTGGCCAAGAATGCCGAGGACATCATTCCCGACGCACATGTGCAAGGCAAGTTCCACAAGCCTACCATGCTGACTACCGATCTGACCCTGCGCTTCGACCCGGAGTTCGGCAAGATATCCAAGCGCTTCCATGAGGACCCGCAAGCCTTCGCTGAAGCGTTTGCCCGCGCCTGGTTCAAGCTGACCCACCGTGACATGGGCCCAAAGGCACGCTACCTTGGCCCCGAAGTGCCGAAGGAAGATCTGATCTGGCAAGATCCGTTGCCGGCTGCGACGCACCAGCCATCAGCGGCCGACATTGCCGATATCAAGGCCAAGATCGCAGCCGCTGGTCTATCGGTAGGCGAGCTGGTGTCGGTGGCCTGGGCTTCCGCCTCCACCTTCCGCGGCGGTGACAAACGCGGCGGCGCCAATGGCGCACGCCTGGCCCTGGCTCCTCAGAAGGACTGGGAAGTCAACGCGAGGGCAGTGCGTGTTTTGCCAAAGCTGGTCGACATTCAGAAGGCTTCTGGCAAGGCCTCGCTGGCTGACGTGATTGTGCTCGCCGGCAGCGTTGGTGTTGAACAGGCGGCCAAGCAGGGCGGGATCTCGATCGAGGTGCCTTTCGCGCCGGGCCGTACCGACGCCAGGCAAGAACAGACGGATGTCGAGGCCTTTGCCGTGCTGGAACCACTCGCCGACGGTTTCCGCAACTACAATAAGGGCAAGTTCAGCGCTGCGACCGAAGCGTTGCTGATCGACCGGGCCCAGTTGCTGACGCTGACGGCACCGGAGCTCACCGCGCTGGTCGGCGGCCTGCGGGTACTCGATGTCAACTTCGATAGTAGCAAGCACGGCGTGTTCACCGACAAGGTCGGCGTACTTAGCAATGACTTCTTCGTCAATCTTCTGGACATGGACCTGGAGTGGAAAGCCGTGGACAGCGAGGCCGAATTGTTCGAAGGACGCGACCGCAAGACCGGCGCGGTCAAGTACACAGGCACGCGCAACGATCTGATCTTCGGT